>NZ_JBEYCX010000019.1:0-161022 GCF_040632975.1 Streptomyces sp. NPDC013455 | reverse complement strand
TACGGCTACCAGGTCACCAACGTCGAGGCGTCGATGTCCTCGCCCTCGTCGCTGCTGCACTGGACCCGCCGCATGATCGAGATCCGCAAGCAGAATCCTGCCTTCGGACTGGGGTCCTACACCGAGCTGCCGTCGTCGAACCCGGCGGTGCTCGCCTTCCTGCGCGAGGCTCCCCTGTCGAAGGACGGCGGGGACGACCTCGTGCTGTGCGTCCACAACTTCTCCCGCTTCGCCCAGCCCACGGAGCTGGACCTGAGCCGGTTCGGCGGGCGGCACCCCGTCGAGCTGTTCGGCGGGGTCCGGTTCCCGGCGATCGGCGAACTGCCGTACCTGCTCACCCTCGCGGGGCACGGCTTCTACTGGTTCCGGCTGCGCCGGGACACCGTCTAGCCGGCCCGGGTGGGGCGGTTTCCACCGCCCCACCCGGGGCACGCATACGTAACACCCCGACGACCCCCGGGGAAAGGACGTGACGCCCATGGCGGAAACGGTCACCCCCTTCGGCACCACCGGCTCCCTTCTCGCCTCGCTCGATCCGCTGTTGCGCACCTGGCTGCCACGGCAGCGCTGGTTCGCGGGCAAGGGCCGCCCGGTCACCGGCTTCACCCCGGTGGCCGTCACCGAACTGCTGCCCCCCGACGGCCGGCTGGGCCTGTACCACCTGCTCCTGCGCGTCCACCAGCCCGACCTGCCGGGCACCCCGCCGCACCCCGGCGACTGCTACCAGCTCCTCATAGGCGTGCGCGAGGCGCTGCCGCCCCGGCTGGCGCCCGCGCTGATCGGACACGTGAGCGAGGGCCCGCTCGCCGGACGCACGGTGTACGAGGCCCTGTACGACCCCCGGCCCGCCGAGGTGCTCCTGGAGGCCCTGCGCACCCGGGCCCGCATCGGCGGGCTGCGCTTCGAGCGGGACGCGCGGCAGGAGATCCGGGCCGGCCTGGTGGCCCGGCTGCTGACCGCCGAGCAGTCCAACTCCTCCGTGGTCTACGGAGATACGTTCATCCTAAAGCTGCTGCGCAGGGTCGTGCCCGGCGTCAACCCCGATCTGGAGATACCGCTGGCCCTGGCCCGCGAGGGCTGTCCCCGGGTGCCCGCGCCGACGGCCTGGCTGCACACCGAGGTGGACGCCGAGCCGTACGTCCTGGCCGTGCTCCAGCCCTTCGTGAACGGCGCGAGCGACGGCTGGGAGCTGGCGCTGCGCGAGCTGGCCAAGGGCGAGGACTTCGCCGCCGAGGCCCGCGCGCTGGGCCGGGCCACCGCCGAGGTGCACACCGCGCTGGCCCGCGCGCTGCCGACGGTCACCCTCGGCCGCACCCAGCTGGAGCTGCTGGTCGACGGCATGGCCGAGCGGCTGACGGCGGCGGTGCGTGCGGTGCCGGCGCTGCGGCCGTACGAGGACGGGCTGCGCTCGGCGTACGCGGCGCTCGGCCAGCTCGCCGCCGAGGGCCGCACCTGGACCGCGCAGCGGGTGCACGGCGATCTGCACCTCGGGCAGTGCCTGCGTTCCCCGTCCGGGCAGTGGTCGCTCATCGACTTCGAGGGCGAACCGGCCCGGCCGCCGGCCGAACGTCGGATGCCGCAGCCGCCGGCGCGGGACATCGCGGGCATGCTCCGCTCCTTCGACTACGCCGCCCACTCGGCCACCCCGCCCGCCCCGGAGTGGGCGCGGGCCTGCCGGGCCGCCTACTGCACCGGGTACGCGGAGGTGTCCGGCCGCGACCCGCGCACCGACCCGGTGCTGCTGCGGGCCTTCGAGACCGACAAGGCGGTCTACGAAGCCGTGTACGAGGCCCGGCACCGCCCCGACTGGCTCCCCGTCCCGCTGTCGGCGATCCGCCGCCTCGCCGCGTCCGACCCGACCTGACCTGACCTGACCCGATCCTCGCCCGGGAGACTCCCTCGTGACGTCCAAGAAGTCAGCCAGCAGGAAGAACTCCGGCAAGACCAAGGCCGTGCGGAAGGCCACGGCGCCCCGGGCCGCGCAGGTGCCGCCGCAGCCGGCGCCGCCCGCGCCGGAGACCGCCGTCTCCCCCGCCCTCGGCGCCGACGACCGCGAGCGGCTGCTGCACGGCACCCACCACGACCCGCACTCCGTGCTGGGGGCCCACCCGGTGCCGGGCGGCATCGCGTTCCGCGCCTTCCGCCCGTACGCGCGGGCGGTCACCGTGGTCTCGGACGAGCTGCGCGCGGAGCTGCACGACGACGGCGACGGCTTCTTCTCCGGCCTGCTGCCGGTCACCGAGGTGCCCGCCTACCGGCTGCTCGTGGCGTACGACACGACCGTCCACGAGACCGAGGACGCCTACCGCTTCCTGCCCACCCTCGGCGAGCTGGACCTGCACCTGATCGGCGAGGGCCGGCACGAGCAGCTGTGGCAGGCGCTCGGCGCGCATGTGACCACCCACCAGGGCGTCACCGGCACGCGGTTCGCGGTGTGGGCGCCGAACGCGCGGGGCGTGCGGGTCACGGGCGGTTTCAACTTCTGGGACGGCGCCGGCTTCCCGATGCGCTCGCTCGGCGCCACCGGGGTGTGGGAGCTGTTCGTGCCGGGGATCGGCGAGGGCGAGCTGTACAAGTTCGAGATCACCCGCCCGGACGGCTCGCGCACCCTGCGCGCCGACCCGCTGGCCCGGCGTACCGAGGTCCCGCCCGCCACCTCCTCGATCGTGTACGCCTCGCACCACACCTGGGGCGACGCGGAGTGGCTGGCCCGCCGGGCGGAGACGCCGGTCCACGAGGCGCCCTTCTCGGTGTACGAGGTGCACCTGCCGTCCTGGCGGCCGGGGCTCACCTACCGCGGGCTCGCCGAGCAGCTGCCGTCGTACGTGCGGGAGATGGGCTTCACGCACGTGGAGCTGATGCCGGTGGCGGAGCATCCCTTCGGCGGCTCCTGGGGCTACCAGGTGACCGGGTTCTACGCCCCGACGGCCCGGCTCGGCACGCCCGACGACTTCAAGTACCTGGTGGACAGGCTGCACCAGGCGGGCATCGGGGTGCTGATGGACTGGGTGCCGGCCCACTTCCCGCGCGACGACTGGGCGCTGGCCGAGTTCGACGGGCGCCCGCTGTACGAGCACCACGACCCGCTGCGGGCCGCCCACCCCGACTGGGGCACGCTGGAGTTCGACTTCGGCCGGCGCGAGGTGCGCAACTTCCTGGTCGCGAACGCCGTGTACTGGTGCGAGGAGTTCCACATCGACGGGCTGCGCGTGGACGCGGTCGCCTCGATGCTCTACCTGGACTACTCGCGCGAGCCGGGCGGGTGGACGCCGAACGAGCACGGCGGCCGGGAGAACCTGGACGCGGTGGCCTTCCTCCAGGAGATGAACGCGACCGTGTACCGGCGCTGCCCGGGCGTGGTGACCGTCGCCGAGGAGTCGACGGCCTGGGACGGCGTCACCCGGCCGACCCACCACCGGGGTCCGAGCGGCTTCGGCGGGCTCGGTTTCGGTCTGAAGTGGAACATGGGGTGGATGCACGACTCGCTCGGGTACATGA
The DNA here is from genome assembly GCF_040632975.1 of Streptomyces sp. NPDC013455. Lineage (NCBI taxonomy): Bacteria > Bacillati > Actinomycetota > Actinomycetes > Kitasatosporales > Streptomycetaceae > Streptomyces > Streptomyces sp. NPDC013455. The sequence continues at coordinate 157,524 of NZ_JBEYCX010000019.1, read as the reverse complement.
GCCACGACCCCGTGCACCGCCAGTACCACCACCACGAGATGACGTTCTCGATGGTGTACGCCTACAGCGAGAACTACGTGCTGCCCATCTCCCACGACGAGGTGGTCCACGGCAAGCGGTCCCTGGTGTCGAAGATGCCCGGCGACTGGTGGCGGCAGCGCGCCGACCTCCGTGCCTACCTGGCCTTCATGTGGGCGCACCCGGGCAAGAAGCTGCTGTTCATGGGACAGGAGTTCGCGCAGGGCGCCGAGTGGTCCGAGGTGCACGGACCGGACTGGTGGCTGCTCGACCCGGCGTACGGCGCCGAGGCGGACCACCGGGGCGTGCGGGACCTCGTACGGGACCTCAACACGCTGTACCGGCAGACCCCGGCGCTGTGGCAGCGGGACACCGACCCGGCGGGGTTCGCATGGATCACCGGGGACGCGGCCGGCGACAACGTCTTCGCGTTCCTGCGCCACGACGCCGACGGCACCCCGCTGCTCGCGGTCTCCCACCTGGCCCCGGTGGTCCGCCCCGACTACCGGATCGGGGTGCCGGAGGAGGTGCCGGCCTGGGTGGAGGTGCTGAACACCGACGCGGCCCGCTACGGCGGCGGCGACGTCGTCCACCCGGACGTCGTCAAGCCCGAGCCGCAGTCCTGGCACGGCCGCCCGGCGAGCATCCGGCTGACCCTGCCGCCGCTGGCGACGGTCTGGCTGCGGCCTGCCTGATCCGCCGCCGCTGGCGACGGTGTGGCTGCGGCCTGCCTGATCTGCCGCCGCTGGCGACGGTGTGGCTGCGGCCTGCCTGATCTGCCGCCGCTGGCGACGGTCTGGCTGCGGCCTGCCTGATCCCTGCCTGACCTGCGCTTTGCCTTCCGCCCCGCCCGGCGCCTACGCTCGGGCGCCCGGTGGGGCGGAAGGGGCGGAGGGGGACATGCGGCGGATCGTCGTGGCTCTGGGCACGGTGGCGGCCCTGACGGGGTGTGCGCCGGAGCGGCTGTGCACCCAGGCGGACATGGACTCGGGCGTCGCCGTGCTGTGGCGGCCGGCGGACTTCGGCGGGCAGCGGGACGCGGTGACGGTCCGGCTGTGCGTGGACGGCCGCTGTGCGCAGCGCACGTCCGGCGATCCCGCAGACCCCTTCGGCAGGGTGTCGGTCCGGCTCCCGGACGACGTGGGGGCCGGCCCGGTGGCGGTGCGGCTCACGGTGACCGACGGGAAGGACGGCCGGGTCGTCGTACGGGACAGCCGGCGGGCGCGGCTGGCGGAGCAGCATCCGAACGGCCGGTCCTGCCCGCCCACGGCGTGGACGGCGGCCTTCCGCGCGCATCCCGAGCGGGGGCTCACGTCGACGCGGGGCATGCGGTTGCGGCCGGAGCGGGGGGCCTGAGAGCGCTCGCCCCCAGGCCCCCGCGCGTCACTCCGCGTCGGTCAGGCCCGGCGGCAGCACGCCGGTGTGCAGCACACCGAGCCGCTGGGTGGCCCGGGTCAGGGCCACGTACAGGTCGCTGGTGCCGTACGCGGCCGGCTCCACCACCAGCACCGAGTCGAACTCCAGCCCCTTGGCCTGGCGCGGGTCGAGCAGGACCACCGCCCGGGTCAGGTCGGGTTCGGCGCCGGCCGTGACGCCGTCCAGCCGGGCGGCCAGGGAGCGGTGCAGGGCGCGCGGGGCGATCACCGCGAGCCGGCCCTCGGCCGGGGTGAGTTCGGCGACCGCCCCGGCGACCGCGCCGGGCAGGTCGCCGGCGGCCCGCCGCACCCAGGGCCGGACGCCGGTGGCCCGGACGGAGCTCGGCGGTTCGAAGCCGGGCTGCGCGGCCCGGACCACGGCCGCGGCCAGGTCCATGATCTCCGCGGGGGTGCGGTAGTTGACGCCCAGGCGGGTGTGCTCCCAGCGGTCCTCGACGTAGGGGCGGAGGATGTCCGCCCAGGAGCCGACGCCGGCCGCCTCCGCCGTCTGGGCCGGGTCGCCGACCAGGGTCATGGAGCGGGTCGGGCTGCGTCGCATCAGCAGCCGCCAGGCCATCGGGGACAGCTCCTGTGCCTCGTCCACGATGATGTGGCCGAACGCCCAGGTGCGGTCGGCGGCGGCCCGCTCGGCGGCGCTGCGGTGGTCCGCCTCCTCCTGCCGCTCGGCGAACCGCTCGGCGTCGATGATGTCGTGGGCGGACAGCACCTCGGAGGCGTCCGGGTCGCTGTCCTCCTTGTCCTCGAACTCGTACGTCCGGGAGGCGTACGACACGTCCAGGACGCCCTGGGCGTAGGCCACCTGGGTCTCGCGTTCCCGCTCGGCGCGGGCCCGGGCCACCCGGTCGTCCTCGCCGAGGAGCTCGGCCGCCTCGTCCAGCAGCGGGACGTCGGCGACGGTCCAGGCGCGGGTGACCGGGCGGCGGATCGCGTCGGCGTCCGCCTCCGGGAGGTAGGCGTCCGGTTCCGCGAGGAAGTCGGCGACCAGCCGGCGCGGGGTGAGCCGGGGCCACAGCCGGTCGATGGCGTCCCACACCTCCGGGTTCTCGGCGAGCTCGTCGCGGATCTGGGTGATGTCGGCGGGGTCGAGCAGGCTGCCGCCGTCGTAGGGGTCGGTGCCCACGCGTTCGGCGTACAGCTCGGTGAGGGTGTTGAGGATGTGGCCCTCGAAGTACTCGCGGGCCGCGTTGTGCGGCAGCTTGGCGGCCCGGGTGCGCTCGCGGGCGACGCCGACGAGGCCGTCGTCCAGCATGAGCACCTCGCGGTCGTGCTCGATCGCGATGACCGGATCGGGCAGGGCCTGCCGGTCGCGGACGACGGCGGCGAGCACGTCGGCCATGTCGGCGCGGCCCTTGACGGCGGCGGCCTCGGGGGTGTCGGCGGCGGTGGCGCGCACGCCGGGGAACAGTTCGCCGACGGTGGCCAGCAGCACCCCGGTCTCGCCGAGGGAGGGCAGCACCTCGCCGATGTAGCCGAGGAAGGCGGGGTTGGGGCCGACGATGAGGACCGCGCGGCGGGCCAGCAGTTCCCGGTACTCGTAGAGGAGGTAGGCCGCGCGGTGCAGGGCGACGGCGGTCTTGCCGGTGCCGGGGCCGCCCTCCACGACGAGCACGCCCTGGTGCGGTGCGCGGATGATGCGGTCCTGGTCGGCCTGGATGGTCTGCACGATGTCGCCCATCCGGCCGGTGCGCGCGGAGTTCAGCGCGGCCAGCAGCACGGCGTCGCCGTTGTGGTCCTCGTGCCCGGTGCGGGTGGCGTCGCCGAGGTCCAGGATCTCGTCGTGCAGGGAGGTGACGGTCCGGCCCTCGGTGGCGATGTGCCTGCGGCGGCGCAGGCCCATCGGGGTGTGGCCGGTGGCCAGGTAGAAGGGGCGGGCGACGTCGGCCCGCCAGTCGATGAGGACGGGGGTGCGCGCGGCGTCCTCCTCGCGCAGCCCGATCCGGCCGATGTGGTGCTTGGTGCCGTCGGTCAGGTCGATCCGGCCGAAGCAGAGCGAGCCGTCCACGGCGTTGAGCGCGGCGAGCAGCCCCGAGCGCTCGGCGACCAGGATGTCCCGCTCCAGCCGGGCCTGCATCGGCTTGTCGCCCTGGGCGAGCGCGTCCGCGACCGAGGACTCGGCCTCGCCGCGCAGCACATCCACGCGCGCGTACAGTCCGTCGATGAATTCCTGCTCGTGCCGCAATTCATCGTCCGGATATTCACTGTTCGACAGATCCGCGTTTGACAATTCCGCTCCCGCCCGCATATACTGTGCTCACTGGACTTCTCCGCGACTCATTCCGATATGAAGTCGCGAACCACCGAATATACGCACAGAAATCCCCCGAGCGCAATTGCCCGGGGGATTTCTCGTGGCGGTTCCACCGCTTTACAGCACGTCGGCCAGTTCTTCCAGCAGCCGCCGCTTGGGCCGCGCCCCCACCATCGACTTCACCGGCTCGCCGTCCCGGAACACCATGAACGTCGGCATCGACAGCACCTTGTAGGCGTTCGTGGTGTCCGGGTTGTGGTCCACGTCCAGCTGGACGACCTTCAGCCGGTCGCCCTCCTCGGACGCGAGCTGGCTGAGCACCGGCGCCATCTGCCGGCACGGCGGACACCAGTCGGCCGTGAACTCCACCAGCACCGGCAGTTCGGACGCCAGGACCTCCGTCGCGAAGTCCGCGTCGCCCACCTCCGGCACACCCGCCGCTCTGCTCACCGTTTCTGCCCTCCCAGTTCGCACCGGGGTTCCGGACCTCCCGGAACCCGCGCCTCGGCGGCCAGCTCGTCCCGCGCCCGCTCGGCCCGCGCCAGCTGCCCCGCGACCGTCTCGCGCACCGCGGTCAGCTCTCCGATGAGCGAGTCCAGCTCGGCCAGCTTGCGCCGGTAGACGACGAGCGAGGCCGGGCAGGAGTCGCCCTCCGGATGCCCGGCCCGCAGGCACTCCACGAACGGCCGGGTCTCCTCCAGGTCGAAACCGAAGTGCTGGAGGGTGCGGATCTGCTCCAGCAGCCGCAGGTCGCTCTCGTCGTACGTGCGGTGTCCGTTGCCGTCACGCCGGGCCGGCAGCAGGCCCCGGGACTCGTAGTAGCGCAGGGTGCGTGTCGTGGTTCCGGCCCGTGCGGCCAGCTCGCCGATTCGCATGCGTACGACGGTAGGTGTTGACGTCGGCGTCAAGGCAAGGCGATCAGGCCGCCGCGCTGTCCACCAGTTCCTTCTCGTCCTCGGTCGCCTCCGGCGCGGCGGCCTCACGGCGCGGCAGCAGGAAGGCCACCAGGACCGTGCCGACGCCGAGGACCACCGCGCCGACCAGGCTGGTGTGGGCCACCGCGTCGGAGAAGGCGGAGCCCACCGCGTCGGACATCTGCCGGGCGCCGGCGGCCAGTTCGGCGGCCTGCTGCTTGAGCTGTCCGGCCTGCTGCGGGTCGGTGGCCTGCTGGGCCTGCGCGGCGGCCTGGTGCGCCTTCTCGCCGATGCCCTGCGCGACGGCGTACCCGGCGCCGACCGAGTCCTGCGCGGTGTCCAGGGCGTCGGCCGGAAGCCTGCTGCCGGCGGTGGCGTCCGCGAGGTGGTCACCGTAGGAGGTGGCCAGCAGCGAGCCGAGGATGGCGATGCCGAGCGAGCCGCCCAGCTCCAGCGAGGTGTCGTTGACGGCGCCGCCGACACCCAGCTCGGACTCCGGGAAGGCGCCCATGATGGCGTCGGTGCAGGGCGAGAGGGCGAGACCGATGGCGAGGCCCAGGATGACCAGGGGGGCGACGAAGTCGCCGTAGCCGGACCCCGCGTCGATCCGGGTGAGCAGGGCCAGGGCGGTCGTACCGCCGACCATGCCGGCGCTGACGGTCCACTTCATGCCCACGCGCGGGGTGAGCCAGCCGGTCAGGGCGGAGCCGACGAAGACGGCACCGGCCAGCGGCAGCATGCGCACACCGGTCTCCAGGGCGTCGTAGCGCAGGACGAACTGGAGGTGCTGGGTGAGGTAGTAGAAGGCGCCGAAGACGGCGAGGAAGAAGAGGGCGACGGCGAGGTTGGAGCCGGCGAAGCGGCGGCCGGTGAAGCGGCGCACGTCCAGGATCGGGCGCGGGTGGCGCAGCTCCCACACGACGAAGGCGATCAGGCCGGCACCCGCGACGACGGCCGCCCCGACGGCCTTGGCGCCCCAGCCGAAGTGCGGACCCTCGATGATCATGTAGACGAGCGCACCGGTCCAGAGCACCGACAGCAGGCCGCCGACGTAGTCGACGCGGTCCTGGTGGCCGGAGTTCGACGGCGGCACGAGGACGAGGGCCCCGACGATCGCGACGGCCGCGATGGGCACGTTGATCAGGAAGGTCGAGGACCAGCCGTGGTCGCGCAGCAGGGCGCCGGCGACCACCGGTCCGGCGGCGATGGCGAGCCCGGCCGTGGCCGTCCACAGCACGATCGCCTTGGCCCGCTCGGCGCGCGGGAAGGTCGCGGCGAGCAGCGACAGGGTGGCCGGCATGATGAGGGCCGCGCCGACACCCATCACGGCCCGGGCCGCGATGACGGTCGTGGAGCTGTCGGCGAGGTATCCGAAGACGGCCCCGCCGCCGAACACCAGCAGGCCGAGGACGAGCGCTCCGCGCCGGCTGTACTTGTCGCCGATCGCGCCGAGCAGCAGCATCAGCGCCGCGTAGGGGACGGTATAGCCGTCGATCACCCACTGGAGGTCGGCGCTGGAGAGGCCGAGATCCTTCGTCATGTCGGGCGCCGCGACCGTGAGGGCGGTGTTCGCCATCACGATGATCAGCAGGCTCAGGCACAGGACCAGCAGCGCCCACCAGCGCCGGGCGTAGGGCCGGTCCATCCTTTCGACCGGTTCGGTCATGACGAGTCGCATGGCAGGGGGTCGCCTTCCTCGGGTACGCGACGGACTTGCACATTGGCGTGCAATTGCACAACCATGTGCAATGTACGGCGTTGCACACTGCTGTGCAAGTCGGGTCGGGAAGGGTCCGGGAAGGCACAATGACCGCCATGACCACGGGTAACACCAGCCGCGCCGACGCCAACCGGCGCCGCATCCTCGACGTCGCCCTCGCCGAACTGCTGCGCGATCCCGACGCCTCCATGGACCAGATCGCGCGCGCCGCGGGGGTCGTCCGACGGACGGTCTACGGCCACTTCCCCAACCGGGAAGCGCTGATCAGCACCCTGGTGGACGGGGCCGTGGAGGCGCTGGCGGACGCCGACGCGGACGCCCGGGCCGGGGTGAGCGACCCGGCCGAGGCGGTGGCCCGCTCGGTGCTCGCGCTGTGGCCGGTCGCCGACCGCTACCGGCTGCTGATCGCCCTGGCCCAGCGCACGGTCACCGTGCAGGGCATCCGTGAACGCCTCGCGCCGCTGCGCGAGAACAAGGTGCGCCTCCTCCAGCGCGGTCTGGACGAGGGCGCGTTCACCTCCCCGCTGCCCGCGCCGGCCCTCGCCTACGTGCACGAGCAGATGCTCTTCGCGGTGACGGAGGCGGTGAACGACGGACTGCTGGCGGCGGAGGAGGCGGGCCGCTCGGCGACGGTCGCCGTACTGACGGCTGCGGGCGTGCCCGCCGCGCGGGCCACCGCGCTGGTGGCCGAGGTGTCGCGGCACACGGAGAAGCCGGGCGGCTGAGCGTACGGGGGGTACTCAGCCGCCCGGCGGCGGTACCGGACGCCCGGCCCCGGTTCAGGCGGGGCCGGACGTCCGGAGCTGACGGCCGCGCCCCTGGGGGCGCGACGAACTGCGTGGCAAGCCTCGTGGCCGGGGCTCCGCGCCCCCGAAGGAGCGCGGGGAACTGCGCGGCGAGCGCCGTCGGACCCGCGGCCGCGCCGCGGCCGGTCCCGGCGGGGCCGGCAGGCGCCTAGGCCTTGACCAGCCCCTCCTCCCGGACCGCGGGGGCGTCGGTCACCTCGGCGCGGCCCTCGTCCAGCAGCGTCGTCTCGTCGAACGGCAGTTCCCCGCCCAGCACCCGCCGCACCCGGACCTTGTCGATCTCCTTGGTCCACGTGCCGACCAGCACGGTCGCGACCGCGTTGCCCGCGAAGTTCGTCAGCGCCCGGGCCTCGCTCATGAACCGGTCGATGCCGACGATCAGCCCGACCCCGTCCACCAGCGCCGGCTTGTGCGACTGGAGACCGCCGGCCAGCGTGGCGAGCCCGGCACCGCTGACACCGGCCGCGCCCTTGGACGCCAGCAGCAGGAAGAGCAGCAGCGGGATCTGCTCGCCGATCGACATCGGCGTGCCCAGCGCGTCCGCGATGTACAGCGACGCCATCGTCATGTAGATCATCGTGCCGTCGAGGTTGAACGAGTAGCCGGTCGGCACGGTGATGCCGACGACCGGCCGGCTGACGCCCAGGTGCTCCATCTTCGCGATGAGCCGCGGCAGCGCGGACTCGGACGAGGAGGTGGACAGGATCAGCAGGAACTCCCGGCCCAGGTAGGTGAAGAGGGAGAAGACGTTCAGGCCCGCGACGATCCGCAGCAGCGCGCCGAGCACGACGAAGACGAACAGGAAGCAGGTGACGTAGAAGCCGAGCATCAGCACGGCCAGGCTCTTGAGGGCGTCCAGGCCCGCGGAGCCGACCACGGCCGCGATCGCGCCGAAGGCGCCGACCGGCGCGGCCCACATCACCATGGACAGGATCCGGAAGACGAGCCGCTGGATGTGCTCGACACCGCGCAGCACCGGCTCCCCGGCCGGCCCCATAGCCTGGAGGGCGAACCCGGCGAGCAGGGCCACCAGCAGCGTCTGGAGCACCTGCTGCTGGGTGAAGGCGGACAGGAACGTGGTGGGGATGATCGACAGCACGAAGTCGACGGGCGGCAGCGCCTCGGACGACACCTGTTCGTGTCCGGTCTGCTTCAGCGCGTCGGTCAGCTGCAGCCCGTCGCCGGGGTGCAGCACGTTGCCGACCACGAGCCCGATGGCCAGGGCGACGAGCGACATCACCAGGAAGTAGCCGAGAGCGATACCGCCGACGGCGCCGACCTTGGCCGCCTTCCGTACGGAACCGATGCCGAGCACGATCGTGCAGAAGATGATCGGCGAGATCATCATCTTGATCAGGTTCACGAAACCGGTGCCCAGCGGCTTCAGTTCCACCGCGGCATCGGGCCAGACCAGCCCCACGGCGATGCCGAGCGCGACCGCCGCGATGACGGCGATGTACAGGTAATGGGTCCGGTCCCGCTTCACACGGGGTGCGGCAGGTGCCGTAGGGGGAGTGCTGGCGGCCACGACTGCCCTCCTTGACGTCTTCGTCGGTGAACACCGGCGTGCGGCTCACGTCCGGATGGGGAATGCCGTGACTATCTCCCGGGGCTGTGAGGGCGGTCACCCTTGCGTTCATTTAGTTCGCGCTCGGCCGGAGAGGGACACTGCTGGCATGCGCGTACCCACCCTGCCGAGACCCCGCAGCCTGGCGGGCCAGCTCTTCGCCATGCAGGCCGTGCTGATCGCGGTGCTCGTGGCCGGGTACGCGCTGTTCACCTACGTCAGCGACGCGCGGCAGGCCGAGGACGCCGCCGCCCGGCAGGCCACGGCGGTGGCCCGCTCGATCGCCGACTCCCCCTCGGTGCGCGCGGCGATCCGCACCCCCGACCCCACCTCCCGGCTGGAGCCGTACGCCCTCCAGGTCACCCGGGACGCCAACGTCGACTTCGTCACGATCATGAATCCGTCCGGCATCCGCTGGACCCACCCCGACGAGAAGCAGATCGGCCGGCGCTTCCTCGGCAACATCGGCCCCGCCCAGCACGGCCGCACCTTCACCGAGACCTACACCGGCACCCTCGGCCCGTCCGTCCGCGCGGTGACCCCCATCGAGGACGGCGGCCGGATCGTGGGCCTGGTGAGCGCCGGCATCACGGTGGAGACGATCAGCGCCCGGGTCCGGGACCAGGTCACCGCTCTGCTCGGGGTGGCCGGCGGCACCCTGCTGCTCGGCGCGGTGGGCACGTACGTGATCAACGCCCGGCTGCGCCGCCACACCCACGGCATGAACGCCACGGAGCTGAGCCGGATGCACGACTACCACCAGGCGGCCCTGCACGCGGTCCGGGAAGGGCTGCTGATGCTGGACGGGCGGTACCGGGTGGCGCTGATCAACGACGGCGGCCGGGAGCTGCTGGGGGTGGGCCCCGAGGAGGAGGCGGTCGGCCGCTCGGTGACGGACCTCGGCCTGCCGGCCCCGCTGACCGGCGCCCTGCTCTCCTCCGAGCCCCGGGTGGACGAGGTGCACCTGACGGCGTCCCGGGTGCTGGTGGTCAACACGTCCCCGGTCTCCGGGGGCGAGCAGCGCGGTACCGTCGTGACGCTCCGCGATGTCACCGAACTGCAGTCGCTGATGGGCGAGCTGGACTCGGAGCGGGGCTTCACCCAGGCGCTGCGCTCCCAGGCGCACGAGGCGGCGAACCGGCTGCACACGGTCGTGTCGCTGATCGAACTGGGCCGCGCCGAGGAGGCGGTGGAGTTCGCCACGGCCGAACTGGAGCTGGCCCAGGCCCTGACCGACCAGGTCGTCGCGGCGGTGAGCGAGCCGGTCCTGGCCGCCCTGCTGCTGGGCAAGACCGCCCAGGCGAACGAGCGGGGGGTGGAGCTGGTGGTGTCGCCGGACAGCCGCCTGGACGACGGCCTGCTCCCGGAGAGCGTGTCCGCCCGGGACCTGGTGACCATCCTCGGCAACCTGATCGACAACGCGGTGGACGCGGCGCAGGGGAGTGTGCGGGCACGGGTCACGGTGACGGCGTACGCCTCGGCCGCCGAAGTGGTGCTGCGCGTGTCGGACACCGGCCCCGGTGTGGACCGCGCCCACGCCGGCCTGGTATTCCAGCGGGGATTCTCCACGAAGCCGGCCGGGCCCGGCGGGCGGGGGCTCGGGCTGGCCCTCGTCCGGCAGGCGGTGAACCGCCACGAGGGCACGTTGACGGTGGCGGAGTCCGGTACGGACGGCGAGGGCGGAGCGGTGTTCGAGGTGCGTTTGCCGTTGCGTACGGCCACGCCGGCTCCGGGAGGCGGCGGGACATGACGGACGGACAGCCGATCAGAGTGCTGGTGGTCGAGGACGACCCGGTGGCCGCCGACGCGCACGTGATGTACGTCGGCCGGGTGCCGGGGTTCGTCGCGGTGGGGAAGGCGCACACGGGGGCACAGGCGCGGCGCTTCCTGGACCGCACCCCCGTCGACCTGCTGCTGCTCGACCTGCACCTGCCGGATGTGCACGGCCTGCAGCTGGCGCGGTCGCTGCGCGCGGCCGGGCTGCACGCGGACGTGATAGCGGTGACCTCGGCGCGGGACCTCGCGGTCGTGCGGGAGGGGGTCTCGCTCGGGGTCGTGCAGTACGTGCTGAAGCCGTTCACGTTCGCGACGCTGCGCGACCGGCTGGTGCGGTACGCCGAGTTCCACGCGGCGGTGGGCGAGGCGAGCGGGCAGGACGAGGTGGACCGGGCCCTGGCGGTGCTGCGGGCGCCGTCGCCCGCGGCCCTGCCGAAGGGACTGAGCGGGCCGACCCTGGAGCGGGTGACGGGCGTGCTGCGCGAGGCGGCGGAGGGACTGACGGCGGCCGGGGTGGCCGAGGCCGTGGGCATCTCCCGGATCACGGCCCGGCGGTACCTGGAACACCTGGTGGAGGCGGGGCGGGCCGGGCGCAGCCCGCTGTACGGGCAGGTGGGGCGGCCGGAGCTGGTGTACCGGTGGGTGCCGCAGGGGCGGTAGGACACCGGCGGCCGCACCGGCGCGATCCCGCGCAGACGCATTGACCCGACCGGACCACCGCTCTTACCTTCACACGGCAGCAATCTCCGCGCCACCCCCACGTGCGCTCAGGAGGTCATGCCCGTGCGCCCCACCGCCGCATCCCTCGCCGCCCTCACGCTCGCCGCCACCGCGCTCGCCGCCACCGCGCTCACCGCCTGCGGCGGCGGATCCGGCGGCAGCCCGGACACGATCAAGGTGTCGTACAAGCAGTCCACCGACAACTCGGTGAAGGTGACGGACACCTACCTCGCCGGGATCAAGGAGCAGTTCGAGCGCGAACACCCGGGCAAGAAGGTGGAGTTCGTGCCGATCAAGGCGCCGGACTCGGAGTACTACACCAAACTCCAGCAGATGCTGCGCTCGCCGCGCACCGCCCCGGACCTGGTCTACGAGGACACCTTCCTCATCAACTCCGACATCACCAGCGGGTACCTGAAGCCGCTCGACGCATACCTCGCCACGTGGCCGGACTGGGCGCAGTTCATCGACACCGCGAAGGCGGCGGCCCGGGGCGAGGACGGGAAGACGTACGGCGTTCCGGACGGCACCGACACCCGTGGGCTGTGGTTCGACAAGCGGGTGTTCCGCAAGGCCGGGCTGCCTCCGGACTGGCAGCCGAGGACCTGGGACGACATCCTCGACGCCGCCCGGACGATCAAACGGAAGGTCCCCGGTGCCGTCCCGCTCAACGTCTACACCGGCAAACCGGCCGGCGAGCGGGCCACGATGCAGGGCTTCGAGATGCTCCTGTACGGCACGGGCAGCGGCACGGAGGATCCCCTGTACGACAGCGCGAGCAAGAAGTGGATCACCGGGTCCCAGGCCTTCCGGGACTCCCTCCGCTTCATCGAGACCGTCTACCGGGAGGAGCTCGGCCCCGACGTCTCCGACGCCCTCGACCCCAACTTCAGCACCACCGTCAACGGCGAGCTGCTCCCCCGGGGCAGGCTCGGCATCGCCCTCGACGGCTCCTGGCTGCCGCAGGCCTGGCTGCCGGGCAGCGGGCACGAGTGGCCGGACTGGTCCGAGCAGCTGGGGCTCGCCCACATGCCCACCCAGCACGGGCAGGCGCCGGGCAGGGTGAGCATGTCCGGCGGCTGGACCTGGTCCATCCCGGCCAAGGCGGGCAACCCCGACCTCGCCTTCGCGTTCGTCCGGACGATGCAGACGAAGGAGAACGCCCGCACGTGGTACATCGCCAACTCCGGGATCGCCGTACGGAAGGACGTCGCCGACGATCCGGCCTACACCGGTGCCCAGCCCGGCATCCGGTTCTTCACCGGCCTCGTCGCGCACACGCACTACCGGCCCGCGTACCCGGCCTACCCGAAGGTGTCGACCGCCGTGCAGGAGGCCATGGAGGGCGTCACCACCGGTGACCTGTCCGTGGCCGAGGCCGCGCGCGGCTACGACACCACGGTCGAGGACGTCACCGGCGGCCGCGTGGTCGAGAAGTGAGGCGCGGGCACCGGGCCGTCCGGGTCCTCCCCCTCGCCCCCGCCCTGGTCCTGCTGCTGCTCTTCCTCGCCGGGCCGATCGCCTATTGCGTCTGGATCGCCTTCACCGACCTCCAGCTGACCGGTCAGGCCCACTCCTCCTTCGTCGGCCTCGCCAACTTCCGCCGGGCCTTCCGGGACGACGCGTTCCTGAACGCCGTCTGGCTGACGCTGGTGTTCACCGTGCTGTCCGCGCTCGTCGGGCAGAACACCCTGGGGCTCGCGCTGGCCGCCCTGATGCAGCGGGCGTCCCAACCCGTGCGCACCCTCACCGGCGGGGTCGTCGTCACCGCCTGGGTGCTGCCGGAGGTCGTCGCCGGGTTCCTGCTCTACGCCTTCTTCCGGCGCGAGGGCACGCTGAACGCCGTCCTGGACTGGCTGCACCTGCCCCGGCAGAACTGGCTGTTCACGCTGCCGGTCCTCGCCGTGTCGTTCGCCAACGTCTGGCGCGGGACGGCGTTCTCGATGCTCGTCTACTCCGCCGCGCTCGACGGGATCCCCGCCGAGATCACGGAGGCCGCCGAGGTGGACGGGGCCGGCGGGTGGCGGCGGCTGTGGCACATCACGCTGCCGATGATCCGGCGCTCCATCGGCACCACCCTGATGCTCAACACCCTCCAGACGCTCTCCGTCTTCGGGCTGATCTGGGTGATGACCCGGGGCGGCCCCGGGGGCCGGAGCCAGACCCTGCCGTTGTTCATGTACGAGACGGCATTCCGGAACAGCATGATCGGATACGGCACCGCCGTCGCCCTGCTCCTGCTGCTCGTCGGCTCCCTGTTCTCCGTGCTCCACCTGCGCCTGCTGCGGACGGAGGTCTGATGCCCCGCTCGCGCGCCTCCCGCCGGCTCGCCGCCGATCTCGCCCTGCTCGCCCTGGCCGCCGCCTTCGCGCTGCCGCTCGCCTGGGTGCTGCTGTCCGCCGTGGACCCGCGCGCCGGACTGCGGGTCCGGATCCCGGACGGGTTCACCCTGGACCACTTCGACGCGGTCCTGACCCCGGAGATCACCTACACCCCGCTGCTCAACAGCCTCGTCCTGTGCGGCGGCGGCACGGCGCTGACCGTCGGCTGCGCCGCCCTCGCCGCGTATCCGCTGTCGCGGTTCCGGTCCCGGCTGAACCGGCCGTTCCTGCTGACGATCCTGTTCGCGACGAGCCTGCCCGTCACGGCGATCATGGTGCCGGTGTACGCGCTGTTCGTCCGGGTGAACCTGATCGACACCCTCCAGGGCACGGTGTTCTTCTTCGCCGCCTCCCAGCTGCCCTTCGCCATCTGGCTGACGAAGAACTTCATGGACGGGGTGCCGCGGGAACTGGAGGAGGCGGCCTGGACGGACGGGGCCTCGGCGCTCCAGTCCCTGGTGCGGATCGTGCTGCCGCTGATGGGGCCGGGGCTCGCCGTGGTGACCGTGTTCTCCTTCGTGATGATGTGGGGCAACTTCTTCGTCCCGTTCATGCTGCTGCTCAGCCCGGACCGGATGCCGGCCTCGGTGAGCGTCAACGACTTCTTCGGCAACCGGGGCATGGTGGCGTACGGGCAGCTCGCCGCGTTCTCCGTGATCTATTCGACGCCGGTGATCCTCCTGTACGCCCTGGTGGCACGCCGGCTGGGCGGCGGCTTCGCACTGGGCGGCGCCATGAAGGGGTGACGGCGGGTAACAGCAGGTCACAGGGGAGTGACACGGAGTGCCAGCTCACTCTGTGCGATCGCTCCGTACGTTCCTACGATCCGTGATCTCGGTGGAACCGACCGTAGTCAGCGCCGCGGTGCGCCCCTAACTTGTGCCGGGTGCGCCATCCCTCAGTCCCCACCGACCCCCCGGCTCCCCCGTTCAACGCCCCGGCCGCCCGCAGGCTCCGCGCCGCCCTCGGCATGGGGCCCGAGCACGTCGCCTACGGGATGCGTGCCTCGTACGGACTGCCCTATGTCACACCGGATCTCGTAGTCGCCTGGGAGCGCGGCACCGTCGCCCCCGGCAACCCGGAACTCACCGCCATGGCGGGCGTGTTGTGGTGTTCCCCCGGCGAACTGATCGGCCGGCCGCGGACCCTGCGCGAGCACCGCATCGCCCGGGCCGTCGCCCCCGAGGACGTCGCCCACGCCGTCGGCATGGAGCTGCGCGCCTACCTGCGCACCGAGGAGAGCGGCCAGTGGCGGGGCAACGAGCGGCAGTCGGCCGCGCTCGCGCGGATCCTGGACCTCTCCCTGCCCGACTTCGTCGCCGTCACCGGCCGCGAGGCGAAACTCGCCGACCTGCTGCACAGCGCCGTGACCACCCGCTGGCAGGCCTACGTGCGGCCGGTGATGAAGCTCGCCCCGCTCGACAAGGAGGTCGTGGACGCGGTGCTCCAGGAGCTGCACCAGGACTACCAGGGGCACATGGCCGCCACCCTCAGCTGGGGTGGCGGCAGCAGGGGCGCCAGCGAATCGGGGCAGAGGTTCCTGGACGGGATCATCGACACCTTCTGGGCGGCCGTGACGGACCGCACCGGGTGACCACGGGCCCGCCCGTGGCGCAGGTGCGCGGCCGGACGGCTAGAAGACCGACTCGGCCTCGTCCATGCGGTCCTTGGGCACCGTCTTCAGCTCGGTGACCGCCTCGGCGAGCGGCACCATGACGATGTCGGTGCCGCGCAGCGCGGTCATCCTGCCGAACTCGCCGCGGTGCGCGGCCTCCACGGCGTGCCAGCCGAAGCGGGTGGCGAGGACGCGGTCGTACGCGGTGGGCACGCCACCACGCTGGACGTGGCCGAGGATGACCGGCTTGGCCTCCTTGCCGAGCCGCCGCTCCAGCTCGTACGCCAGTGCCGTACCGATGCCCTGGAAGCGCTCGTGGCCGTACTGGTCGATGTCGCCCTTGCCGTAGTCCATGCTGCCCTCGGCGGGGTGGGCGCCCTCGGCGACGCAGATGACGGCGAACTTCTTGCCGCGGGCGAAGCGCTCCTCGACCATCTTGACCAGGTCGGCGGGGTCGAAGGGCCGCTCGGGCAGGCAGATGCCGTGGGCGCCGGCGGCCATGCCGGACTCCAGGGCGATCCAGCCGGCGTGCCGGCCCATGACCTCCACGACCATCACGCGCTGGTGGGACTCGGCCGTGGTCTTCAGTCGGTCCATCGCCTCGGTGGCCACGCCGACGGCGGTGTCGAAGCCGAAGGTGCGGTCGGTGGAGGAGATGTCGTTGTCGATGGTCTTCGGGACGCCGACGACCGGCAGGCCCGCGTCCGAGAGCATGCGGGCCGCGGTGAGGGTGCCCTCGCCGCCGATCGGGATCAGGGCGTCGATGCCGAACTCCTCGACCATGTCGGCCGCGCCCTCGCAGGCCTCGCGCAGCCGGTCGCGCTCCAGGCGGGAGGAGCCGAGGATGGTGCCGCCGCGGGCCAGGATGCCGCTGACCGCGTCCAGGTCGAGCGTGCGGTAGTGCCGGTCGAGGAGGCCCCGGTAGCCGTCCTCGAAACCGATGACCTCGTCGCCGTACTGCGCCACCGCCCGGTGCACGACCGACCGGATCACGGCGTTCAGGCCGGGGCAGTCGCCGCCTGCGGTGAGAACTCCGATGCGCATCGTGCTGTGTCTCCTGCTCGCTGTCGGTTACCGGTGAGCCAGTGTCGATTGTTTCACGTCCCCGGGGCAGGCGAGGTCCTGACGGGCGCCTTATCCGGCAGCGGGGGTATTGTCAAGAGGGTCCTGCTCACCTTGGTGAGCGATTTTTATGCCGCAGAGGCGACGGAAGCGACATGAGGAACGGAGTGGACACGTGACGCGCAGCGTGTACGTCACCGGGATCGACCGCGGTGACGGCCGCCAGGTCGTGGAGCTGGGGGTCATGGAACTCCTGACCCGGCAGGTCGACCGGGTGGGTGTGTTCCGGCCGCTCGTCCACGACGGACCCGACCGCCTGTTCGAGCTGCTGCGGTCGCGGTACCGCCTCTCGCAGGACCCGGCGACCGTCTACGGCATGGACTACCACGAGGCGTCCGCCCTCCAGGCCGAACAGGGCACCGACGAGCTCGTCTCCGCCCTCGTCGACCGCTTCCACCTGGTGGCCCGGGACTACGACGTCGTGCTGGTCCTCGGCACCGACTACGCCGGCACGCTGCTGCCGGACGAGCTGTCCCTGAACGCCCGGCTCGCCAACGAGTTCGGCGCCTCCGTGATCCCGGTGGTGGGGGGCCGCAAGCAGTCCGCCGAGTCCGTGCTCGCCGAGACCCGCAACGCCTACCGCGCCTACGACGGCCTCGGCTGCGACGTGCTGGCCATGGTCGCCAACCGGGTGGCCCGCGAGGACCGCGACGAGCTCGCCGAGCGGCTCGCGGACCGGCTGCCGGTGCCGACGTACGTGCTCCCCGACGAGCCCGCCCTGTCCGCGCCGACGGTCGCCCAGATCGGCCAGGCCCTCGGCGCCAAGGTGCTGCTGGGCGACGACTCCGGTCTCGCCCGCGACGCGCTCGGCTTCGTCTTCGGCGGCGCCATGCTGCCCAACTTCCTCGGCGCCCTGACCCCGGGCTGCCTGGTCGTCACCCCCGGCGACCGCGCCGACCTGGTCGTCGGCTCGCTGGCCGCGCACAGCGCCGGCACCCCGCCGATAGCCGGCGTGCTGCTCACCCTGAACGAGGTGCCGAGCGAGGAGATCCTCACCCTGGCCGCCCGCCTCGCCCCGGGCACCCCGGTGATCTCGGTGTCCGGCAACAGCTTCCCCACCGCCGAGCAGCTCTTCTCCCTGGAGGGGAAGATGACCGCGGCCACCCCGCGCAAGGCGGAGACCGCGCTCGGCCTGTTCGAGCGGTACACCGACACCGCCGACCTGGCCCGCCGGGTGTCCGCGCCGAGCAGCGGCCGGGTCACCCCGATGATGTTCGAGCACAAGCTGCTGGAGCAGGCCCGCGCCGACAAGCGCCGGGTCGTCCTCCCGGAGGGCACCGAGGAGCGGGTGCTGCACGCGGCCGAGGTGCTGCTGCGCCGGGGCGTGTGCGACCTGACCCTGCTCGGCCCGGTCGACCTGATCCGCAAGAAGGCCGCGGACCTGGGCATCGACCTCGGCGACACCCAGCTGATCGACCCGGCCACCTCCGAACTGCGCGACGCCTTCGCCGAGCAGTACGCCGGTCTGCGCGCCCACAAGGGCGTCACCGTCGAGCTGGCCTACGACGTCGTCTCGGACGTGAACTACTTCGGCACCCTGATGGTCCAGGAGGGCCTGGCCGACGGCATGGTGTCCGGCTCGGTGCACTCCACGGCGGCCACCATCCGGCCCGCCTTCGAGATCATCAAGACCAGGCCGGAGTCGTCCATCGTCTCGTCGGTGTTCTTCATGTGCCTGGCCGACAAGGTGCTGGTCTACGGCGACTGCGCGGTCAACCCGGACCCGAACGCCGAGCAGCTGGCGGACATCGCCGTCCAGTCGGCCGGCACGGCCGCGCAGTTCGGCGTGGAGCCGCGGATCGCGATGCTGTCGTACTCCACCGGTACGTCCGGTTCGGGCGCCGACGTCGACAAGGTGCGCGAGGCGACCGAGCTGGCCCGCTCGCGCCGGCCGGACCTGAAGATCGAGGGGCCGATCCAGTACGACGCGGCCGTCGAACCGTCCGTCGCGGCCACCAAGCTGCCCGGCTCCGAGGTCGCCGGGCAGGCGAGCGTTCTGATCTTCCCCGACCTCAACACCGGCAACAACACCTACAAGGCCGTGCAGCGCTCGGCCGGCGCGATCGCCGTCGGCCCGGTCCTCCAGGGCCTGCGCAAGCCGGTCAACGACCTGTCCCGGGGCGCGCTCGTCCAGGACATCGTCAACACCGTCGCCATCACGGCGATCCAGGCCCAGAACACCGCCCAGACCCCCAGCGAGAAGGCGTCCCAGAAGTGACCTCCCCCACCCGTGTCCTCGTCCTCAACTCCGGCTCGTCGTCGGTGAAGTACCAGCTGCTGGACATGCGGGACAGCAGCCGGCTCGCGGTGGGCCTGGTCGAGCGCATCGGCGAGCAGACCTCCCGGATCGAGCACACCTGCCTCACCGGCGGCGGCACCCGGGAGCACACCGGTCCGATCGCCGACCACGAGGCCGCGCTCAAGGCGGTCGCCGAGGAGCTGGGGCGGGACGGGCTCGGCCTGGACTCCCCCGAACTCGCGGCGATCGGCCACCGGGTGGTGCACGGCGGGATGTTCTTCACCGAGCCCACCGTCGTCGACGACGCGGTGCTCACCGAGATCGAGCGGCTGATCCCGGTCGCCCCGCTGCACAACCCGGCCAACCTCACCGGCATCCGCACCGCGCAGGGGCTGCGCCCCGACCTGCCCCAGGTGGCCGTCTTCGACACCGCGTTCCACACCACGATGCCCGAGCCGGCGGCGCGCTACGCGATCGACCCGAAGATCGCCGACCGCCACCGCATCCGCCGCTACGGCTTCCACGGCACCTCGCACGCCTACGTCTCCCGGGAGACCGCGCGGCTGCTGGGCAAGGACCCGTCCGAGGTCAACGTGATCGTGCTGCACCTGGGCAACGGCGCCTCGGCGTCCGCGGTCGAGAGGGGCCGGTGCGTGGACACCTCCATGGGGCTGACGCCCTTGGAGGGGCTCGTGATGGGTACGCGGTCCGGTGATCTGGACCCGGCCGTCATCTTCCATTTGGCACGGGTTGGCGATATGTCCATGGACGAGATCGACACTCTTCTCAACAAGAGGAGCGGTCTGTTCGGTCTGTGCGGGGACAACGACATGCGGGAGATCCGCCGCCGCGTCGACGAGGGTGACGAAGAGGCCGCGCTCGCGTTCGACATTTACATTCACCGGATCAAGAAGTACATCGGCGCCTATTACGCGGTGCTCGGCACGGTGGACGCGGTGGCCTTCACCGCGGGGGTCGGCGAGAACGCGGCGCCGGTGCGGGAGGCGGCGGTCGCGGGCCTGGAGGGGCTGGGGCTGGCGGTCGATCCGGAGCGCAACGCGGTCCGCGGCCGCGAGCCGCGGCTGATCTCGCCCGACTCCGCGCGGGTGGCGGTCGCGGTGGTGCCGACGGACGAAGAACTGGAGATCGCGACGCAGACCTACGCACTGGTCGGAAAGAACAACTGAATAGCACCTGAGCGGTGTGGCACTCATTTGTATCTTCCGCCAGACGGAATATTCCGTAGCGAAACAAACGGATAGGATCGCTCCATGCGCCGTTCGAAAATCGTCTGTACTCTCGGCCCCGCGGTCGACTCCCACGAGATGCTCGTCGCCATGATCGAGGCGGGCATGAATGTGGCCCGGTTCAACTTCAGCCACGGCACCCACGCCGAGCACCAGGCGCGGTACGACCGCGTCCGGGCCGCGTCCAAGGAGACCGGCCGCCCCATCGGCGTCCTCGCCGACCTGCAAGGCCCGAAGATCCGTCTGGAGACCTTCGCCGAGGGTCCGGTCGAGCTGGAGCGCGGTGACGAGTTCGTCATCACGACCGAGGACGTGCCGGGCGACAAGCACATCTGCGGCACGACGTACAAGGGGCTGCCGGGCGACGTCTCGCGCGGCGACCAGGTCCTGATCAACGACGGCAACGTCGAGCTGAAGGTCCTGGACGTCGAGGGCCCGCGGGTGAAGACGATCGTCATCGAGGGCGGCGTCGTCTCCGACCACAAGGGCATCAACCTGCCCGGCGCGGCCGTCAACGTGCCCGCGCTGAGCGAGAAGGACGTCGAGGACCTGCGCTTCGCCCTCCGCATGGGCTGCGACATGGTCGCGCTGTCCTTCGTCCGCGACGCCAAGGACGTCCACGACGTCCACCGCGTCATGGACGAGGAGGGCCGCCGCGTCCCCGTCATCGCCAAGGTGGAGAAGCCGCAGGCGGTGGAGAACATGGAGGACGTCGTCGCGGCGTTCGACGCCGTGATGGTCGCCCGCGGTGACCTC
The DNA here is from genome assembly GCF_040632975.1 of Streptomyces sp. NPDC013455. Taxonomy (NCBI): domain Bacteria; kingdom Bacillati; phylum Actinomycetota; class Actinomycetes; order Kitasatosporales; family Streptomycetaceae; genus Streptomyces; species Streptomyces sp. NPDC013455. Next base: position 136,959 of record NZ_JBEYCX010000019.1, on the reverse strand, counting down.
GCCGTCGAGTACCCGCTGGAGAAGGTCCCCATGGTGCAGAAGCGCCTGGTGGAGATGTGCCGGCGCAACGCCAAGCCGGTGATCGTCGCGACCCAGATGATGGAGTCGATGATCACCAACTCCCGTCCGACCCGCGCCGAGGCCTCCGACGTCGCCAACGCGATCCTGGACGGCGCCGACGCGGTCATGCTGTCCGCCGAGTCCAGCGTGGGCGCCTACCCGATCGAGACGGTCAAGACGATGTCGAAGATCGTCACCGCGGCCGAGCAGGAGCTCCTCTCCAAGGGCCTCCAGCCGCTGGTGCCGGGCAAGAAGCCGCGCACGCAGGGCGGTTCCGTGGCCCGCGCGGCCGCCGAGATCGCCGACTTCCTCGGCGGCAAGGGCCTGATCGCCTTCACCCAGTCCGGCGACACCGCGCGCCGGCTGTCCCGCTACCGCGCGACCCAGCCGATCATCGCCTTCACCACCGACGAGGGCACCCGCAACCAGCTCACCCTCAGCTGGGGCGTGGAGTCCCACGTCGTACCGTTCGTGAACACCACCGACGAGATGGTCGACCTGGTGGACCAGGAGATCGCCCGGATGGGCCGCTTCGAACCGGGCGACACCGTCATCATCACCGCCGGCTCGCCCCCCGGGGTCCCCGGCACCACCAACATGCTCCGCGTCCACCACCTGGGCGGCCAGAAGGGCTGACCCGGCCCGCGAGGGACGTGTACGGCACCGAGGGGCGCCCCCCGTATCGGGGGGCGCCCCTCGGTGTGCCCGCGGCTCCCGGACCGGCTCGTGCGACCGCTCAGTCGGTCGTGAAGAGATGCATGCCCGGCACGTGCAGGTTGCCGCCGAACTGGGCCGCCTGCACCACCTTGACGTCGGTGAAGTAGATCAGCGGTATGTTCAGCGGGGGCGGGCTGTCGGGGCTGAACGTCACCGGGATCAGCCCGAACAGGTTGCCCGAGATGCTCTCGGTGTACATCACCGTGTCGCCGCCGGTGATGGTGGACGTCGAACCCCTGGCCGCCTGGACGTGGTAGGTCTTGGCCGCCTGCTTGTCCTTCACCGTCTGGTGCAGGTCGCCTATGTCGGTGCCGCCGGAGATGACGTACTTCAGCACCTTCTTCGTGGTGCCGTTGGCCGTCTTCACCTCGACTATGCCCTGGTAGTCGGCGCCCTTGAGGAGCAGGGAGCTGGCGTTCAGGTGCCAGGGGTCGTCCGCCACCAGCACCTTGTTGTCGACGCCGCCCTCCTCGTCCGTGGCGACGGGGCAGTCCTCGGCGGAGGCGGACTCGCTCGCCGACGGGCTGGGGGTCGCCGACGCGGTCGCGTCCCCGGCGGTCTCGGTGGCGTCCCGCACCGTCCGGCCGGCCGTACCGGTGGTGTCCTCGACGGTGTCCGTGGCCTTGCGCGCGGTGTCCTCCACGGTGCCGGAGGCACCGCCGGCCGAGTCGGCGGCGTCCGTCGCGGTGGTCTCCTGGGGGGCCGGCGACTGCGACGCGGACGGTGTCGCCGTCGGCGCCGGGGTGGCGGACGCCGTGCCGGCCTCCTCGTCCCCGCTCCCGCCGGTGAGGATGTCACCGATCGTGTCGCCGATGGTGTCCAGGACGTTGCCGTCGCCGCTCCCCGGCTGCGACGGCGTCGGCGCGGCCGTGCCACCGGAGCCCGAGCCGGAGCCGGAGCCCGAGCCCGAGGAGCCCGAGGTCTGCGCCGGCTCGGGCGCGGCCCCGTCGCCGGAACCCGGCTCCGACGAGCCCGATGAACCCGAAGAACCCGATGAACCCGATGAACCCGCCGAATCCGACGGCGAGGTGCCGCCCGAGTCCTGTGCGTCCGTGCCGTCCTGGGCGTCCGCGGTCGCCGTGGGGGACGGCGTGGCGGACTCCGCCGACGTGCTCTGCGACGCGGACGGCGACGGCGAGGCCGAGGCGTCCGCGTCGTCGTCCAGCGCCTTGACGCAGTCCTCGTACTCGTCGGCCGTCAGGCTCTTCGCCGAGGACGACGGGGACGGGCTGCCGTTGTTGTCGGCGAGGGCGAGCGTGGAGGTGAAACCCATGCCCATGAGGACCGCCGTGGGCATCGCCACGGAGGCTATGGCCTTGCCGGCCGGCATGTGGAACCTCGTGAACAGCGGCTTCCTGGGGGCCGCGTGGCGGGGCCCGGTTCTCGCGCGGGACCCGTCCACGTCGGTCCCGCGGGTCGCCTCGTCAGCCGGCACTGTGCCTCCCGTTCGCCCCGTTGGCCGGGCTCGTTCCTGAAAGGTCGTTCTCCCAGGGCGCCTTGTAGGGCCCGGCGGGACCCTCCGTGCCCGCCCGGTCCGCGCCCTGGTGCGGCGGCTCGGGAGCGGCCTGCGGGGCACCGCCCTCGCCCGGGGCGGCCCCGGCCGGCGGCTCCGGCTGCGGAGGCGCGCCCGGTGCCCAGGCCACGGCCATCGCTCCGCCGACCAGGGACGTCAGGAAGCCCACGACGAAGCCGCCGAAGTTGGACACGGGGATGGACACCAGTGCGAGCAGGATCGCGGCGACACCCGCGAAGACCCGTACGTGCTTCTGGAACCAGAGGCTGATGCCCAGGACGATGAGCAGCACGCCGATGATCAGGGACCCGGCTCCGGCGGTGGTCGCCATGGCCAGCGTCAGATGACCGAGCTTCAGGTGGGCGTACGGGAAGTACATGATGGGAAGTCCGCCGAGCATGACGAACAGACCGGCCCAGAACGGCCGCGTGCCCCGCCAGGCGCGGAACTGCAGCCTCCGGCGGGTGAACTGGCCGGGTACGGCGGCAGGAGTCTCGGCGCTCATGGAAAACAGCTCCCTGGTGCGGCGTTGCTGTGGTGGTGATGTGTGCCGCGTGCGAAGCGCGGCCGGAGTGTGGACGGGCGGGGGCGCCACCGGCTCCCCCGCCCGTCATCGAGTGCTTAGTAGCACTCCTTGACACCCGTCGACAGCGACATCTTCAGGCCGCTGAGCTTGAAGGTGCCGGCGGTGGTCGCCCACGCCGTCTGCTTCACGCCGGACAGCGTGGCCTTGTCGGCCTGCTGCGCGAAGCCGAAGGGGTTGGCCTGCTCGCCGCCGCCCTTCATGCCCGGACCCTTGGTGGCGTCCTTGGCGGCCACACCGATGTCGATGTTGTCGAACACCGCGTCGGCGTTCAGCTCGGCGACGTCGATGTAGATGTTCTCGGCCTGGACCTTGTCGTGGCCCGCGCCGCCGGCCCGCAGGATCAGGCTGACGTTGCCGAAGATCGGCACGTCCGGCGTGACCACGGACTGGCACAGGTTGGTGATCTCCGCGTGCTTGAACGCCGAGACGGCCACCGGGTGCGCCGTCTTCTTGCCGTCCATCGTGTAGCCGCTGTCGATGGCACCGTACTGCGAGAAGCCGGTGCCGACGAGCTGGTCCGCCGAGACCTTGAACGACTGACCGGACACACTGAACGAAGCGGCCAGAGCGCCCTGCGCCAGGGCGACACCTATCGCGGCCGTCGCGGCGACGCTGGGCACCATGACCACAGCGAACCGCTTCCATCTGGTCCCGCCACGCACCTGGGACTCCATATTTCCTCCTTCTCGGACGTACATCTCCTGGCCCGGGCTCGCCCCAGTCGGCGGCTCAGCCGGGCAGGGATGGGAGAAGTGCTACGTCCTCGGGAAGGAGAGCGCCCGCACTCGGAGGCGCGAACCGCGCCCGAATCACCGGCGATCACCCCCGAGCGACAACCACTGGTCGCGCCTGACACGCATCACGCACAACCTTGCTGGACAGGCTTCACCGGCCGGTGAAGACCCCCCTGCCCCAGGGCCGGCGCCACTGCCGCCGGCCCTGCTCGGTGGGGACCCAGAGTCTCCCGCGACCCGGCCGGCTGCCGGGGTGTGGGATTGGACCGAGCGTCGCCGATCGTGGTGCATTCTCGGCCCGGGCACAAGGGGGTTCGTTACTGGCTAGTAACGGCGGGATAACCGGAGTACGACCGACCGGTCTCGGAGGGCCACGCTCGGTGGCACCACAGGGCAGAGCAAAGCCGTTGATCCCTGGACGAATCCAGACAGATCAACGGCTTTGATTTACTCGGAGTAACACCGGCGGCGATTACCAAGATTTGGTAAAGCGCGGCCGTCGTGGCGGCTGGTCGGCCAACCTTTCACCCCGGCATCACGGGCCGTGGCGTCCGGTGACCGGTCAGAACAGCGCCCGGGCCAGCGCCCGGCGCGCCCCGACCACCCGGGGGTCCTCCGGGCCCACGACCTCGAACAGCTCCAGCAGCCGGAGCCGCACCGCGTCCCGGTCGTCACCCGCCGTGCGCTGCACGGTCTCGATCAGGCGCCCGAAGGCGTCCTCCACATGGCCGCCCACCAGGTCCAGGTCGGCGGCGGCGATCTGCGCCTCGACGTCCTTCGGCCGCTCGGCGGCCTCCCGGCGCACCTGCTGCGGGTCCATGTCCTGCACCCGCTGGAGCAGCTCGGCCTGCGCCAGGCCGAGCTTGGCCTCCGGGTGGGCCGGGTCCTCGGCCAGCACGTTCCGGTACGCCTGGACGGCCCCGCCCAGGTCGCCCGCGTCCAGCGCCTGCGCGGCGGCGTTGAGCAACGCCTCGTGCGGGCCTTCCGGCGCCGCGGCCGCGGCCGCGGCGGGGGCGCCGGGCTCGGCGTCCGGGTCGACGGTCAGACCGGTCAGCCCGAAGCGCTGCTCGGCGACCGCCACCAGCTGGTCCAGGGTCTGCCGGATCTGCTGCTCGCCGGCCGCGCCCTGGAACAGCGGCAGCGCCTGTCCGGCCACGACGGCGAAGACGGCCGGGACACCCTGGATCCCGAACTGCTGCATCAGCATCGGGTTGGCGTCGACGTCGATCTTGGCGAGCAGGAAGCGCCCGTTGTACTCGACGGCCAGCCGCTCCAGGACCGGGCTCAGCTGCTTGCACGGCTGACACCACTCGGCCCAGAAGTCGATGACGACGGGTACTTCGGCGGAGCGCTGGAGGATCTCCCGCTCGAAGCCCGCCTCATCGACGTCGATGACGAGATCGGCCGGGGAGACGGCCCCCGTCCCGCCCTGCCGGGCGGCTTCGGCGCGCGTCTGCTCGGCCTTGGCCTTGGCCTCCTGGGCCGCCTTCACCGCGGCGAGGTCGACGACACCGCTCATGGACATGTTCCGTGGCTGCATGCGTCTATCCTCCCCCGATCCCGCGCCTGAACGAAAAACGCCGGCGCCGGGTCCCCACCCCACGCCTGTGGTCGTCGCCCGTGTACGTCCCTCACGAGCTTTCGCTACGAGTCGTAGCGTAATGCCAGGGGGGCCCGGTGCGACACCGCACGGCGGTGATCTCCCTCACGACCGCACAGATCCCGCCGGTTATCGTCGAGGCATGCAGAGCCGCACTCCCGCCAGCCGTACCGGGCGCCCGCGCAGCGCCGCGGCGGATGCCGCGATCCTGGCCGCGACCCGGGAGGCTCTGGTGGAGCTGGGCTGGTCCAAGCTCACCCTCGGGGACGTCGCCACCCGGGCCGGGGTTGCGAAAACGACGCTCTACCGCCGCTGGGCCGGCAAGAACGAACTGGTCGTGGACGCCGTCGCGGAACTCTTCGACGAACTGAGGCTCCCCGACCGCGGCAGCCTCGCCGCCGACATCGAGGGCGTCGTCCTCCAGTTCGCGGCCATCCTGGCCCGCCCGGAGGCCAAGAGCGGCCTGATGGCGGTGGTCGCCGAGTCCACCCGCGACGACGCCCTGCGCGAGCGCATCCGCGCCTCGATCGTGGAACGCCAGATGGGTCTGGTCCTGGAGGGGCGCGCCCGGGCGCAGCGCCGCGGGGAGCTGCCGCCGGAGCCGGACCCGGCCGAGGCCGCCCGCACGGGCGACCTCATCTTCGACGTGGTGGCGGGCGCGGTGGTCCACCGCACCCTGGTCAGCGGCAAACCGGCGGACGAGGAGTGGGTGCGCAGCTTCACCCGGGTGCTGCTGCTGGGCCTCGCCTCGTCCGCCTGACCGCGCCGCCGCCCGCTAGAAGCCGGCGGGCTCGGTGTACACCCCCCACTCGTCCCGCAGGACGCCGCAGATCTCGCCCAGCGTCGCCTCCGCGCGCACGGCGTCCAGCATGGGCTCGATCATGTTGGCGCCGGACCGGGCGGCGGCCAGCATGCCGTCCAGCGCGCCGCGCACGGCCGCCTCGTCGCGCGCGGCCTTGCGCCCGGCCAGCGCCCGGACCTGCTCGCGCTCCACCTCGTGGCTGACCCGCAGGATCTCCAGGTCGCCGGTGACCGACCCGGTGTGGACGTTGACGCCGACCACCTTCTTGTCGCCCTTCTCCAGGGCCTGCTGGTAGCGGAAGGCGGACTCGGCGATCTCCCCGGTGAACCAGCCGTCCTCGATGCCGCGCAGGATGCCGGAGGTGACCGGCCCGATCGGGTGCCGTCCGTCCGGGTGCGCCCGCAGGCCCCGCTCCTTGATCTGCTCGAAGATCTTCTCCGCGTCCGCCTCGATCCGGTCCGTCAGCTGCTCGACGTACCACGAGCCGCCCAGCGGGTCGGCCACGTTCGCGACCCCGGTCTCCTCCATCAGGACCTGCTGTGTGCGCAGCGCGATCTCCGCGGCCTGCTCGCTCGGCAGCGCGAGGGTCTCGTCCAGGGCGTTGGTGTGCAGCGAGTTCGTCCCGCCGAGCACGGCCGCCAGCGCCTCCACCGCCGTACGGACCACGTTGTTGTACGGCTGCTGCGCGGTCAGCGACACGCCCGCGGTCTGGGTGTGGAAGCGCAGCCACTGCGCCTTCTCGGACGTCGCGCCGTACACGTCCCGCATCCAGCGGGCCCAGATGCGACGGGCCGCGCGGAACTTGGCGATCTCCTCGAAGAAATCGACGTGCGCGTCGAAGAAGAAGGACAGGCCGGGGGCGAAGACGTCGACGTCCAGCCCGCGGCTCAGGCCCAGCTCGACGTACCCGAAGCCGTCCGCGAGCGTGTAGGCCAGCTCCTGCGCGGCCGTGGCCCCGGCCTCGCGGATGTGGTACCCGGACACGGACAGCGGCTTGTACGCGGGGATGCCCGCCGCGCAGTACTCCATCAGGTCGCCGATCAGCCGCAGGTGCGGCTCCGGCTGGAAGAGCCACTCCTTCTGGGCGATGTACTCCTTGAAGATGTCCGTCTGGAGCGTGCCGTTCAGCACCGCCGGATCCACGCCCTGGCGCTCGGCGGCGACCAGGTACATGCAGAAGACGGGGACGGCGGGCCCGCTGATCGTCATGGAGGTCGTCACATCCCCCAGCGGGATGTCCTTGAACAGCACCTCCATGTCGGCGGCCGAGTCGATGGCGACCCCGCAGTGCCCGACCTCGCCGAGCGAGCGCGGGTCGTCGGAGTCCCGGCCCATCAGCGTCGGCATGTCGAAGGCGACGGACAGACCGCCGCCGCCGGCGGCGAGGATCATCTTGTACCGCTCGTTGGTCTGCTCGGCGTTGCCGAAGCCGGCGAACTGCCGGATCGTCCACGTGCGCCCGCGGTAGCCGGTCGGATGGAGCCCGCGCGTGAAGGGGTACTCCCCGGGCCAGCCGATCCGCTCGAATCCCTCGTACGTGTCGCCCGGTCGGGGCCCGTACACCGGCTCCACGGGGTCGCCGGAGAGCGTGGTGAAGTCCGCGTCGCGCTTGCGCGCGGCGTCGTAGCGGGCCTGCCAGCGTCGGCGGCCCTCCTCGATGGCGTGAGCGTCCATACCCTCGAATTTACTTGGACGTCCTAGTAAATGTCGATGGCTGACCGCCGTACGGGGTCCGTACGGCGGTCAGGGGCGGGCTGCGGCGGGGGCGTCAGGCCTTGGCGACGGCCGGGGCCTGGTCGCCGGTCCGGGCGTCCAGCTCGCGGCTGATCTTCCGCTCGACGAAGAACGCGGCGGTGGGGATGGTGCCCGCGATCAGCACCCACAGCTGCTTGCCGACCGGCCACTTCGCCTTGGAGCCCAGGTCGAAGGCGAAGACCAGGTACACGACGTAGAGCCAGCCGTGGGCGATGGCGACGACCCGGGTGAAGTCGGCGGCACCGTCGACGTCGAGCCCGTACTTCGCGATCATGCCCAGGCACAGCAGCACCAGCAGGACACCGGTGACGTAGGCCATGAGGCGGTAGCGGGTCAGCACGCTCTTTTTCATGGCAACGAGCGTAACCACCCGTTCCGGGAGATCTTGCCCCGGGTCAGTCCTCGTCGAAGTCGTGTGCCGCGACCCGCAGCGGGCGCAGCATCGCGAAGATCTCCCGGCACTCCTCCGCGTCGTACACCGCGAGCCCGAAGTCCATGGCCATCAGGTCGCGGGTGGCCGCGTCGACCACCTCGCGGCCCTTGTCGGTGATGACCGCGAGGGTGCCCCGGCCGTCGTTGGGGTTGGGGCGCTTGGCCACCAGCCCGGACTTCACCAGCCGGTCCACGGTGTTGGTCACCGAGGTGGGATGCACCATCAGCCGCTCGCCGATCTTGGACATCGGCAGCTCACCGGCCTTGGAGAAGGTCAGCAGTACCAGCGCCTCGTAGCGGGCGAACGTCAGCCCGTACGGCTTGACCACCGCGTCCACCTCGGCGAGCAGGATCTGCTGGGCCCGCATGATCGAGGTGATCGCGGCCATGGAGGGCACGCTTCCCCAGCGCTGCTTCCAGAGTTCGTCGGCACGCGCGATGGGGTCGAACGGGAGGCTGAGAGGTTTCGGCACGTCATCAGACCCTACCGGCCGGTCATATGCCGGTCAGCTCCGTCTCGGCTTTCGGTCACCGACCGGGAGGGGCACCGGCCGGGACGGGCCCAGGCCGGGACGGGCCCAGGCCGTCCGGGTCAGGAGGCGCGGCCGCCCCCGTGCCGTCGCAGCTGGTGGCGGACGGCCCGCTGGGCGACCGGCCCCAGCGACTCCACCGCGGCCACCAGCGCACCCAGCCGCTCCAGCGCGTCCAGCGCCGCGTGCGCCCCCGCCTCGTCCACGCCCTCGTACAGCTCGATCCCCACGAACGCCGCCGCCACGGCCCGCGCCAGCCCGGCCGGATCGGCGAACTCCCCGAGCGGCGTCGCCGCCAGCACCCGCCCGAGCACCTGCTCGATCTCGGTGATCCACAGCCGCAGCCCGTCGGCCGTGGCCGGCCCCAGCGCCGCGTGCGTCGACGCCCCGGCCAGCAGTTGCCCGAGCAGCGCCACATGCCCGTCGGCCCGCTCGTGCTCATGGATCTCACGGCCGACGGCGAGCAGCTCGGACAGCGAGCCCACCTCGGCGAGCCGCTCCCGGTACCGGGCCACCGCCTTCTCCGCCCCGTACCGGCAGGCCGCGGCGAGCAGCTCGTCCACCGATCCGAAGTGGTAGAAGACGAGCGCCTGGTTGACCCCGGCCGCGGCCGCCACCGTGCGGGCCGAGGTCTTGGCGATGCCCTGCTCGGTGAGCGTCCGCAGCGCGCCCTCCAGCAGCCGCGTCTTGGTCTCCTGCGCCTTCGCGGTCTCCGGGCTCACGCGCGCGCCTCCTCCCGCACCGGGCGCAGCCCGGGCCGTACGCCGCGGGCGCGGACGTCACTGTACGAGGCCGTGAAGGAGCCCTCGTAGCCGAAGAGGGGCCCCACGTACCGGTTCACCACCCGGACCCGGATGCGGAAGCGGCCGGCCGCCTCGTCGTAGGACTCCCGCACCTCGGCCGTGGCGCCGATGAGCTCGGGGACGCGGACGTCGACCGGTCCCTCCCGGAACCGGTGTGCGCCGGAGCGGATCAGCAGGGAGCCGTCGGACTCGGCGTGGAAGTGCAGGTCGCTCGCGAGGTGCTGGTGGGTGCCGAGGTAGTCGAGGACGCGGTCGCCCCGGGGCCCGAGCACCATCTGCGCGTCGAAGCGGCGGGCACGGCCGGGCAGGTGGAAGGTGCGCACGAAGCTCACCGTCTCACGGCCGAAGGAGTCGGCGTACGGCACGTTCTCGATCACGAAGGGGACGTTCCGGCCGGCCCGGGGGACCAGGATGTTGCGGGTGGCGCCCAGCGCGAGGAACGGCTTCACGAAGGCGGGTCCGTGCCAGATCCGGTCCATCACGCCCCGGCCGGTGCACGCCTCGCCGCTCGCCAGGCCCACCGAGAAGCGGCGCTGGAGCGCGGGGTGCAGGCGGTGGAAGGCAGGGCCCATGGCGGTGCGGAAGATCGAGGTCACCGGCTCTTCTCCAGGGTGCGCAGGAGGCGGGGCGCGCGGGTCCCGGTGGCGGGGGCGCGCAGGCAGCGGCGGGCGGCCGGGGTGCCGGCGAGCGGCGGCGTGAACAGGGCGAGGAAGACGCCGACCACCAGCAGCAGGGGGCACAGGAAGGCCAGGGCGTCCGCGAGGGGTCCGGACGGGCCGGGCGGACAGCCGCGTCCGAGCCCGGTCAGGCAGACGGCGAGGACGAGCGCCCGGACGGCCAGCTCCGCCAGCCAGTTGTACCGGGCCCGCTCGGGGGTGATGCCCCGCTCCAGCCAGAGCCGGAGCCGGTCGAAGGACCAGGCGGTCGCCCAGCCCATCAGCGGGCGGAAGACCATGCGGTCGGCGAGGGCGCCGAAGGCTCCCCAGCGGGGACGGTAGTCGTAGCCGGTGAGGAAGCGGACGCCGTGGGCGTCGGGCTGGTAGCGCCACCAGCCGCTGCCCTCGGCGATCAGGGACAGCGGATGCGGGGAGGCGAAACGCAGGGCGGAGGTGCGGGTGCCGTCGGGGCGCTCCTTCTCGCCGGCGGCGACGCCGGTGCCGGAGACCGTCAGGAACGGCAGCACGCGCGTGGCGTACCGGAAGCGCTGGGGTTCGCCCTCGACGTGCGGGAGGTGATCGATCTCGGTGAAACGCAGGTCCCAGCGCCGGTGCCGGGCCGGGTCCTGGGTGCGGGCCCAGAGCTCGTCGAGGTCGGCGCGTATGTGCGTCTCTATGTAGAGACCGAAACCCATGTGTTCCCCCACGTCAGCATGGTGTTTGAGCGACTGCTCAAATCATCTGCCGGAGAACGTACACGCCTTTGAGCGATCGCTCAAACGCTGGTCGCGAGAAAACCCCGGCCCGGAGGACCGGGGTTCGGCGCGGACCGCGCCCGGCGGGACGGCGTTGGACGGTCCCGCGGCTCGGCGGGACGGCGTTGAACGATCCCGCGGCTCGGCGGGACGGCGTTCGACGGTCCCGCTACTCGGCGAGATGCCGTTCGACGGTCTCCACCTTGGAGGTCAGTCCGTCGGTCACACCGGGGCGGATGTCGGCCTTGAGGACGAGCGACACCCGCGGTGCGCGCTCCTCCACCGCGGCGACGGCCCGCTTGACGACGTCCATGACCTCGTCCCACTCGCCCTCGACGGAGGTGAACATCGCGTCGGTGCGGTGGGGCAGGCCCGAGGCGCGGACCACGCGCACGGCCTCGGCGACGTACTCCCCCACCTCCTCGCCGACACCGAGGGGCGTCACGGAAAAGGCGACGATCACGCGTTCACGACCCCTTCCTTGCGGGCACGGGCGGCGATGACCGCGTCCTCGGCCTCACGGCGCAGCGTGCGCTCGGCGACGAAACCGCCGCCGGGGATGATCGAGTAGGCGAAGTAGAGGGCCGCCTTCCCGCCGTTCCACTTGGTGCGGTTCCAGGCGTCCAGCCAGAACAGCACGTACAGGACGAACAGCACGCCGTGGATCGGCCCGAGCACCGGGGCGGCATCGAAGCCCGACGCGACCGTGTACTTGATGATCGTGCAGGCCGCGAGGACGATCCAGGAGATGCCCTCCGGCACGGAGATCAGGCGGAGGCGGCGGATGGCGGAGGCTGTCTTGAGGTCCACGGGTCACCTTCGGTCGTGGGCGTACTGCGGTTTGTGAACGGAAGCACAAGCGTTCGCCCATTGTGGCAAACCGTCCCCCTAGGGGTCCGCTCGGGGTGGGTATCCACCCACGGGCCCTGTTCCGTCCACCCGGCCGGCGGCTACTTTCGCACCGTGGCGATGTTCCGACTCCAAGGGAGCAAGGTGCTCGCCGTCGACATGACCGGGGATGCCGTCAAGGCGAAGAACGGCTCGATGGTCGCGTACGACGGGCAGATGGCCTTCAAGAAGCTGAGTGGTGGCGGCGAGGGGCTGCGGGGGATGGTGACCCGGCGGCTCACCGGCGAACAGATGACGGTGATGGAGGTGAGAGGACACGGAACCTGCTGGTTCGCGGACCGGGCGGCCGAGATCAACCTGGTGGAGCTGCGGGGGGACAAGCTGTACGTCGAGGCGGGCAACCTGCTGGCGACGGACGCGGGGCTGCGCACGGGCACGACGTTCACCGGAGTGCGCGGGGCCTCGCAGGGCAACGGCCTGTTCACCACGACCGTGGAGGGCCACGGCCAGGCGGCGATCGTCTCGGACGGCCCGGCGGTCGTCCTCCGGGTCAGCCCGCAGTACCCGCTGATCGTCGATCCGGGCGCCTATGTCGCCCACCAGGGCGACGTGCGGCAGTCCTTCCAGTCCGGTGTGACCTTCCGCACGCTCCTCGGGGAGGGCGGCGGCGAGGCGTTCCAGATCCGCTTCGAGGGCGACGGACTGGTATACGTGCAGCCGAGCGAGCGGAACACGATCGCGGGGGACCTCTAGATGACCTTCCGGGAGATCAACTCCAAGATGGTGGAGGCGACCGTGCTGCCGGGGCAGCGGCTGTTCAGCCAGCGCGGCGCGATGCTCGCCTACCGGGGGGACGTGTCCTTCACCCCCAACGTGCAGGGCGGCCAGGGCGGGCTGGCCTCCATGATCGGGCGCCGGGTGGCCGGCGAGGCGACGCCACTGATGACCGTCGAGGGCAGTGGCACGGTGTTCTTCGGGCACGGCGGCCACCACGTCCACGTCATCACCCTCACCGGCGACACCCTCTACGTGGAGGCCGACCGGCTGCTCGCCTTCGAGGGCACGCTGCGGCAGGGCACGATGTTCATGGGTTCCCAGGGCGGGGTCATGGGCCTGGTGCGCGGGCAGGTCACCGGGCAGGGGCTGTTCACGACCACCCTCCAGGGCCACGGCGCGGTGGCCGTGATGGCGCACGGCGGCGTCTTCGAGATCCCGATCGGCCCGCAGCGCCCGGTCCACGTCGACCCGCAGGCGTACGTCGCCCACCACGGGGACGTGCGCAACAAGCTGTCCACCGCGCTCGGCTGGCGCGACATGGTGGGCCGCGGCTCCGGCGAGGCCTTCCAGCTGGAGCTGAGCGGCAGCGGCACGGTGTACGTCCAGGCGTCGGAGGAGAAGCTGTGAGCACCCACGGAATGCCGGGCGCCGGGCCGGTCGTGCACGACCCGACGACGCTGCCCGCCGACGGCAACGTGAACAACTACACCTTCTGCGTGGAGCTCAAGGGCGGGGAGTGGTTCCTGCAGAAGGGAAAGATGATCGCCTACTACGGGGCGATCGAGTTCAACGGCATCGGGCACGGCCGGCTCGACCGGCTCGTCCGCACCTCGTTCCATTCGCCACTGCACGCGAGCGACTGGGTCGTCGCGTCCGGCTCCGGGAAGATGCTGCTGGCCGACCGGGCCTTCGACGTCAACTCCTACGACCTGGACGACGGGAACTTGACCATTCGCGCGGGCAACCTGCTCGCTTTTCAGCCAAGTCTCGCGCTCAAACAATCGATCGTGCCGGGTTTTCTGACCCTTATCGGAACCGGCACGTTCGTGGCCGCATCTAACGGTCCGGTGGTGTTCATGGAACCTCCGATCCGGGTCGACCCTCAGGCGCTCGTCGGGTGGGCCGACTGCCCGTCCCCGTGCCATCACTACGACCACGGGTACCTGGCGGGCGTACTGGGCGGTCTACGTGCGATGACGGGCTTCGGCGGGGCTTCCGGCGAGGAGCACCAGTTCGAGTTCGTGGGCGCCGGGACGGTCCTGCTGCAGTCGACGGAGGCCCTCATGGCCGAGGCGGCCACGGGGGCGGTTCCCCCCGAACCGGGGGTGCCCGGAGGTGGCGGAACGGCACCGGGCGGACACGGTCCGCAATCGTCGGCCGTACCGCGCCTTCCCGGACAGCTGGGAGACCTCCAGCGTCGCTTCGGGCTGTGAGCGGTAGTCTGCGGAGTGTGACGTCGAACGCGTGCGCACAGTCACACCACCCGAAGTAGTTCGTCATTCAACTTCTTAGGTAGACTTCATTCATGGAGACCGAGACGGCCACGCGCTGGCTGACCGATGCGGAGCAGTGCGCCTGGCGCACCCACCTGGAGGTCAACAGGCTGTTGACGTACCAGCTCGAAAAGGATCTGCAGCCGTTCGGCCTGACAATGAACGACTACGAGATCCTGGTGAACCTGTCCGAGTCGGACGACGTACGGATGCGGATGAGCGACCTGGCCTCCGCGACCCTGCAGTCCAAGAGCCGGCTCTCGCACCAGATCACCCGTATGGAGAACGCGAACCTGGTGCGCCGCGAGAACTGTGACACGGACCGGCGGGGTCTGTACGCCGTCCTCACGGAGCACGGCCTGGAGACGATGAAGAAGGTCGCGCCGCACCACGTCGCGTCGGTGCGGCGGCACTTCATCGATCTGCTGTCACCGGACGCGCTGATGGAGCTGGACAAGGCGCTCAAGCCGATCGCGGAGCATCTGCGGGGGCAGCGCGGGCGGCCCTGAGCGGCCCGGCCGCCACCGCGGCGGCCGCCAGGGCGGTGGCGCCCGCCAGCAGGAAGCAGGCGCCCGGCGACAGGCGGGCGACCAGCAGTCCCGCCAACAGCGCCCCTGCCGAACTCCCGGCGTTGACCGCCGTGTTCACCCACGCCCCGGCCTGTGTGCGGGTGTCCTCGGAGGCCGTCTCGTCGGCCAGGAGGTACGCCGTCGTCAGCGCCGGGGCGATGAACGCGCCCGCGAGGGCCATCGCCCCGGTGAGCGTCCACAGCCCCGGCGCCAGGCCGGCCGGCGCCAGCACCACGCCGAGGCCGGCCGCGAACCGCCACAGCCGGACCCGGGTGCCGGTACGCCACCGCACCGCACCGGTGACCAGCCCGCCCAACGCGCTGCCCGCCGAGAGCGCGCCCAGCACCCAGGGCACCAGGGCGGTGTCGTACGAGCGCTCCGCGGCGAAGGCCATGACCAGCAGTTCCACAGCGCTGAGGGCCAGGCCGACGCCGAGGGCGACGGCGACCGGGGGCAGCAGCCCCCGGACGGCGCGCCGCCCGCGCCCGGCCGGCGCGGGCCGGGGTCCCGGCAGGGCCGGCGAGGTGACGAAGACGCAGGTGCCGCAGACGTTCAGGGCGGCGCCGAGCAGGATCGCGGCGGCCGGCGGGGCGACGCCCACCAGGGCGCCGACCAGCGCCGGGCCGGACACGAACAGCAGTTCCTCGGCGACTCCGTCGAGGCTGTAGGCCCGACGCAGCAGGTCCCGGTCGCCGATCAGCTCCGACCACACGGCCCGCATGGTCGGACCCAGCGGCGGCGCGCACGCGCCGGCGAGTGCGGCGGCCGTGGCGATGGCCGGCGCGGGAGCCCCGGGGCGCCAGGTGAGGGCCGCCAGGGCGCACAGCAGGGTGCCGTGGAGCACGGACAGGGGCAGCAGGGCCCGGCGTGCTCCATGGCGGTCGATCAAGGACGCCCGCAGCGGCATCAGGAAGACCGTCGTGGCGCCGAAGAGGGACAGCACGGCACCGGAGACGGCGTAGGAGCCGGTGGCCCGGGTGACGGACAGCAGGACCGCCAGGGCGACCGTGCCGTAGGACAGGCGGGCCGTCAGGGCGGCGGAGAAGGTGCGGCGCGCCAGGGGGACGCGCAGAACGGCGGCGTACGAAGGCCGCGGAGCGTGCGTGGACACGGCGAAGTTCCTCTGTGCGAGGCGTGGAAGAGGGGACACCGAAGGGCGCGGTGGCCGGTCGTCGGCCCCGCGGACCCGGGTGCGCTCTACGCCAGGGAGAGGAACATGCGCGTCAAACTAGCAGCGCGCCGTGCGAGTTGACCAGGTCAGCCCTCGGTCAGCCCCGCGACCAGTTCGTCGGCCGCGCGGTAGGGGTCCAGCTCGCCGGCGACGATGCGCTCGGCGAGGGCGCCGAGCCGGCGGTCGCCGTGCAGGTCGCCGATGCGTTCGCGCAGCGCGGTGACGGCGATGGTCTCCACCTCGTGAGCGGCCCGGGCCGTGCGGCGCTCGGTGAGGACCCCCCGCTCCTCCATCCAGGCCCGGTGCTTCTCCAGGGCCTCCACGACCTCGTCGACGCCCTCCGCGCGGGCCGCGACCGTCTTGACGATCGGCGGGCGCCAGTCGCCGGGGCCACGGGACTCGCCGAGGCCCAGCATGTGGTTCAGCTCGCGGGCCGTGGCGTCGGCGCCGTCCCGGTCGGCCTTGTTGACGACGTAGACGTCACCGATCTCCAGGATGCCGGCCTTCGCGGCCTGGATGCCGTCGCCCATGCCGGGGGCCAGCAGCACCACGCTCGTGTCCGCCTGGGAGGCGATCTCGACCTCCGACTGGCCCACGCCGACCGTCTCGACCAGGACCACGTCGCAGCCGGCCGCGTCCAGCACGCGGATGGCCTGCGGGGCCGCCCAGGCCAGGCCGCCGAGGTGGCCGCGGGTGGCCATCGAACGGATGTAGACGCCGGGGTCGGAGGCGTGCTCCGACATGCGGACCCGGTCGCCGAGCAGGGCGCCCCCGGAGAACGGGGACGAGGGGTCGACGGCCAGGACGCCGACCCGCTTGCCCTGCTTGCGGTACGCGGTGACGAGCGCGGAGGTGGAGGTCGACTTGCCGACGCCGGGCGAGCCGGTCAGGCCCACCACATAGGCGTTGCCGGTCAGCGGCGCGAGCGCCGCCATGACCTCCCTGAGCTGCGGGGACGCCCCCTCCACGAGGGAGATCAGCCGGGCCACGGCCCGCGGCCTGCCTTCCCTGGCCTGGGCCACCAGAGAGGAGACGTCCTGCATCGCACAGCTCCGTTCGCTTCTACCGACGTACCGGAATCGGACCTAGGGGGCTCAGGCCTTCGGGACCCGCACGATCAGCGCGTCGCCCTGGCCGCCGCCGCCGCACAGCGCGGCCGCGCCGACACCGCCGCCCCGCCGCTTGAGCTCCAGTGCCAAGTGCAGCACGATGCGGGCGCCGGACATGCCGATCGGGTGGCCCAGCGCGATGGCGCCGCCGTTGACGTTCACCTTTTCCGTGGACACGCCGAGGTCCTTCATTGACTGCACGGCGACGGCGGCGAAGGCCTCGTTGATCTCGATGAGGTCGAGGTCGGACACCTCCAGGCCGTCCTTCTTCAGCGCGTGCCGGATGGCGTTGGACGGCTGGGACTGCAGCGAGTTGTCCGGGCCGGCCACGTTGCCGTGGGCGCCGATCTCGGCGAGCCAGGTCAGGCCCAGCTCCTCCGCCTTGGCCTTGCTCATCACGACCACGGCCGCCGCACCGTCCGAGATCTGCGAGGAGGAGCCGGCGGTGATCGTGCCGTCCTTGGCGAAGGCCGGGCGCAGCTTGCCCAGGGACTCCGCGGTGGTGTCGCCGCGGATGCCCTCGTCCTTGCTGAACAGCACCGGGTCGCCCTTGCGCTGCGGGATCTCCACCGGGGTGATCTCCGCTTCGAACAGGCCGTTCTTCTGCGCGGCGGCGGCCCGCTGGTGGGACAGGGCGGCGATCTCGTCCTGCTCGGGGCGCTTGATGCCGAGGCGGGTGTTGTGCTTCTCGGTGGACTCGCCCATGGCGATGCCCTCGAAGGCGTCGGTCAGGCCGTCGTGGGCCATCGCGTCGAGCATCTGGATCGCGCCGTACTTGTGGCCCTCGCGGGAGCCCGGCAGCAGGTGCGGGGCGTTCGTCATGGACTCCTGGCCGCCGGCCACGACGATGTCGAACTCGCCCGCGCGGATCAGCTGGTCCGCGAGGGCGATGGCGTCGAGGCCGGAGAGGCAGACCTTGTTGATGGTCAGCGCCGGGACGTTCATGGGGATGCCGGCCTTGACCGCCGCCTGGCGGGCCGGGATCTGGCCCGCGCCGGCCTGCAGCACCTGGCCCATGATCACGTACTGCACCTGGTCGCCGCCGATCCCCGCACGGTCGAGGGCGGCCTTGATCGCGAAGCCGCCGAGGTCGGCTCCCGAGAAGGATTTCAGCGAGCCCAGCAGCCGTCCCATGGGCGTACGGGCGCCCGCGACGATCACAGAGCTGGTCGTTCCAGAAGACATGAGCTGCGATCCCCTTACCGGCCTGCACAGCCGAGGAGTGAACGAGGGTTTACTTCGAATGTACTGAGCGGTTGGACACGGCGTCACCGGCCCGCCGGTGTGATCGCGCGCACGTTGCGTAACCATGTCGGGAGCGCTGCACTGAATCCATGCTGACGCGAATCGACCACATCGGGATCGCCTGCCACGACCTCGACGCCACCGTCGAGTTCTACCGGGCCACGTACGGCTTCGAGGTGTTCCACACCGAGGTCAACGAGGAACAGGGCGTGCGCGAGGCCATGCTCAAGATCAACGAGACGTCCGACGGCGGCGCCTCCTACCTCCAGCTGCTGGAGCCGATCCGCGAGGACTCCACGGTCGCCAAGTGGCTCGCGAAGAACGGGGAGGGCGTCCACCACATCGCCTTCGGCACGGCGGACGTCGACGCGGACGCCGCCGGCATCCGCGACAAGGGCGTACGCGTGCTGTACGAGGAGCCGCGGCGCGGCTCCATGGGGTCGCGGATCACCTTCCTGCACCCCAAGGACTGCCACGGTGTCCTCACGGAACTGGTGACTTCGGCCCCGGTTGAGTCGACCGAGCACTGACCCCCGTACATAAGGGCCGGTAGGGTTGGGGGCGGTCGTCCCTGAAACGGGGACGGCCGCATGCCGGGGTCCGGGTTTCGGGGGACGAGCGTCGGGGCAGCAGCCCGTGCTCCGCCGTTGATCTGACACCATTCCCCGGGGGCCCCGTTCGGCGGATGGACGGAGCTCGTTGGAGAAGCTGACCAGGGGACGGATGGGACCGCGCAGTGCGGGGCTACGAGAGCCAGGAGCGAGAGCCGGCGGCTGACGTCGACCACCTCTCTCGGTTCGAGGCCGAGATGAAGCGGCTGAGGACCGAGCGGGAGAAGGCGATCCAGCACGCCGAGGACCTCGGCTACCAGGTCGAGGTGCTGCGCGCCAAGCTGCACGAGGCGCGCCGCACTCTCATGACCCGGCCCGCCTACGACGCGGGTGACATCGGCTACCAGGCCGAGCAGTTGCTGCGCAACGCCCAGATGCAGGCCGAGCAGCTGCGTCAGGACGCCGAGCGGGAGCTGAGCCAGGCCCGCGCGCAGACCCAGCGCATCCTCCAGGAGCACGCCGAGCAGGCCGCCCGGCTCCAGGCCGAGCTGCACCAGGAGGCGGTCACCCGGCGCCAGCAGCTCGACCAGGAGCTCGCCGAGCGCAGGGCCACCGTCGAGTCGCACGTCAACGAGAACGTGGCGTGGGCGGAGCAGCTGCGCGCCCGGACCGAGCAGCAGGCCCGCCGGCTGCTGGACGAGTCCCGCGCGGAGGCCGAGCAGGCGATGGCCGCCGCCCGCGCGGAGGCCGAGCGGCTGACCCGGGAGGCCCGGGAGCGGCTGCAGAGCGAGGCCGAGTCGGCGCGTGCCGAGGCCGAGCAGATCCTGCGCCGGGCCCGTGCCGACGCCGAACGGCTGCTGAACGCCGCCTCCACACAGGCGCAGGAGGCCACCGAGCACGCCGAGCAGCTGCGCACCGCGACCGTCACCGAGTCGGACGCTGCCCGCCGGCAGGCCGCCGAGCTGAGCCGGGCCGCCGAGGAGCGGATGGCGCAGGCCGAGGAGGCGCTGCGCAAGGCGCAGACCGAGGCCGAGAAGGTGGTCACGGAGGCGAAGGAGGCCGCCGCCAAGGCCCTCTCCAGCGCCGAGGCCGCCAACGAGACCCGCACCCGCACCGCCAAGGAGCAGGTCGCCCGGCTGGTCGAGGAGGCCACCAAGGAGGCCGAGCAGACCAAGTCCGAGGCCGAGCAGCTGGTCGCCGACGCCCGGGCCGAGGCCGAGAAGATCGTCGCCGAGGCCGCCGAGAAGGCCCGCTCGATCACCGCCGAGGAGACGGCCACCCAGCTGGCCAAGGCGGCCAGGACCGCCGAGGACGTGCTCAACAAGGCGTCCGAGGACGCCCAGAAGACCACCAAGGCCGCCGCCGAGGAGGCCGAGCGGATCCGCACCGAGGCCGAGGCCGAGGCGGACCGGCTGCGCGCCGAGGCGCACGACATCGCCGAGCAGCTCAAGGGTGCGGCCAAGGACGACACCAAGGAGTACCGCGCCAAGACGGTCGAGCTGCAGGAGGAGGCCCGCCGGCTGCGCGGCGAGGCCGAGCAGCTGCGCGCCGACGCGGTCGCCGAGGGCGAGTCGATCCGCGCCGAGGCCCGCCGCGAGGCGGTGGCGCAGATCGAGGAGGCGGCCAAGTCCGCCGAGGAGCTGCTCGCGAAGGCCAAGGCGGACGCCGACGAGCTGCGCAAGACCGCGACGGCGGACAGCGAGAAGGTCCGCACCGAGGCCATCGAGCGCGCCACCGGCCTGCGCCGGCAGGCCGAGGAGACCCTGGAGCGCACCCGCAAGGAGGCCGAACGGCTGCGCGCCGAGGCCGCCGAGCAGGCCGAGACGGTCGCCGCGGACGCCGAGAAGGCCGCCCGCGAGCTGCGCGAGGAGACCGAGAAGGCCGTCGAGGCCCGCCGTGCCGAGGCCGCCGAGGAACTGACGCGGCTGCAGACGGAGGCGCAGGAGCGGCTGGCGTCGGCCGAACAGGCGCTCACGGACGCCCGTGAGGAGGCCGCCCGGATCCGCCGGGAGGCCGCCGAGGAGACCGAGCGGCTGCGCACGGAGTCCGCCGAGCGGATCCGTACGCTCCAGCAGCAGGCCGAGGCCGAGGCCGAACGGCTGCGCACCGAGGCCGCGTCGGACGCGTCCGCCTCCCGCGCCGAGGGCGAGGCCCTCGCCGTACGGCTGCGGTCCGAGGCCGCCGCGGAGGCCGAGCGGCTCAAGGCGGAGGCGCAGGACACCGCCGACCGGCTGCGCGCGGAGGCGCAGGCCGCCGCCGAGCGGCTGGGCGCGGAGGCGTCCGAGACGCTGGCCGCCGCGCAGGAGGAGGCCGCCCGGCGCCGCCGCGAGGCCGAGGAACTCCTCGGTGCCGCCCGTGCGGAGGCCGACCAGGAGCGGCAGCGGGCCCGTGAGCAGAGCGAGGAGCTGCTGGCCTCGGCGCGCAAGCGCGTGGAGGAGGCGCAGGCCGAGGCGGTCCGGCTGGTGGAGGAGGCCGACCGGCGCGCCACCGAGATGGTCGCCGCCGCCGAGCAGCACGCCCAGCAGGTGCGGGACTCCGTCGCCGGGCTGCACGAGCAGGCGCAGGAGGAGATCGCCGGGCTGCGCTCGGCCGCCGAGCACGCGGCGGACCGCACCAGGCGGGAGGCGGAGGAGGAGGCGGACCGGGTCCGCGCCGACGCTTACGCCGAGCGGGAGCGGGCGAGCGAGGACGCCTCCCGGGTCCGGCGCGAGGCGAACGAGGAGTCGGAGGCCGCCAAGGCGCTGGCCGAGCGCACGATGGCGGAGGCGATCGCCGAGGCCGAGCGGCTGCGCGCGGACGCGGGCGAGTACGCCCAGCGGGTGCGCACCGAGGCGTCGGACGCGCTCGCCGAGGCCGACCAGGCGGCGGCCCGTACCCGGGCGGACGCCCGCGAGGACGCCAACCGCATCCGCTCGGACGCGGCCACCCAGGCCGACACCCTCATCACCGAGGCCCGCAACGAAGCCGAGCGGCTGCAGACCGAGACCGCCGCCGAGGCCGACCGGGTGCGCACCGAGGCGCTCACCGAGGCCGAGCGGCTCCAGAGCGAGACCGCCGCGGAGGCGGAGCGGATCCGCACGGAGGCGTCGGAGGTGCTCGCCGAGGCCACCGACGCGGCGGCCCGTGCCCGGGCGGACGCCCGCAAGGACGCCAACCGCATCCGCTCGGACGCGGCCACCCAGGCCGACACCCTCATCACCGAGGCCCGCAACGAAGCCGAGCGGCTCCAGAGCGAGACCGCCGCCGAGGCCGAGCGGGTCCGGGCGGAGGCCGTGGCGAGCGCCGAGCAGCTGATCGGGGACGCCACCGACGACGCGGAGCGGCTGCGCGCCGAGGCCGCCGAGACGGTCGGGTCCGCCCAGCAGCACGCCGAGCGGGTGCGGGCGGACGCCGAGCGGCTCAAGGCGGACGCGGAGGCGGCGGCCGAGCGGCTCGTCAACTCCGCGCGCGAGGAGGCCGAGCGGACCCTTGACGCGGCCCGCAAGGACGCCAACAAGCGGCGCTCCGAGGCGGCCGAGCAGGTGGACAAGCTCATCACGGAGACCACGGCCGAGGCCGACAAGCTGCTCACCGAGGCGCAGGCGCAGGCCCTGAAGGCCACCGCGGACGCCGAGTCGCAGGCCGACACGATGGTCGGGGCGGCCCGCAGCGAGGCCGAGCGGATCGTCTCCGAGGCCACCATCGAGGGCAACTCGCTGGTGGAGAAGGCGCGTACGGACGCGGACGAGCTGCTGATCGGTGCCCGCCGGGACGCGACCGCGATAAGGGAGCGGGCGGAGGAGCTGCGCGACCGCATCACCACGGAGATCGAGGAGCTGCACGAGCGGGCCCGCCGCGAGGCCGCCGAGACCATGAAGTCCACCGGTGACCGCTGCGACGCGCTCATCAAGGCCGCCGAGGAGCAGCTGGCGAAGGCCGAGGCGAAGGCCAAGGAGCTGGTCTCCGACGCCGACTCCGAGGCGGGCAAGGTGCGCATCGCCGCCGTCAAGAAGGCGGAGGGCCTGCTCAAGGAGGCCGAGCAGAAGAAGGCCCGCCTGATCAAGGAGGCCGAGGAGCTGAAGGCCGAGGCGATCCGCGAGGCGCGGCGCACGGTCGAGGAGGGCAAGCGGGAGCTGGAGATCCTGGTGCGCCGGCGCGAGGACATCAACGCCGAGATCTCCCGTGTCCAGGACGTCCTGGAGGCGCTGGAGTCCTTCGAGGCCCCGGCGGCCGGCAAGGACGGCGGGGTCAAGGCGGGCGCCACCGTGGGCGCCCCCCGATCGGGTGGCAAGTCCCCGGAGAGCTAGCGGGAGAGTTGCGTTCCGGTGTCTTCTGGGGTCTTTGCCCGACTCCTTGGCAAGCCGTCCGACGGCCGGCCACTCAAAAGAGGTGCCATTCTCCAGATCAAAACCGTATCCGCTCGATGACACACCGCTTCGGCCCCTAGGATTCCCTTATCACCTCACCGGTCTCATTCGACAGGAACCCCATGAGCGACACTTCCCCCTACGGCTTCGAGCTTGTGCGGCGTGGGTACGACCGCGCTCAGGTGGACGAACGTATCTCCAAGCTCGTCTCCGACCGTGACAGCGCTCTCGCCCGCATCACCGCTCTGGAGAAGCGGATCGAGGAGCTGCACCTCGAAACGCAGAACGCCCAGGCCCAGATCACGGACGCCGAGCCGTCGTACGCGGGTCTCGGCGCACGGGTCGAGAAGATCCTGCGCCTGGCCGAGGAAGAGGCCAAGGAGCTGCGTGAGGAGGCCCGGCGGGCTGCCGAGCAGCACCGCGACCTCGCCGAGTCGGCGGCCCAGCAGGTCCGCAACGACGCCGAGTCGTACGCGGCCGAGCGCAAGGCCAAGGCCGAGGACGAGGGCGTCCGGATCGTCGAGAAGGCCAAGGCCGACGCGTCCCAGCTGCGCGCCGAGGCGCAGAAGGACGCGCAGTCCAAGCGCGAGGAGGCGGACGCCCTCTTCGAGGAGACCCGCGCCAAGGCCGCGCAGGCCGCCGCCGACTTCGAGACCAACCTGGCCAAGCGGCGCGAGCAGTCCGAGCGCGACCTGGCCTCGCGTCAGCAGAAGGCCGAGAAGCGCCTCGCCGAGATCGAGCACCGGGCCGAGCAGCTGCGCCTGGAGGCGGAGAAGCTGCGCACCGACGCCGAGCGCCGCGCCCGCCAGACGGTGGAGACCGCCCAGCGCCAGGCCGAGGACATCGTGGCGGACGCCAACGCCAAGGCCGACCGCATCCGTTCGGAATCCGAGCGGGAGCTGGCGGCGCTCACCAACCGCCGCGACAGCATCAACGCCCAGCTGACGAACGTCCGCGAGATGCTCGCCACGCTGACCGGTGCCGCGGTGGCCGCGGCCGGCACGTCCACCGACGACGAGCCGATCTCCCGGGGCGTTCCGGCGCAGCAGTCCCGGTAGGTTCCACCGGCCGGAGACGCTGGTGAGGGGCGGTGGGACGCGGTCCCGCCGCCCTTCGCCGTGGCTACCGCAGGCCGTACAGGGGCGGCTCCTTAACACCGTCGCCGTTGACGACGATCCAGGTGCCGGCGGCGCGCAGCAGTTGGGTGCGGGCGGCCAGCCGGTTGGTGAGGACCATGGTCCCGTCGTCCTCGCCGACGCGGTCCCCGTCGGCGGTCCCGAAGATCCACAGCCGGCCGTTCGCGCCGAGGACGGCCACCCGGTCCCGGCCGGTGGGCACCAGCCCGGCGACCTCGTCCACACCGGCGCGCCACAGCCGCCGTCCGTCGCGCAGGGCGTAGGCGGAGACGTGGTCGGCGCTGTATCCGCCGGGTTCGGCGGTGGCGACGACGAGGGTGCCCCCGCAGACCGCGGCCGTCAGGGCGGGCCGTGCGGTGAATCCCTCGCCGGAGACCTGCCGGACGAGGAGGTCCTCGTCGTCGGCGGAGAGCGGGATGCGCACCGGGTCGCCGCCGCCGTCGGGGTAGGCGAGGACGGCCGCGACACCGCGCTCGTCCCGCTCCCGCAGCAGGAGGGTGAACGGTTCGGCCGAGACCACCATGGCCGTGTCGACCGGGCTCTCCACGGGCAGTGCCCGGCTCAGGCGCCGCTCGCCGGTGGCGGTGTCCAGGGTCACCACCCGTCCGCTGCCC
This sequence comes from Streptomyces sp. NPDC013455, assembly GCF_040632975.1. Taxonomy (NCBI): domain Bacteria; kingdom Bacillati; phylum Actinomycetota; class Actinomycetes; order Kitasatosporales; family Streptomycetaceae; genus Streptomyces; species Streptomyces sp. NPDC013455. Next base: position 112,156 of record NZ_JBEYCX010000019.1, on the reverse strand, counting down.
TTCTCGCCCGCCTGGCAGGTCACCACGGCACGGGCGGTGCCGGCGGCCGCGGAGACGACGTTCGGCGCGCACGTCTCGCCGCCCTTCCCACCGCGCAGGTCGGCGGTCCAGCGCGGCCGGCCGTCGGTGAGGCCGTACGCGCGTACGCCGGTGCCGGTCAGCGCGAGGGCCACGTCGCCGTCGGCCGCGAGCAGGCTGTCGCTGCCGGCGGTGAAGGCGGCGACGCCGGTGATCTTCCGCTCCCACAGCGTGCGGCCGGTGCGGGTGTCGACTCCCCACACGGTGTCGCACGGCTTCTCGTGGCGGGCGAAGGCGACCAGGCCGACGCCGCCGGCGACGTCCCGGCTCATCCCGCACACCGACTCGCGCACCGGTGCCCGCAGCGTCCAGCGGCGCCCGCCGTCACGGGCGTCGTAGGCGACCAGCGCGTCGGTGCGCACCCGGACGACGGTCGAGCCGTCCTCGCCCACGGTCCACACGCCCTCGGCCCGGACGCCGGAGGGCCGGTCGGGGCCGGCCTGCCAGGCGAGTTCGAGCACCGGCCCGCGCATCCACAGGTACGCCTGCCGTCCGGGCCACAGCGCGAGCACCACGCCGGCGACGGCGAGCGCGGCGGGCACGATCCTGCCGGGACGCCGCTCGGTGAACCTGCCGATGGTGACCAGCAGGCCGAGGTAGCCGCCGAAGGTCAGCGCGAACGCGAGGAGGAGGGTGGGGGTGGTGCCGTCCGGGCAGGGCCGGTACCGGCCGCCGCAGGCGCCGCCCGGGACGGACGTCCATCCCAGGAAGTGGAACTCCACCGCGAGCCCGGCCGCCGCCCCGGCGGCCATGACCGCCAGCCCCGCCCCCGCCGCGCGCCGGCCCGCGCGCGGTCTGCCGTCCTGGACCACCGTTCCCCCGCCGTGTCCCGTCCCCCGGCGCCCCCCGCGCCGATCAAGGGGGCTGGAGCATACCGCGTGTGTTCGAGCGGCGGGCGTCTGGAGGTGCCGGCGCGGCCGCGACCGAACCGGGGGAACCAGCGGTGAAGCGCTCCGTCACCCGCAGTAGTGCTTTGGCTTTACTTCCTCTTGGGTGGAACCGTCAGCGCCTCGATATCCTCCTAAGCCTTACGGGGGCGTGTGCCCCGCTGTCCTGAACCTTTCGATGGGTGCGGAGCATGATCGAGGCTGTCGGCCTGACCAAGCGCTACGGCGACAAGACCGCCGTGTACAACCTTTCCTTCCAGGTGCGGCCCGGTGCCGTGACCGGCTTCCTCGGGCCCAACGGCTCGGGCAAGTCCACGACGATGCGGATGATCCTGGGGCTGGACAACCCCACCTCCGGGGCGGTCACCATCGGCGGCTACCCGTACCGCAAGCTGCCGAACGCCCCCCGGCAGGTCGGCGCGCTGCTCGACGCCAAGGCCGTGCACGGCGGCCGGAGCGCCCGCAACCATCTGCTGAGCCTCGCCCAGCTGTCGGGCATCCCGGCCCGGCGCGTGGACGAGGTGCTCGGTGTCGTCGGCCTCCAGGGCGTGGCCAGGAAGCGCTCCAAGGGCTTCTCGCTCGGCATGGGCCAGCGCCTGGGCATCGCGGCCGCGCTGCTCGGCGACCCGCAGGTGCTGCTCTTCGACGAGCCGGTCAACGGCCTCGACCCCGAGGGCATCCTGTGGGTCCGCAACCTGATGAAGGCCCTCGCGGCCGAGGGCCGTACGGTCTTCGTCTCCTCGCACCTGATGAGCGAGATGGCGCTGACCGCCGACCACCTGATCGTCATCGGCCGCGGCCAGCTGCTCGCCGACATGAGCGTGAAGGACTTCATCTCGGCCAACTCCGCCGACTTCGCGCGCGTGCGCACGCCCGACACCGAGCCGCAGCTGCGCGAGAAGCTGACCTCCGCGCTCACCGAGGCGGGCGGGCACGTACTGCCCGAGCAGGACGGCGCGCTCCGGGTGACCGGACTGCCGCTGCCCCGCATCAGCGACCTCGCGCACGACTCGGGCGTCCGGCTGTGGGAGCTCTCCCCGCACCAGGCGTCGCTGGAGGAGGCGTACATGCGGATGACGCAGGGCGCCGTGGACTACCGCTCGACCGTCGACCAGAAGGCGGGCCTCCAGCAGCCGCTGCCGCCCGGCGCCCAGCCGCCCGTGCCGGTGCCCGGCCAGGGCCAGCCCGGCTGGTACGCCCCGCCGCCGCCCCAGCAGGGCGGGCAGCCCTTCGCGATGCCGGCCCCACCGGCGGGCCCGTACGGCGGTTCCCCGGCGGGCGGGTACGGCGCTCCGGGCGCCGGCAACGGCCCGGCCAACCCGTACGCCGGGACGGGCGCGCCGGCCGGCCAGCCCGCGCAGCCCCAGCCGGCCGCCCCGGCGCCGCAGGAGCAGCCGCCGGTCCTGGTGAAGGAGACCCCGGCCGCCGCCCCGCAGGCCCCGGCCGCCCCGCCCGCGCCGCAGCAGGCGCCCGCCGCTGCCGCCCCCGCGGCCGCCGCCGAACCGGCCGCCGCCCCCGCCTCCGCCCCTGCCGACCCGACCCAGCCCGAGGACGCCCGATGAGCACCCACCAGCCCCCGATGCCGCAGGCCCCCGCAGCCGCGCCCGGTGGGCCGTACCCCGGCTACACCTCGCCCATCCCGGTCGTGCGCACCCACCTCGGGCACGCGCTGGCCTCCGAGTGGACGAAGATCAAGTCCGTGCGCTCGACGATGTGGACGCTCGGCGTCTTCGTGGTGCTCGTCGTCGGCATCGGCCTGCTGGCCGGCGCACTGGTCGAGGCCAACTCCGACTCCGAGAGCCTGAGCGGCGAGAACCCGCTGTCGTTCGGCTTCTTCGGCCTGCTCCTCGGCAGCATCTGCATCATCACGCTCGGCGTGCTGACCACGGCCTCGGAGTACGGCACGGGCATGATCCGCACGACGATGACCGCGTGCCCCAGCCGGGCCCGGGTGCTCGCCGCCAAGTCGATCGTGTTCTTCGCCGTCGCCTTCGTCTCCACCCTGGCCACCTCCGGCTTCGTGGCCCTGGTGCAGACGTCCATGCTGGAGAGCACCGGCGCCCGCACCCCGTCCGGCTCGGAATGGCTCAAGGCCACCGTCGGCATCAGCCTCTACATCGCGCTGCTCGGGCTGCTCTCGCTGCTCGTCGGCTCGGTCATCCGGCACTCCGCGGGCGCCATCACCATCATGATCGGCGTGGTTCTCGCTCCGCTGGTGCTCGCCCTGTTCATGGTCTCGGAGTCGCTGAACGACCTGCGCGAGTGGCTGTTCGAGTACTCGATCCCGAACCAGCTGAGCGTCTTCTACGCCAACTCGCTGTCGGACTCGGGTCCGTCCGGCTGGGACCCGGTGTGGATCATGCTGGGCCTGACGGCGGCGGTGTACGCGGGCGCGTACGCGCTGCTGCAGAGCCGGGACGTGTAGCCGCAGGGCTCAGAACCTCGGCGCGTTACGGGACCGCTGCACCCGCGTGGTGCGGCGGTCCTTCGCGTTCCAGCACGCCTTGTGCCAGTGCCGGCGGTCGTCGACGCCCGCGTGCTCGGGCCAGGCCACCACGTGCGGCATCCCGGAGGCGATCAGCTGGTCGCAGCCCGGGCAGCGGTAGGTCTTGCCCTGCGCGCCGGCCCCGGCGACGTGCCGCACGCTCCAGTCCTCGCCCTGCCAGCTCTCCGTGGACTGCCAGCCGCCGTACCGGCCGGCGCGGTCGTCCTCGGCGCTCCGGCCCGACGATCCGGCTGCCTTCGGACGGTTGCGGCGCGGGGACACGGGACACCTCTCGGGGCTGTACGGGAGCACGGACTGCGTCCAGCCTACGCGCCGCCGAGCGGGGTACGCGTACGGAACCAACCCGCTCAAGTCCCCCCGCGGGGCGCCCGATTCTGCAGACAATCGGCATATCTCCCCGCCAGGCCGTGTCCTGGGCACGTGTCAGACGGTTATGCCGGGTGGGGGAGCTCCGGGTCGGAGCGCCAAGGAAGCAGGAAACGCGATGCACCTAGGAAGTTTTGTGCTGGCCGCCCAGTTCCCGGGCCAGGGTCCGGGTGAGGCCCTGCACCGGGCGGTCCGCTCGGCCGAGGTGGCCGAGCAGGCCGGGCTGGACGCGGTGTGGCTGGCCGAGCACCACTTCGTGCCCTACGGCACATGCCCGTCCGCGGTCACCCTGGCCGCGCTGCTGCTCGGCCGCACCCGGCGCATCCGGGTCGGCACGGCGGTCAGCGTACTGCCCACCGCCCACCCGGTGGCGCTCGGCGAGCAGGCCGCGCTGCTCCACCTGACCAGTGGCGGCCGGTTCACGCTGGGCGTCGGACGCGGCGGCCCCTGGGTCGACCTGGAGGTGTTCGGCGCGGGCCTGGAGGCCTACGAACACGGGTTCCCGGAGTCGCTCGATCTGCTGCTGCGCTGGCTGAGCGAGCCGTCCGTGGCGGCCCGTGGCGAACGCTTCTCCTTCCGCGAGGTACCGGTCGTGCCCCGCCCGTCGGAGGCCCTGACGGACACCCCCGGTCCCGAGGTCGTCCTCGCCTGCACCTCGCCGTCGAGCGTCCGGCTGGCCGCCGAGCGCGGGCTGCCGATGCTGCTCGGCATGCACGTCGGGGACGAGGAGAAGGCCGACATGGTCGCCATGTGGCGGCGCTGCGCCCGCGCGGCGGGCCGGCCGGCCGAGGAGATCGAGCGTGCCGCGCATGTCTCGGCCGGTGTCTGCCAGCTCGCCGACCGGCGCACGGACGCCGCGGAGACGCTGCTGAAGGCGATGCCCGGCTGGCTGAAGCAGGGCCTGGACGCGCATGTGACGGTGGACGGACGGGCGCGCGCCATGCGCGACCCGCACGCCTACACCGAACTGCTCTGCGGGCTGCACCCGGTGGGCACCCCGCGGCTCGCCGCCGACCGGCTCGCGGCCACCTCGGAGCGCACCGGGATCTCCCGGTTCGCCCTGCTGGTGGAGGGCTCGGGCGACCTGTCGGCCACGGAGGAGAACCTCCGCCGGCTCGGCGCGGAGGTGCTGCCCCAGTTGCGCTGACGCACCCCCGCGCGCAAGCCACCTGGGGGGCTTGCCGCCCGGTACCGCATGCACCTCCCGCCGGTGGAACGGCAAGCCGGGGGCTCACTGCCTCGGCCGCACGGGAGCCGCGCGTCAGCAGTCCCGCAGCTCCGGCGACTGGTTCAGCAACTGGTTGCGCATCGAGGTGAAGCGGGCCAACGTCTCGTCCACCGAGGCGTCCAGCGGGAACACCGCCACACGGTGGCAGTTCTGGAAGGCCAGCCGCACACCGAAGTGCCGCTGCAGCGCGCCGCGTATGGCGTCACTCGCGAGTGCACGCAGCAGCTGACCGCGCGCCTGCTCGTCCGGCGGGGGCGTCTGGTTGTCGGCGAAGGGGCCGCCGTCGACCTTCAGCTGGGCCACCAGGGAGCTGATCATCTCCCACGCGTAGGGCAGGGAGGTCCGGACGCAGTCGACGAATGCTGCTTCGTCGACCTCGCCTCGCTCGGCCTGTTCGAGTAGGGCCGGTGAGACGTCGAGCGACATGGGTTCTCCTCTCGCACCCCCGAAAGAGCAGGGGTTGCCGGACAGGTCTGGGAGTTCGCGATTTCGAACACGCTCTGTACTGGGGCCGCAACCTCCCGTTCTCTACGGTAGGCAACGGTAGGTGACCACACCAGCAGAATGCGTATATGGAACGGTCCGCTCATGCTCACTATCGGCCAGGGATGAACAAGAGTTTCCAGGGACAATTGGTGCGATTCACAGGGAGCGGGATGGGCGGATCGCGAGCACCGGCGCGCGTCGAGTAGCGTTGCCGACCATGCGTCTCGTCATTGCCCGATGCTCGGTCGACTACGCCGGCCGGCTCACCGCCCACCTGCCCTCGGCGCCCCGCCTGATCCTGGTCAAGGCGGACGGCAGCGTCTCGATCCACGCCGACGACCGGGCCTACAAGCCGCTCAACTGGATGTCGCCGCCCTGCACCCTGAAGGTGGGGACGGGCGAGGACGAGGGCGTGTGGACCGTCGTCAACAAGGCGGGCGAGAAACTGATCATCACGATGGAGGAGATCCTGCACGACTCCTCGCACGAACTGGGCGTGGATCCCGGCCTGATCAAGGACGGCGTGGAAGCGCACCTCCAGGAGCTGCTCGCCGACCGCATCGAGACGCTGGGCGAGGGGTACACCCTCATCCGCCGTGAGTACATGACCGCGATCGGCCCGGTGGACATCCTGTGCCGGGACGCCGACGGCGGGACGGTCGCGGTGGAGATCAAGCGCCGGGGCGAGATCGACGGCGTCGAGCAACTCACCCGCTACCTGGAGCTGTTGAACCGGGACCCGCATCTGGCGCCGGTCCGCGGTGTCTTCGCCGCCCAGGAGATCAAGCCGCAGGCCCGCGTCCTCGCCACCGACCGCGGCATCGACTGCCAGATCCTGGACTACGACGCCCTGCGCGGCATCGAGGACGACAAACTCCGCCTCTTCTGACCACCGCCCCCTTACCTACGGCGCTCGGCCCGTACGGCGGGGACCGGCGGTGCCGGACCGTCCGAGGGCCGTGGGGCACCGGCGGGCACCGGCGTCGTCGTGACGGGGCGCCGTTGCGGCGGGAGAAGCTGCCGGCGCCCCTTCCGCACCGGCCCCGGCGGTCGTCAGATCAGCGTGTTCGGTGTTCCCGGTGCGCTCTGGGATGCCGAGGCGCTGCTCGACGTACCCCCGGCGGAGCCGTCCGTGCCGCCGGTCGTCGTGTCGCCCGTGGTGCCGCCCGTCGATCCGCCGCTGGTGGGGTCCCCCGTGGTCCCGCCGGTCGTGCCGCCGGTCGTCGTGTCGCCGGTGGTGCCGTCCGTCGTACCGGTGGAGCCCCCGGTGCCGCCGCTGTCGCCGCCGGTGGTCCCGCCGGTCGTGCCGCCGCTGGTCGTGCCGCCGGTGGTGCCGCCCGTCGTACCGCCCGTCGTCCCGCCGGTCGTCCCCCCCGTCGTGCCGCCGCTCGACGAGCCCGTCGAGCCCGACGGCTTGGGCGACTTGGACGGGGAACCGGAGGGTGTGCCGGAGTGGGACGGGTCCGCGCTCTCCGAGGGGCCAGGGGTGCCGTCCGGCGACACCGGGTCGTCCGCGGTGCCGTAGGTGCCGTCGGGGCCCGGTGACGTGGGCCGGCCCCCGACCGCGCCGGTGCCGCCCGTGCCGCCGGTGTCGGCCGGGCCCGTGCCCAGGCCGCCGTCGTCCACGCCCAGGGTCGCCGAGGGGTCGACCTCGACCCTGCCCGCCGGGTCGCGGTCGTCGCTCCGGTCGGACGTCATGCCGAGCGTGACGACCGTGCCGAGCACGGCGGCGAGCAGCGCGCCGGAGCCGGCCGCCACCAGGTTGCGCCGGGCCAGGCGCCGCAGACCGCCGGCCCGCGCCCCGGGCACCACCGCCCGCGCCCCGGGCACCGCACCCTGCGGCCCGGGCACCACGGACCGCGGGGTGACCAGGGTGTCGCCGGACGCGCCGTACGGCGGTGGCGCCGGCTCCTCGTGCCGTGCCTCCGCCGGCCCCTCCCCCGCCCGCACCGGCGGGCCCGGCACCTCGCCGGCCCGGTCGGCGAGCAGCGCCAGCGCCCGGCGGCCGGCGACCGCGCCCCGCTTGTCGGCGAGCGCGCCGCGCAGCCCGCTGGACGCCTCCAGCTCGGCGCGGGCCCGGTCGAGCTGTCCGCCACAGAGTGCGAGGATCCCCAACTCGTGGTGGAAATAGGCTTGTTCGGTCACCTCGCCGGCCAGCCGGGAGGCTTCCGCGCCGGACCGCAGGGCCCGTTCCCAGGCGCTCCAGTGCAGTCCGGCGGCGAAGGCCGGCGCGGCCGTGCGGGCCAGCCGCACGGCGCTGCTCTCCTCGCCCTCGGCGGGCGGGGTCGTCCCCGGTACGACGGCGGCGAGCGCGGCGAGGACCGCGTCGGCCTCGGCGCACACCCGCGCGGGGGTGACCGAGGGGTGGCCGGCCCACCAGGCGTAGTGCCGGGCGGCGGTGAGGGCGTGGCCGGCCGCGTCCTCGGCGTAGCCGGCGGCCTCCAGCTGGGTGCGGACCCCGGCCGCGAGGCGGTAGCGGGGGCCGACGGGGGTGATCAGGCCGCAGCCCGCCAGCTCGCCGAGGGCGGCGTCCGCGTGGGTGTCGCCGACCAGGGCGGGCAGATGGGCCTGGTGGGGCACTTCGCCGCCGAGGGCGACCGCGAAGCGGAGCGCGGCCCGGGCGGAGGCGCTGAGCCGGGAGGCGAGCAGCGGGGCGGGGGCCGCGGCCTCGCCGAGGGAGGGCAGCGGGACGTCCTCCTCCAGGTCGACGGGCAGGTCCGCCGGCCCGCGTACGTCCTCGAAGACGCCGTACTCGTCCACCGCGCCGGTGTCGGCCCGCAACTGGTCACGCTGCCGCAGCAGTGCGCCGGCCTGGACGAAGCGCAGCGGCAGGCCCTCGGACTCGAACCAGAGGTCGCCGGCCCAGTTGGCCTCCTCCTCGGTGAGGACGCGGCCGACGGTCCGCTCCAGGATCTCCACACCGGCGGCGCGGTCGAGGCCGCCGAGGAAGATCTCCTCCACGTCCGACTCGGCGGAGGGCGCGGGCACCTCGGGGGTGGCGCCGAACAGGAAGGCGCACTCGGGGGTGGCGTCGAGCAGTTCGCCCAGGGAGGCGCCGCCGAACGCCAGGTCGTCCAGGACGACGACCGCGCCGATCTCGCGGACGCAGGCGAGCAGTTCCTCGTGGCCGGGGTGGTGGAGGGGGGCGTCGTAGACGGCGTGGAAGAGGTCGTGGAGGAGGTCCGCGGTGGTGCGGTGGAAGCCGCTGAGGCGGACCACGCCGTCGGGGGCGAGGTCCAGGCAGTCGTCGGCGACCAGGTCGAGCAGGGCGGTGCGGCCGGAGCCGGCCGGGCCGGTGACGCGGACGGAGCGGCCGCGGGCGAGGAGGCGCACCACGCGTTCGCGTTCGTCCTGGCGTTCCAGCAGGGAGACCGCGGGCTGGGTGGGGCCGGGCGGCACCGGCGGCCGGGCGGCGCGTTCGGCCTCCGCCCGCTCGGCGGCGGTGCGCTTGCGGGGCCTGCCGGGCAGCTCGGCCGGCGGGCAGGGTTCTATCTCGCTGCCGTCGACGGGGTTGACGGTGAGCTGGAGGTCGCCGCAGACGAGCTGCACCATCCGGGCGGGCGGGGGCGTGCCCGGGGCGAAGTCGGAGGTGAGGGGTTCCCGCTGCGGGCGGCGGCCGTGCGCCTGGCCCTGTTCCTCGGGTCCCGCGTTGATCGCGTCGTCCATGGGTTGAAGCCCCCAAAAGCGTCGTGTGCCCGTGTTCCGGCCCTCCCGGCCGTTTCGCACACCGCGCTGTCGCTTCTGGTCCGGGCCCGCTCGGTCGAGGGTTGCGAGACGGCGGGCGACCGCACCCTAAACCTTCGCCAGTATCTCCGACAGGGCGGGGTGCCGTGCGGTCCGAGACGTCACGGTCTCGTGGAGATTGCCCTCGACGGGTGCTTCGGCGGCTGCGTCCGGGTCCTGCCCGCCGCCCGGTTCAGCCCCGTGCGCGTCTCACACCCGGGGCAGCGACTCGACTCCGATGCCGCCCTCGATGGCGAGGATGCGGTGCAGCCGGGTGGCCACCAGCAGGCGCTGCATCTGCGGCGGTACGCCGCGCAGCACCAGGCGGCGCCCGCAGCGGCCGGCCCGCCGGTGGGCACCCATGATCACCCCGAGTCCGGTGGCGTCCCAGGAGTCCAGTTCGGACAGGTCGAGCACCAGGTCGCCGACTCCGGTGTCGACGGCCGTGTGCAGAGCCGTACGGGCGTCCGCCGCGCTGCGGACGTCGAGGCGGCCCCCGACGACCAGCTCGGCGTGGTCGCCCCTGATGTACATATGCGCTCCCCGTTGAGTGCGGTTGGCGTACTCGGTGACGGTGCTGTGCAACGTCTGACTGTGCGGGTGGCGGTGCGGTTGCTGCTTGTAAGCGAACCGATACCGAATTCACCCCCGGGAGTGACACTCCCGGGGCGGTCGGGTGTGGACGGGTGACTCAGTACTTGTAGAAGCCCTGCCCGCTCTTGCGACCGATGTCACCGGCGTCCACCATCCGGCGCATCAGCTCCGGCGGGGCGAACTTCTCGTCCTGGGACTCGGTGTAGATGTTGCCGGTGGCGTGCAGCAGGATGTCCACGCCGGTCATGTCGGTGGTGGCCAGCGGGCCCATGGCGTGGCCGAAGCCCAGCTTGCACGCGAGGTCGATGTCCTCGGCGGAGGCGACGCCGGACTCGTAGAGCTTGATCGCCTCTACCACCAGCGCGGAGATGAGCCGGGTGGTGACGAAGCCGGCCACGTCCCGGTTGACGACGATGCAGGTCTTGCCGACGGACTCGGCGAACTCCCGCGCGGTGGCGAGGGTTTCGTCGCTGGTCTTGTAACCGCGGACCAGCTCGACGAGCTGCATCATCGGCACCGGCGAGAAGAAGTGGACGCCGACGACCCGCTCGGGGCGTTCGGTGACCGCCGCGATCTTGGTGATCGGGATGGCGGAGGTGTTGGAGGCGAGCACGGTGTCCTCGCGCACGATCCTGTCGAGCGCGCGGAAGATCTCGTGCTTGACCTCCAGCTTCTCGAAGACGGCCTCCACGACGACGTCGGCCTCGGCGGCGGCGTCCAGGTCGGTGGTCGGGGTGATGCGCGCCAGAGCGGCCTCGGCGTCCTCGGCGGCCAGCCGGCCCTTGCCGACGAACTTGTCGTACGACGCCCTGATGCCGTCGGTGCCGCGCTTCAGGGCCTCGTCGGTGACGTCTCGCAGGACGACGTCCCAGCCCGCCTGCGCGGCGACCTGGGCGATGCCGGACCCCATGAGACCAGCCCCGATGACGGCGAGCTTCCGTGCCACTCCGACTCCTCTGAACGCGCTGCAAGTCTGCCTCTCCGGCGGACCATAGCGCTCCGGCGGTGCTGTGTGACCGGTAAGTAACGCGCGTCACGTCTCATTTGACGGACATCACACCGGCAGGGGTCATTACGCGCCACGGACGGCGTAGTTGAGCACCTTTTCACTCAACAGGTCCTCGATGTCGTCCAGCAGGGCGAGCACCTCTCGTGATACTTCGACCGGTTTGCGCCCGGCGAGCATCTCGCGGCCGATGGTGTCGAAGACGGCCTGGTGGACCCAGCAGATCTGACCTGCCATCAGGTCCGGCAGCGGATCGCCGTCGGCGGCGCCGGTCTCCTCGCGCAGGGCCGCCTCCAGGCGGTCGTGGATCTCCTGCCGGAGGCTCCACAGGCGGGAGCGCAGCGCGGGCGCCTCGTGGACGACCCGCATGAAGCGGTCGTAGCCGGACATCAGGCCGACCCGGGGCGAGACGCTCTCGACCTCCCCGCGCAGTTCGCGCAGGACGGCGCGGGCGGCGGACTCCCCGGCGTCCCGACCCCGGACCCAGCGGGCGAGACGGTCGGCCATACCGGCCGAGCGGTCGAGGAAGAGGTCCTCCTTGGCGGGGAAGTAGTTGTAGACGGTGTTGACCGAGACGTTCGCCGCCTCGGCGATCTCCGCGACGGTCACCGCCTCGAACCCGCGCTCCAGGAACAGGCCCGTGGCGACATCCGAGATGTACTGCCGGGTCTGCCGCTTCTTCCGCTCCCTGAGCCCCTCAGCCATGCCCGCATTTTAACTTCGCTGGGGCAGCTGAAAACTTGGAGTCATTGCAAAAATTCAGTGACTCTGTTTTTCTGGTCGTCATGGCAGCAGTGATCAGCACGGCGGGCCTCGCCCGCACCTTCCGGACGAAGGCCGGCCCCGTCGACGCGGTCCGGGGCATCGACCTGACCGTCCCCGAGGGCGAGATCCTCGGTTTCCTCGGACCCAACGGCGCCGGCAAGACCACCACCCTGCGGATGCTCACCACCCTGCTGGAGCCGACCGGCGGCGCGGCCACGGTCGCCGGCTGCGACCTGGCGGCCGATCCGGCCGGAGTGCGCCGGGCGATCGGCTACGTGGCGCAGTCCGGCGGGGTCGACCCGCAGATCACCGCCCGGGAGGAGCTGGTCACCCAGGGCCGGCTGTACCGCCTGCCGAAGGCGGACGCGGTCGCACGCGCCGGGGAACTGGCCGGGGAGCTGGACCTCACCGGACTCCTCGACCGCAGGACCGGCGCCCTCTCCGGTGGCCAGCGGCGCCGGCTGGACATCGCGATGGCGCTCACCCACCGCCCCAAGGTGCTCTTCCTGGACGAGCCGACGACCGGCCTGGACCCGGGCAGCCGGGCGGAGCTGTGGGACCTGGTCCGCCGGCTGCGCGACGAGCACGGCACGACCGTGTTCCTGACCACCCACTACCTGGACGAGGCCGACGCCCTCGCCGACCGCCTGGTGATCGTCGACCGGGGAACGGTCGCCGCCGAGGGCACGCCGAGCGCGCTCAAGCTGCGCTACGGCGGCTCGCCGGACGCCACCCTCCAGGACACCTTCCTCGCCGTGACCGGCCGTGGCCCCGCCCCGGCCGACACCGCTCCCGTAGCCGTATAGACGTACGAGACGGACAGGATCCCCGATGCTCCTCCACGACACGGCCCTCGTCTACGGCCGTTATCTGCGCCAGTCGCTGCGCTCCCGCTTCGCCCTGCTCTTCGGCGTGCTCACGCCCCTGCTCCACCTGCTGTTCTTCGGGCCGCTGCTCACCGGGCTGCCGCTCGGCGGCGCGGGCGGCTCCTGGCAGGTGCTCGTCCCCGGACTGCTGCTCCAGCTCGGTCTCTCCGGCGCGCTGTTCGCCGGGTTCACGGTCATCGTCGAGAAGGGGCAGGGGGTGGTGGAGCGGATGCGGGTGACCCCGGTCAGCCGGCTCGCCCTGCTGCTCGGCCGGGTGCTGCGGGACGCCACGGTGTTCGTCTTCCAGGCGGTGCTGCTGGTGCTGGCCGCGCTGGTCATGGGCCTGCGCGCACCGCTGGCCGGCGTCCTGATCGGCTTCGCCTTCGTCGCCCTGCTCACGGTCTCGCTGGCCTCGCTGTCGTACGCGCTCGGCATGAAGGTCGGCACCCCGCACGCGTTCGGGCCGCTGATCAACGCGGTGTCGATGCCGTCGGTGCTGCTGTCGGGCCTGATGCTGCCGATGACCCTGGCGCCGACCTGGCTGGACGTGCTGTCGCACCTCGTCCCGTTCCGCTACCTGGTGGACGCGGTCCGTGACGCGTACGTCGGCGCGTACACCAGCGCGCACATGCTCCACGGCGTCCTGGTCGCCGTCGCCCTCACCGCGCTGACCGTGACGGCGGGCACACGGGTGTTCCGGACGGCCGGGGCGTAACTACGCTGACCGCATGGTCAATCTGACGCGCATCTACACCAGGACCGGCGACCAGGGCACCACCAGCCTCGGCGACATGAGCCGGGTGCCCAAGACGGACCTCAGGATCTCCGCCTACGCGGACGCCAACGAGGCCAACGCGGTGATCGGCACCGCGATCGCGCTGGGCGGCCTGGACGAGGAGATCGTCACGGTCCTCACCCGCGTCCAGAACGACCTGTTCGACGTGGGCGCGGACCTGTCGACCCCGGTGGTGGAGGACCCGCAGTACCCGCCGCTCAGGGTCGAGCAGTTCTACGTCGACCGGCTGGAGGCGGACTGCGACCGCTTCAACGAGCGGCTGGAGAAACTGCGGTCCTTCATCCTCCCGGGGGGCACCCCGGGCGCCGCCCTGCTGCACCAGGCGTGCACGGTCGTGCGCCGGGCCGAGCGCTCCACCTGGGCGGCCCTGGAGGTGCACGGCGAGACGATGAACCCGCTCACCGCGACCTACCTCAACCGCCTCTCCGACCTGCTGTTCATCCTGGCCCGCAGCGCCAACCGGGAGACCGGCGACGTGCTGTGGGTGCCGGGCGGGGAGCGCTGAGGAAACGTCTCCCCGCACCGGCGCCGCCGGGTCAGGCGCCGGTGCGGCCGTCGGTCATCTCGCGCAGGATGTCGAGGTGGCCGTTGTGCCGGGCCGTCTCCTCGATGAGGTGGAGCAGGATCCAGCGCAGGTCGGGCGCGCCGCCGTCGGCCCGCTTCCGCCGTGCCCGGGTGTCCAGGTCGTGCGCGGCGACGAGTTCGTCGTACCGCGCGGACTCCTCGGCGTACTCGGCGAGCAGCCGGGACAGCGGGATGTCGGCGGCGATGCGCATCTCGCGGTCGGGGTCCTCCTCGGTCCAGGGCCCCTCGTCCTCCTCGCCGAGGAAGACGACCCGGAACCAGTAGTACTCGACCCAGCGCAGATGGCTGACGATTCCGCTCACGGTCGTCAGCGGCGAGCCGGGCAGGAGCACCTTGCGGGCGTCCTCGTCGGACAGTTCCTCGCACTTGGCGCGCGCGGTGGCGCGGACGTAGCCGAGGAAGGTGGTCAGCTGGGTGCGCTCGTCCCAGGCGGGAGGCGTGTCGGTGCGTGTCATCGCCGGGATGATGTCCCGGCTTCCGGCTCGGTGTCGAACGGTTTTCCGGCCGCCTCGCCCGCGGGCTCCCGCTTGGGGAAGAGGGTGTAAGAGGCGGCGATGACCAGGTTGATGCCGACGACCCAGAGCATGCGCGTCTGCCAGGCGCGCAGCGAGCCGGTGCCGCCGTGGTCGCCGACGTACCAGACGGCACCCTGGAGCAGGACGAGGGCGACGGCCGCCGACAGGATCCAGCGGCCCGCCACCTTCCACTCGTGGACGGCGCGGGCCCTGCCGTACTTCGGCGGCCGGGCCGGGGGCGGACCGCCGGCGAAGCGGTGGGCCACCCGGGCGTCCACCCAGCGGATGGTGGAGTGGCCGAGGCCGACGGTGAAACCGATGTAGACGGCGGCGAGCCCGTGCCGCCAGTCGGGTTCGGCGCCCTGGTCGAGGTCGACCGCGGTGACGGCGAAGAGCACGAGCTCCAGCAGCGGCTCGCACAGCAGCAGGGCCAGCCCGGTGCGGGGCATCCGGAACGCGTACCGGAAGGCCAGTCCGGCCGCCAGCAGCACCCAGAACGCCACCTCGCAGGCGATGATCAGTCCGACGATCACACGTCGCTCCCCTCGTTCACCCGTCCAGACTCCCCCGGGACGCCGCGCGGATCGTCGTCGGCGCAGACGAGACCGCGGTAAGCGAAAGTCGCAGCCGGGGACCGTTCCCGGGGTGCAGGCGGGCCGCCCGGGGGCCGTGTTGGATAGGGGGCATGGCCCGCACGCTCCCCCGCCCGCACCGTGACGACCTGCTCATCGCCGTGGGCGGACTGCTCGGCGGGGTGCTGCTGTGGGTGCCCGGCATCCACGCGCGCATGGCGGCGGACGACCTGGTGCTGTGGCGCGCCCCCTGGGCCGCGCTGGTGCCGCTCGTGGTCGTCGCCGCCTGCGAGCCGCTGCGCCGCATCCGGCCCCGCACCGGCCTGCTGATCGGCACCGCCGCACTGGTCCTGGACACGGTGACGGTCGGCAGCATCGCCACCGTCGTGCTGTACACCGACCTGATGTACGCGGCGGTGCTGTACGGCAGCCCCGCCTCCGCCCGCCGCATCCCCTGGATCGCCGGCTTCCTGACCGTGCTCGGCGGGGTCGTACCGGCGGCCCTGTGGCGGGATCCGCGGGGCCTGCTGATCGGTGTGGGCGTGGGGGTGGTCGCGCTGGCGCCCGCGGCCACCGGCGCGCTGGTGCGGGACCACCGGGAAGCCGCCGAGGCCGCCCGGCTGCGTGCCGGGCAGACCGCGCTGCTGGCCGAGATGGACCGCGTCCAGGCGGTCACCGCCGAACGCGCCCGGATGGCCCGCGAGTTGCACGACGTGGTCGCCAACCACCTGTCGGCCATCGCCATCCACTCCACGGCGGCGCTCTCCCTCGACGACGAGCGGACCACCCGGGAGGCGCTGGCCGTCATCCGGGAGAACAGCGTGGCGGGACTGGCCGAGATGCGCCGACTGATCGGCATCCTGCGCGACGGCTCGGGGGACCGGGAGCCCGCCGCCTCCCCCACCCTGGACGGGCTGGACGCCCTGGTCGACGGCGCGCGGGCCAACGGCCTGGACGTCGTGCTCGACGCCGGCCACGGCACGGTGCCGGCGCCCGTGGAACTCGCCGCCTACCGGATCGTGCAGGAGTCGCTGACCAACGCCCTGAAGCACGCGGCCGAGGGGCGGGTCGAGGTCGTGCTCCGGCAGGAGGACGGGCGGCTCGGCATCCGGGTGAGCAGTGCCTACCGGCCCGGCGACGCCCCCCGCGCACCCGGTTCGGGCGCCGGGCTCACCGGGATGCGGGAGCGGGCCGCGCTGCTCGGCGGCACCTTCGAGGCGGGCCCCGCGGGCACGCGGTGGACCGTGCGCGCCACTCTTCCGCTCACCACCGAAGGAGACTGAAAGCATGATCCGTGTCCTGGTCGCCGAGGACCAGTCCGCCGTCCGCGCCGGGCTCGTGCTGATCCTGCGCAGCGCGCCGGACATCGAGGTGGTCGGCGAGGCGGCGGACGGGGAGCGGGCGGTGGAGCTGGCCCGGAGCCTGCGGCCGGACCTGGTGCTGATGGACGTCCAGATGCCCCGCCTGGACGGTGTGTCGGCCACCCGGCGGATCGTCGGCGAGCGGCTCGCGGACGTGCTCGTGCTGACCACCTTCGACCTCGACGAGTACGTGTTCGGCGCGCTGCGGGCGGGCGCGGCCGGGTTCCTGCTGAAGAACACCGAGGCGAGGGACCTGCTGGAGGCGGTCCGTACGGTGGCGCGCGGGGAGGGGGTCGTCGCACCGGCCGTGACCCGGCGGCTGATCGCCGAGTTCGCCGCGGCGCCGGCCCGGGAGCCGGAGGCGGACCCGGCCGTGCTGGAGGGGCTCACCCGGCGGGAGCGGGAGGTGCTGGGCTGCCTCGGCGAGGGGCTGTCGAACGCGCAGATCGCGGCCCGGCTGGAGATGGCGGAGGGCACGGTGAAGACGCACGTCAGCCGGCTGCTGGCCAAGCTGGAGCTGCGCAGCCGGGTGCAAGCCGCCGTACTCGCCCGCGAGTTGGGACTCTGAGGGGTACCGGCCGGAATGGTCCAGACCTATTGACCTGTGGTCCAGACCTTTCTACCCTCGCAGCACCGTGGGCGTGAAGGCTCAGTCATGCCCCTGACACCCCTGAGACGAGGGAGGCGCAGCATGCGCTTCAGACACAGAGCCGCGGCAGGACTCGCGACCCTGATGCTCCCCCTGGCCGGCCTGGTCGGACTCGCGAGCCCGGCCCAGGCCGCGGCGAACGCGACGGCCAGCTTCACCAAGACGAGCGACTGGGGCACCGGCTTCGGTGGCCAGTGGACCATCAAGAACACCGGCACCAGCAGCATCAGCTCCTGGACCGTCGAGTGGGACTTCCCCACCGGCACCAAGGTCACCTCCGCCTGGGACGCCACGGTCACCAACTCCGGTGACCACTGGACCGCCAAGAACGTCGGCTGGAACGGCACCATCGCCCCCGGCGCCTCGGTCTCCTTCGGCTTCAACGGCGCGGGCCCCGGCTCCCCGTCGAACTGCAAGCTCAACGGAGACAGCTGCGACGGTACGACGGTCCCCGGAGACGCGGCTCCCTCCGCGCCCGGCACCCCCACCGCCTCCGGCATCACCGACACCTCGGTGAAGCTCGGCTGGAGCGCCGCCACCGACGACAAGGGCGTCAAGAACTACGACGTCCTGCGCGACGGCGCCAAGGTCGCCACGGTCACCACCACGTCGTACACCGACACCGGCCTCACCGCGGGCACCGACTACTCCTACACCGTCCGGGCCCGCGACACCGCCGACCAGACCGGTCCGGTCAGCGGCGCGGTCAAGGTGCACACCACCGGCGGCGGCACCACTCCCCCGCCCACCGGCGACAAGGTCAAGCTCGGCTACTTCACCGAGTGGGGCATCTACGGCCGCAACTACAACGTCAAGAACCTGGTGACGTCCGGCTCCGCCTCCAAGATCACGCACATCAACTACGCCTTCGGCAACGTCACCGGCGGCAAGTGCGCGATCGGCGACTCCTACGCCGACTACGACAAGGCGTTCACCGCCGACCAGTCCGTCAGCGGCGTCGCCGACACCTGGGACCAGCCGCTGCGCGGCAACTTCAACCAGCTGCGCCAGCTGAAGGCGAAGTACCCGCACATCAAGGTGCTGTGGTCCTTCGGCGGCTGGACCTGGTCCGGCGGCTTCGCCGACGCGGCCAAGAACCCGGCGGCCTTCGCCCAGTCCTGCTACGACCTGGTCGAGGACCCGCGCTGGGCCGACGTCTTCGACGGCATCGACATCGACTGGGAGTACCCGAACGCCTGCGGCCTGACCTGTGACACCTCCGGTGCCGCGGCCTACAAGAACCTGATGTCCGCACTGCGCGCCAAGTTCGGTGCGAACAACCTGGTCACCGCCGCCACCACCGCCGACGGCTCGGCCGGCGGCAAGATCGAGGCCGCCGACTACGCCGGTGCCGCCCAGTACGTCGACTGGTACAACGTGATGACGTACGACTTCTTCGGCGCCTGGGAGGCCAAGGGCCCGACCGCCCCGCACTCCCCGCTCACCTCGTACGACGGCATCCCGAAGGCGGGCTTCACCACCGCCGACGCGATGGCGAAGTTCAAGGCGATCGGCGTCCCCGCCAAGAAGCTGCTCATCGGCATCGGTTTCTACGGCCGCGGCTGGACCGGCGTCACCCAGGACGCGCCCGGCGGCACCGCCACCGGACCCGCGGCCGGCACCTACGAGCAGGGCATCGAGGACTACAAGGTCCTGAAGTCGTCCTGCCCGGCCACCGGCACCGTCGCCGGCACCGCGTACGCCCACTGCGGCAGCAACTGGTGGTCGTACGACACTCCCGCCACCATCAAGTCGAAGATGGCCTGGGCCAACAACCAGGGCCTCGGCGGCGCCTTCTTCTGGGAGTTCAGCGGTGACACCAGCAACGGCGAACTGGTGAGCGCCATCAGCGACAACCTGTGACGGTAAAGAACGCCTGAGCGTCACCCGGAGGGTGGATGTGGCTACGCCACATTCACCCTCTGTCCGGGTGGGGCGGCCTCCAGCCAGGCGAGGAAACCGGTCAGCGCGTCCTCGCTCATGGCGAGTTCCAGGCGCGTGCCCCGGTGCGTACACGCGAGGACCACCGCGTCGGACAGCAGCGCCAGCTCCTCCTCGCCCTCGGGCAGCCGGCGGCCGGCCACCTCGATCTGCGCCCGCTCCAGGACCCGGCGGGGGCGGGGGGCGTAGGAGAAGACCCGGTACCACTCGATGCGGTCGCCGTTGTAGCGGGCGACGCCGTAGCTCCAGCCCTTGCCGCCCGCGTCGGGTTTCTCGGCCACGTCCCAGCGCAGCGAGCAGTCGAAGGTGCCGCCGGAGCGCTGGATGAGCCTGCGGCGCAAGCCGAACAGGAACAGCCCCACCACCACGAGTGCGACCACGATCCCGCACACAGTCAGAGCGAGGACCATCGCGACCGACCTCCTCGTCTCCCAGGCAGTGGAACTGCGCCTGTCACTGAGTAATGAAACGGAAAAAACACCCACATCTGCCTCAGCCGCGACCGGCACCGGATTGCTCCGGGCCGGCCGCGGCTGAGTGACGTCAACGTACAGCGCGGCTGGTTCAGCGCGCCGCCGCCGCGCGAAGTCGGACGTCCGCGCGGCGCTCGGCGGCGGCGTCGCCCTCCGCCTTCGCACGCTCCAGCTCCCGCTCCGTGCGCTGGACGTCGATCTCGTCCGACAGCTCGGCGATCTCCGCCAGCAGCGAGAGCTTGTCGTCCGCGAACGAGATGAAACCGCCGTGCACCGCGGCGACGACCGTTCCACCGTCACTCGTACGGATGGTCACCGGGCCCGACTCCAGCACACCGAGCAGCGGCTGGTGACCGGGCATGACGCCGATGTCGCCGGACGTGGTGCGCGCGACGACCAGGGTGGCCTCACCGGACCAGACCTGGCGGTCGGCGGCGACCAGCTCGACGTGCAGCTCAGCAGCCAAGGGTGGCTCCTCGGGTCACCACCCGGCGGGGGTGCCGGGTGTTGGGGTCAATTCTAGTAGGCGTGGATGAGGGGGCGGGACGCGCCCGCCCCCTCGATGGAGCACGAGGCTCAGGAGACGCCGAGCTCCTTGGCGTTGGCCTTGAGGTCCTCGAGGCCACCGCACATGAAGAACGCCTGCTCGGGGAAGTGGTCGTACTCACCGTCGCAGATCGCGTTGAACGCGGCGATCGACTCGTCGAGCGGCACGTCCGAACCGTCCACGCCGGTGAACTGCTTGGCGACGTGGGTGTTCTGGGACAGGAAGCGCTCCACACGACGGGCACGGTGGACGACGAGCTTGTCCTCCTCGCCCAGCTCGTCGATACCGAGGATCGCGATGATGTCCTGGAGGTCCTTGTACTTCTGCAGGATCGTCTTCACGCGCATGGCCGCGTTGTAGTGATCCGCGGAGATGTAGCGCGGGTCCAGGATCCGGGACGTGGAGTCCAGCGGGTCCACGGCCGGGTAGATGCCCTTCTCGGAGATCGGACGGGACAGAACCGTCGTCGCGTCGAGGTGGGCGAAGGTGGTGGCCGGGGCCGGGTCGGTCAGGTCGTCGGCGGGGACGTAGATCGCCTGCATCGAGGTGATCGAGTGACCGCGGGTCGACGTGATGCGCTCCTGGAGGAGACCCATCTCGTCGGCCAGGTTCGGCTGGTAACCCACCGCGGACGGCATGCGGCCGAGCAGGGTGGAGACCTCGGAGCCGGCCTGCGTGAAGCGGAAGATGTTGTCGATGAAGAACAGCACGTCCTGCTTCTGGACGTCACGGAAGTACTCGGCCATGGTCAGGCCGGCCAGCGCGACGCGCAGACGGGTGCCCGGGGGCTCGTCCATCTGACCGAAGACCAGCGCGGTCTTGTCGATGACGCCCGAGTCGGTCATCTCCTCGATGAGGTCGTTGCCCTCACGGGTGCGCTCACCGACACCGGCGAACACGGAGACACCGTCGTGGTTGTTGGCGACACGGTAGATCATCTCCTGGATGAGCACCGTCTTGCCGACGCCGGCGCCGCCGAACAGGCCGATCTTGCCGCCCTTGACGTACGGGGTGAGCAGGTCGATGACCTTGACGCCGGTCTCGAACATCTCGGTCTTCGACTCGAGCTCGTCGAAGTTCGGCGCCTTGCGGTGGATCGGCCAGCGCTCGCCCTCGTAGGACTCGTCGACGTTCAGCACCTCACCGAGGGTGTTGAACACCTTGCCCTTGGTGAAGTCGCCGACGGGGACGGAGATGGCCGAGCCCGTGTCGGTCACCGGGGCCTGGCGGACCAGACCGTCGGTGGGCTGCATGGAGATGGTGCGGACCAGGCCGTCACCCAGGTGCTGGGCGACCTCCAGGGTCAGCGTCTTCTTCTCGCCCTCGTTCGCCGGGTCGGCGACCTCGACGTGCAGGGCGTTGTAGATGTCCGGCATCGCGTCGACGGGGAACTCCACGTCGACGACCGGGCCGATGACCCGGGCGACGCGGCCCGTAGCCGTCGCGGTCTCAACAGTGGTGGTCATTTATCGGTCACTCCCCGCGGTCGCGTCGGCCAGGGCGCTCGCGCCACCGACGATCTCGCTGATTTCCTGGGTGATTTCGGCCTGGCGGGCCGCGTTGGCAAGACGGGAGAGCGTGTTGATCAGCTCGCCCGCGTTGTCGGTGGCCGACTTCATCGCGCGCCGCGTGGCGGCGTGCTTGGAAGCGGCCGACTGGAGCAGCGCGTTGTAGATCCGGCTCTCCACGTAGCGCGGCAGCAGGGCGTCGAGGACGTCCTCCGCCGAGGGCTCGAAGTCGTACAGCGGGAGGATCTCGCCCTCGGGCTTGGCCTCCCCGGCGACCTCGTCGAGCCGCAGCGGCAGCAGCCGGGCGCCGAGCGCCGTCTGCGTCATCATCGAGACGAACTCGGTGAAGACGATGTGGAGCTCGTCCACACCACCCTCGGCCGTGTCCTTCTCGATGGCCTCGATCAGAGGCGCCGCCACCTTCTTGGCGTCCGCGTACGACGGCTCGTCGGTGAAGCCCGTCCACGACTCCGAGATCTTGCGCTCACGGAAGTTGTAGTGGGCGACACCGCGCCGGCCGACGATGTACGTGTCGACCTGCTTGCCCTCGCGCTCCAGGCGCTCGGTCAGCTGCTCCGCGGCCTTGATGGCGTTGGAGTTGAAGGCGCCGGCCAGACCGCGGTCGCTCGTGAGGAGCAGAACCGCGGCGCGGGCCGGGTTCTCCGCCTCCGTGGTGAGCGGGTGCTTGGTGTTCGAACCCGTACCGACCGCCGTGACCGCGCGGGTCAGTTCCTGCGCGTACGGCGTGGAGGCCGCCACCTTGCGCTGCGCCTTGACGACGCGCGAGGCGGCGATCATCTCCATCGCCTTGGTGATCTTCTTGGTCGCGGTGACGGATCGGATGCGACGCTTGTAGACCCGGAGCTGGGCTCCCATGAGTCAGGTCCTTCCTTACGTCACTTGGCGGCAGCGGCCGGAGTGTCCTCGCCGAGCAGCTTGCCGTCCGAGGTCTCGAACTGCTTCTTGAAGTCCGCGATCGCGTCGGCGACGGCCGTCAGGGTGTCGTCGGACATCTTGCCGCCCTCGCGGATGGAGGTCATGAGGCCCTGCTCCTTGCGGTGCAGGTACTCCAGCAGCTCCTTCTCGAAGCGGCGGATGTCGGCGACCGGCACGTCGTCCATCTTGCCGGTGGTGCCGGCCCAGACGGAGACGACCTGGTCCTCGGTGGACATCGGCTGGTACTGGTCCTGCTTGAGCAGCTCGACCATGCGCTGACCGCGCTCCAGCTGGGCCTTCGAGGCCGCGTCCAGGTCGGAACCGAAGGCGGCGAACGCCTCCAGCTCACGGAACTGGGCGAGGTCGACACGGAGGCGGCCGGAGACCTGCTTCATCGCCTTGTGCTGCGCGGAACCACCGACTCGGGAGACGGAGATACCGACGTTCAGCGCGGGGCGCTGACCGGCGTTGAACAGGTCCGACTCCAGGAAGCACTGGCCGTCGGTGATGGAGATGACGTTGGTCGGGATGAACGCCGACACGTCGTTGGCCTTGGTCTCGACGATCGGCAGACCGGTCATCGAACCGGCACCCATCTCGTCGGAGAGCTTGGCGCAGCGCTCCAGCAGCCGGGAGTGCAGGTAGAAGACGTCACCCGGGTAGGCCTCACGGCCCGGCGGGCGGCGCAGCAGCAGCGACACGGCGCGGTAGGCGTCGGCCTGCTTCGACAGGTCGTCGAAGATGATCAGGACGTGCTTGCCCTCGTACATCCACTGCTGACCGATGGCCGAACCGGTGTACGGCGCCAGGTACTTGAAGCCGGCCGGGTCGGACGCCGGGGCGGCGACGATGGTCGTGTACTCCAGCGCGCCGTTCTCCTCCAGCGCGCGGCGAACGCCGGCGATGGTGGAGCCCTTCTGGCCGATGGCGACGTAGATGCAGCGGACCTGCTTCTTCGGGTCGCCCGAGCGCCAGTTGTCGCGCTGGTTGATGATCGTGTCGACGGCCAGGGCGGTCTTGCCGGTCTGGCGGTCACCGATGATCAGCTGACGCTGACCACGGCCGATCGGGGTCATCGCGTCGACGGCCTTGTAGCCCGTCTCCATCGGCTCGTGCACCGACTTGCGCTGCATGACCGTGGGGGCCTGCAGCTCGAGGGCGCGGCGGCCGGACGTCTCGATCTCGCCGAGGCCGTCGATCGGGTTGCCGAGCGGGTCGACGACACGGCCGAGGTAGCCCTCGCCGACGGCGACGGAGAGGACCTCGCCGGTGCGCGTGACCGGCTGACCCTCCTCGATGCCGCTGAACTCACCGAGAACGATGGCACCGATCTCGCGCTCTTCCAGGTTCAGCGCCAGGCCGAGGGTGCCGTCCTCGAACTTCAGCAGTTCGTTGGCCATGGCCGAGGGGAGGCCCTCGACCTTCGCGATGCCGTCGCCGGCAAGGGTGACCGTACCGACCTCCTCGCGCGAGGCCGCGTCCGGCTTGTACGACTGGACGAAGTTCTCCAGCGCGTCCCGGATCTCCTCCGGCCGGATCGTGAGCTCCGCCATCTGGGTTCCCTGCTCTCCTTGTTGGGCCCGAAGTTTCACTTTGGGGGGATGGGGACTCCCCCCAACAGGAGGTGAATCCTCTGCACGGCCCAACCAGGGCCGTAAGTACGTACTGCTTGTTCCGGCTTTCCCGACGGGGCCGGGATGCCGATGTGCTGCTAGCTCGCCATGCGGCGCGCGGCCTCGTCCAGCCGGTCCGCGATCGAGCCGTTGATGACCTCGTCACCGACCTGCACCCGGATGCCGCCGACCACCTCGGGGTCGACGTCGAGGTTCAGGTGCATGCGGCGGCCGTAGAGCTTGGCCAGGGAGGCGCCGAGGCGCTCCTTCTGCCCGTCGCTCAGCGGCACCGCCGAGGTGACGACGGCGACCATGCGGTTCCGGCGCTCCGCGGCCAGCTTGGACAGGGACTCCAGTCCCGCCTCCAGGCTACGTCCACGCGGCGCGGTCGCGAGGCGCGTCACCAGTCGCTCGGTGGCCGGCTTCGCCCGCCCGCCGAGGAGCCGGCGCAGCAGCTCGGTCTTGGCCGAGGTGCCGGCGGCGCGGTCGGTGAGCGCGGCGCGCAGCTCGGTGCTGGAGGCGACGATCCGGCCGAACCGGAAGAGCTCGTCCTCGACGTCGTCGAGGGTGCCCGTCTTCTCCGCGGCCGTGAGGTCGGCGATGTCCGCCAGTTCCTCCAGCACGTCCACCAGGTCGCGCGGCTGGGACCAGCGGGACCGGGCCAGCCCGGCCACCAGGTCGGCGGTCGTGCCGCTGACCTGGCCACCGATCAGGCGCTGGACCAGCGTGGCCTTCGCCTCTCCGGGCTGCGCCGGGTCGGTGAGAACCCGGCGCAGGCCGGCCTCGCGGTCGAGCAGCGCGGTGACGGCCGCCAGCTCGTCGGCGAGCTGCGCGGCGTCCACGGACGTGGAGTCCGTCAGCGCGTCGAGACGCTGCCGTGCGGCTGCCAGGGCCTCGCGGCTCGCTCCGTTCATCGCGTGGCCTCGGCCTTCTCCTCGAGCTCGTCGAGGAAGCGGTCGATCACACGGCTCTGGCGGGCGTGGTCCTCGAGGGACTCGCCGACGAGCTTGCCGGCCAGTTCGGTGGCGAGCTTGCCGACGTCCTGACGGAGCGCGGACGCGGCGGCCTTGCGGTCGGCCTCGATCTGGGCGTGACCGGCGGCGACGATCTCCTCACGCTGCCGCTGGCCCTCGGCCCGCATCTCGGCGATGAGCGCGGCACCCTGCTCCTGCGCCTCCTGGCGCAGGCGCGCGGCCTCGTGCCGGGCCTCGGCGAGCTGGGCCTTGTACTGCTCAAGGACGCTCTGGGCCTCGACCTTCATGGCGTCGGCCTCTTCGATGCCGCCTTCGATCGCCGCGCGACGCTCCTCCAGAACCTTGTTGATGTTCGGAAGCAGCTTCTTCCAGAAGAAGAAGAACACGATGGCGAAGGCGATGGTGCCGACGAGCAGCTCGGGACCGGCCGGGAGGAGCGGGTTCTGCTCTTCCTCGGCCGCCAGCTGCACCAGGTTGGCGATCACATCAGTGCCTTTCGTCGATGCGTGTCAGTAAGAAAGGGTGATCACTTACCGAACACGAACGGCATAACGATGCCGATGAGGGCGAGCGCCTCACAGAAGGCGAAGCCCAGGATCTGGTTGGCGCGGATCAGACCGGCGGCCTCGGGCTGGCGGGCGAGGGCCTGGGTGCCGTTACCGAAGATGATGCCGACGCCGACGCCGGGGCCGATGGCCGCAAGGCCGTAGCCGATGGAACCGAGGGAGCCGTGGACACCGGTCTCGGCGGCAAGGGTCTGGAGAGCGGACATGCCGGTTCTTCCTTCTCTTTCATGGACCGGTGGGGGTTGGCCACCGGACGTCTGGGGGTTTACGGGGCGGGTGGTTCGGCTCAGTGGTGCTCGGCGAGAGCGCCCTGAATGTAGGAGCAGGCGAGGAGCACGAAGACGTACGCCTGGACGGCCTGCACGAAAAGCTCGAAGAGGATCATGACGATGGTCATGATGAAGGACACGCCGGCCGCGGGGACCATCCAGCTGTTCAGCAGGTACCAGGAGGCGACGGTGAACATCACCAGCATCAGGTGACCGGCGAACATGTTGGCGAAGAGTCGCACCGCGTGGGTGAACGGGCGGACGATCAGGTTCGAGAGGAACTCGATGACCATGACCAGCGGCAGGACCGCGCCCAGCGACTTGTCGTAGCCCGTGACGTTCTTGAAGAAGCCGACGAAGCCGTGGCGCTTGAACGTCAGCCCGACCCAGAGGATCCAGACGAGCACGGCCAGGACGACCGGGAAGGCGAAGACCGAGGAGACCGGGAACTGCGCCAGCGGGATCACGGACCAGATGTTCATGATCCAGATGAAGAAGAAGAGGGAGACCATGAGCGGCACCCACTTCTCGCCCTCGCGCTTGCCGAGGGTCTCGTACACGATGCCGCGGCGCACGAAGTCGTAGCCGGCCTCGCCGACCATCTGGAGCTTGCCCGGGATGACCTTGGCCTTGCCGAAGGCGGCCCAGAAGAACGCGACGACGAGCAGGGTGGTGATGAGCGCGAGCAGCATCACCTTGTTGAACTCGAAGCCCCCGACGGTGCCGATCGGCTTGAACAGGAACGAGTGCAGGCCCGGAGCCGGGAAGCCGCACCCGTTGTCGGACATGATCCGGCAACTCCAGTCAAAGGCGAGCTGGGTCTGGTCAGCACTCACCGCGGGCTCCTTCGGCGTGACGCATGGGTACGGCAACCTCGTTGTGTCGGCGCGGCACACGGCCGCGGATCGGCACCGGACTGGTGTTACGGATGTGGGGGCGGCTGGGGGGCATCGAGCCTCGCGATTGAGCAGGCGTCAGCTCAGATGCCCGCGCCCGCGATGCCGCAGTTGGCACCGGACGATAGCAGGAGATCTCACAAGCCTTTATCCCGGCCCTACCCCTCACGACTTCGGCCCTGTCTTCTCGGGCTTCTCACTCTTCGCGGAGTCCGGGTCGATGTAGAAGATCTTGGCCTTCATGTGCGCGCGAGCCTGCGCGGCCATCCACACGACGGTCGCGACGACGAGCGACACGGCGAACGTCTTCGCGTTGAAGAGAGAGGTGTCCTTGAAAACAGCGACGAAGATCAGGAGGAGCAGCAGCTGGGCGACGTAGAGCATGAGCCCCATCGCCTGGAACAGCTGCGGGAGCGTTTTTGCCGTCCACTGGAGCACATAGAGGCCGATCCCCATGAACAGGACGGCCAGCACCGTGCCGACGGCCGCGCCGAGCGCGCCCTTCCCCCCCGCGACCGCGGCGCTCACGGCGACGGCGATCGCGCCCGCAGCCGCTGTGGGCACAGCGATCTGCAAGAGGTTCCGGGCGTCATTGGACGGCATGGCGGCAACTCCGCTTTCACAAGGGGGCAGGGTGTCGTCATGGACGAGCGTAGTCCCGGGCTGAGTGGTCGAGACCTCACACCTTCGGACCGTCGCACTCAGGTCCTTCGGTTCTATCCGGGGTTCTCGTGAACCGTATCACAAACTATTTGATGAGGTCTTTACCTGGATGGTGTGCCAGCTGTCACACATGAGAGTGATGGTGCGCGTCCGTGCAGAAACCGCGCCCACTTGTCTGGTATTGGGGGCATTCGTTCCCCCACGAGTTGGCAATGCTCTAGTCAGATTCTTACCTTGGCCGTCAACGGCGGTCGACGAATCGCGACCGGGCCCCGATCGCCGTCGCGCCGTGGACGCCCGAGACGCCGGCCGGGACCGGGGCACTCTCGGCCGCCGCCGGAGCTTCCGCTTCCGCGGCCTCCGCCGGTACGGCGGCCTCCGGAGCCGGGCTCCTGCGGCGGTACCGCGGCGGCACGAACCGCTGGGCCCACACCGGCACGCGCGGGGTGAAGCGCGGGAGCAGCAGCAGGACCAGGCCGACCGCGCTCAGGAAGACCACTCCCAGCACGATCCACATCGACGCGGAGTTCACCGAGTACGCCAGCGCCCCGAAGCCGATGAGCGCCGACCAGAAGTACATGATCAGCACGGCCCGGCTGTGCGAGTGGCCGATCTCCAGCAGGCGGTGGTGCAGGTGGCCGCGGTCGGCGGCGAACGGGGACTGGCCGCGCCAGGTGCGGCGGACGATCGCCAGGACCAGGTCGGCGGCCGGCACCGCGATGATGGTCAGCGGCAGCAGCAGCGGGATGTAGACCGGGACCGTCTGGTGGACCGCCGCCTTCTCGGAACCGGTGAACAGGGCCAGGGCGTCCGGGTCCACCTGGCCGGTGATGGAGATCGCGCCCGCCGACAGCACCAGGCCGATCAGCATCGAGCCGGAGTCGCCCATGAAGATCCGCGCGGGGTGCATGTTGTGCGGCAGGAAGCCCAGGCACATGCCCATCAGGATGGCCGCGAAGAGCGTGCCGGGAGCGGCGGCCTCGATGCCGTACGAGTACCAGATCCGGTAGGCGTACAGGAAGAACGCGCCCGCGGCGATGCACACCATGCCCGCCGCGAGGCCGTCCAGGCCGTCCACGAAGTTCACCGCGTTGATCGTGATGACCACCAGGGCCACCGTCAGCAGCGTCCCCTGCCACTGGGTCAGGGCGACGTTGCCGACGCCCGGGATGGGCAGCCACAGGATCGTCAGACCCTGCATGACCATCACGCCCGCGGCGATCATCTGGCCGCCCAGTTTGATCAGGGCGTCGATCTCGAACTTGTCGTCCAGGACGCCGATCAGCCAGATCAGGGCGGCGCCCGAGAGCAGCGCCCGCGGCTCGTTCGACTTGGCGAAGACCTCGTTGAGGTTGGTCAGGTGGTCCGCGACCAGCAGACCCGCGCACAGCCCGAAGAACATCGCGATGCCACCGAGGCGCGGAGTGGGTTCCCGGTGCACGTCCCGGGCCCGGATCTCCGGCATGGCTCCGGCCACGATCGCGAACTTCCGCACCGGCCCTGTCAGCAGATACGTCACCGCGGCCGTGATGCAGAGCGTCAGCAGGTATTCACGCACGGGCTTCCCCACAGGTCTCGCTGGCCATCACAGCCACACACCCTAGCGACGGACGCTTATGGATGAGGACTTCCGGGTGGCGACGATGGTTGCACGACCGGTCCCCGGGCACGCCTTCGCCGGCCGCCACCGGCCCGCAGCCGGTACGTCAGGGTGTACGGAACTGCGCCTACCCGCGCTCAGCCGGGATACGGCGGGAACTGGCCGGTGAGTGCGCGCACCTCCTCCCGGGCCGCGGCCGGCTCCGCCTCCCCCCGCAGCACGGCCGCCAGCAGCGCCGCGATCCGCACCATCTCCGGCTCCCCCATGCCCTGGGTGGTCACCGCCGCCGTGCCCAGGCGCAGGCCGCGGCCGTCGCCGTGCGGCAGCACGCAGCAGTCCAGCACCAGGCCTGCCGCGAGCAGCCGGCCGCGCGCGGTGCGGCCGTCCACGCCGAGCGGGGCGGGGTCGGCGGTGATCAGGTGGGTGTCCGTGCCGCCGGTGGTGACGACCAGCCCCTCCGCGGCCAGGTGACCGGCCAGCACCCGGGCGTTGGCGACCACCTGATGGGCGTACACGGTGAACGCCGGTGTTGCCGCCTCGCCGAAGGCGACCGCCTTGGCGGCGATGGTGTGCATCTGGGCGCCGCCCTGGGTGAACGGGAAGACGGCCCGGTCGACCCGCTCGGCCAGCTCCGCGCCGCACAGGATCATCCCGCCGCGCGGGCCGCGCAGCACCTTGTGGGTGGTCGCGCACACGATGTCCGCGTACGGCACCGGGTTCGGCGCCGCACCCCCGGCGACCAGCCCGATCGGGTGCGCCGCGTCCGCGATCAGATAGGCCCCGACCTCGTCGGCGACCTCGCGGAAGAAGGCGTAGTCCAGGTGCCGGGGGTAGGCGATGGAACCGCACACGATGGCCTTGGGCCGGTGGTTGCGGGCCAGGTGGCGCACCTGGTCGTGGTCGATCAGCCCGGTCTCGGCGTCCACGCCGTAGCCGACGAAGTCGAACCAGCGGCCGGAGAAGTTGGCCGGCGAGCCGTGGGTGAGGTGGCCGCCGTGCGGCAGGCCGAGGGCGAGGACGGTGTCACCCGGGCGCAGCAGGGCCGCGTAGGCGGCCAGGACGGCCGAGGAGCCGGAGTGGGACTGGACGTTGGCGTGCTCGGCGCCGAACAGGGCCTTGGCCCGGTCGATGGCGGCCCGCTCGGCGACGTCGACGATCTCGCAGCCGCCGTGGTGCCGGGCGCCGGGGTAGCCCTCCGCGTACTTGTTGGCGAGCGGCGAGCCGAGGGCGGCGAGCACGGCGAGGGAGCAGAAGTTCTCGGCGGCGATCAGCTGGAGCGTCGTGGACTGCCGGGCCAGCTCCCCGAGCAGGATCTCGGCCATCGCCGGGTCCTGCCGCCGCAGGACATCGGTCTCGTACGGGGTGGTGACCGACATGACGGGCTCCGGGCGGTCGACGGTGACGTATCCCCAATGTAGGCCCGGGCCGCGGCGCACGCGCGATCGTCACGCCCGTCCGTTCCCGCGTCGGCCCAGGGGGCGCCGGGAGCCCGGGATGACCGGTGAGACACCCCCTAGGTGCGCGCCGGTACGCCCGTCAGCGCCGTCACCACCGGATCCAGCGCGTCCCGTATCTCGTCCCCGATCGAGCGGAAGAACGTCAGCGGGGCGCCGTAGGGGTCGTACACCTCGTCCGCCTCCGCGTTCGGGGCGAGCAGCCAGCCGCGCAGCGCCGCCGCCGCGCGCACCAGCGCGCGGGCCCGCATCACCACGCCGTCCTCCAGGGGCGGCAGGGTCGTGGGGTCTATGGCACGGACCAGGCGGGTGAACTCCTTCAGGGTGAAGGTGCGCAGGCCCGCCGAATGGCCCATGGAGATGACCTGGGCGCGGTGGTCCCGGGTGGCGGTCAGCACCAGGTCGGCCGTGATCACGTGCTCGTCCAGCAGCTCCCGCCCGACGAAACCGGTGGTGTCCGCGCCGAACTCGGCCAGCACCG
The DNA here is from genome assembly GCF_040632975.1 of Streptomyces sp. NPDC013455. Lineage (NCBI taxonomy): Bacteria > Bacillati > Actinomycetota > Actinomycetes > Kitasatosporales > Streptomycetaceae > Streptomyces > Streptomyces sp. NPDC013455. Next base: position 81,252 of record NZ_JBEYCX010000019.1, on the reverse strand, counting down.
TCTCCGCGTTGGCCTCCATGGGCGCGCCCTCGTGGCCCCAGGTGCCCGCGCTCTCCACGATCAGCCCGCCGCCGAGTACGCCGAGCCGCTCCGCGACGAAGTGGCGGGTCAGCCGCTCGGTGATGGGCGAGCGGCACACGTTGCCGGTGCTGACGTGGAGGATGCGGAAGGTGTCGCGCGGCAGCCCGAACGTCGTCGTCTCCTCCGCGTTCCAGCCCCCGCCGCCTATGCCGCGCACAGGGGCACCCCCTGCTCCTGGTGCTCGGGCGATCCGGGGGCCGTCAATTCGCCACCTCGAGGTCGGGTACGACCTTGCGCAGCTCCTCCGGGGAGATCGCGCCCTCGCGCAGCAGCAGCGGCACCTCGCGGGAGACGTCCACGATGGAGGACGGCACGTTGCCCGGGGTGGGGCCGCCGTCGAGGTAGACGGAGACGGAGTCGCCGAGCATCTGCTGGGCCGCGTCGCAGTCCTCCGGCGCCGGGTGGCCGGTGAGGTTGGCGGAGGAGACGGCCATCGGCCCGACCTCGGTGAGCAGTTCGATGGCGACCGGGTGCAGCGGCATGCGCACGGCGACCGTGCCCCGGGTGTCGCCGAGGTCCCACTGGAGGGACGGCTGGTGCTTGGCGACGAGCGTCAGGGCGCCCGGCCAGAACGCGTCGACCAGCTCCCAGGCCATCTCGGAGAAGTCCGTGACCAGGCCGTGCAGCGTGTTCGGGGAGCCGATGAGGACGGGCGTGGGCATGGTGCGGCCCCGGCCCTTGGCCGCGAGCAGGTCGGCGACCGCCTCCGAGGAGAACGCGTCCGCGCCGATGCCGTACACCGTGTCGGTCGGCAGCACCACCAGCTCGCCCCGGCGGACGGCGGACGCGGCCTCGCGCAGACCCGTCACGCGGTCGGTCGCGTCGTTGGTGTCGTATCGCCGTGCCATACCTAGCGGGCCTCCTCGTACACGTACTGCGGGGATGAAGTCTGCGGGGTGCTCACGGCAGCGCCTTGCGGGCGGTGGCGAAGCGCGGGCGGTTGTTGAGGTCAGGGTGGTCCGCGGCGTCCGCCCAGCCCCGCTCCTCGGTGAAGATCCACGGCACCTGGCCGCCCTGGGTGTCGGCGTGCTCGATGACGACGACACCGCCCGGGCGCAGCAGCCGGTGCGCGGTGCGCTCGATGCCCCGGATGAGGTCGAGTCCGTCCTCCCCGGAGAACAGGGCCATCTCCGGGTCGTAGTCGCGGGCCTCGGGGGCGACGTACTCCCACTCGGTGAGCGGGATGTACGGCGGGTTCGAGATGACCAGGTCGACCTGGCCGTCGAGGTCCGGGAAGGCGGTCAGCGCGTCGCCCTGGCGCAGGTCGACCCTGGAGCCCGCCACGTTCTTGCGGGTCCACACCAGGGCCTCCTCGGACAGCTCCACGGCGTGCACCCGGGAGCGCGGCACCTCCTGGGCGAGGGCCAGCGCGATGGCGCCGGAGCCGGTGCACAGGTCGACGATGCACGGCTCGACCACGTCCATGGCGCGTACGGCGTCTATGGCCCAGCCGACCACGGACTCGGTCTCCGGACGCGGCACGAACACCCCGGGGCCGACCTGGAGCTCCAGGTACCGGAAGTAGGCCCGCCCGGTGATGTGCTGCAGCGGCTCGCGCTGCTCGCGCCGGGCGATGACCTCCCAGTACCGGGCGTCGAAGTCGGAGTCCTTCACGGAGTGCAGTTCGCCGCGCTTCACGCCGTGCACGAACGCGGCGAGCTCCTCCGCGTCGGTGCGCGGCGAGGGCACGCCGGCGTCGGCCAGCCGCTGGGTGGCCTGGGCCACCTCCGCGAGCAGCAGGTTCACGCAAGTCCTCCGTGTGGTACGAGTACGTGCCTTACTTACGCGGCCGCGAGCTTGGCCGCCGAGTCGGCGTCGACGCAGGCCTGGATGACCGCGTCGAGGTCGCCGTCCAGGACCTGGTCCAGGTTGTACGCCTTGAAGCCGACCCGGTGGTCCGAAATGCGGTTCTCCGGGTAGTTGTAGGTGCGGATCTTCTCGGAGCGGTCGACGGTGCGGACCTGGCTGCGGCGGGCGTCGGCCGCCTCCCGCTCCGCCTCTTCCTGCGCCATGGCGAGCAGCCTGGAGCGCAGGATACGCATCGCCTGCTCCTTGTTCTGGAGCTGGCTCTTCTCGTTCTGGCAGGAGGCGACGACTCCGGTCGGGAGGTGCGTGATGCGCACGGCGGAGTCGGTGGTGTTGACGGACTGGCCGCCGGGACCGGAGGACCGGTAGACGTCGATGCGGAGGTCGTTCGGGTTGATCTCGACGTCCACCTCCTCGGCCTCGGGGGTCACGAGGACACCGGCGGCGGAGGTGTGGATGCGGCCCTGGGACTCGGTGGCCGGGACCCGCTGCACGCGGTGCACACCGCCCTCGTACTTCAGCCGGGCCCACACGCCCTGACCGGGCTCGATCTGCCCGCGGGCCTTCACCGCGACCTGGACGTCCTTGTAACCGCCCAGCTCGGACTCGGTGGCGTCGATGATCTCGGTCTTCCAGCCGACGCGCTCGGCGTAGCGCAGGTACATGCGCAGCAGGTCGCCGGCGAACAGCGCCGACTCGTCGCCGCCCGCGCCCGCCTTGATCTCCAGGATGACGTCCTTGTCGTCACTCGGGTCGCGGGGGACGAGCAGCAGGCGCAGCTTCTCGGTCAGCTCCTCGCGCTGCTTCTCCAGGTCCTTGACCTCGGCGGCGAAGTCCGGGTCGTCGGCGGCGAACTCGCGCGCGGTCTCGATGTCGTCGCCGGTCTGCTTCCAGGAGCGGTACGTGGCGACGATCGGGGTCAGCTCGGCGTAGCGCTTGTTCAGCTTGCGCGCGTTCGCCTGGTCGGCGTGGACCGACGGGTCGGCGAGCTTCGTCTCCAGGTCGGCGTGCTCGGCGACGAGTTCCTCGACGGCCTCGAACATCTTGGGCTCCTGTACTGCGGTAAGGGGAAGGGCGATCGACCAAAAACGCCGGTCCCGGGCACACCCCCGCGAGGGCGTGACCGTGGACCGGCGAAATGGGGCTCGCTACTTCTTGGAGCCGGCGGCAGCCTTGCCGAAGCGGGCCTCGAAGCGGGCCACACGGCCACCGGTGTCGAGGATCTTCTGCTTGCCCGTGTAGAACGGGTGGCACTCGGAGCAGACCTCGGCCCGGATGGTGCCGGACTCGATGGTGCTGCGGGTGGTGAACGACGCGCCACAGGTGCAGCTGACCTGCGTCTCGACGTACTCGGGGTGGATGTCGCGCTTCAAGGTGTCTCCTAGTGTTCCGGGAGGGCGCCGGGTCGCAGCCGCGGGGTGCGGAAGCGTGAACCGGAGCCGACGTACCAGTCTGCCAGGACTGGTGCCATCCACCCAAACCGGGGGTGCGGTCGTTCTATTCCGGCGGCCGGGGCGGGCGGCGGATCCGCCCGGTGGGGTGCCGATCTCAGTTCACGACGCCCTTGGCCTCGCCGGTGGCCGTGCCCTTCGTGGCCGACTTCGGGATGTCGCGGTCCTGCTTCAGGGCGTCCCAGACCAGCTGGGCCTTGGCCTTGTCCAGGAGGACGCGGTTGGGGTTGGCCGGGTCGTACTGGACGGGCATCGTGACCATTTTCATGCGGTCCGAGCCGATGCCCTTGAGGCCGCCCGCGAAGTCCATCAGGGCGTTGACGGAGCCGAGCTCGGAGTCGGTGGTGACGGCCTTGGTGGCGGTGTCGGCCAGGTCGAGGAGCTTCTTCGGGTTCGAGAGGACGCCGACATGTTTGACCTGGTCGATCAGGGCCTTGATGAACGCCTGCTGGAGCTGGATGCGGCCCAGGTCGGAGCCGTCGCCCACGCCGTGGCGGGTGCGGACCAGGCCGAGGGCCTGCTCGCCGTCCAGGGTGTGCGGGCCGGCCTTGAGGTCCAGGTGGCTCTGGGGGTCGCGGATGTCCTCGGTGGTCGTCACCCGGACGCCGCCGAGGTCGTCGACGAGCTGCTGGAAGCCCTCGAAGTCGACCTCCAGGTAGTGGTCCATGCGGATGCCGGTGATCGACTCGACGGTCTTGACCGCGCAGGCCGCGCCGCCGGTGGAGTACGACTCGTTGAACATCACGCCGGTCGCGGCGGAGTGCGTGGTGCCCTTGGTGTCGGTGCACGCCGGGCGGTCGACCAGGGTGTCCCGCGGGATCGAGATGACGCTGGCCTTCTTGTGGCCCTCGTAGACGTGGACGATCATCGCCGTGTCGGAGCGGGCGCTGCCGTCGTCCGTGCCGCCGCCGAGCTTCCTGTTCTTCCCGGCCCGGGTGTCCGAGCCGAGGACCAGGATGTTCTCGGAGCCGTTGTCGATCTTGGTGGGCCGGTCGGCGCCGAGGGCCTGGTTGATGTCGACGCTGTGCAGGTTGCCGTTGAGCTTGAAGTAGACGTACCCGGCGCCGGCCCCGCCCAGCACCACCACGCCCGCGGCCGTCACGGCGGTCGCGCGCAGGGCCCTGCTCCCCGTGCCGCGCGCCTTGCGGCGGCGGCCCTTGCCCCGGCGGCGGGATCCGGTCGAGCCGGGCTCGGTTATGGCGGGCGTGCTCTCGGCGGCCACATCACTCCTAGGTCTCGGCGGTCGGCTACCCCCTGCGGTCAGGGTCGGGTGCGGTCGTCACCGCTCCATCGTCGCTCCACCCGGTCAGACGGAGAAACTCGGGAAAGGGTTGCACAACGCACAGTGCCCACCGCGTACAGCGATGGGCACCCTGCGTAGTCACCCGCTCCCCGTGAACCGTGTTCACCTGCGGATTCCGCCCAGCAGGCGGTGCCCTCGGGCGCCGGTGCCCGCCGGGATCCCTGTGGTGAAGATCTCGGCCGGGCGTCCGGGGCCCGGTCGCTCACCTAGCCGACATGCCGAACCGCACTCCGGCGGCCGGCAGGCCGCCCGTGCCCGGCGCGTAGGTGGTGACCGGCTGTACGGTGCCTCCGGTGACGTTCGCCCACGGCATCGCGTACAGCGAGCCGTAGGCGCCCGGCCCGTAGGGCATGCCGATGTAGAGGCCGGCCTGCGTGCCGTGGAGGCTGACGCCCGTGCTCTGCCCGGCGCCCGGGGTGCCCGGCATGCCGGAGCCGTTGCCGGCCTCGATCCACCGGTCGGTGACCCCGGGCGCGCTGCGCAGGCCGAAGACCGACACGGCCCCCGCGTCCGCGACCGTGCCGATGTCCTCGCCCGGCACCCCGACGGCCATCACCAGGGTGGTGTCCGTGACGGTCGTTCCCGGGTCCCGGTTGACGATGGCCACCTGGGCGCCCATGCGGTCACCGGCCTCGGGTGCTCCCACGACGTCGTCGGGCGTCTGCTCGTAGCCGCTGTTGACCTCGGTGATCGGCGGGTCGACGATCTCGTCCACCCGGATGACGACGGCGCGTCCGGCGTCGGTCCTGGTCTGGCCGCCGTAGCTGATGTCCTCGCCCGGGACGCCGATGGCAACGTAGGTGCCCCGGCGGGCCCACGGGAAGCCCTGCATGAACAGGCCGTCGGTGGCCGAGACCGCCGCACCGAACTGGTCCCCCGCCTGCGCGTCACCGCTCACGTAGCGGCTGGCCTGGTCGATGCTCGCCACGTGGGAAGGGACTCCGCTGTCATTCAGGTCGTGGCTCATCACGTCGACCTGGCCCGACACCACCTCGGTCCCGATCGGGCCGGGCACCACGCCCTCGCCCGGGATGCCGACCACCACGCAGGAGGGGGTCGCGGTGACGGAGGAACCGAACTTGTCGCCCGCCTCCAGCGTGCCCGCCACTCCCGAACTGCCCTGTATCAGCGTGCGGTTGACGCTGCCGCGCAGATAGAAGGCGGCGCCCGTGTCGGCCTTGCCGTCGATGTCCTCACCGGGGACCCCGATGACGAGGAACGGCTCCTGACCGAGCGTGAGGCCGGCGGCGACGGCGGCGCCCATGCGGTCCCCCGACTCCGAGGCCGCGGCGAGGACGGCCTCCGTGCCCGTGCCCTGTTCGAGGTGGAGTGCCGCCTTCCCGGAGCCGAGGCCGCCGGGGGCTCCGTAGAGCACGTCCACGGTGCCCGCGTCCGTCGCGGTGCCGACGTCCTCGCGGGAGGTGCCGATGACCAGATCGGTGCAGCCGTCCTTGTCGTAGTCGACGGTGGCGAGGGAGTCGCCGAAGTAGTCGTTCGCCTCGGCGTCGCCGGGCACCTGGGCGAGGTCCTGGTTCAGCTCCGCGGTGCCCTTCCCGCCGCCGTAGACGACCCGCAGGAGGCCGGCCTTGGCGTCGCCGCCGACGGTGGCCTCGGGGTCGGCGACGGCGATGTCCTCCTTCCGGTCGCAGTTGTAGTCGTGGCCGACGGGGAGCGGCTGGCCGGGTTCCGCGCCGAGCGCCTGGGCGACGTTGATACGGGGTGTGTCGGCGCCCGTGTAGGCGATGGACTTCCCGCCGGTCTTCAGCCGTGACTCCAGCTTGGCGATGCTGTCGTCGGGGAACGCCTGCCGCAGGATGGCGAGGGCGCCGGCGACGTGCGGCGCGGCCATGGAGGTGCCGTTCTTCGAGGCGTACCCGCCGCCGGGGACCGAGGAGACGATGCCGGTGCCGGGGGCGAGGAGGTCCAGCAGCGGACCGCGGTTGGTGAACGCGGAGAGCTGGTCGTCGTCGGTGGTGGAACCGACCGCGATCGCGTTGGGCACGCAGGCGGGGGCGCTCACCGCGTCGGTGTAGCCGTTGTTGCCGGCCGCGACCACCGTGGCGACGCCGGCCGCGAGCAGGTTGTCGATGGCCGCCTTGCGCGGGTCGGCGTCGCAGGCGGTGGCGTACCGGCCGGCGCCCAGGCTCAGGTTCGCGGCCACCAGCGGTGTCCCGGACTGACGCAGCTGGAGCACCTTCTCCAGTCCGGCGAGCTGGGCGCTGGTGAAGCTGAGCGCGCACGGCGCGGCGCCCGGACCGCAGACGTCCTCGGAGTCGAACTTGCTGAACACCTGGATGGCGACGATGTTCGCGCCGGGGGCGACACCGCGCTTCGGGGCTCCGGTGAGGCCCTCGCCGTTGCCGGCGACGATGCCGGCCACGTGCGTCCCGTGGTCGCAGTCGGTCATGGTCGCGCAGGGGCCGGTCCCGGAATCGGCCGTGCCCGGCCCCTCCTGGTGGTCGGTCCCGTCGGGACACAGGCTGGTGGCGGTGTAGTCGGGGTCGATCGGCGAGAAGCACGCCTCGGTGACGACCCGGTCCTTGAGGAAGGGGTGGCCGGTCGCGACCCCGGTGTCCAGGACGGCCACCACGCTGCCCGCACCGGTGTAGCCCTGGGCGGAGGCCGTGTCGGCGCCGATGACGGGGACGCTCTCGTCCAGGGACGGCGGCGCCGGGACGTCCTCGGTGACACTGACCACGCCCGGCTGGGCGGCCAGTTGGTCCAGCCCGCCGCGATCGACCCTGAGGGTGACGACCGGCAGGGTCTGGAACGACTGCAGAGTCTCACCAGCCGATGCCGCGGCGGAGAGGTCCGTGCGGTTCTCGGTGAGGACGTTGACGCGGACGGTGCCGCCGCCGGACGTCTCGTCGTACAGCGGCGGGTCGACCGGATCGCCGGTCGTCGCCGCCGCGGTGGCGGCGGGCGGCGCCGCGGCGTGGGCCGGCACGGCGCCGAGGGTCACGGCCATCACCGCGGTGACGACCGTGGTCCATATCGGTTTGTTCACTGTCGCTCCGGTGGGAAGCGGGCACGACCGGCCCGCTGGTGCGTGTGCGGGGAGGGAAGCGAGCACGACGAGGCCGGACGGCGAAGGGTTTCCGTCGTCCGGCCGGGCCGCTCGCGGGCGTGATCCGTCAGAAGGCGGTGCCGGGGGTCAGGTGGCGTTGGCGCCGTTCTTCGGGTTGCCGTGCTTCTGGACGGCCTTGAGGTACGTGTACGCGATGGAGCGGCACACGCTCTTCAACCGGTAGGCCGAGCAGGTGTAGTCGCGGAGCGTGGTGTGGAAGGCGTTGTCCACGTTCGACTTCTTGCTGCGGTCCAGGTAGTACTTGTAGCCCTTGTAGGTGTTGCCGATCAGGCCGTAGCCGTAGTCGTGCATGTCGCAGGCGGAGCGGAAGTCGTAGCCGGACGGCTTGTCCGGCGCGCTGGTGCAGTGGTCGTGGTTGATGCCGACCACCCAGTAACCGCTGGGCAGCTTCTTCCAGTACGGGGCGTGCCAGCCGTAGTGCGCCACCCACGCGGCGCAGCCGCTCTTCGTGTACCACAGCCAGGACGTGGCAGTGTTGCAGTGGCGCGGGTACGCCTGCGGGTCGGAGATCTCGCCGGTGGTGAAGTCGGTGGCGGGCGGGCCCGAGGCGCCCGGGTCGTTGATGCCGGCCGCGCCCTGGAACTCCGACTGCGAGGCCGGGCGCGCCAGTCCGGTGGCCTCGACGTTCGGTGCGGCCGACTCCGCCGGGAAGGTCAGGTCCCAGCCGCCGTTGGCCGGGGAGTCGATCTCGGAGACGCGGCCGGTCGTGTCGTAGGAGTACGACGCCACCGGCTCCGTGCTCTCGACGGGGTTGGTCACGCTCCGCAGCAGGCCCGAGGCGTCGTAGGCGTACCGGGCGACCGTCTGCGTGGTGGTGCCGCTGGTGACCGTGATCTCCTTGGCGCGGCCCAGGTAGTCGCCGTACGAGGAACCGGAGGCCGTCGTGGCCGAGGCGTAGGTGACCTTCAGCGACTGCTGCGGCGTCTCCCCGGCGGCCGGTTCGGTGATCGTGGACACCCGGCCCTGGGCGTCGTAGCCGACGGTGGAGGTGCCGTTGGACGTGCTGCCCACCCCGGTGACCCGCCACTTGTCGGTGCCGGGGGCCGCCTGCTTCCAGGTGAAGGTGGGCTTGAGGTCGGTGGCGGACACCGGATTGCCGGCAGCGTCGGTGAAGGTGTCGTCCCCGGTCTCCGTCGCGGACAGGTCCGTGCCGAGGGTCTCGACGACGGTGGTGACCAGGGCCCCGGCCGAGGTGTCCCACTTCGTGGTCTCGGTGATCCTGGAGCCGTCGGTGGCCTCGTACTTGTTGACGCCGCCGCCGCTCGGATAGGCGATGCTGCTGGTCAGGCCGTAGCGGAAGGTTTCACCCACACCGAGGTCGGTGACCACGATGTCGCTGCCCTGCTGCTCCAGCTTGCGGTTGAGCGTGCCGCCGAGGAATTCCGCTTCCCAGCCGGGGCCGAAGGCACCGAGGTCGGCGCGGGACGCGGGCGCCGATTCCGGCCGGGCGGCACCGCCCGCCTGGGCGACGACGCTGTGCCGCCGGCCGATGGCGCCGACGGCCACGTCGCTTTCGGCGATCTCGAAGGACTGGGTCTCCGAGAAGTACAGGCCGGGGCCGATCTGCTGGATCTCACCGGTGGCGAGTGGTGGATCGACCGTGGCCGCCGCCGCGGGTTGCAGCGGTATCAGCAGTGACAGAGAAAGTGCCGTGATGACCGGCACAGCCGCCTTGCGCACCATGTCCCCCTCATCGTGATCAACTCGGTTGATCGCCAGACCATAAGGAGCTGATCAGAGGGCCCACAAGATCCGACAAAAGGAATCACGGGGTCCGCATTTTTGCGGGGGTGAAGGGTTTTCCAGGGGCTCGACGGGGCGGGAACGGCATCCGGGCACGCGCCCTCACACCCCCCGCCCCGGTCTGTCCGGAGACTGCCCCATGCGGTCAATTCCCGTCCGTTTCCGCGCAGTTGTCCGCTCGCCGGTCCGCCCGTCCCCGGCACCGCGCGCACCGCCCCCGCCCTGCCGGCGCCCGCCCTCCGGGGCGCACCGCAAAGACCTGAGGTCCGGAAGACACCCGGGGCCGCGGGCCGCACGGGCGCGCTCGTCACCCGTCCGCGGCTCCCCCGGCAGCCCCCTTCACCCCGGCAAAGCGGAGGCAAGGACCCCGGGGCAATGTGACCGGCATCACTACCGGGAAGGGGAACCTGCGCCGTGCCGCTGTCGTCGGCGGACCGGCACACGCCACCGCCGGCCGCACTGTTCACCGGACGCACACAGGAGACGCACCGGACGCGCATGCGACACCCACCGGACGCGCGCATGCGACAGACCCACCGGACCGCGCGGGCCACGCACCGGACGCGTCGGCGGACGCGCACACGGCGAAGGGCCGCCCCCGGCGTGGGAGCGGCCCTTGCGGCGTACGGCGCGACGTCAGTCGTTGCCCGGCGCCGGCGTCGTCTTCTGGATCTGCATCAGGAACTCGACGTTCGACTTGGTCTGCTTCATCTTGTCGAGCAGCAGCTCGATGGCCTGCTGCTGGTCGAGCGCGTGCAGCACCCGGCGCAGCTTCCAGACGACGGCCAGCTCCTCGTTGCCGAGCAGGATCTCTTCCTTGCGGGTGCCGGACGCGTCCACGTCCACCGCCGGGAAGATGCGCTTGTCGGCGAGCTTCCGGTCGAGCTTGAGCTCCATGTTGCCGGTGCCCTTGAACTCCTCGAAGATCACCTCGTCCATGCGGGACCCGGTGTCCACCAGGGCGGTGGCGAGGATGGTCAGAGAGCCGCCGTCCTCGATGTTGCGGGCCGCACCGAAGAAGCGCTTCGGCGGGTACAGGGCGGTCGAGTCGACACCACCGGACAGGATGCGGCCGGAGGCCGGGGCGGCCAGGTTGTAGGCACGGCCCAGACGGGTGATCGAGTCCAGCAGGACGACCACGTCGTGACCCAGCTCCACCAGGCGCTTGGCGCGCTCGATGGCGAGCTCGGCGACGGTGGTGTGGTCCTCGGCCGGGCGGTCGAAGGTCGAGGAGATGACCTCGCCCTTGACCGACCGCTGCATGTCGGTGACCTCTTCCGGACGCTCGTCGACCAGGACGACCATCAGGTGGCACTCGGGGTTGTTGTGCGTGATCGCGTTGGCGATCGCCTGCATGATCATGGTCTTGCCGGTCTTCGGCGGGGCCACGATCAGACCGCGCTGGCCCTTGCCGATGGGCGAGACCAGGTCGATGATGCGGGTGGTGAGCACGCCCGGGTCCGTCTCCAGGCGGAGGCGGTCCTGCGGGTACAGCGGGGTGAGCTTGTTGAACTCCGGGCGGCCACGGCCGTGTTCGGGCGCCATGCCGTTGACGGAGTCCAGGCGGACCAGCGCGTTGAACTTCTCCCGGCGCTCGCCCTCCTTCGGCTGGCGGACCGCACCCGTGATGTGGTCGCCCTTGCGCAGGCCGTTCTTGCGGACCTGGGCGAGGGAGACGTACACGTCGTTCGGGCCGGGCAGGTAGCCGGAGGTCCGGATGAAGGCGTAGTTGTCGAGGATGTCCAGGATGCCCGCGACGGGGATCAGGACGTCGTCCTCGGCGACCTGCGGCTCGGCGATCTCGTCGCGGCCACGGCGGCCACGGCGGTCGCGGTAGCGGCCGCGACGGCCACGACGGCCGCCCTCGAAGTCGTCGTCGTCCTGCTGCTGACGGTCCTGGCGGCCGCCCTGCTGCTGGCCCTGCGGCTGACGCTGCTGGCCGCCGCCCTGCTGCTCGTCGCCCTTGTTCCGGCGGTCGCGGTCGCGGTCCCGGTCCCGGTCCCGGCCGCGCTCGCGGCGGTCGCGGCGGCCACGGCCGTCGCCGTCACCGGCGTCGCCCCTGGCCTCGCCCTGCTGCTGCGGCTGCTGCGCGGGCGCCTCGCTCTTGGCCTCGGCGGCGACGGTCTCCGCACCGCCGGCGGCCGGGCTGCCCGCCTCGGCGGTGGCACGGCGGCGACGGCGCTCGGTCGGGGCGTCGTCCGAGGCCGGCTGGCCGGGGATCTCGATCTGCTGCTGGGCCACGGCCTTCTCGGCGGGGGCCGCGGGCGCGCCGCCCTGGTCGGGCTTGGGGGCCTTCGCCTCGGCCTGCTTCTCCGCGTTCTCGCCCGTACGGGCCTTGGAGGTGGCCCGGCGCTTGGGCTTGGTCTCGGTGGCGGCCTCGGCCTTGGGGGCGGCGGCGCCCCCGGCGGCCTGCGCCTCCTTGATGACCTCGATCAGCTGGCTCTTGCGCATCCGCGCGGTGCCCCTGATCCCGAGGCCCGAGGCAACCTGCTGCAGCTCGGCCAGCACCATGCCCTCGAGGCCGGTACCGCGGCGCCGCCGGGAGCCGGCACCGGTGGCAGGCGCGGAGGCGTCCGTGGAGGGCGCGGCAGCGGTCTCCTCGACACGTGCGCCCATCAGATCGGTGGTGTCGCTCACGAAGGGTCCTTCCCTGGAGCGGACGTCGGCCTGTCTGGCTCGGCGACCGGTTGTGCTGTCCGGCTACGGTCCTGTCTTCCGTGAACCGTGCCGGGGCGGTGGTCCGCCAAAGCGGCGGAGGAAATGTGCGGTGATGGCGCTTCCCCGGGTCGTGACACCCAGTGTCACGTGGCGTGGTAGCACCGATTCCGGAGCGTGCCCGGCGGACCGCTCAGTGTCCGCATACGACGTACTGCCCAGGTACGGCGCAAGGAACACGGAGTGGCGCGGGAGGCTCCCGGAAGAATGTCTGTCCCGGACGGGGACACGAGGCACCTCGCCATGGTGGGGTCGGGTGCAGACTTGAGATTAACACTACCGGATCCAACAAACATTCCCCCTCTCGAAATCCGGCAACCGCGTGTCAGGTCGCAAGCGGCAGCACGCTCGCTCCCTGCGCGTCCAGGCGCAGCCGGTTGGCGGCCCAGTCGGCGCCGGCCAGGGCTTCCACCTTGTCGGCGGAGCCGGCGTCGGCGAGCGCCATGACGGTGGGCCCGGCACCCGAGATCACGGCCGGGACGCCGTCGGCCCGCAGCCGCTCCACCAGCGCGGCGCTCTCCGGCATGGCCGGGGCGCGGTACTCCTGGTGGAGCCGGTCCTCGGTGGCGGGCAGCAGCAGCTCGGGGCGCCTGGTCAGGGCCTCCACGAGCAGGGCGGCGCGGCCCGCGTTGGCGGCGGCGTCGACGTGCGGCACGGTGCGCGGGAGCAGGCCGCGCGCGGTCTCGGTCAGAACCGGCTTCCCGGGCACGAAAACCACCGGAACGATGGAATCGTTCGGCTCCATCCTGATGGCCCGGGCGGTGCCGGCCTCCATCCAGGACAGGGTGAAGCCGCCGAGCAGACAGGCGGCCACGTTGTCCGGGTGGCCCTCGATCTCGGTGGCCAGCTCCAGCAGCGCGGCGTCGTCCAGGCGGGCCTCACCGCCTATGGTCACCGCGCGGGCGGCGACGATGCCGGCGCAGATGGCGGCGGAGGAGGAGCCGAGGCCCCGGCCGTGCGGGATGCGGTTGGCGCAGACGATCTCCAGGCCCCGGGGCTGCCCGCCCAGCAGGTCGAAGGCGGTGCGCAGGGACCGTACGAGGAGGTGGCTCTCGTCGCGCGGCAGGGTCTCGCTGCCCTCACCCGCGATGTCGATGTGCAGCCCGGAGTCGGCCACCCGGACCACGACGTCGTCGTAGAGCCCCAGCGCGAGGCCCAGGGCGTCGAAGCCCGGGCCGAGATTGGCGCTGGTGGCGGGAACGCGCACCCGGACGGCGGCGGCGCGGAACGCTGGACCGGCCATCGCTCGAAGACACTCCTTGAGCTGCGTGACGGTCGAATGGCATCGAGGGGCTCGGTGGACACTCGACCGATGTTCGGTGGACATCCGATGACGTACGAGGACCCGTCGGGCCGCGGAGACGGCGCGGCGCCGTGCCATGCGCGAGGGCATATGCGGCAGGCGGGTTCGATACAGCCTATCGAAGGAAGGTTCTGTGGCGACATAGGGCGCACAGGAGGCGCACGATGCGTGTCGTAAGCCCCCTGTGCCCCCTGTCAGGGATTTCGCGGCCCCGGGGCGCTCAGGCGAGGCCCAGGCGCTCGGCGGCGCCGGCCGCCTCGACCGGGACGGTGACCGGCTGCGGGGCACCGGCGACGGCCCAGTCGGGGTCCTTCAGGCCGTTGCCGGTGACGGTGCACACGATGCGCTGGCCCGGGTCCACCTTGCCCTGCTCGGCGGCCTTGAGCAGACCGGCCACCGAGGCGGCGGAGGCGGGCTCCACGAAGACGCCCTCCTGCGCGGCCAACAGGCGGTAGGCGCGGAGGATTTCACGGTCCGTCACCTCGTCGATGAACCCGCCGGACTCGTCCCGCGCGGCCAGCGCGTACTGCCAGGAGGCGGGGTTGCCGATGCGGATGGCGGTGGCGATGGTCGACGGGTCCTTCACGACCTCGCCGCGCACGATCGGGGCGCTGCCGGAGGCCTGGAAGCCCCACATGCGCGGGGTCTTCGCGGCGATGCCGTCGGCGGCGTACTCCGTGTAGCCCTTCCAGTAGGCGGTGATGTTGCCCGCGTTGCCGACCGGGAGGACGTGGATGTCGGGCGCGTCGCCGAGCATGTCCACGATCTCGAAGGCGGCCGTCTTCTGGCCCTCGATACGCACCGGATTGACCGAATTGACCAGCGCCACCGGGTAGTTCTCGCTCAGTTCCCGCGCGAGGGTGAGGCAGTCGTCGAAGTTGCCGTCGACCTGGAGGATCTTCGCGCCGTGCACGAGGGCCTGGCCCATCTTGCCGAGGGCGATCTTGCCCTGCGGCACGAGCACGGCCGAGACCATGCCCGCGCGGACGGCGTAGGCGGCGGCGGAGGCGGAGGTGTTGCCGGTGGAGGCGCAGATGACGGCCTTGGCACCCTCCTCCTTCGCCTTGGAGATGGCCATGGTCATGCCGCGGTCCTTGAAGGACCCGGTGGGGTTCGCGCCCTCCACCTTGAGGTGGACCTCGCAGCCCGTGCGCTCGGAGAGCACCTGCGCGGGCACGAGCGGCGTGCCGCCCTCGCGGAGCGTCACGACCGGCGTGCTGTCGGATACCGGCAGCCTGTCCCGGTACTCCTCGATGATTCCGCGCCACTGGTGGGTCATTGCTGGTTACTCTCCTTCAACCCGCATGATGCTGGCGACACCCCGCACGGTGTCGAGCTTGCGCAGTGCCTCGACGGTCCCGGTGAGGGAGGCGTCGGAGGCCCGGTGGGTGACGACGACGAGGGAGGCCTCGCCGTCCTTGCCCTGCTGGCGGACGGTGTCGATCGACACCCCGTGCTCGGCGAACACGGTCGCGACCTGGGCGAGCACGCCCGGCTTGTCCGCGACGTCGAGGCTGATGTGGTAGCGCGTGACGACCTCGCCCATCGAGGAGACGGTGAGGTCGGCGTACGCGGACTCGCCTGGCCCGGTGGTGCCGTTCAGCCGGTTGCGGCAGACGGCGACGAGGTCGCCGAGGACGGCGGAGGCGGTGGGCGAACCGCCGGCGCCGGGGCCGTAGAACATCAGCTGTCCGGCCGCGTCGGACTCCACGAAG
The DNA here is from genome assembly GCF_040632975.1 of Streptomyces sp. NPDC013455. Lineage (NCBI taxonomy): Bacteria > Bacillati > Actinomycetota > Actinomycetes > Kitasatosporales > Streptomycetaceae > Streptomyces > Streptomyces sp. NPDC013455. The sequence goes on along the minus strand of NZ_JBEYCX010000019.1, from coordinate 66,047 downwards.
ACGGCGTTGTAGGCGCCGCGCACGGAGGCGAGCGGGTGGCTGAGCGGGATCATCGCGGGATGCACGCGCGCGGTGACCGACGCCCCGTCCTTCGACCGCTCGCAGATGGCGAGCAGCTTGATGGTGCAGCCCATCTCCTTGGCGGAGCGGAAGTCGGCGGCCGTGACCTCGGTCATGCCCTCGCGGTAGACGTCGTCCAGGCGTACGCGCGTGTGGAAGGCGATGCCGGCGAGGATCGCGGCCTTGGCGGCGGCGTCGAAGCCCTCGACGTCGGCGGTCGGGTCGGCCTCGGCGTACCCGAGGGCGGTGGCCTCGTCCAGCGCCTCCTGGTAGCCGGCGCCCGTGGAGTCCATCTTGTCGAGGATGAAGTTGGTCGTGCCGTTGACGATGCCGAGCACCCGGTTGACCTTGTCCCCGGCGAGCGACTCGCGCAGCGGGCGGATCAGCGGGATGGCGCCGGCGACGGCGGCCTCGTAGTAGAGGTCCCGGCCGTGCTCCCCGGCGGCGGCGTGCAGGGCGGCCCCGTCCTGGGCGAGCAGGGCCTTGTTGGCGGACACCACCGACGCCCCGTGCTCGATCGCGGTCGTGATCAGGGACCGGGCGGGCTCGATCCCGCCGATGACCTCGACCACCACGTCGATGTCGCCGCGTTTGACGAGCGCGGTGGCGTCGGTGGTGACGAGGCTCGGATCGATGCCCTCGCGCACCTTGCCCGGGCGCCGCACGGCGACCCCCGCCAGCTCCACCGGGGCGCCGATCCGGGCGGCGAGGTCGTCGGCGTGCGTCGTCATGATGCGCGCCACCTCTGAGCCGACCACTCCACAGCCCAGCAGCGCCACTTTCAGCGGACGCGTACGCATCATCCGACCTCGTTTCCTCATACCGTCTACGGTTGGACCAGTCTCACTCACCGGACGGGAGTTTCTACCCTTCGTCCGGATCGTGAGACATCTATTTCATTTTCACGGGGGCGGCTGACCGCAGATCTTCCGCCCCCGCGGGCTTCCGCACCGAGGTCACCGGCCCCCCGGGCTTCCGATGCCGCCGGGGTCACCGGCTCCCCGGGGCTCCTGGTGCCGCCGGGGTCACCGGCCCCCCGGGGCTCCTGGTGCCGCCGGGGTCACCGGCTCCCCGGGCTTCCGGCGGGGCCGCGGTCACCCGACGTCGAGGCGGAGGAGGTCCTCCTCCGTCTCCCGCCGGACGATGACCCGGGCCGCACCGTCCCGCACGGCGACGACCGGCGGCCGCAGCACGTGGTTGTAGTTGCTGGCCATGGACCGGCAGTACGCGCCGGTGGCCGGCACGGCGATCAGGTCGCCGGGGGCGAGGTCCGCGGGCAGGAACGCGTCCTTGACCACGATGTCCCCGCTCTCGCAGTGCTTGCCGACGACCCGGGCGAGCATCGGCTCGGCGTCACTCGTCCGCGAGACGAGGGCGACGCTGTACTCGGCGTCGTACAGCGCGGTGCGGATGTTGTCCGACATGCCGCCGTCGACGGAGACGTACGTCCGCAGCCCGTCCAGCGGCTTGACCGTGCCGACCTCGTAGAGCGTGAAGGCGGTGGGTCCGACGATGGCCCGCCCCGGCTCGACGGAGATCCTCGGGGTGCGCAGCCTGGCGGCCTCGCACTCGCGGGTGACGATCTCGGTGAGCGCCTTGGCGATCTCGTGCGGCTCGCGGGGGTCGTCGGCGCTCGTGTACGCGATGCCGAGCCCGCCGCCGAGGTCGATCTCGGGCAGCTCGACCCCGTGCTCGTCGCGGATGTCCCGGAGCAGCCCGACCACCCGGTGGGCGGCGACCTCGAACCCGGACATGTCGAAGATCTGCGACCCGATGTGGCTGTGGATGCCGATCAGCTCCAGCCCGTCGAGCTGGAGGGCCCGCCGTACGGCCTCGGCGGCCTGCCCGCCGGCGAGCGGGATCCCGAACTTCTGGTCCTCGTGGGCCGTGGCGATGAACTCGTGGGTGTGCGCCTCCACACCGACGGTGATCCGGATCTGGACCTTCTGCCGCTTCCCCAGGGACGCCGCCACGTGGGCGACCCGCACGATCTCCTGGAAGGAGTCGAGCACGATCCGCCCGACACCGGCCTCCACGGCGCGGGTGATCTCGGCGACGGACTTGTTGTTCCCGTGGAAGGCGATGCGCTCGGCGGGCATCCCGGCGCTCAGGGCGGTGGCGAGCTCCCCGCCCGAGCACACGTCCAGGTTGAGCCCCTCCTCGTTCAGCCAGCGCACGACGGCCCGTGAGAGGAACGCCTTCCCGGCGTAGAACACGTCGGCGTCCGGGCCGAAGGCGGTGCGCCAGGCACGCGCCCGGGCCCGGAAGTCGGCCTCGTCGAGGATGTAGGCGGGGGTGCCGAACTCCTCGGCGAGCCGGGTGACGGAGATCCCGCCGACCGTGAGCTCACCGTCGGCGTCGCGCGTGACCGTCTGCGCCCAGACCTTCTGGTCCAGCGCGTTGAGGTCGGCGGGCGGCGCGGAGTAGTGCCCCTCGGGAAGAACGTCGGCGTGACGGGGCCCGGCGGGATGGGCGGAACGGCTCATGACTCTCAGACTCTCTGTCTCTCTCCGGGACGCGGGCTGCTCTCGGGCGCCTCAGAGATGTTCGGGTGCGTCGATGCCGAGCAGGGACAGGCCACCGGCCAGCACCGTCCCGGCGGCTTCGGCAAGCGCCAGCCGGGCACGGTGGGCGGCCGAGGGTTTCTCCTCGCCACGGGGAAGCACGGAAGGCAACAGGGGCAGCACGGCATCGGCGACGGTGACGAGATGCCGGGCAAGCCGGTCCGGGGCACGGTGGGTGGCGGCCGCGGCGAGGATCCGGGGGTGATCGGCGAGGGGGGTGAGCAGGGCCCGGATGGCGGGGTGGGGGTGGGGGCTGGGGTGGGGGCTTGGGTGGGGGCTTGGGTGGGGGTGCGGGTGGGGGTGCGGGTGGGAGGTCGTGGGGGTGGGGGTGGGGGTGGCTGTGCGGGGTCGGGGGGCTGCGGCGGGGCCGGGGGTGGCGGGGGCTGCGGCGGGGCCCGGGGTCACGGCGGCGGTCGCGGGAGTGGGTTCGGCGGAGCGCTGGGCGGCGGAGCCCTGGGCGGGGGAGGCTACGGCGGCCTGGGCGGCGGAGCCCTGGGCGGGGGAGGCTACGGCGGCCTGGGCGGCGGAGCCCTGGGCGGGGGAGGCTACGGCGGCCTGGGCGGTGGAGCCTACGGCGGCTTGTGCGGGGGCGGAACCGTCCGCCACCGGGGGCGCGGCCGGGCCGGGGTTCGTCACGGCCGGGGTGGCGGAGGCGGCTGCGGCGCTGCGGTGCGCCACGGAGGCCGGGAGGAGGCCGGGGTCCGCGCTCAGGCCCACCGGGCCGGGCTCGGCGGTGAAACCGAGGCGGGCGGCGTTGCGGCTGAGGGACCGGACGCGGGCGTGGGCGTACCGCACCCGGAAGAGCGGATTGCCCTCGCGCTGGACGAGGTGGTCGGCGGTGATCCGGGGCCGGTCGTGCGGGGCGGGGTGGAGGAGGGCCCACTGGGCGGCGTCGGGTCCGAGCGGCGCGGGGTCCTCGGGCGCCGGCACGGGCCGCAGGTTGACGGGCTCGCCGTGTTCGACGGTGGCCCGCCCGCCCTGGGTCCCCACGATGCGTACGACGGCGTCGGCCACGACCTCGGCCCGCACCTCGTACGGCACGCGCAGGGCGACGACCTGACCGGCGAGGGAGTCACCGTGGCCGTACCGGGCGCCCTGGGCGAGGATCTCGCGCACGAGCCCGGTGACGGGGTCGGCCTGCTCGTGGAGGCTGATGTTGAGGAACCCGGGGCCGGTGACGACGACGTCCCGGATGCCGTCGGCGGCGGCGAGCCGGGTCCGCAGGATCTCGGCCACCCGCTGCGGGGGCAGCCCGGACGGGCGGGCGAGCTGCAAGGCGATGGTGGTGGCGAAGTCACCGCACCCGCCGGGCCCCGGCTCGGTCACCACGGCCCGCTCGGGCACGGTCACACTCAGCTCCCCCGCGTCGACAGCGCGACGCACCGCGTACAACACGGTGCGGGAGAGCTCTGCGGGGGTCACGGGACAAGCGTAGGGGAGGAGGGGGGTGGGCATGCGAGCCGGTTATTCCCAACCGCTCGCAGCAGGCCCCGACTGCCACTGGTACGCCCCGACCGCACCCGCCGTCACGTCCCCTGCCTGCCCCTGCCGAACGCGCCCCGCGGACGTCAGCCCACCGAATACGCCCCGCGGACGTCAGCCCGCCGAACACCCCCCGCGGACCTCGGCCCCCTGAATACGCCGCACGAGCCTCCACTCACCGCGTGCACCGCTACGGCCTCCACTGACCGCACGCCCCCTCGGCCTCCGCCTGGCCCGTGCACGCTGTTGCGGCCGCCGTGTGCCGTGCACGCTGCTGTGCCTCCGCATGCAGTGGACGCTGTCGGGCCTCCGCATGCAGTGGGCGCTGCCGTGGCCGCCGTACGCGGTGGACGCTGCCGTGGCCGCCGTACGCGGTGGACGCTGCCGGGGCCGCCACAACAACGGACGCTGCTCGGGCGTCGTACGCAGCAGTGCACGCGCTGCCGTGGCCGCAGGATGCCGAAGGAGCTGGAGCCTCCGCCCACACAGCCGGCCGACGCTAGCCGCCGAAGGACATCCCTCGCGGCACACCGTCGGAGACACCGTCACCGTCGCTCTCACCGTCAGCCCCACCCCCGCCGCCGTCCCCGCCCCGATCGGCCAGGCCGTCTCCCCCGCCGGCCGCGCCCCGAGGCCCGCCGCTCTCACCGTTCTCACCGGGCTCACCGTGCCCGGTTTTGCGGTGGATGAGGTCTTTGACGAGCCGGACGAGCTCGGAGGGTTCGAAGGGCTTGGCGAGGAAGGCGTCGACGCCGACGTCGAGGCCGCTTTCGACCTCGTACTGCGTACAGGCGCTGATGATGGCGAGGGGCACGTCGCGGGTGCGGGGATCGGCCCGGAGCCGGGCGGCGGTGCGCAGCCCGTCCAGCCGAGGCATGACGACGTCGAGCGTCACGACGTCGGGCCGCACCTCATGCACTACGTCCAGACACTCGGCACCGTCGGCCGCGGTCACGACCTCGAGCCCTTCCAGCTCGAGGTTGACCCTGATCAGCTGCCGGATGACCTTGTTGTCGTCGACAACAAGCACCCGGCCCGAGGCGCCTGGCACAAGTCGAGAGTAGGTCCGGACCGGCCACCGCGTCCGGGTTTTCCCCACTTCCACCCCCTCCAGGGGACCCGCCCACCCCACCCTGGGGAAACGGGTTCCTGATCACCCCGCCGGACCTGCTAGTGTTCTACCCGTCGCCGCAAGCGAGAGCTCAGCGCCCGACACGCCCCCGTAGCTCAGGGGATAGAGCAACGGCCTCCGGAGCCGTGTGCGCAGGTTCGAATCCTGCCGGGGGCACCTTGGATTTGGTGCCCAAAGACCCCGTCACCAGCGGAAACGCTGAGGCCGGGGTCTTCGCGTATGTGCAGGCATGTGCCGCCCGGAGCGGCCGTATGTCGGGGTCTGTGGACGAGGCGTGGACGGGATCTTGAAGCGTTCTCCCAGGTGAGCCCCGCAAAAAGAGGTGGCCCCGGACCCGGGACAAGTGCGGGGGCCACATCGCAAGGCGGTGCCCACTCCCCCTAGTCGGCGGTGACGCCCCAGTAGGCGATCTGCGCGGGCCTACCGTCGCGGTAGAGCACTGTGCAGTTCCCTTGGGCGCGGTCCGGAAAGTCCAACTGCTCGGAGTCGACCGCGGCATCCCACTCCTCGTAAGTGGGCCGGCCGTGAGGAGCCCACGCGCGCACCTCGTCATCGGTCAGCGGCCGCATGAACGGACCGTCATCGGTGTCCGCGGCCTCGATCATGCAAGGGAAGTCCAACACGGAGCCCGTGCCGCCGGTGAAGATGTACTCATGCCACTCCGGGTCGCGCCACAGTTCCTCGACGGACCGCCCCTCGAAGCCGTGGTTGTCCCGTGCCAGCTCGCCTTCCTGCTCCTGCCGGAACGCGGCCGCCAGATCACGCTGATACGGGCCCGTATGAGTCCATGCGTTGCCACCCATCCGCGTCCCCTCTCCACTCGAACAGCTTGTTCAAGAGCGGAGCGTAAGAGACGGCACTGACAGGGCATCCCGCCCCGACGACGGTCACACCCTGGAAGCCACCCACAGGCCCCGCAGGGAAGGCCGGCACGGCGCTGAGACACGCCGGCTCAGGCCACACTCCAAGCCTGGCGATGGCGAGCGACGCCGTACACCTGCTCCACCTGGTCGGCCGTGAGAACGCCTGAGAGGGGAGCGAGTGCCGATACCTGGCGCTCCTGGTACACCCGGACATCGAGCTGCGTAGCGACCACCTTCAACTCGGCGACACCGACGAAGACGAGCACCGGCTCCACCGGTACCGGGAAGCCGCAATAGCGCTCAAGCACTCGGTCGACCCGCTTGGCCTCCGCCCGGCTCTTGCGTGCGTAGGGCGCCGGTTTCCCGTGATCGACTTTCACGGAATCGTCCCCGACCCATACGACCCTCTTGTGGTGGTGCTTCGTATTGATGCTGAACACTCCACCAGGCCCGATCAGTAAGTGATCGATATCCACTTTGTTGGCCAAGGGGACGGAGTGCAGGACACGCCAGCCGTAACGCCCTAAGCGGTTCAGCTCGGCTCCCACTCGGCGCTCCCCCGCTAATCCCTTTCGCCAGGAGTCCCACTCAGTGGGCCGCCGCAAAAGCCGTGAGACGACTCGCTCCATAAGCCCCGGGCCGGATTCGGCGAGCAGATCATGCAAGGACTGCCCGGCAGTATTGACGGCCAGGTCATCGGCCGGCGTCAGAGGCGGCAGCATCGGACGCGCCTGACCATCCGGCGCCCTGCCTGGCGGGACAGGCCCGGTGAGGTTCTGTAAGTGCTTCGTGAGCACGGCGATGACGTCGTCGCGACACTCAGCCCGCAAAACCGTGATGTCCCCCGTCGTGACGTCCGCCCAACCAACCGCGGCCCCATCAGGCAGGTTGGCGTACAGACGATCACGCCCGTACCGCTTCCAGCGCGTGACGTGCAGCTCCACAAGGCCCCCCTGTGCTCCGGCAATGACGTTGCCGACATGCCAGCAGCAAGCGAGATGAGGCCACAAGAGCGCAGGGCAGGCCGCACGTCTCAACTTGCCCGTTACGAAGCGAAGCATCGATGCAGGTACGGCCGAAACGAGGGAGGCCCCAAGCGGTATGCCTGAGGCCTCAGTGTCGGTGCAGGTTGTCTCACTCGTACTCGCGGAGCAGGTCCTCGATACGCCGGTTGGCGACATCCTGACGTCCGTCAAGGCACTTCGCGTAGCGGGTCAGCAGGACCTCAACGCTGTTGCCGGCACGCTCGGCAACTTCGGTCGGATCCACCCCCGCATTGAGCCACGTCGACAGCGCCGAGTGTCGAAGGTCGTACGGCCTGCTCGCGAGCGGCGAGGCGGCGACGGCCGGCGGGAGCGCCAGGAGCCGGGCCTCCTGCCACACGCGGTAGTAGGTCGAGGACGGGACGACCGAGCCCTTCTCACTGAAGAAGAGCCGCCCGTCTTCCGCCGTGCCGAACGTGGCCAGGTGCTCGCGCAGCACGGCGACGAGCTGGGGCGGGATGGGCACTCGCCGAACGTCCTCAGTCGGTCGATTCTTGAGCCCGCGGTCGTCGTGGGTCTCCCCCGAGTCCGTCCACTGCTTGCCGACCGAAGGGCGGGTCCGGTGGAGCAGCGCCGATCCCCAGCCCTGCTCAGGGAGGACAAGGTCAGTCTCGGCCAGGCCAACCGCCTCAGCGGGCCGGAGGCCACCGAAGTACATCGCCGCGAACAGCCCGACGAGACGCCGGCCGCGAGCACGCCGGTAGCCGCCCACGTAGGACACCGCCGCCAGGAGGTTGCGGGCCTGTTCCGGGTTGGCGACAACGCGCGGATCGACCTGGTTCGAGACCTTGGGCTTCTGCCAGCGAACCGCCGTGATCGGATTCTCTCGGAGCTCACCCAGGTCGACCGCGTAGTTCGCAGCGTTGACGAGGGTCCGCCGCTTCCGCCGCACGGTCTCGGCAGCTGCCGCGGTGCCGTCGAGCTTGAGCTTCAGCCCGTCGAGCACCGCACGGGTCGTTGCCGGTTCAGCGAGGTCCGCGAGCGGCCGGGAAGCCTTCGCCACCCAGTGCAGAACGTTCCGGACGTTGTCCGGGACTTCCCGGTCGTCGGGCCCTGGCAGCACGAAGGCCCAGTTGCGTAAGGCCTTGCGGATCTCCTCGTCGGACGGTCGCCCTACGCGCTCCGCCAGCAGTTCCATGGTCACGCTGGTCAGAGATTCGTTGATGCCGTCTCGCGTATTGGGTGCAGCGTGCGGCCACTTCATTGCGAGATACCTGAGGGCGAAGTCGTACCAGGACAATGGCGACTTCTTCTCTTCCATCGAGGCTGGAAGACCAGTCTCCGTGTCGAACTCTTCGCCGCCCCGCATAGCACTCAAGAGCTTCGCTCGGTAGTGATCAGCGAGCGCCTTGGTACGGAACGAGTCAGAGAAGACGTTGCCCGCGACGGACCAGCGGACACCGTACGAAGGCGTTTTGGTGTCCCGCTTGCGTACGCCCCAGACCTTGACGTCGAGAGACTTCACGCCGCCTCCTCCAACTGCCGGAGCCACGAGGTGAAATCACTGCGCCAAACCCGAAGCTTACCGTTGGGGAGCTTGAATGCGGCCGGCCCCTGCCCCAGCTCGCGCCAGCGGTAGAACGTCCGTCGAGAAACGCCGCCCAGCTCGTCCAGGACTTGGCGAACAGTCATCAGTTCGTCGCGGCGGGCGTCCACGTCGGCTCTCCTTCCATTCCGGGGGCGGGTTCGAGGGATGCGGCAAGCCAGGCTTCGGCGCGGGACAGGCCGGTACCGGCGAAGACCCAGTGCACGAGGACGAGCGTGGTTTCGCCGTCCTGCGGGACGGGCGGAGCGGCTTGGGCACGGCGCCAGGCGGCGCGAGCGTCGCGGAGGGCACCGAGGGTGGTGGAGTAGCGGCGAGACTTGGTGGAGAAGTGGCCGCGGAAGCCGAGCATGTGGGCCCAGGCACGTAAGCGGAGGTCTGCCAGCTCGGGACGGGTGCCCAGGGTCCAGGCGGTGCGGATCATGCGCCGGGCGTGTTTGCTGATCCGTGCCTGGGCCAGCTCGGCGAGGAAGCGAACCGGCCGGTCCAGGGTGCCGGTCGCTGTCTCGGCTCCCTTGGTGGCGTACTTGGCGATGTACGCCGCTACGGCCCGTTCGGTCAGCTCTTGGCCGTCGTCGAAGTCGGCGGAGCGGATCGTGCGGATGTCGAGCTGTCGGCCGAAGACGAACGTGTGGGCCCGCTCGTCGATCACCGGTCCGTCGACTCGTGCAGTGGTGGCAGCTGCCTGGATGGCATCAGACAACAGCTCGGCCGTGGCCCAGGCAGGAGGTGCGGAACCTCCGCCCCCCGGGCCGTCGAGGCGAATCACTGCGTGGAAGTGGACGGCGCCCCGCTTCTGGTACTCGGCCACCTTCGCGAAGGAGATCCGAGCATGGTGCCGGAAGGCCCGCTGAGTGAGGCCGGCTCGCTTGGCGACCTCACGGCGGAGGTAGATCGAGAACCGCCGCCACAGCGCCCCCGCGTGGGCGTTCCACAGCACGGCCGCTTCGTAGTCGTAGGACTCCGGGTCGAGGGGTGTCCCCAGAACGGGGTCATCTTCCTCATGTCGGATGCCGCATCGGCGATTCCGACCGCCGGAGGGGCGGTTATGGACCGGGCCGAAGCTCGGGGCGGTAAAGGTGGCGAAGACGCGCGGGTGGGTGGCGACCCGTTCGGGCGTGCCCTTGCCGCCGCGGAGTCCGGCGGTGATCAGGTGGTAGGTGTCGCGACGGTAGGTCTCGGCGCAGGCCGCGCACCGGGTGGCGCGGCGGTTGTTGCAGCGGACGAGGAGCTGACCGGCAGGCAGGGTCGAGGAGTCCAGGTGGTGCAGGACGCGGCCGATCTCGCCGGTCGTCCGGTCCACGGCGCATTCGGTGCGGTGGCCGTCGAGGCGTACGGGGTGGGTGCAGCCGCCCAGGCCGGACAGTTGGTGGGCCAGCTCGGGCATGGTGCCGAGGGAGGCCAGCATGGAGAGTCCGCCAGCGGGGGCGGAGTCTGCCGGGTGATGATGGGAGTTCCTTTCGGCTGTTGCGACGGTCGGGAAGGACGGCCCCGGGGCGGCGGGATGCTTGGCGGCGTTTGCCGCCCCGGCGGCCGGTCAGCGCTTGTGCGCGCTGCTGAGGAGGGAGCGCAGGACCACGGCGGCGATGGCCACGGACACGGCTGAGACGGCGACCGCCGCCAGGAGCGCGGTGAGCACGATCCCGACGACGATCACGGCGGTGACCGCGCCGACACCGACGCCCACGTACGGGGCGACCGGGCGGCCGGCCGAGGAGGCCGGAGCCTGCGTGTGCTGAGGCGTGACGGTGGTCGTCGGCGGAGTCGGAATGTCGGGCAGTTTGGGGCGGAGCACGGTGGATCTCCTTGTCACTCGTGGGTGCCGTTGACGACGCCGACCCCGGAACGGGTGCCGGACTCGATGGCGGGGGCGAGGAAGGTGTGCGAGAGCCAGAAGCCGAACATCACTACGGCGACCCAGAGCCGGACGCCGAGGAACTTGATCGCGGCCCAGGCGATGACGCCCAGGACGAAGACGAGCGGCAGCGAAACGGTCACGGGATCCCCTCAGCGGACGGCGCAGCGGTGGGTACGGGCGGCCAGCTCGGCCGCGGCGCGGCTGTCGTAGTCCGTGGCGGAGCCGCAGCGCGGAGCCGTGCATGCGGCGGTGTGCTTCTCGCGGCCCCGGCCGTCGTAGTAGGTGGCGACCTGGACGGGGCCGATGCGGGCGACGTTGCGGAAGCGGCGGTTGGCGGTCATCAGCGGGGCTCCTTCGGGGCTTCGCCGGTGAAGTCGGTGACGTGGTCGGCCAGCCAGCGCAAGATCTCGTCGCCCTCGTACTCGTCGGCGGCGAGGATCACGGGCTCGGCGATGAGCACGGCTTCGGTGAGGCGGTTCTGTCGGGTCAGCTCGGCGGCGCGCTTCAGCGCGCGGAGCGTGGACGGGCGCACGGGGGAAAGTCCTCCGGGTCAGGTCAGGTGGGCGGAGATGGCTTCGGCCAGCGGCAGCGGGACGCCGAGCCGGGCGCGAAGGGTCGAGGTGTCGATGGGCGTTCCGGTGCGGGCGCGGTGTTCGTCGGCGACCTTGCGCGCGAGCGTGACGAGCGCCGGCGGGACCGGGGGCGTGGAGGGCGGAGCCAGTTCCGGCTCCGCAGCGGGCAACTCAGGTGCAGATGCGGGCGCTTCGGGCGCGCTGGGCTCCGGGGCCGACTCGCGTTCCCCCGTCGAGGCGTCCGCGGTTGCTCCGTGGGTGAGCAGCGTTCCGCCCAGGAAGGCGATTGCGGGCCATCCGGCGACGAGGATGCGCAGCCAGTCCGGCACGTCGTCGAGGTCGAGGAGTCCGGCCGTGGCGACGTTGGCGCCGAGCGATGCGGTCAGGGCGACGAGGAACCAGCACCACCCGGCCGTTTTCGCCTCACCGGAGCGCAGCCGCCGCCAGGCAGCGACCAACAGCAGGTCGACGGAGACCGGGTAGGCCCAGGCCTTCCAACCGTCCTGTCCAGCGGCCAGCGCCAGGTCGTGCAGGTGGGCGAAGGACAGCGCGGCAGCGATCAGCGCTTGGACGAGTACGGCGTCGATGCGGACGGACAGGGCACGCACGGCGCAGCTCCTTCCGGTTCCAGGCATGGAGGGGTAGGGACGTGGCACGGAACGGCCGTGCCGGCCATGGGTGGGTGCGCTTACTCGGTGACCGGGCGGGCCGTGGCTACGGGCCCGGACGCCTCCACCGGCATCGGCGGGACGTACGGCCGGAAGGGGTGGAGCGCCGGTACGTCGGGGGCGAGGTCCGCCGTGGCGCGGCAGGTGGCCGCGGCGTCGGCGAGGGAGAGGTAGGGGGTGCGGATGCGGGACCAGCCGCCGGAGGTGTCGCCGACGACGGCCAGGCCGGGCAGCTCGGGGGCGATGGCGCAGGCCGCGAAGACGGCCTCAGGGGCGATGTCGCCGAGTGCCATCTTGGCCGAGGCTTCGTCGTTCACGCGGTGGCAGACGCGGCCGGTGAGCTGAGCGCGGAGCATGGTCGCGCCCTTGCCCAGTTCGGAGCCGAAGCGCTGTCCGCAGACTTCGAGGTAGATACCGGCGGCCCGGCCGAGTTGGGCGAGCCGGATGAGCTGGGTGACCATCTCGTCCCGCCGCTCCTCCTCCTTCCGCGTGGCGACGAGGAAGAGTTCAGCCACCTCGTCGATGAACAGCACGATCGGGGCCGGGCGTTCGTCCTCCGGAAGTCCCCAGACGTCCGAGGTGATCAACTCTTCCGGAGTGCCGGGCGCGATGCCCTGCCGGGCCTTGATCAGGTCGTACCGGTCCTCCATTTCCTTCACGAGCGCGGGAAGCAGCTCGGCCGCCTGGTCCGGGTCGGTCGCCAGGGCGGAGAGCCGAGGTGCGAAAGGCGCCAGCTCGACCCCGCGCTTGCAGTCGATCCCGACCAGGGCCACCGGCTGAACAGCGAGCCCGGTCAGCAGGTTCCGCAGGTACATGGACTTACCCGAGAGCGTGGCGCCGAGCACCAGCTCATGCGGCACAGACTGGTAGTCCCGTACGAACGCGGTCGCGTCCTCCCGTAACGCCACCGGAACCCGAAGCGGACCTTCGTCCAGCCGCCGGGGCATCCGCACCTTCCGCAGCACGTCGAAGCCGACGAGCCGCAGCTCGACAACGCCCGGCTTGACGTCCCGCACGTGGACGGCATGGACGCCCCAGGCGTGCCGGAGGCGTTCGGCGGAGGCCGCCACGTCCGCCGGCTCCTGGCCCGGAGCCAGCCGCAGCCGCATGCGCAGGCCTGTCGTGGTCGGGCGGATGACGCCCCGGCGAGGAGGCACCGGCCGGACCTCACGGCGGGTGGTCGCCCGGACGGCCAGCACCCGCCATCGGGACGGCTCGACGGTCAGGCCGCAGGCGTCCATGGTCGAGGAGTACGAGGCCAACAGCCGGACCACCGAGAGCGGCAGCCCGACCGCGGACCAGTACGCCGCCGGGTGGGCGTGCCGGGCGTAGGCGGCGCCGCCTATCGCAGCGAGCGAACCGCCCAGCTCGGCCCACATCACCAGATCCGTCACGGCGGTCAGCCCGCCTGAGCCATCGAGAAGGCACCCGGAGCGACGGCGGTCGCCCGGTAGGCGATGCCGTGCCGCTCCCGGCCGTTGAAGACGCTCTGCCAAGGCCGTGCCACCAGTCCCGGAAGCGAGACCGGAGCACCGACCGTCAGGCCCTCGGTCACGCCGCTCTCCGGGACGGTGACCTGGATCAGCGACGACTCGCCCTCATCGATGTAGACGACGCCGACGGTCATCAGCGCCTCACCGGTCATCGCGTCCTTGGCGATCTCACCGGTCTGCCGGTCGCGCACCTTCGGCGCCGGAGCTTCGGTGAGCAGGATCGTGGCGGCCGAGGCGTCAACGCGGATTACACGCACAGGGATTGCTCCTTCTGAGAGTTGAACAACTCGTCGACCTGACAAGTTGACTTAGCAAGTTCGAAGCTAAAGATGCCAGGTTGACTTGTCAAGCTGCTATCGCGGGGTTTCACTCCCGGACGGGGCTCAGCTCAGGCGGTAGGTGTCTTCGAGTTCCTGCCGGTCAGCAGGCAGGAGCACGTCAGCGACCTGCAAGGACCGGCCGGAGGCGTCACAGGCGACGACCAGGACACTCAGCACGGGCATACCGTCCGGCAGATCCAGCAGTTCGGCTTCACTCGCTTCGGGCAGCCGGGCCGACACACGCTCGACCACGTGGTCGAAGCGGACCTTCTTCCGCGTTTCGAGGTGTTCGCGGACACTTCCGCTTAGAGGTTCGTCGGTCCCCAGCTCAGTGCCCTCGACCAGGCCGGCGGGGAAGTACGACGAGACCAGCTCGACAGCTTCACCGTCCTCCTCGACCAGGAAGCGACGCATGAGGACTTCGGTCTTCTTCGGCAGGCCGAGCGCCGAGGCGACCCGAGCCGGGACAGGTACCCGCCCGACTTCGATCAGCCGCCCCGCACCCTGCGTCTCATCGCGCTCCAGCGCCTCACGCCCCCGCCGGTCCTTCTGCTCGACGACTTCCGGTCGACCGCGGACGATCGTGCCGTACCCCTGCCGGGACTCGAGCCAGCCGTCCCGCTTCAGCAGCTCCAGCGCCCGGACGACGGTCGGGCGGGACATCCCGAATGCTTGCACCAGCTGGTTCTCACTCGGTACGCGGGTGCCGGGCGCGTACGTGCCGTCCTCGATGCGCTGCTGAAGCGTCTGCGCGAGGCGCACGTACTTCGGTGGCTCCACTTCATACGCCATGAACGCCGCCCGTCGGGATTGGCCAAGTCAACTGGTCAACCAGCCTAGCGACACTTTCACAGTGACAGTAGGAGAGGTGAGCTATCCCGTCACGCCGGCCAGGCATCAGCGACCACGAAGGAGACGACCGTTCCGCCGAGGTGGCTGGGCCCGGAGCGCCAGGAATCCGCGATGGAGTCGACCAGGAGCAGCCCCCGTCCGTGAGCGTCGTTCGCCTCCGGATGCCTCAGCCGCACGTTCGCCGGGAAACCCGGGTTGTGCACGTCGACGCGGAGCGAGGTTCCCTCGCGGTACCACTCGACCCGCACCAACCACGGGTCATCCGACTTCCCGTAGCAGATGGCGTTGGTCACCAGTTCCGAGATCATCAGCGTGCAGTCGTCGATCGAGCAGGCCGGGTTGTACGGGGCGATGAACTTCCGGAACCAGCGCCGGGCGCGAGGGACGGACTCGGGCTCCGGATGCAAGGTCATCGCTCCGAGCCGCGGCGAGTCCTCACAGGGGTGGCGGTCGATCGTGTAGGCCATGCGTGCTCACTCCTTGCCGCTGCCGTCGCAGTCGAGGCAGCGCCGCTTCGACGTGGCACGGTCGCGGTCGTTGGCCGTGGAGAGCGCCAGCGCCGTTCGGGAGCCGACGCGCTTCCATCCACGCCCCCGACACCCCCGGCAAGCTAACCGCGCGCCCTGTACCGGCCGCCGACTCGTCACGTCGTGCCCCCTTCTCCTCAAGTGGCCTTAGCCACTTCCTGGATAGTGGCATTAGCCACTTGAGAGGTGCAAGCGGTTCACCGGAACTGGCGAGTCGTCGTCAGGTGAGCGGGTAGCCCTGCTCGAACGCCCAGCGGTGCGGCGGGTAGGTGGCTTCGGCGAACTCCAGGGGACGGTCCTGGAGGTCAAAGACGACGTGATGGACGATGAGGACCGCGGACCCCGGCTCCAACCGCAGGTCGTCCGCCTCCTCATCCGTGGCAGCACGAGCGCACATCCGGTCTTCCGCGTAACTGCCTTGACGCCCCGTCATCCGCTCGACGTACATGAGCGTGCCTTCCTGGATCCGCTCGGGGTCCAGGAGCCTGGGTGCCCGCCGGCCGACATCCGCAGCGAACCACGAAGTGGACAGGTTGATCGGGCCGTCCTGGTTGTTCGTCACCCGCCGGCGGTGCACGGCTCGGCGATCCTTCACCAGCCCCAGCGCCTCGACGACGTAGTCCGGAGCCTCCAGCCACCCGGTCGAGGTGATCACCGCGTACTCTCCGGGCGTGTAGATCTTCCCGGTCTGCCGGGCGCGCCCGTACAACTCCCGTGCACGCCGGTTCACTTCGAGGCTGCGCACGTACGTCCCCGAGCCCTGACGCTTCTCGACCAGGCCCTGATGACTCAGCGCCTCCAACGACCGCGCGGCCGTGGGCCGGGACACCTTCCAGTCCGCGGCGAGCTGCCGTTCCGAGGGAACCTCGTCCCCCGGTCGCAGGTCACCCCGAAGGATCTGGTCACGGATGTAGTGGGCGATCTGGAGATACTTCGGCTGGGCCTCTTCGATCTGCGGCATCTCCCCTCCCTTCCTCGTCCAAGTGGCTATGGCCTTTGGCCACTATAGGGTGAGTGGCCAACCCGTGAACCCGTACTCTGAGCGCATGACGCGGTTGATCGTCGCAGCAGGAGGAGGGGGCGACGCAGTCGCCGCCGCCATGCTTCACGCCGCCCTCTACGGCGACGAGGACCGGGCGGTGATCCTCACGTACGCGTGGGACCGCCTCCTGATCGACCCCCTCCCGGGACCACGGGGAGCCGACAGCTTCACGGGACTCGAACCCGTCACTCAGTCCGTCTGGTCGGTGCCGGCCGAGGCCCAGCCGATCGCCCCGGCGGGCTCCACACTCCCCCGACTCGCGACGGAGCTCCCGCACACACTGGCTCTGCTCGACCCGCACCACGGCGCCGAGGGCATCACTCGCCAGCTCGAAGAGCTGGTGTCCCACCTGGCGCCGACATCGATCGATCTGCTCGATGTCGGCGGCGACATCCTCGCTCAGGGCGACGAACCCACCCTCAAGAGCCCACTCGCCGACGCCCTCACTCTCGCCGCCTGCTGCCAGGTCAACGCGCCGATCCGGCTCCTGGTCGCAGGCCCCGGACTGGACGGTGAGATCTCCCCCGACGACCTGCGCCCTCTGTTCGGCACTCCCGTCCACACCTTCACGGCCGAGGACGTGGAGACGATCGGCAGCATCCTGGAGTGGCACCCCTCAGAGGCCACCGCCATGCTGGCCGCAACAGCCCGAGGAGCCCGCGGCATCTGCGAGGTACGCGACGCCGGCCTTCCCGTCCCCCTCACCGACGAAGGACCCACGGTCCACGAAGTCGACCTGGACGACGCGGTCAGCCGCAACAGCCTGGCCCGCGCCATCATGACGACCGCCACCCTGGACGAGGCCGAGGCATACAGCCGCGAGATCTGCGGCTTCTCGGAGATCGACTACGAGCGCAACAAGGCAGCATGGCTCACTGAACGGCCACCGACGAAGCTGGACCCCGACGACGTACTGTCCCGACTCGACCAGTTCCAGAGTGAGACTCGAGCCCGCGGAGTCACCCACACGACGTTCCGCCACATCACCGAGGCCTTGAACCTCAGCGGCTCCCAGCGCGACGAGCTACGCCGGCTCCTCATCCACAGCCGACCGGGCCAGTACGACGCCCCACTGTGGAGTATCGGAGCATGAGCGCGTTCGCCAGCGACCTAGGCCTGGACGGCATCCGGGACGCAGCCGGCCACGACACAGAAGTCGACGTAGCCGTACACCTGCACGACGGCACCGTCAGGCTCTCGATCCTCTGGACACAGGAGATCCTGCTGAACGCCGACGACGCCGACCAGGTAGCCCAGGCACTTCAGCGCGCAGCAGGACAAGCACGCAGGATCACAGCAACCAGAGGACAGGACAGGTCAACCAGCACCTGAGTCCTACTGAGTTACAACCTTCTCCACGGGTTCAAGGCTCGCTTCGCTCGCTCGTCCGGCGACCGACAGCGCTCTTGGATCATCGCCAACCCGACCGCCGCATCCTCCGTCAAGCGCGTCAACGGCCGCTCCGGGCCCGCCTGCCACCGCCACCACGATCCGGCCTCAATAGGGGAAGGGCGCAACAGCAGCTCGACCCAACGCCCCGCGACGGGGCCACCGCGCACCCCTTTCCACCCGATTGCCTACTTCCGGTAGGTCGGATCAAGACCCGAGGGCCGCGCCAAGCGCGGCGGCGCCGGCCGGTCGCCGCCGCGCCGCCTCCATGTCTCCGCCACCGGCCGCACGTCGTCGCCCGTCCGTCGCCGCACGCAGCGGCCACATTCCAACACGGGCACGGGGACGAACGGTGATCCCCAACGGTGCAGGTCAAAGACGCTTTGTGTCACCGAAAGAGGCCGGATCGTGGTGGCAGCGGCATGCGGGCCGACGCTGCCAGATGCGCTGGCGTTCATACGGCCCGCTGATCCCGCACCAGGCCACCGGCCGGACGGCGGGCGCAGCCATGAGGGGGCGAAAACCTCTGTGGCTGGGGCGGTCGGCTCCGTGACTTGCCCAACCAAGTAGGAGCTGCCCGTGATCCCCAGCGTTGACATAGACGTCGACCCCTCGTTCCCCGCGGCTTTGGCCATGGGCTTGCCCGACGAGGAGAACGTAGACGAAGAGGGCTACGGCTACTTCCGCGGCGTCTGGACCATCGGGGAGGTGAGCCACGAGGAAGCGGTCAGCATGATCCAAGAAGAAAGGCGCCTGGTCACCCTGGTAGATCGGACAAGCCGGACTCAGGCCGAGTTCGAGGCTATGGCTAAGGCAGTGGAGGAGGGGGAACTCGACTACCTGCCAGCCGGCTACGCTGCACAGCACCCAGACAGCGAACTTGTTCGAGTCGTGGATGAGTATGCCGAGGACGGGTCACCCCTTGACGCTCTCGAACTCGGCGTGGCTGGGCTGTCGTACGCCCTGACATCGGTCGGCTGCTTCACCGCAGCGAGCTGCCGTAGCCACTACTCAGACCGCTCATGGTCAGACCGTCCGGTGATCTTCTTCGCTGCCGAGCGCCCTACCGTCCATTGGCTCACTCCCCTGCTACGCCAGAGCGGGTGCGGCTTCGCAGACGGCAGCGACCGAGCGGACAGACTGCTGATCGTTGAAGCGCCCTCGGTCACGAACTTCATGGACCTGGCCAGCCGCATTATTCAGCAGGCTGAGCGGCAGGGGCCTATCAAGCCGTCCGTTGCTGTCTGACATCGACGACTGACACCCCGAGGGACGCATGGAGCCGGACGGGGAGCGGCCCCCAGTGGGCATCGCAACATCGCGAGGCCGGGTCTTCGCCGACGACCAGGGATCTGTGATCGACCTGAGGAGGATGAGGCTGGGCCTCAAGGCCTTGCCCATCTGAGGGCGCCGGCCTCCGAGTCAGCCGGCGCTCCCACACACGACTCGGTCCTTGAGACACCACCCACGGTTGTCGCCAGCGCACCCCATCGAAGCTCGGGATGCGCCAACCCTGCCCATCCTTCGTCAACTTCCCTTAACCTCTCGAGTAGTACCGCGCCGAGGGGGGACCGGAACACCACATGCAGGGACGTGTACGTGCTGAAGAGCGTCTCGATCCGTACGCCGAAGATCTCATCGAGTCGCTGCGCGCCTTTGGCTACGACCTACCGACGGCATTGGCCGACCTGGTAGACAACAGCATCGCTGCGCGAGCCAAGAACGTACACATCTCATTCTGCTCAGACCCTGGGCAGACTTGGGTGGCCATCGTCGATGACGGCACCGGCATGAGCGAACCTGAGCTCCACGCGGCCATGAGGTTTGCACGCAACCCAAGGCACCAACGAGCCGACGGGGACCTTGGCCGGTTCGGCTTGGGGCTCAAGACAGCATCCCTTTCTCAAGCACGAATGCTCACCGTCCTGTCCCGAAACGCTGCCGGCTCACTTGCGGCGAGGACCTGGGACATTGACTACATAGCAGAGCGCAAGGAATGGCTCGTACTCACACAGCCTGATCCTGAAGTTCTCCGCATCGCTGATCAAATCAGCTTCACTGGGCAGGGTACGGCAATCATCTGGAGGAAGACGGACAAGCTCGGAGACGGCAGGACACTGTCCCGAAGGGTCTCGGAAGCTGGACGCGAACTCGCCCTCACTTTTCACCGCTTCCTAGCATCGGGGCGCCTCAATTTGCAAATAGGGCGCCAAGTGCTCGCCCCTTTGGATCCATACCTTAGACGCCACCCCGCTACACAGGATCGAGGGGTTGAAGAGCTTGCGACCTCCGGACACTCCATACGAGTTAACCCAGTTGTTTTGCCTCATCCGTCTAGGCTGACGAAGAAAGAGGCAACCCTGGTTTCTGGCCCCGGCGGCATGCTCGCACGCCAAGGATTCTACGTGTACAGAGGGGATCGGCTGGTCGTAGCCGGAAGCTGGTTGGGACTTGCTGGAATGCATAAGTCGGCGCCGACTCGACTCGCCCGCCTAGCCCTTGAAATTCCTCCAGGAGTCGACCTCGCCTGGGCAGTGGACGTGAGAAAGTCGACTGTACATCCTCCAGTTCAGCTTGAACCGAGGTTGATCGAGCTTGCCGAAGATGCACGAGCCAGATCCGAAAAGGTCTTCACCCACCGAGGTGCTCCCGCTCGTAATAACGGTAAGCGCAGTCGCGTCGAGCCCGTATGGCATCAGGTCCGCAGACTCGGTCAGTCCGAGTACTCCATCAATAGAGAACACCCACTCGTCGCGGCAGCATTTTCGAACCCCTCTGACAAAGCGATAGAAGGGGCACTTCGACTGATCGAAACCACGCTGCCTCGAGAGCTCATCGTCCAGGAAATAGCCAATCACGTTACTGAACAGACTCCGGAACGGGAACGGGTAGAACCTGACACGGAAGAAGTACTCGCCATGCTTCGATCGCTGCTGACAGGACTCCCCTCAGACCTAGCCGATAGAACCGCTCTGGCGGATGCCCTGCTGAAATCCGAACCGTTCTGCCGCCATCCCGGCCTTGTCAAAGACATCATCGAACAGGTTCCCTCCGAGGAGGCGTGAACAATGACGGATCTCACAGAATCCGCCCTGATCCTTGCACGGCAGAACGTCTTTAGCCTTGAGAAGCACGAACGCACACGCGAGCGTTTCAAAGAGCTCGCACAAGGGGCAGCTACCCTGCTCTCCGCGGCAGGGAGCGTTTCAGTAGACGAGGTTACTCGACGCCTGGAGGCAGAATTTGATGTCTGGGTCCCCCAGCCCATTATAGTGAGCGACCCCGGTGGCCACGTAGCATGGTTGAAGGATAAGCGCCAGGACATTGAGTTCGCGTATTGGAATCGGTACGCCGAATGGCTGAAGAAGGACTGGAAGCCGAGCACGGTGGAGGCTCTTGATGAGGCAACAGACCAGATCCTCGAACTTCTAGAGGATCCGGCACGCACCGGCGTTTGGAAGACCTATGGAATGGTATATGGGCAGGTTCAATCCGGCAAAACGGCTAGTTACACAGGCTTGATATGCAAGGCTGCGGATGCCGGGTACCAGGTCATTGTCGTCCTAACAAGCCAGCACGAGAGCCTCCGCCACCAAACCCAGGCGCGGCTCGACAAGGAATTCCTTGGCTTCAACAGCAAGCTGAGCCGAAACCCAGACGCCGACAGCTCTGTCATCATCGGAGTCGGAACCCTGGGGATGAAGAAGCCTACTATTTGCCAGCCTGTCACGACTCAGGTCAGCGACTTCACCGCAGCCCAGTTCCAAGGTACGCCGGTCAATATAAATGAGGTAAGCATCCTCGTAGTCGCCAAGAAGAACGCCCGCATCCTTGAGAACCTCAAGGATTGGCTCGGTAACTTCTGCACGGAAGGCGAGGATCCTCGAACCATCAAAAATATTCCACTCCTGCTTATCGATGACGAAGCCGACTATGCTTCCGTCGATACCAAGCGCCCGAAAAAAGGAAGCACCCAAAGCGATCCCGACCATGACCCGACCGCGATCAACAAGGCGATCCGCGGACTGCTGGATCTGTTCGACAAGCGAGCCTACGTAGCATACACGGCGACCCCCTTCGCTAATATATTCATCCCAGACAAGACCGATCATCCTACTCACGGCGAAGACCTGTTCCCGAAGAACTTCCTCGTGGCTCTGGAACCTCCCTCCAATTATTGCGGTCCGGAAGTTGTATTCGGTCTTGAGGATCCATCGGCCGCCGAGATCCGCGAACCCCTCCCGATAACGCGCCCGGTGGATGACCACGAATACTGGCTACCCGATAGCCACAAGAAGGGTTATCGCCCTGGTAAGCAGCTGCCGCCGTCACTCATCGAAGCGGTCGACGCTTTTGTGCTCGGGACTTCCGTGCGAAGGGTCCGAGCAAGGGACCATGACGTCGCCGGCGGGCACAACACCATGTTGGTCCACGTCACTCGTTGGACAGATGTGCAAGGAGAGGTTGCGCGTCAAATAGAAGATCACTTGCAGGGTATGTCTGCTGATTGGGGAGACTACGGAAAAGCAGGACGCGAACTACGCGAGCGGCTATTTAGGCTCTGGCAGCATGATTTCTCCCCCACCCATGAAGAGATCGTCGGCCGAGATGACGTGAGCGCACTCGCCGGACCTCCAACCACATGGGAAGACGTGGAAGAGTTCATCCCACTGGTCTTGGACGAGGCAGCTGCCAATGTGAAACGGATCAACGGCACGGCCACCGACGTGTTGGAATATCAGTCGACCACACCGGTTACCGTAGTGGCAGTGGGAGGAGACAAGCTTTCTCGCGGCCTAACATTGGAAGGGCTGACAGTCTCCTACTATTTGCGTGCCTCCAAAACCTACGACACTCTCCTGCAGATGGGGCGCTGGTTTGGATATAGGTCCGGATATCTCGATGTGACCCGCCTGTACACGACAACAGAGCTAGTCAATTACTACGTTCACATCACTCGGGCGAACCGTGAACTGATGGACCTCACTGCAGCCGTGTCGCGGGCACGTCAGACACCTAAGCATGTAGGACTTCGTGTACTCGATGGTCAGGGAAACCTTCAGGTCACCGCAGCTGCCAAAATGCGCTCATCGCAGGTGATGACTGTCAGTCTCTCCGCCAGCAGAGCTGAGACGCTGGTGATGCGAACAGACAAGGACGCGCAGGCCCAGAACTACGGACGTCTTGAACGACTAATCGAGGCGATTGAGCCAGCCAATCCCGTATCTCCGGACAAGCTGCAAGGGGCCGGTCGGGGCTTCTTCCGCCAAGACGTGCCGCCACAGGCGATCATAGACTTCCTCGAAGGTTTCCATGTGTCCCCGCGAGTGCTCACTGCCAACCCAGAAAATTTGGTCCCCTACATCAAGAACCAGATGGCCAAAGGCGAGCTTCTCCGCTGGACGGTAGCAATTACAGGCGGAGCCTCCACTATTCCCTTGAAAAAACTCGGCGTGCCGCTAGTAAAGCGGCGGACAATTACACACTCCAGGGTACTCGACGGCGAGTGCGAGGTCGGCGTGCTGGTTAGCCCCGCGCATGAAGCGATAGGCCTTACGCCAGACAAAGTGACCGAGGCATTCAACATGACGGTCCAGGATTTCCTTGAGAGCGGCAAAGGTCGAGAGCCGAAACGTGCGAGCGGGGAGTCACTGCGCAAGCTTCGCGACCCCGGCGAGGGTCTCCTGTTGATTTATCCCATCGATCCCGTCTCATCCGATATAGAAGTCTCGGATTCGAATGTTCCTATCGTAGGATACGCGGTCGTCTTCCCTCATTCCGATAAAGCGAAGAAGGTTCGATACCGCGTAAACCAGGTCTTCCTTGACGGCCTTCGGAAGGCTATCGAAGAGGATGCCGAGGGCGACGAGTGATGGCAGTCAGCACACCGGAGCAGCTTGAAGCGAGCTTCACAGCAATTGAGGTCGAGGGCAGCAACCTCCCGGGCGCAATCCGCCGGCGTCTCATGCCGGAATCCTCGATCGACGTCTTCACCGAAGTTCGGTTCCCGAGCCGCGAGTGGGCCTTGTTGGTCCGCAGTACCGAAGGCACCGAGGATCGAGACTTGATGCTTGCGTCCGGCCTGGTTTGCCGCATCAGGGGCGGGTCCGTCGAAGTTGTCGCCGACCCAGGAACCGACCGATTGCTGTTCTGCACACTCCTCGCTGATCTAGTCCGACAGCTTCAGATGCATGCAACCCATCCCACCCTCGCTCTGGTGCGTCGCCTGAATGCATGGCGCAAGATGCTGGATAGAGGCCTATCTACCGGTCTCACACCGGAAGCACGAATGGGGCTGTTCGGCGAACTCCTTATTCTGCGGGAGATCCTGCTCCCAGCTATTGGCACCGCGGCAATCGCTGCATGGGGAGGCCCATCGGGTGCTCCGAAGGATTTCACCCACTTCTCAACAGCGATCGAGGTTAAAACTGTGGGTCGAAAAAGTGCCAACCATTGTCAGATCAGTAGTGAAGGCCAACTGGACACTGAAGCGGCGACGAATCTCTTCCTCATACATCAAGTCCTCTCAGTTTCACAGAATGGTGTCTCGCTAGTGGACATCGTCGATGACCTTCGCATGGATCCTCTCGTACAGCCAGAACTGTCCCGCTTCGAAAACTGCTTGCTTGAAGCGGGATGGTTGGACAGCCATAGCCAGCAGTATGGGAACGACAGGTACGCGCTTAGTCGTCGCCAATGTTTTCATGTCGTAGACGAGTTCCCACGACTCACTTCCTCGAAATTGCCCTCAGGAGTATCCCGGGTAACGTACAACGTCGACTTGTCTGCGTGCGACGCATATAAAGTAGATGAGACTACCGTGGGAGCTTCAGTCGCACTAGCCGGAAAGACCAAGGAGTAGTCGATGGAGGAAATGCAAGAATTCTCCATCGCCCTGGAGCAGACGATTGAAGACTATCTTGGGCGGGAACCTGGGTGGCTAAGGCGAGACGCATTTGTCCGAGCAGCCGGCGACTACCTTGTAGAAGACGGAACACTCGAAGACTTGGAAGTTTGCTATTTCGCTCAACCCGCTGGACGCAGTCGCATGGAGGTCGCCGGCTACTCCGTCAGCGATGACGGGCGCGTATTGGACCTCATATCAGTGTATTACGGGGAACATGGTCAGACCATCTCACGCGACCAGGTTAGGCGACGTCTTAACTGGACGAAGCTGTTTGCCACCGCTTGCCGCGACGGACACCATCTAAATATGGAGGAGTCGAGCCCTCAATTCGACATGGTGCAGGATATCCATTCGAGATGGCACGATTTCGGCAAGATCAGAATCTTTCTTCTAACTGACGGGCGAAGCACCCTTCAGGACTTGCCTGCAGAGGAACTCAACGGCCTACCTATCGTCCACAACCTGTGGGACATTGAGCGTCTCAGGCGACTCGCCAGCTCGGGCCGACAAGAGGAGCCGATCTCAATCGACTTCGAAGAGTTCGGCGAACCCCTGCCATGCCTGCCAGCCCCTAGCTCGGAAGGGGCCTACCAATGTGTACTCACCTTGATGCCAGGCAAGTTGCTTGCAGACCTATACGAGCTCCACGGGTCCAAGCTGCTCCAGCGAAACGTCAGGGCGTTTCTGCAAGCACGAGGCAAGGTGAATAAGGGAATAAACGAAACCATCCGAGAAAGTCCCGACCGATTCCTTGCCTACAACAACGGCATATCGGCTACGGCCACAGGGGCAACTTTTGAACAGAGAGGGAGCGAGACCTACCTTCTTCACCTCAGCGACCTGCAGATCGTCAATGGCGGACAGACAACAGCCTCGCTCCACCATGCCGCTATCCGTGATGATGCCGACCTTAGTCAAATCCAGGTACCAACGAAAATAACTGTAGTGCAGCCTGAATTGCTAGATCAGCTGGTCCCGAATATCTCGCGCTACGCCAACTCTCAGAACTCGATCAACGAAGCGGATTTTGAGGCAAATAGCCCGTTCCATGTCGAGCTCGAACGCGTGTCCCGAAGTGTTTGGGCACCCGCTGTCGCGGGCTCCACCCGCCAAAGCCGGTGGTACTACGAGCGCGTGCGAGGGCAGTACAACGTAGATAGGGCCCGACGGCACACTGCTGCAAAACAGAGGTCGTTCGATGAAGAGTTCCCTCGCGGTCAGCGATTCTCTAAGACCGACGCGGCCAAATACGACCTTACCTTTCGGCAGCTACCTCATGTCGTGAGTTTGGGGGCTCAGAAGTGCTTTCAATGGTGGACGCTGAACATAATTGCAGAATCCACCACTGTTCCTGATGAAAAATACTTCCAAGCACTCGTGGCAAAGAGGATTCTGTTCGAGCATGGGCGTTCAGAAATCAGGAAGCTGAACCCCGGTGCCGGATACTTGGCCAACGTCACGACCTATACGCTGGCTCGGCTTGCCGCGGAAGTCGATTTGGACGATGTCCTAGCGACAGTGTGGAGGAGGCAAGGGCTTCCAGACAGCATCCGGCGAGCCGTGACTGAGCTGAGCAGGCCTGTCCGGCAAGTCCTCCTTGCGGCCCCCGGCTCAGGGAACGTCACCGAATGGTGTAAAAAGGAAGACTGCTGGAAGAGTGTGCTGGACATCTCTTGGGCCAGTCCGCTGGCCAAGGTTGCCACGCAGGCTGGGAAGTAGCCGATGTCCAGGCTCGCAGCTCACGTGTCCCGTGGCAGGGGCAGTGCTCAACGTCAGAGGCTGCATCGTCCAGCTAGGCACGCACCTCTTGAGAGGTGTCCGCTCCAACGAACAGCTGTGCACTTGGTGTTGAGCTGCGGCATCCTTCTGCTGTGTCACCTGCATGAAGGGCTTGTCTGGAGCAGCCGACTGTGTTGTCCTGGTGGTCGTCGTTGGAGCAATAATAGGAGGTCTGGGTGTCGTTCTACGGGGTGAAGCTGCATCGCAGCGACGTACTCCAGCTCGACGAGCATCCTGACGCTTGTACCGAGGAGACGTTCGCCACTTGGTGCAAAGATCGGGCCAGCTCCGGAGCCCGTCTGGCCGTTGACCTCTTCTCCGGTGCCGGCGGCCTGAGTCTTGGGCTCGAACATGCGGGATGGACTGTCGCTGCCTCAGTCGACTCGGACCGGCGAGCCCGGGAGACGCACCGGGCGAACTTCCCCGGGCTCGCTCTGGGAACGGACTTGGGTGACGCCGAACAGCGGAGCCGGCTCATCTCCTTGTTGCAACAGGCGCCTATCGATCTGATTGCAGGTGGCCCTCCTTGTCAGCCGTTCAGTCGCGCCGGCCGAAGCAAGATCAAGAGTCTGGTCGAGGCGGGCAAGCGTGACGAAAACGATCTACGCAAGGAGCTCTGGCGCGCCTACCTAGACGTCGTGCTCCAAGTTGGGCCTCGCGCGGTTCTCATGGAGAACGTCCCGGACATGGCACTCGGCGACGACTTCCAGGTTGTTCGAACCATCGTTGAGGCTTTGGAGGAAGACGGCTACTTCACCGAAGTCCGCTTGGTCGACGCCTGGCAGTATGGGGTCCCGCAGCATCGCAAGCGGTTGATCGTCCTGGCTCGTAACGACAGCGCTAACTTCACTTGGCCAGCTTCAACAGACCCGGTCCATCTCAGGCAAGCCATTGGTGATCTCCCCGCACTTGACGAAGAGAAGCCCATGGGCGATCGCGTGCTGCCATATCAGATTCCGTCTGATCCGTCTGACTTCCTGATGCTCATGAGGAAGGAGGTGGATAATCCGGGGATTATTTATGATCACATGACTCGGCCGGTGCGCGCCGACGACCTAGAGGTTTTCAAGCGCATGGACCACAAGACGCTGTACTCGGATATTCCCGAGCACCTTCGACGCTACAAGGCCGATACTTTCGACGATAAGTACAAGCGTCTTCACTGGGACGATTACAGTCGCTCCATCACTGCCCATATCGCGAAAGACGGATACTGGTACATCCACCCCGAAGAGCACCGGACTCTCACCGTACGTGAAGCTGCACGGATTCAGACCTTCCCGGACGACTTTCGATTTTCGGGAACACGGAGCGATGCCTTCCGGCAGATTGGAAACGCTGTGCCACCCCGCTTGGGGGAGGCGGCGGCCACTGCCTTGAAACCAGCTGATACCGAACGGCCCGGCGCGAATCAGTGGTTGGCGCTGCACCAGGCACTTGCGGCGTGGGGGCGCCGGCAGCGTAAGGGCAGGTCTTGGTTCCTCTATCCGGGGCCGCACGTCCGGCAAGCCGTCGCACTCGTCGTTTCTATGCTAGGTGCTGAGCGCATAGGTGCACGTAACCTCGAGTGGGCTGTCCAGCGTCTCAAGGACCGCCCCAAGCTGACTTCCAAAGAGCTTCAGCAGCTCTATGTAGCCATCGAAGACCCCAAAATGCTTCAGCGCATGGAGCGGATTGAGGAGTTGACTTCGAAGCGCAACATTTGGCAAGACACTGACGAGCTAGCTGTCCAGCTCAAATTGAAGCCCGCAGAAACAGCTATGTTCAGGCTACTTATGGGCGAGGATGTCATGCTGCCTCAGCAGGGCCCATTGCGTGTCGCTGCAAGGGTATTCGCGAGCAACTCGGACCGCACTAACAGGCTGACTGATGGTCGCATTGAATTGGCCCGGCTTATTGGTGGTGGGATCGATGCGCCGGTCCGTATGGCTGCCTTGAGGCAGTTGGCGAACACGAACTGCCTTCCCAACGAACCATATTGCGCCAGCTGCCCCCTGCAAGAGTGGTGCCGATCGGCTGAGGACCGCGGTGCCGACGATCGGCTCTGCTGAGGCTTTTCGATCTCCGGGGGCGGGCTGGCTGAAGCCAGCTCGTCAGACCGGAGCTAGCTCGTCGGGTGCTGCGGACTATTCGTGGACGGAACCTAGGCACGCGGTGCGCAGGGCTTCTCTGACCAGCAGAGATACTGCGCCTGCAAGCCCCCTCCGGAGCCGTGTGCGCAGGTTCGAATCCTGCCGGGGGCACTCGCATTGAAGAAGCGTGAGTGCCTGACAGACCCCGTCACCAGCGGAAACGACTGGTACGGGGTCTTCGCGTTTGTGTCGCGTGTGCGCCACCAGATGCAGCCCTCCGCAGCCGGATGACAGTGATCACGTTGTGCTGGCGTGATGATCTTGGGTGACTCTTCGCAGGTCAGTGACTGTCTTCCGGTGTTCGCCAGACGCCACGAAGTAGCAACGCGAAACGTTCGACGCTTGTCCCCCAGCATCACCCCGCCTCACGCGACGGCCCCGAGGGGCTGTGCTTGGGGATTGTCAAACGTTTCGCGCCTGTCTCCCGGAGTCAGTACACCCCGCACGACAGCCCCGAGCAGTCGCTCGGGGCTGCGCGAAACGTTTGACGCTCCTGCCTAGCCCTCCGCGAGCCCTCGCGTGATCCGGTCGTTCATCTCCTGCTCTTGGCCGTCGATGCACTTGGCGTAGATCTTCAGCAACACGTCCACCGAGTGACCGGCTCGGGCCGCGACCTCCGGGGCCGGCACTCCCGAGTTGAGCCACTGGGAGACGCCGGCGTGCCGGAGGTCGTACGGGCGGAAGGCCAGGACCGAGGTCACCTGATCGGGCACGAGCGCCAGTTCCCGAGCCTGCTTCCACGCTCGCGAGTACGACGAGGCCGCGATCACGTTGCCCCGCTCGCTGGATGACAGCCGGCCGTCCTCCGCCGTGCCGAACTCATCCAGGTGCTCGCGGAGCAGCCGCACCAGCGGAGGCGGAATCGGCACGATGCGCACCTCGCCCTGTACCCGCTGCTTCAGGCCGCGCCGGTCGTGCGCTTCCCCGGAGTCGGTCCACGTCTTGCCTGGCGTAGGGCGGGTCTCAGCCAGCCCGATACGGCCCCAACCGACGCCGGAAGCGTGCAGTCGGAACGGCGAAGACCGAGGGCCTCTCCCGGTCGCATGGCCGCGTAGTACAGACACCCGAAGAACGCCCGCAGCCGCCGGCCGCTCGCCCGGTCATAGCCGCCCACATACGTGAGCGCAGTCAGCAGTTCCCGCGCCTGCCGAGGGTTGACCACCACCCGGCGGTCAACCTCCTGTAGCGCCCACTTGCCCCGCTTACGCCGGACCCGACTCAACGGGTTGGACGGCAGGTACTCCACCTCCACGGCGTACTCAAGGCGGCTCGCTCCGCTCCCCGCGCGCGGCCCGGCCCCGGCCGGGCCTGCGCTCCTGTCTCCGCCCCGCTCCAGCCCGGCCGGCGCCCGTGCCGCGCGAGAGCAATCAGCCGCCCGATGCCCGAGAAGGGGGGCGTCAACCGGCCCCCTGTCAGAGCCCCACGGCGGTCGAGTGGATCGGATGCCGTCGGCTGCGTCTGCCCCGCCGGTGAGCGGGGGCCGTGGTCGGTGGGCCGGTTACCGGACTCGTTCGGTGGCGGTCTGGCCGGCGAGCAGTGTGTCCACCGTCATCGTTCCCGCCTTCGTGCCGATCAGCCACTGGGCGAGGGTGGTCCCCTGGGACCGGAGCTTCCCCTGGTGGTTGCACCACGTGGGGCCCGCGGGGTCGCGGAAGTCGGCCAGCGACCGGAGGGTGCAGCCCCAGTCGTAGATCAGCACCAGGCCGGCGGGGATGTGGCCGGAGGGGTCCGGGCCGTCCTGGTACAACTCGGCGATGTCCAGGAAGTGGCCTTGTGCGTGGCCCCCGCGCACGCCCAGGATGCCTTCGTCCGGGCCGAATTCTCCGTTGGCCACTTCCGTGTACAGACGCCGCAGGAGCGGAGGCGTCGGGAAGCCGATGGTCTGTTCCGCTTCGGTGATCGCTTCCGGCTCTGCGGGCGGGGGCAGAGTCCGGGTCCGGGCTTCGGCACGCACTGTCTCCACGACGTCTTCACCAGTCACCGGCCCACCCTGCCAGCCCTGGGAGCCGGCGGTCAGCGCCCCGTGGGCCGCACGTCCCCCCGAGCGTTTCCGCCGGCATTCAGTGCGGGTTTCTGGCCCTGGCGCCTAAGGGCTGTCCCGCTCTTCGCCCGCGCTACGGCAGTGGACGGGCGGCGGCTGGCCACACCGGGGTTCCAAATCCGCTTGGGCCTACCTGCGGGCGACCCGTAGCCTCTTGGCCGTGTGCTACCACGCGTTCAACGGCGCCTTCCGGCACTATGTGTGCGTCGCGTGCCGGCTCTCCTTCAAGGGCAGCACGTGGCCGATCCGGAAGCGCATCTGTCCTGGCTGTCGCCAGGAACTCGTCTTCGCAGGCTACGACTTCGCCGCGCCCCGGCGACGCGACGCGAAGGCGTGGTCCGTCGTTGGTACCGTGCTCGCGGAAGGGCTGACCTACGACCACCGCCCCGGCTGCGGCTGCTCGCGGCTCCCCTCGTTCCGTCCCCGGACCCAATCACAGGTGCGTGTCCGCAGACGCGCGGCCAAGCGGCTGGGCCTGCCTCTGTCGGTGACCCTCGCCCGCCGCGACGCCTTCACCCCGGAGATCCGCGACGAGAATCCACCCTCCCCGTCGGCCACCGAGCCCGACACGACCTGAGCGTCCCGCCGGACGGTCTCAGACGGGGAAGATCAAGGTGAAGCACCACGAGTGAGCGCGTGGGGGCGATGCGATGATCTTGATGTGACAGGTGTGATCACAGCGTCGGAGCAGTCCTGGATAGCCCCATTCACCGGGCTGAGCCCTCGCGCGTTCGGCAAGCTGATCACGATGCTGCGGCGCGAAGGTACCGGCGCGGTCCGCCCAGGGCACCCCTGGTCACTGTCGCTTGAGGACCGCACCCTCCTCGTCGCACCCTGCTGGCGCACGAACCTGACACTACGACGGCTCGCGCCCCTCTTCGGAATCTCGAAGTCGGCGGCCGGCCGCGTCATCGACCACCTCGGCCCCCTGCTCGCGCTCAAGCAACGGCAGCGGTTCCGGAAGGACACGGTGCCCATCGTGGACGGCACGCTGGTCCCCACCCGCGATCACAGCATCGCCGAGAATTCAAAGAACTGCCCCTACTCCACCAACCACCAGGTCGTCATCGCCGCAGACGCCCGACTGGTCGTTGCCGTCGGGCACCCCGTGCCCGGGAACCGCAACGACTGCAAGGCATGGGTCGAGTCTGGAGCAGAGGCCGCCGTTGGCAGGACCACGACGATCGCCGACGGCGGCCACCCGGGCACCGGCCTCGTGATCCCGCACCGCCGGCCAGCCGGCGGCGACCTATGCGAGTGGAAGAGGGAGCACAACCGCTCCCACAAGCAGGTCCGTGCACGCGCCGAGCACGTCTTCGCCCGTATGAAGGCCTGGAAGACCCTCCGCGACTGCCGGCTCAAGGGCAACGGCGTCCACCACGTCGTGCTCGGCATCGCCCGCCTGCACAACCTCAGCCAGACCGCGTAGCTGCGCGGTCACCTCGGCACGCCCTTCGCTCTCAAGGCGCCGGAGATCAATTACGGGACATCCCTTAGGCGGTGTTCGACCATACCCGCAGCAAATCGGCGGCGCGGGCGTCGAGTTCAGCGCATGCCACAGCCTCAGGTCTTCCTCAGAGCATCGACGGAACCTGCGCTTCCAGCATGCCCCTGCCATACGGTCATCGTGTCCGGCCGCCGGCTGAGCGGTTTCCACCGGATAGGCGGCTCTCGGGGGGGTCTTGTGGTGAAGCTGCGTTCGTCGTCTTCGGCTGTGGTGGTGGCTGCCGTGGGCGTGCTCAGCGTCAGCTGCGCCGACCGTGACGGCGATACCCCGGATACCGGCCGGGCATCTTCGCCGCACGCCTCTTCGTCCTCTTCGGCACGGACACCGCCTTCCGAACGTGCCGAGCTCGTTCCTGACGAGTCCGTGACGGGCTCCGTGCTGGACGCGCCGGTGCTGCCCGACGGCAAAGTCGTCGCCCGTGCCATGGGTGTCGGTGGTGGCCGGGAGATGCACCTCGCGGGTGGATCCGGGAGAGGGCCGTTGTCCGTTCTCGTCAGCTGTCAGGGCGAGGGGAAGCTGACCGTGCGCGTCGAACCGGCTGGGCTCGGCTTTCCGCTCGATTGCCTCGCCGGAGAAGTCAGCAGCACCTATGACCAGGTGGATCTCCAGCGCGTCCGTGGTCAGGGAGCGGTGAGTGTGGTGGCGACCTCCGCTGTCCGGTGGGCCGTCACCGTCGGACGTGAGCCCGCCCTCTGAGGTGTCTCCCGCTCTCCTGACCGGTCCGGGGCGGGGTCAGAACCAGTGGAGGCAGTGGGGAGTGCGGTTCGTGTGGAAGAGGGCGTCGGCCCGGGTGGCCGCGGTCGGGTGGTGGGCCCGGATGTGGCCGGCGCGTACCAGCGTGCTCGGGGTCGTGCCGCCGAGGTAGACCGAGCCCAGGTCGCTCACGTCCAGGGAGAGGTCGGGGTGCCGGTCCGTCGGGACGCAGTCCGCCTTGCCGTCCCGGACGGTCAGCAGGTAGCGGCCGTGCTCGCCGAGGAAGGGGTCGTCGACGTCCAGGACGAGCTCGCCGTCCGTGAACCACGCGCGCGCGGTCAGCGCACGCGGGACGTCCAGCAGCCGTACCCAGAGCCAGTCGGTGTCACCGCTCACCTCTCCGGCGCGGAAGTCGGCCAGCTGCCAGCGCAGGGGGTGGCCGGGCGGGACGTGCTTGAACACCACCTTGGTGATCAGATCGTGTCCGAGCACGAACTTGGCCAGGGCCGTGAAGGCGGCGTCGTCCGTTGCTACGGTCTCGTCGACCGTCAGGGTGTCCGGCTCGGTGAGCGAGTAGCTGGCGTACCCGTCCGGCACGCCGTCGGCGTCGCGGTGGACGGCGACGTAGCGTGGCGCCGGTGAGACTGGGGGGTGCCCCGCGCCCGAGGCCCACCAGCGGTGCGGGCGGGACAGCGCGCCGGGCTGCGCGCGGCGGTAGCGGTCGTAGACCTCTTCGATGATCCCGCCGCACTCGGCACGCCGCAGCAGCTCCACCCAGCCGGTGTCCGAGCCGGCGTCCGAGCCGGTGCCAGAGCTCGGGTACGAGCTCGGGTCCGGGCCCGTAACCGGAAGGCTCGCCGTGTCCGAGCCGGTGCCAGAGATCGCGTACGAGCTCGGGTCCGGGCCCGTCGCCGGAGGGTTCGCCGTGTCGCGTGCCCGGGGTGGGGCGAAAGCCGCCTTGTGGCGCTGCACCGTCAGCCGCTGGGTGTAGGTCGCCGGTCCGTAGCCGAACCTGCGGTAGATCAACGCCTCCGAGGCCAGCAGTACGGAGAGGAACTCCTCTCCTTCCCGCAGTGCGGTGAGCTGGTGCCGCATCATCGCGCTGAGCACGCCCCGGCGCCGGTGCGAGGGCAGGACGCCGACCGCGGTGACCCCGGCGGCCGGCACGATGATCTCGCCGGGCAGGGTGAGCTCGAAGGAGTAGGCGCCCGCGGTGCCGACCGGCCGGCCGTCCGCCGTGACCGCCAGCAGGCCGCGGTCCATCTCGTACGCCGACCACCACGGTCCGCCGCCCTCGCCCGGGGGGTCCGGGAAGCGCCCGAACGCGGCATGGACGGTGTCGACGAAGACGTCGAGATCCTGGTCGGTCGTGGGACGGATCTCCATTGCTGCCGCTGCCTCCCGGGTACCGGACACCACGCTCGTGATCTCCGGCCACAGTGCAGCCTGACCTCATGTCCAGGTCAAGTGAATTACCGCCATTCCTCGCAGCAACTCGGCGTGATCACAAGGGTGGTTCAGCACCTCCGCTGGTGATACGGCCCAGACAGGCAACCGTGCAGCAGGCCCCGGGCAACCCGGCGCGGACCGGTCTCGGTTCGGCACGCTCCTGGGTGGTCCGGTCCCACCCCAGCCCGCCGTCGCCCGCCCCCCGGCCACTTCCCTCCCGACAGCCTGCACGCCGCTGCTCGCCGTCCTACTCTGGGCTCGGGGAGCGAGGAGAGTTCGGTGCCGTGGTGTGACCGGCGTTGCCTGCAAGGGGGTTGGGGATGGTGGGTTCGGAGATCGTCCAGTGGGTGGAGCGGGCCGGGCCGGCCGTGTCGACCGCCGTGGACGCCCATGGGGCGGAAGTGCTGACGCGGGCGGAGGACGCCGGGGACGATGCCACCGTCCGTGCGGGCCGCCGTATTCTCCAGGCGGTGTGGCGGCGCGGGGACGAGGCAGGCAGGACCGAGCTGGAGCGGGCGGTGTCCGAGGCGGCCGGTGCGCCGGAGGATCCCGACACCCACGCGGTGGTGCGTCAGGTACTCAAGCGCGCCATGCGGGACGATCCGCGGCTGCGGGAGGAGCTGGCGAGCCTGTTGCCCGCTCCGGCGCCCGGCGTCGTCAACATCACCGCGTCGGGCACCCGGTCGATCGCCGCTCACCACATCGGCACCGCCGTCACCGGTGACGGGCCGGCCGCTCACCACATCGGCACCGCCATCACCGGTGACGGGCCGGCCGCACGCCCGTGACAGCGCGCGACTCCGAGCCGGACCTGCGCATCGAGGCACCCGGCGACCGTTCCATCGCCGCCCAGCGGATCGGCGCGGCCATCAGTGGTGACGTGCTGCCCGCCGAGGCCCTGTACGCACCCCAGCGGGTCGCGGCTGCCCCGGGTACGTCCAACCTCCCCGCGCACGGGCTGTGTGTGGGGCGGGAGAGCGAACTGGCGTGGCTGCGCCGCACCCTGACCGGGCAGCGGGAGAGCGCCATCACCCAGAGCGGTACGGTGCACGGGCTGGGCGGGGTCGGCAAGAGCACCCTGGCCCTGCACTACGCGTTCCGGCACCGCGGCGACCACAGCCTCATCTGGTGGATCAACGCCGCCTCCCCGGACGCCATCGAGCAGTCCCTGACCGAACTCACCCACCGGCTGGTCCCCGAGTGGGCCGCGCGAGCGCCGCGCGAGGCGCAGGTGGCCTGGGCCATGCAGTGGCTCAGCTGGCACCCGGGCTGGCTGCTGGTGTACGACAACGTCGAGGATCCGGCCGACCTGGCCCCCTACACCGGTTCCCTGAACAACGGGCACCATTTGGCCACCAGCCGGCGCACCCGGGGCTGGCCGGACAGCGCGCCCACCTTGTCGCTGGGGAACCTGGACCCCGACCACGCCACCGATCTGCTGTGCACGCTCGTCTTCAAGGACACCGCCCCCAGTGCGCGGCAGGTGGCCGACGCCCGCGCGCTGGCCGCGGACCTGGGGTACCTTCCCCTGGCTCTGAAGCAGGCCGGCGCGTACCTGGCGCAGAACCGGGGGGTCACCTTCGACGCCTACCGCCGCAGCCTGGGCACCAAGCTCCACAAGAACGCCGACGGCGTCGCCGCCGAGCAGACCATCGCCCGCGTCTGGCAGGTCGGTTTCCGCACGCTGGCCCTCCGGGACCCGCTGGCCGTGGACGTGCTGTACACCGCGGCCTGGCTCGCCCCCGACGACATCCCCCACACGCTGCTCGCCCTGCCCGGCACCGATCCGGCCACCCTCGCCGAGGCGGTCGGGACCCTGGCCGCCTACAGCATGGCCACCGACACCGGCACCACCATCAGCGTCCACCGGCTGGTCCAGGCCGTCCTGCGCGCGCCCCACGAGGAGGGCGACCGCCGCCCGGAGCAGGGACGCGAGCGCGCCGAACAAGCCCTCCTGCGGGCCTTCGCACGCGCCCCCGGTCAGGGGCCCGTCGGCGAGGCCCGGTGGGAAGCCCTGACTCCTCATCTGATCGCCCTCGCCGCCACCACCCCGGCCGGGCGGCACAACGCCTCCCTCACCGACGCGTACAACATCACCGCTCGCCGCCTGTACGAACGCGGTCACGCCGCGCGCGCGATCCCCCTGCTGGAGGCCAGCCTGGCGCAGCTGCGGCACACGTTGGGTGACACCCATCCCGAGACACTGACCAGCCGCAACAACCTCGGGTACGCCTACCGGGACGCCGGGGACGTGAAGCGGGCGATCCCGCTGCTGGAGACCACGCTCGCCCAGCGGAGGGAGGTGCTGAGCGAGGTCCATCCCAGCACGCTGATCAGTTGCAACAACCTCGGGTACGCCTACCGGTTGGCGGGGCTCCTGCGGCAGGCGATCCCTCTGCTGGAGGCATGCCTGGAGCGCAGCGAGCAGGTGCTGGGCGAGCTCGATCCCACCACCCTGAACTGCCGGAACAATCTCGCCGGTGCCTACCGGGACGCGGGAGACCTGAAACGGGCGATCCCGCTGCTGGAGACCACCCTCGCCCAGCGGGAGGAGGTGCTGGGCGACACCCACCGGGACACGTTGACCAGCCGCAACGAGCTCGCCGGTGCCTACCGCGACGCGGGAGACCTGAAACGGGCGATCCCGCTGCTGGAGACCACCCTCACCCAGTGCGAGCAGGTCCTGGGCGACACCCACCCCAGCACGCTGACCGCCCGCAACAACCTGGCCAGCACCTACCGGCAGGCGGGGCAGCTGGAGCGCGCCATCACCCTGTTGGAAGCCACCCTCGCCCAACGGGAACAGGTCCTGGGCGACACTCACCCCAGCACCCTCACCAGCCGCAACAACCTCGCCAGCGCCTACCGGCGGGCGGGGCAGCTGGAGCGCGCCATCGCCCTGTTCGAAGCCACCCTCGCCCAGCGGGAACAAATCCTGGGCGACACCCACCCGAGCACGCTCATCAGCCGCAACAACCTCGCCAGCGCCTTGCGGGAGGCGGGCGACCTCCCCCGGGCGACGGCGCTGTACGAGACCGCGCTCGGACAGTTGGAGCAGGTGCTGGGTGACAGCCACCACCACACGGTGGTCACCCGCAACAACCTCGCCGCCGCACGCCGGGCCCTGCGAGACGTACAGCGGGCGAGTACGGCGGCTCCGGCCGCCGAGACCAGGCGCCTACGCCCCTGACGCTTCCGGTGCGCTGCCGAGCCGGGCTGCGGGGTCGCCCGGGAGGGCGGGGCCGCCGAGCCCGGACCGTTCCGGGCGCGTCCGAGGCGGGACCGCTCCGGGCGCGTCCAGGGTGGGACCGCTTCGGGCGCGTCCAGGGTGGGACCGCTTCGGGCGCGTCCAGGGTGGGACCGCTTCGGGCGCGTCCAGGGTGGGACCGCTGCGGACCCGTCTTCGGAGCGGGGCCGTTCAGCCGGCTTCCGGCTCGGTCCATGCGGCCACCAGGTCCAGCAGGCCGGGGAAGCGGGTGTTCAGGTCGGTCACCCGGACGTGGCTGCGGCGCTCCAGGCCGTACTGGCGCTGCCGGGTGATCCCGGCCTCGCGCAGGGCCCGGAAGTGATGCGTCAGCGAGGACTTGGGGCGGTCCAGGCCGAACCAGCCGCAGGTGTGGTCGAACTCCTCGGACTCCAGCAGCAGTTTGCGGACGATCCGCAGTCGCAGCGGGTCGCTGAGCGCGCCCAGCACGGTCTCCAGCCGCAGCTCGGAGACGGCCGGCTCGGGCAGCGGGGCCGGCAGGCCGGACGGCTCCGGCAGCACCTTGATCCGCCCGTCCAGCCCGACCGGCTGGTCCAGGGTGTCCGACCCGACCGGCTGGTCCAGGGTGTCCGACCCGACCGGCCGGTCCGGCGTGTCCGACCCAGCCGACCGGTCCGGCGTGTCCGACTCGACCGGCCGGTCCGGCCCACTCGGCTCACCGAGCCCGTCCGGCCCGTTTCGCCGGTTCCGCCCGTCCCGCTCCTCGCGCCCGGCCTCTGCGATCCCCTGCCCGCTCAACTGCGGCTCCCTCTCCCCGGCTCCCCTGCTCCCTGTACGAGTCCGATCGTACTACGTGCTAGGTTCGACTCCGCTCGTACAAGTACGACTTGACTCGTACTGAGGGCCGGGGAGGACTGTGCCATGACGGAGACGACGACGGGTGTACGCGTCCCGGAGGTGGTGGACGGCGGTGAGGTGCCCCTTCGGTGTCGCGGTCGGGGCCGCGGTCTCGGCGGGCATGGCCGCGGTGACGGACGTGGCGGGACCGGCCAGGCGGCCGCTCGCGGCGCTGCTCGCCTCCTGCGCGATGGTCTTCGGTGCGGGTTGGGGGCCACTGCCGGCGGGCGTGCTGTCGCAGACGCTGCCCGCGCCCACGGTCACCGTGTTCGCCGTGGAGGCGGTCCTGCTGGTCACGGCCGCCGCGGTGGTGCTCCGGATGCCGCTACGGCGCCCCACGCGCGCCGACGCCGACGCCGACGCCGACGCCGACGCCGGCACCGGCAGCGGCAGCGGCAGCGGCAGCGGCAGCGGCGCCTGGATCCGCGTACCCGGCGTGCCCCGTGGGGCCGGTCGGCCGCTCGCCCTGGGCATCGCCGTCTTCGCACCCGGCATCACCGCCACGTCCTTCGTCCTGTCGCTCGGGCCCTCGCTGCTGTCGGGGCTGCTGGGCACCGGCAACCGGGTCGTCTCCGGGGCGCTGGCCTTCGCGATGTTCCTCTGCGCGACCTGCGCGCAGTTCGCGGTACGACGGCTGCGGCGGCGTACGGTCCTGGTCGCCGGGACCGCCGCCACCGCCACCGCCGCCACCGCCGCCACCGCCGCCGGCATGCTCGCGCTGGTCGCCGCCGTGCACACGGCTTCCGTGCCGGGACTGGCCGCTGCCGCGCTGCTGTCCGGGGCCGGCCAGGGCATGGGCCAGCTGGGCGGCCTGTCCCTGCTGAACTCCACCGTGCCGACGGGACGGCTGGCCGAGGCCAACGCGGCGCTCAACGTGGGGGGTTACCTTCCCCGGGCGAGCCTCCCGAGCGACGGAGCGGTGAGCACCCCGGAGGGGGCGGCGAGGCCGCCGAGCGGCGCAGCGCGTACGCGTACGGGCCGGTGCGTGCGGGGATCCCGTCCGCACGTCACGCCGACCGCTTCCGCGACGCGGTCTTCTTCGCCGCCGCCTTCTTCGCCGCCGTGCTCTTCGCCGTACCCTTCGCCTCCGCGTTCTTCGCCGTCGCGCGCTTCGCCGCCGTGCTCTTCGCCGTCGTCTTCGAGGCGGCGGCCCCCTCCCCCGTCTTCGCCGTCGACTTGCGCGCGGGTGCGGCCTTCTTCGCCGCTGTCGTCTTCTTCGCCGTGGACGTCGACTTCTTGCCACCCGTCTCCTTCGGCGCCGCCCGCTCCCGCCGCAGCTGTCTGACCTCGGCCTCCTCGTCGGCGGTGCCGCGCGACTCCCG
Organism: Streptomyces sp. NPDC013455; assembly: GCF_040632975.1. Taxonomy (NCBI): domain Bacteria; kingdom Bacillati; phylum Actinomycetota; class Actinomycetes; order Kitasatosporales; family Streptomycetaceae; genus Streptomyces; species Streptomyces sp. NPDC013455. The sequence goes on along the minus strand of NZ_JBEYCX010000019.1, from coordinate 26,707 downwards.
GGCCGCGCGCACGCTGTTCTCCAGCGCGGCCATCAGGTCCAGGACCTTGCCGCCGGCCGCGGGGGCCGGGGCCTCGGGCGGGGCCTCGCCGGAGGCCTTCGCCGCGATGACCTCCTCCAGCGCCTCCCGGTACTCGTCGTGCAGGTCCTCCAGGTCGACCTCGCCGAGGGTGTCCATCAGGGCGTCCGCGAGGTCCAGCTCCTTGTCGCGGATGGTGACGGCGGTGTCCGGGGCGACGCCCTCGGGGGCGCGGACCTCGTCCGGCCAGAGCAGGCCGTGCATGGCGATGGCCTCGCCGACCACGCGCAGCATGCCGAGGCGCTCCCGGCCGCGCAGCGCGTACTTGGCGATGGCGACCTTGTTGCTGCGCTTGAGGGCCTCGCGCAGGAGGGTGTACGGCTTGGCGGCGGGGGCTCCGCCGGCCGCCAGGTAGTAGGCCGCGCCCATCTGGAGCGGGTCGATCCGGTCGGCCGGCACGAAGGCGACGATCTCGATGGTGCGGGCGGTGGGGATGGGCAGGTGGGAGAGGTCCTCGTCGGTGATCGGGATCATCGTGCCGTCGGCGTCCTCGTACGCCTTGCCGATCTCGGACTGGGTGACCTCGCGTTCCTCCAGCTCGCACACCTTTCGGTAGCGGATGCGGCCGTTGTCCTCGGTGTGGATCTGGCGGAAGGCGATCGAGTGGCTCTCGGTCGCGTTGACCAGCTTGATCGGGATGCTGACGAGACCGAAGGAGATGGCGCCGTTCCATATCGACCGCACGTGCCGCACCCTTCCTTGGAAGATTTTTCCGCTTTGTCTGGGATTGTCATCCTATGACGCCTATCACAGAGGTGGAGGGGCGCCGGGTCGCGCTCAGCAACCTGGAGAAGGTGCTGTATCCGGAGAGCGGCTTCACCAAAGCGGAGCTGCTGCACTACTACGCGACCACCGCCGGGGCCCTGCTGCCGCACTTGCGCGACCGCGCGGTGTCCTTCCTGCGCTATCCGGACGGGCCCGACGGGCAGCTGTTCTTCACCAAGAACGTGCCGCCGGGTACGCCCGAGTGGGTCACCACCGCCGAGGTGCCGCGGTCGTCGGCCGACAGTCCGGCCCGGATGGTCGTCGTGCAGGACCTGCCGAGCCTGGTCTGGGCGGCGAACCTGGTCGCCGAGTTCCACACGCACCAGTGGCTGGTGCAGAGCCCCGAGGAGGCGGACCGGCTGGTCTTCGACCTGGATCCGGGGCCGCCGGCGACCGTCGTGCACTGCTGCGAGGTCGCCCTGTGGCTGCGCGAGCGGCTCGCGGCGGACGGGATCGAGGCGTACCCGAAGACCGCCGGGTCGAAAGGGCTGCACCTGCTGTCGGCGGTGCGCGGCAGCTCCTCCGAGCGGACGTCCGAGTACGCGAAGGCCCTCGCGGTCGAGGCCGAGCGGGCGATGCCCCGGCTGGTGGTGCACCGGATGACCAAGAGCCTGAGGCCCGGGAAGGTGTTCGTCGACTGGAGCCAGAACGCGGCCCGCAAGACCACGGCCACCCCCTACACCCTGCGTGCCCGCCGCAGTCCGCTGGTGTCCGCACCGGTGACCTGGGAGGAGGTCGCCGACTGCCGCAGCCCGGGGCAGCTGGAGTTCCGGCCCGAGGACATCGCCCCGCGACTGGAGGACCTCGGCGACCTGATGGCCCCCCTGACGGATCCGGAGGAGGCCGTGCCGCTGCCCTGACCGATGCGGGGGGCGCGCCGCTGCCCTGACCGATGCGGGGGGGGGCGTGCCGCTGCCCTGACCGATGCGGGGGGGGCGTGCCGCTGCCCCGACCGATGCGGGGGGCGTGCCGCTGCCCCGATTACACCCTCAGCCAGGTGTTCCGGTCCCGTGCCATCCCGTGCAGCGCCTCCACGTCGGCCGGCTTGAGCACCCCGCCCAGCCGGGCCAGGCCCGCCAGCTCGTCGTCCCGCAGGACGCGCACCCCGCGCGGCCCCGCCGTCACGCTCACCTCGGCCGGGCCGACCAGGACCAGCAGCGGGCGGACCTCGGCGGTCAGGGCGTAGGAGGCGCGGTCGGCGGCGGCGCGCAGCCGGCGCAGCAGCGGCTCGGCCTCGCGGCGGCCCAGGGTGACCATCGGGTCGGCGACCAGCACCCGGCACCTGCGGGCGTACAGGGCGTGGACGGCGAACAGGCCGCCGGGGCCGATCGCCAGGTGGTGGATGCGGTCGCCGCCGGGCAGCGCGACGGAGTGCAGGGTGTGCCAGCCGGCGCCCTCCAGCCCGTCCAGCGCGAGGCCGGCGGTCTCCTCCGCGAGCAGGGCGCGGCGGCGCGGGTCGGGGCGCAGCCGGTGGGCGGGGCCGGGGTCGCGGTCGAGGGCGACGAGCAGGGCCTCGCCGGGGCGGTTGGGGGCCAGGTCGTCGTCCGGGTGGAGGGCCAGCCGGGCGAGTTCCGCGGGGGTCGGCACCGGGGGCGGGCCCACGGTCACCGGGCCGGTCAGGAAGGGTTTCAGGGCGCGCAGCACGTCGTCCCTGCCGTCCTCGGCGAGCAGGTTGACCCTGCCGGTCTCACGGTCGTACCAGGCGACGTTGCCGCCGTCCTCACGGCAGACGTACAGCCGCTCCCGGCCGTGCCGGTAGGCCGGCACCACGCGCAGTCCGCTCATGCGCCATCACCCCTCGACCATGGGAACAGGCGGGGTGCTCCGGGGGCAAGACCGGTTACCTTTGATGGCGGCCCTGCGAGGCGGAGTTGGGGAGGCGCCGTTGCGGATCCGCGGACAGCAGCCCGACGTGCCGGCTCCGGAGAGCCCGTGGAACGAGATCGTGCCCGGCCTGTGGATGGGCGGGCACGAGTTCCGGGGGCGTTCCGGGGGCCGGGAGTTCGCCGTCGTGCGCGACGAGTTCGATGTGGTGCAGTCGCTGCTGCGGCTGCCGGGGTACGGGCCCGATCCGGGCGTGGAGCACCACGTGTGGCCGATCCCGGACGGTCCGCTGGACGGGACGCAGCTCGCCGGGGTGATCCGGCTGGCGCGTGCGGTGAACGAGGCGCTGGAGGCCGGCCGGCGGGTGCTCGTGCGCTGCTACCACGGGTACAACCGCTCGGGCCTGGTCGTCGCGCACGCCCTGGTGCAGCGGGGCGACTCGGCCGATCAGGCGATCCAGCTGATCCGGGCCCGGCGCTCGGCGTGGGCGCTGCACAACGAGCTGTTCGTGGAGTACCTGCGGGCCGGGCTGTCGACCGTGCGGCTGCTGGAGGAGCTGGCCGAGTAGCCTCTCCCCCAGCACCACACCCGATACGCAAAACGGACTTTTCCCAGAATCGGTTGGCGCTTCGCCACGAACCCTCGAATTAAGGTGGACGGGCCGACCGCCCCCGTCACCCAGGAGCACCGTGCCAGCCCGTCGTCGCGCCCGTACCGCCCTCGCCGTGGCCGCCGTCGCCCTGCTCTCGGCGACGACGGCGGCCTGCGGGGACAGCGGCGGACTGCGCGGCGCCGGGGCGACCCCGACCGCCGTCAGCCCCGTCCGGCTCTGGCCCGGCCTGCGGCCGGCGTCCAGCCCGGCCTACCCGTACGACGCGGCGGTCAGGAAGACCGTCAAGGGCGTCACCGTGCCCGGCGACGACATCCGCGCGGTGGATCCGGTGGACGTCGTCGAGGCCGAGTTCAGGGCACGCCCGGACGACTACGGGTCCAAGGGGCCGTACCACGCGACCGTGGGCCGGACGGAGCAGTGCCGGCCGGGCGGCGAGCGGGCCCGCTGCCCGCTGCTGAAGCCGTACTACCGGGACCTCACCGGGGACGGCCGGCCCGATCTGACGCTCGGCTTCCGGCTGTACCCGACCAACCAGACGGCGGTGCGGGTCTACACCGTCGAGCGGCACGACCTGGTGCAGGTGCTGGCCGACAATGACGCGATCATCGGGGTGGAGCTGGCCGGCCGGGCCCTGATCGAGCGCTCGCCGGCCGACATCTCCGGCTACGAGTACCGCACCACCTGGGTGTGGGACCCGGACCAGCGCGCGATGACGTTCTCCAGCGACGAGTACCTGCACGTCGGCGACGGCCGCAAGAGCAGGTCCCCCTCTCCGTCGGCCAGTCCGTCACCGTCGGCCGGCCCGTCCCGGTCGGCCGGCCCGTCCGCCGGCGCCATGGCGAGCCCGTGATGAGGCCCGGGCTGCCCCAGTGGGCCGGGACGCTCGCCGTGAAGGCCGCCGCGTTCATCACGGTGATGTGCTGTGCGCTGGCCGCGCTGCTCGGCGCCCTCGTCCACGTCTCGGTGACCGACCAGACCGTCGGCCAGGCCCGTGACCTGGCGCTGTCCCGGCTCGCGGACGCCACCCGGGCGTACGAGGCCGGGGACACGCTGCTGCCGGGTGCCGGGGTGGACCCCGAGGGGCTGCCCGCGCCGCTGCGGGCGCTGGCGGTGGACGGGCAGCGCGGCACGATGGTCGCCACGCACCGGGGGCGGCCTGCCATGTGGGCGGCGGGGCCGGTGGCCGGGCACCGGGCGCTGGCCGTGGAGGTCGACTACTCGCAGCAGTCCCGCACCATCGCCGGGCTGGACCAGTCGATCCTGTGGTCGTCGGTGCTGGCGATCGGGGCGACGCTGCTGGTCGGCGCGTTCGCGGTGACCCGGGTGACCCGGCGGCTGCACGGCACCGCGCGGGTGGCGCGGCGGATCAGCGCCGGGGACCTGGACGCGCGGGTGGACGACCCCCGCACGAAGGATCCGACCCGGCCGCAGGACGAGGTGGCGGCGGTGGCCGCCGCGCTGGACTCGATGGCCTCTTCGCTGCAGAGCAAGCTGCAGAGCGAGCAGCGGTTCACCGCCGATGTGGCGCACGAGCTGCGCACCCCGCTCACCGGGCTGCACGCGGCGGCCGAACTGCTGCCGCCGGGCCGGCCGACGGAGCTGGTGCGGGACCGGGTGGCCGCGCTGCGCACGCTCACCGAGGACCTGCTGGAGATCTCCCGGCTGGACACCGGGCGGGAGCGGCTGGAGGTCGACACGGAGGAGCTGGGCGCTCTGGCCGAGCGGGTGGTGCGGGCCTCGGGCACCGAGACGGAGGTGCGGATCGTCGAGGACGCGCGGGTGGAGACGGACCGGCGGCGGCTGGAGCGGGTGCTGGGGAACCTGGTGGCCAACGCGCACAAGCACGGGGCTCCTCCGGTGGTGCTGGCCGTGGACGGGCACGTGGTGACCGTGCGGGACCACGGGGACGGCTATCCGGAGTACCTCCTCGCGCACGGGCCGCAGCGGTTCCGTACGGAAGGCGGGGCCAAGGGGCACGGACTGGGGCTGACCATCGCGCTGGGGCAGGCGGAGGTACTGGGCGCCGTGCTGACCTTCGCCAACGCGCCGGACGGCGGCGCGGTCGCCACACTGAGGCTGCCCGGGGCCGAGTAGGGGGCGGGGCGGGCCGACGTGGGCCGCCGGCGGTGGCCGGGAGGCGTGGTGTGCCCGGGGCGCCTGCCCGGTCAGACTTCCCTATTTCGGTAGGTTCCGGGCATGACGAAGGCCGGAACCACTGTGACCGCGGCCCCCGCTCCCGCACGCGCCGTACGCCTCCCCCGGCGCCGCGGTATCGAACTCTCCCTGCTCGTGCTGGCCGTCCTGCTGTCGGTGTACGGCTACTGCGCGGTGGGGCTGGCACGGACCGGCACCGTGCCGCCCGGTGCCGTCGGCTACGGCGCCGGGCTCGCCGTGCTCGCCCTCTTCGCGCACCTCGCGGTCCGGATCCGGGCGCCGTACGCCGATCCGCTGCCGCTGCCCATCGGCGTGCTGCTCAACGGCCTCGGGCTGGTGCTGATCTACCGGCTCGACCTGGAGACACCGGGCGACCGGGCGGCCCCCACCCAGCTGGTGTGGTCCACGCTCGGCGTCGGTCTGTTCATCGGCGTCGTGCTGGTGCTGCGCGACCACCGGGTGCTCCAGCGGTACGCGTACGTGTGCGTGGTGGCCGCCCTGGTGCTGCTGGTGCTGCCGATCCTGTTCCCGGCGGTCAACGGCGCCCGGATCTGGATCCGGATCGCCGGGTTCTCCATCCAGCCGGGCGAGTTCGCCAAGGTGCTGCTCGCGGTGTTCTTCGCCGCCTACCTGGCCGCCAACCGCAGTGCGCTCGCGTACACCGGCCGCCGGCTGTGGCGGCTGCAGTTCCCGACCGGGCGGGTGCTCGGGCCGATCCTGACGATCTGGCTGGTCAGCGTGGGCGTGCTCGTGCTGGAGCGGGACCTCGGGACCTCGCTGCTGTTCTTCGGGCTGTTCGTGGTGCTGCTCTACGTCGCCACCGGGCGGACCGGGTGGATCGCGGTCGGGCTGCTGCTGGCCCTGCTCGGCGCCTTCGCCGTCGGGCGCCTGGAGCCGCACGTGGGCGGGCGGATCGAGGACTGGCTGCACCCGTTCGCCACGATCGAGGCCGGACTCGGCCCCAACCAGCTCTCGCAGTCCCTGTTCGCGTTCGCCGCCGGCGGCGTCCTCGGCACCGGACTCGGGCTCGGCCACTCGATCCTGATCGGCTTCGCCGTCAAGTCGGACTTCATCCTGGCGACGGCCGGCGAGGAGCTGGGCCTCGCGGGTCTGGCGGCGATCGTGCTGCTGTACGCGCTGCTGGTGGAGCGCGGCTACCGGGCCGGCCTCGCGCTGCGCGAGCCGTTCGGCCGGCTCCTCGCCGTCGGCCTCGCCTCGATCGTGGCGCTGCAGGTGTTCGTGATCGCCGGCGGCGTGACCGGGCTGATCCCGCTGACCGGCATGGCGATGCCGTTCCTCGCCCAGGGGGGCTCCTCGGTGGTCACCAACTGGGCGATGGTGGCGCTGCTGATCCGGGTCAGCGACTCGGCGCGCAGCCAGTACGACGGCCGGGAGGCACCGTGAGGGAGTACGGCGCCTTCTCCGAGGGCGGGCGGCCGATGGCCCGGTACATCCGGCACGCCTGCGGGTTCTGCGCCCTGCTGCTGGCCGCCCTGCTGGTCAACGCCACCCGGGTGCAGGTCGTCCAGTCCGGCGAGTACGACGGCAACCCGGCCAACCGCCGGGCCACCATCGCCCGTTACCAGCAGCCGCGCGGCGACATCCTGGTGGGCGGCCGGCCGGTCACCGGGTCCGTGGACACCGGCGAGCAGCTGCGCTACGAACGCACCTACACCGACGGCCCGCTGTACGCGCCGGTCACCGGTTTCGCCTCGCAGACGTACGGCACCGCCTTCCTGGAGCACGCCGAGGACGGGGTGCTCGCCGGCACCGATCCGATGCTGGCGCCGCTGCCGCTGTGGAACGACGTGACGCGCGGGCGCACGCCCGGCGGGGACGTCGTCACGACCCTGCACCGGCGCGCGCAGGAGGCCGCGTACCGGGGGCTCGCCGGGCGCAAGGGCGCGGTGGCCGCCGTGGAGCCGGCCACGGGCCGGATCCTGGCCCTGGTGACCAGCCCGTCGTACGACCCCTCCGAGCTGTCCGGCAACAACGAGGCGGTGGCGTCGGCGTGGGCCCGGCTCAACGACGACCCGGAGAAGCCGATGCTCAACCGGGCGGTGCGGCAGACCTATCCGCCGGGGTCGACGTTCAAGGTGGTCACCGCGGCGGCGGCACTGGACGCGGGTGTGGTCACCGATCTGGACGCGCGCACCGACTCGCCCGATCCCTACCGGCTGCCCGGCACCACCACCCGGCTGACCAACGAGGCCGACGGCTGCACGGACGCCTCGGTGCGGGACGCCTTCGAGTGGTCCTGCAACACGGTCTTCGCCAAGCTGGGCGTGGAGGTGGGGGTGCGGGACATGGCCGCGACGGCGCAGGCGTTCGGGTTCAACGACGACGGCCTGCGCATTCCGTTCTCCGTGTCGCCGAGCACCTTCGACACGCACGTGGACCGGGCGCAGCTCGCGCTGTCCTCGATCGGGCAGTACAACACGCGGGCCACGCCGCTGCAGATGGCGATGGTCGCGGCGGCGGTCGCCGACGGCGGCCGGCTGCGGCCGCCGTACCTGGTGGAGCGGACCACCCGGCGCGGCGGCGAGACGATCGCCGGCAGCGGGGCGCGGCCGGGGCGGCAGGTGATGCGGCCGGCCACCGCGGCCCGGCTGAAGGAGCTCATGGCCGGGGTGGTGCGGGAGGGCACCGGGACCCGGGCGGCCATCCCCGGCCTGCTGGTCGGCGGCAAGACCGGTACCGCCCAGCACGGGGTCGGCAACTCGGGGGTGCCCTACGCCTGGTTCGTCTCCTGGGCGCAGGCCGAGGACGCGCCGGAGCCGCAGGTGGCGGTCGCGGTGGTGGTGGAGGACGCCTCGGCGGACCGGGGCGAGATCAGCGGCGGCGGGGACGCCGCCCCCATCGCGAAGGAGGTGATGCGGGCGGTCCTCGGCGTCTGACGCGGCTGCCGGCGGCGGTCAGCCGATGGGCTTGCGCGTCTCGGCGCGGATCGTGAGGGTCTTGCGTGCGAACGCCTCCAGGTCCACCTTCTCGGGGTCCTGGTTCATGGCCGCCGTGGTCACCTCGGCGACCGTGGCGCCCGTGTTGCCGTCGGCCCAGGCGCAGACGGGCACGGTGATCTTCGTGCCGAGGTGCTCCTCGGCCAGCACCTCGCAGGACAGGGTGACGCCGTCCAGCTCGAACTCCTTCGCCGGTACGGCGACCGTGGCGCCGTCGCCCTCGCCGGCGCCCTTCATCATGTTCTCGCGGGCCTCGTCGGTGTTCTTGAACCGGCCGTACATGCCGGACACCACCAGGGTGCCCTTGGCCTCGTCACCGCCGGGGCTGTAGGTGCCGACCACGCCGTGGGTGTCCTTGGCGTCCCAGGCGCCGTCGGCCTCCTCGCTGATCTTGCTGCCCTCGGAGGCGGAGAGGTCGTCGACGAGTTCGTACTTCCCGTCGAGCAGCTTCCGGGGCAGGGTCAGCTTGTGCTCGGCCGCGGGGAACCCGCTCTCGGCCACCGCGCCGATCACGATGAGTGCCGCGATCACGGTCGCGACGACGCCGCCCACGATGCCGAGCACGAGACCGACCCGCCGCTTCTTCGGCGGCGGTGCCATGGGCGGGACGCCCCAGCCGGGGTACGGCTGCTGGGGCGGATAGGGCTGCTGGGGCGGGTGGGGCTGCTGGGGCGGGTAGGGCGCTTGCGGATACGGGGAGCCGTACGGCCCCGGGGCCTGCGGGGGCTGCTGCCCGTGGGGGCCCGGGTTCTGCGGCGGCGGAGGCATGGACACGCCAGCACGCTACTGCACCCGGGTGAACGGACCGGCAGCGCACCCCGCGAGGGGTCAGTCCTCCGCCGCCCCGGTCTCGATGGCCGCCTCCACCTCGGCCACCCGGTCCCGCTCCTCGGCGGCGAAGCGCTCGGCGTCCAGCTTCTCGGCCAGCTCCTCGTCCTGGGCCATGAGCAGATCCAGGTTGGCGTCCCCCAGCTCGAAGACGCCCAGGTCGGCGTAGGCCCGCTGGAGCCGTTCGCCCCACAGGCCGATGTCCTTGACGCACGGCACGATGCGGCTGAACAGCAGCTTGCGGAAGAGCCGGAGGAACTCGGAGCGCTCGCTCAGCGCCTGCGCCTCGGCCTTGGGGATGCCGAAGTTCTCCAGCACCTCCACCCCGCGCAGCCGGTCGCGCATGAGGTAGCAGCCCTCGATGACGAACTCCTCGCGTTCGCGCAGTTCGGCGTCGGTGAGCTGCTTGTAGTAGTCGCGCAGCGCCATCCGCCCGAAGGCCACGTGCCGGGCCTCGTCCTGCATGACGTAGGTGAGGATCTGCTTGGGCAGCGGCTTGTCCGTGGTGTCCCGGATCATGCCGAACGCGGCCAGCGCCAGGCCCTCGATCAGTACCTGCATGCCGAGGTAGGGCATGTCCCAGCGGCTGTCGCGCAGGGTGTCGCCGAGCAGTGACTGGAGGTTGTCGTTGATCGGGTAGACGAGCCCTATCTTCTCGTGCAGGAACCGGCTGTATATCTCGGCGTGCCGGGCCTCGTCCATGGTCTGGGTCGCCGAGTAGAACTTGGCGTCCATGTCGGGCACCGACTCCACGATCCGGGCCGCGCAGATCATCGCGCCCTGCTCGCCGTGCAGGAACTGGCTGAACTGCCAGGAGGCGTAGTGCCGGCGCAGCTCGCCCTTGTCCTTGTCGGAGAGCTTGGCCCAGTACGGGGTGCCGTACAGGGACATCGCCTCCTCGGGCGTGCCGAGGGCGTCGTGCGGGTCGACCTCCAGGTCCCAGTCGATCCGGGTCCGCCCGTCCCACTGCTTGTCCTTGCCCTTCTGGTACAGGGCGAGCAGGCGGTCCCGGCCGTCGTCGTACTCCCAGCTGAACCGGGCGTGGCCGGCGGCGGGCACCTGCCAGAGGGGGTCCGTGGGGTCGTTGGCGTAGAGGTCGTGCGTCGGCATACCCGGCAGGCTCACACGCGGACGCCGGACCAACAAGTGCTGCGCGAGGGATTGACGTGCTTGCTGACAAGCAGTCTCATAAGACGCACGACGACTACCCCGGGTAACGAGGTGAGGGAGCCATGACGACCCTGACGGAAGCGGACGCGCTGGACGGGCTGCGCGACGCGCTCGGCCTGCTCAAGGACCGGGAACAGGTGGCCGAACGGCTGCTCGTCTCTTCCGCCAAGCACTCCTTCGACCCGGACGAGGAGCTGGACTGGGACGCGCCCTTCGAGGAGGGCAAGTGGTTCTGGCCGCCGGAGCTGGTGTCGCTGTACGACACGCCGATGTGGAAGCGGATGGGCGAGGAGCAGCGCATCCTGCTCTCCCAGCACGAGGCCGCCGCGCTGGCCTCGCTCGGCATCTGGTTCGAGATCATCCTGATGCAGCTGCTCGTCCGGCACATCTACGACAAGGCGGCGACGAGCGCGCACGTGCGGTACGCGCTCACCGAGATCGAGGACGAGTGCCGGCACTCGAAGATGTTCGCGCGGCTGATCCAGCGGGGCGGCACGCCCTGGTACCCGGTCAGCCGCGCCCACCAGCACCTGGGCCGCCTCTTCAAGACCATCTCCACGACCCCCGGCTCCTTCACCGCCACGCTCCTCGGCGAGGAGGTGCTGGACTGGATGCAGCGGCTGACCTTCCCGGACGAGCGGGTGCAGCCGCTGGTCCGGGGCGTCACGCGCATCCACGTCGTGGAGGAGGCGCGCCATGTGCGGTACGCCCGTGAGGAGCTGCGGCGCCAGATGGTGACCGCGCCGAAGTGGTCCCAGGAGTTCACCCGCGTCACCTCCGGGGAGTTCGCCCGGGTCTTCTCCGTCGCCTTCGTCAACCCCGAGGTGTACACCAGCGTCGGCCTCGACAAGCGGGAGGCGATGGCGCAGGTGAAGGCGAGCGGGCACCGCAGGGAGGTCATGCAGACCGGCGCCAAGCGCCTGACCGACTTCCTGGACGACATCGGGGTGCTGCGGGGCGTGGGCCGGCGCCTGTGGAGGTCGTCAGGCCTGCTGGCCTGAGACCGTCGGGCCTGGCCGGCCCGAGGCCGTCCGGCCTGCCGCCTGACGCCGTCGGGCCTGCCGGCCCTGAGGCCGTCGGGCCTGCCGGCCTGATCAGGGCGGCGGGCGGTCGCCGCGGACCCGTGGCCGCCCGCGCCCGGGCACGCCCACGGCGATTAGGCTGGCCCGCATGACCCCGTCGGCCACCCCCGCCTACCGCCGGCTCAGTGTCGAGGAGCGGCGCAGCCAGCTCCTCGACGCCGCGCTCTCCCTCTTCGCGCACCGGGCGCCCGAGGACGTCTCCCTGGACGACGTGGCGGAGGCGGCCGGGGTCTCGCGGCCGTTGGTGTACCGGTACTTCCCGGGCGGCAAGCAGCAGTTGTACGAAGCCGCGCTGCGGTCGGCCGCCGAGGAGCTGCGCAACTGCTTCGGGGAGCCCCTGGAGGGCCCGCTGCTGCCCCGGCTGGCCCGCGCCCTGGACCGCTACCTGGCCTTCGTCGACGAGCACGACACGGGTTTCAGCGCCCTGCTCCAGGGCGGCAGCGTGGTCGAGACGTCCCGGACCACCGCGATCGTGGACGGGGTCCGCCGGTCCGCCGCCGAGCACATCTACCGGCACCTCGGCATCGCCGCCCCCGGACCCCGGCTGCGCATGACCGTCCGGATGTGGATCACGGCCGTCGAGGCGGCCTCCCTGATCTGGCTGGACGAGGAGAAGCAGCCGCCCGCCGGGGAGCTGCGCGACTGGCTGGTGGACCAGTTCGTGGCCGTCCTCACCGTCACCGCGGGCCGGGACCCGCAGACCGCCGCGCTGGTCGGCGCGCTCGCCGGGGATGACCGAGACTGAAGCCGTGAAGAGCCAGGACACCCCCTTCGAGGGCGGCCCCATGGACGGGCGTGTGCTGCCCGTCCTCGTCGGCCCCACCGGGCACCCCCCGAAGACGTACCGCATCCCCGTCCCGGACCCGGACGGCGGCCCGCCCACCGTGCTGGTCTACCACCGCGTGCCGCGGGGGCACAGCAGGCGGCTGGGACTGATCCAGGGGTGGAAGTACCGGTACGACCCGGACGACAGGTCCGGGGGGAAGCTCAGGTGGCCCTGGTCCAAGCCGTCGGACCCGCCGCGCGGCACGCCCGGCGACACCCACGGGTGACAGGTCTACGCCGAACCGCGCAGCCCGGCGTGCGCCACATGCGCATCATCTGATTATCGCGGTGCGATGGGAAGTGGAACGCCCACCCTCCCCGCAACGGAGATGATGACGTGTCAGGAAGCCTTCTGCGTCTGGCCTGTACGGCGGCGGTGGCGGCCCAGGCCGTCCTCGCGCCCGTACCCGCCGCGGCCGCACCGGAGCCGCGGCGGTCCGTGGCCGAGCTGCTGACGGACCTCCAGCGGCTGTACCGGCAGACCGAACAGGCCGCCGAGAAGTACAACGCCACCACGGAGCAGCTGGAGCGGCAGCGCGCCGAGGTGCACCGGCTCGACGGCGAGCTGGCCCACGCCCGGCTCGCCCTCCAGGGCAGCCGCACCGACGTCGGCCGCCTGGCCCGGCAGCAGTACCAGAACAGCGGCGGCCTCGGTCCCTACGTCCGCCTCCTGCTCGCGCCCGACCCGCAAGCCGCGCTGGACGAGGGCCATGTCATCGGCGAGCTGGCCCGCGCCCGGGCCCGGACGGTGGCCCGGCTCGCCGACACCGAGAAGCGCAAGGACACGCTGGCCCGGGCGGCCCGCAAGGCCCTCGACACCCAGCTCGTGCTGGCCGGCCGGCAGAAGAAGCAGCGTGACGACGTCCGCACCGAACTGGCCGGCGTGGAGCGGCTGCTGGCCACCCTCACCCCGGAGCAGCTCACGGCCGTGGCCCGGCTGGAGCGGCAGGGAGTCGCCGAGGCCCAGCAGCGCCTCACCACCGCCGGCTCGCTGCCGGCCGACCGCCCGGCCTCGCCCGTGGGCGCCCGCGCGGTCCGCTACGCCATGGAGCAGGTCGGCAAACCGTACGAGTGGGGCGCGGCGGGCCCCGACGCCTACGACTGCTCCGGCCTCACCTCGCAGGCGTGGTCCCAGGCGGGCACCCCCATCCCGCGCACCAGCCAGGAGCAGTGGGACCGGCTGAAGCGGGTCCCACTGCCGCAGCTCAGGCCGGGCGACCTGGTCGTCTACTTCCCCGACGCGACCCACGTGGCGCTGTACGTCGGCAACGGCCGGGTCGTCCAGGCGCCGCGCCCCGGGGAGCGGGTCACGGTCTCCCCCCTGGCGTCCTATCCGGTGCTCGGCGCCGTACGCCCCGACGATCAGGCCCCGGCGACCGAGGCCAGGTAGGCGGCCGTCTTGTCGGGGTCGTAGAAGAAGTCCTCGAAGTCGGCCGGGTCGTTGAAGGCGTTGGCGAATCGATCCGCCACCGGCTGGAGGCCGCCCGCCGCGCCCAGCAGGTTCAGCACGTGCTCCGGCGGCGGCGCCAGCATCGCGTTCGTCCACTTCGTGACGTGCTGGGCGGTGGCCCAGTACCGGTCGAACGTCCGCCGCATCCACTCCTCGTCGAACGGCTCCTCGCCCCGCTCCAGGATGGACGCCAGGTACGCCGCCGCGCACTTGGCCGCCGAGTTGGAGCCCTGTCCGGTGATCGGGTCGTTGGCGACGACGACGTCGGCCACGCCCAGCACCAGCCCGCCGCCGGGCAGCCGGCCGACGGGGTTGCGGACGGTGGGGGCGTAGCGGCCGGCCAGGGTGCCGCCGGCGTCCGTGAGCTCCACCCGCGTGGCCCGCGCGTACTCCCAGGGCGTGAACCGCTCCATGAGTTCCAGGGTCAGGGAGAGGTGCTCCGCCGGGTCCTTGACGCCGTTGAAGACGTCGAGCGGGCCACCGGGTATGCCCTCCCAGAACAGGATGTCGGCGCGGCCCGAGGTGGTGAGCGTCGGCATGACGAAGAGCTCGCCGACGCCGGGGACCACGTTGCAGCGGACCGCGTCGAACTCCGGGTGCTCCGGGCGCGGGCCGAGACCGTGGACGTAGGCCACCGCCAGCGCCCGCTGCGGCTCGCTGTACGGGGAGCGCTCGGGGTCGCGGGCGAACATCGACACCAGCTCGCCCTTGCCGGCCGCGACCAGGACGAGGTCGTAGGCGCGGGAAAAGTAGTCGAGGTCGCCGACCGCCGCGCCGTGGATGACCAGCTGGCCGCCGCGCTGCGCGAAGGTCTCCATCCAGCCGGCCATCTTCACCCGCTGGTCGACCGACTGCGCGTACCCGTCCAGCCTGCCCACCCAGTCGATCGCCCGCTGGGTGGGGCCCGGGTCGTGCGAGCCGGGTGCCGCCACCGAGACGCCGAGCCCCTCGATCTTCGGGGCCTGGGACTCCCAGAAGTTCAGCTGGAGATCGCGCTCGTGCTGGAGGGCGGTGTCGAACATGCACTGCGTCGACATGACCCGTCCGGAGCGGATCTCGTCGGCGGTCCGGTTCGACATCAGGGTGACCTCGTAGCCGTGCGACTGGAGGCCGAGGGCGAGCTGGAGGCCGGACTGGCCGGCTCCGACGACGAGTATCTTGCGCATGGGGGTGGTGCCTCCTACGGGGCCCGGGTACGACTCGGGTACTACTCGGGGGTTTCGTCCAGCGCGTGGCCGACGAGAGCCAGCAGGGTCTCGATGACCGAGATCCGGCGCCGCGCGTCCATGATCATGACAGGGACGTGCGCGGGTATGGTCAGCGCCTCCCGTACGTCCTCCGGCTCGAACAGCTCGCTGCCGTCGAAGTGGTTGACCGCGACGACGTACGGCAGCCCGCAGCTCTCGAAGTAGTCCAGTGCGGGGAAACAGTCCTTCAGGCGGCGGGTGTCGGCCATGACGACGGCGCCGATAGCGCCGCGCACCAGGTCGTCCCACATGAACCAGAACCGCTGCTGGCCCGGCGTTCCGAAGAGGTAGAGCACCAGGTCGTCGTCGAGCGTGATGCGGCCGAAGTCCATGGCCACGGTCGTGGTGAGCTTGCCCGGCGTGGCGGAGAGGTCGTCGGTCCCCTCGCTGGCCTCGGTCATCAGCGCCTCCGTCTGGAGCGGCGTGATCTCCGAGACGGAGGTGACCAGCGTGGTCTTGCCGACGCCGAAGCCGCCCGCCACCACGATCTTCGTCGCGATGGGTGCGCGCGTCCGGTCCGTCTGCCAGGATTTCAGGTCCTCGTCGGGCTCGGCGAACCCGGCGACGAGGGAGGCGCCCCCGTAGGAGGCGGTGGCGTCAGAGACGGCGGAGTCCACTCAGCACCCTTTCCAGCAGCGCGCGTTCCGGGCGGCCGGTGCCGTGACCGGTTCCGGTGCCGTACACACGGATCTTTCCCTGGTCCGCGAGATCGCTCAGGAGCACGCGCACCACGCCGAGCGGCATCTTCAGCAGCGCGGCGATCTCGGCCACCGTGCGCATACGGCGGCACAGCTCGACGATGGCCCGCATCTCCGGCATGACCCGGGTGGTGAGCGCACCGTTCGTCAGTTCCTTGCGCTCCTCCGGGGCCTCCAGGGCGGCCACGAACGTCTCCACGAGGAGGACGTGGCCGAAGCGGGTGCGGCCCCCGGTGAGCGAGTAGGGGCGGACGCGCGCGGGTTTGCGGTCGCCGCCGCGCACGGGGAGTTTCGGTGTGCCGCTCATCGGGCGCTCCCCGTCGACTCGGCCTCCAGGTTTTTGCGCAGCTCGCTGCGGAGCTCGGGCGTCAGGACGTGTCCGGCGCGGCCCACGAAGAGCGCCATGTGGTACGCCACCACGCTCATGTCGCACTCGGCGGAGCCGTGCACGCCGAGCAGCGAGCCGTCGCTGATCGACATGACGAACAGGCTGCCCTCGTCCATCGCGACCATCGTGTGCTTCACACCGCCGAAATCCAGCAGCTTGGCGGCGCCGACGGTGAGGCTGCCGATGCCGGAGACGATGGTGGCGAGGTCGGCTGAGGACCCGCGGGGGCCTTTGGCCGGGCGGGCCGTGCGGGACCGCTCGGCGGGGGTGTCCCCGCGCGAGCCGGTGCGGGCGTGCGGGAGGTCGGGGTCCGACGAGAGCAGGAGCAGCCCGTCGGAGGAGACCACGGCGACGGACTGGATGCCGGGTACTTCCTCGACCAGGTTGGTCAGCAGCCAGTGCAGGTTGCGGGCTTCACTGCTCAGTCCGTAGGTAGTGGGCGCGGTCAACTGCTTGCCTCCTCGGCTGTGCCCCCCGTGGCTTCTTCGGCGTGTGCGTAGCTGGTCGGCCGCTGGTTGTTGGCCGTGTGCTCGGCGATCTCCGCCTCCACGTCGCGGTAGCCGGCCTCGGCGCCGCGGCGGAAGCCGCCGAGCCTGCGGCGCAGGGCCTCGGCGTCGACGCTCTGGCCTCGGCGGCGAGACGGGGCGGTGGGTGCGGTGATCTTGGGTGTGCGTTTGGGCAGGCCCTTGCTGGTGAGCCGTTCCTCCGGCTCGTCTTCGGTGTCGGGCTGCTGTGCGGGTGCCTGCGGCGGCTGCGCCGGTACGTGCGCCTCGGCTTCGTCCTCGGCGTCCCTGTTCCCCTCCGCACCACCGGTGCGGCTCTCGTCGCCGGCCGCGGGTGGCCCCTGTGGGGCGTCCCCGCCGTCGGCGGCCGCCGGGTCGTGGGGCCGGCCCCCGGCCGGCCCCGCGGGCCCGGCCGGCTCGGCCCGCTCGGGCCGGCCCGACGTCCGCGCCGGGCCGGTGGGCTCCGGGCGGGCGGCCGACTCCGGGTGTTCGGACGGCTCCGGGCGGTCCGCGGGGTCCGTCCCGTCCGCCGGGCGGGTGTGCTCCGACTCCGGCTGGGTGGGCGGGAGGAGGAGTTCCATCGTGGTTTCGGCGGGGGTCTCCGCCGGGGCCTTCGGGCGGGCCTCCGTGGCCTGGGCGGGTACCTGCCGGTGCGGCGCGTGGGCCGACGGGGCATCGCCGAAGATGTCCCGCACGGCCTGCTCCGCCGAGTCGGCCTGCTCCGCCGAGTCGGCTCGGTCCGCCGTGCCGGCCTCGTCCGCCGCGTCGGCCTGGTCCGCCGCAGCGGTCCCGTCCACCGGGGCGGCGCCGTCCACCGCAGCGGTCCGCGCCACCGTCCCGGCGTCGTCCACCGCGGCGGTCCCGTCCACCGCGTCCGTCCGGGTCGCCGAACCGGTCGGGGTCTCCGAGGCCGCCGGGGCCTGCGGGTCCGTCGTCGGTGTGTCGTGCGGGGGCTGGGTGGTGGCCTGTCGTGTCGCCTGCTCGGCGAGGCTGATCAGGGGGTCCGCGTCCTTGGTCCGGGCGTGGAGGACGTTGGAGTTGGCTTCGGCGTCGGCGCCGGGCAGGGTGAAGGTGCCGGTGGCGCCGGGGGCCGTGGTCCGCGGCGGGAGCGCGGTCGACGGGGCCTCGGCGAGCAGCGCGGCCGGCAGGACCACCACCGCGGCGATGCCGCCCTGCTTCTGCTCGCGCAGCTGGACCCGTACCCCGTGCCGGTGGGCGAGGCGTGCGACGACGTACAGACCGAGGCCGAGCCCCTCGTCGCCCTCCTGGTCGTACGGGGACTCGGGGGTGAAGTCGGCGAGCCGGGCGTTGAGGGCGGTGAGCCGCTCCTCCGTCATGCCGATGCCCTCGTCCTGGACCGACAGCATGACCTCGCCGGACTCCAGGAGCCAGCCGGAGACCTCGACGGGCACGTCCGGCGGGGAGAACGAGGTGGCGTTCTCCATGAGCTCGGCGAGCAGGTGGGAGAGGTCGTCCGCGGCGAAGCCGGCCACGTGCGCGTGGGGCGGGAGCGCGGCGATGCGCACGCGTTCGTAGCGCTCGATCTCGCTGACCGCCGCCCGCACCACGTCGACCAGCGGCACCGGGCCGGGGTGCTGCTGGACGTGCTCGGTACCGGCGAGGACCAGGAGGTTCTCGCTGTGCCGGCGCATCACCGTGGCGAAGTGGTCCAGTTTGAAGAGGGTGGACAGGCGGTCGGGGTCCTGTTCCCGCTCCTCCATGCCCTCGATGACCGCGAGCTGGCGCTCGACCAGGCCCAGGGTGCGCAGGGCCAGGTTGACGAAGGTGGAGCCGATGCTGGTGCGCAGCCGCTCCAGCTGGGCGGCGGACTCGGCGAGTTCGGTGCGCAGCTCCTCGCGGGCGTCGGCCATCTTCTGGCGCTGGCCCACCAGGTGCCTGCGGTCCGTCTCCAGGGTGGCCACGCGTTCGTGCAGCGTGACCGCGTGGGCGTGCAGGGCGTTGACCGAGCGGACCACCTGGGCGAACTCGTCGTTGCGGCCCGTGAAGGCGATCGGTTCCTGAGTCGTCGGGTCCTCGGCCTCGGCGAGGCGGGACGAGCCGCGGCGCAGGACCGACAGCGGGCGGGTGAGGGTGCGGGCCATGGCGGTGGCGATGCCGATGGCGACCAGCATCAGCGCGCCGAGGACGGCGACGCGGATCTCCAGGGCGGTGACGTCGTCGTCCCGGAGCGCTTCGAGGTCCTTGGTGCGGCGGTCGTAGAGCGCGGACTCGGCGCCGCGCATCAGGTCGACGCGGGCGGACAGGGCCGCGTCCAGCTTCTTGGTGCTGGTGGTCAGCTCGCTGTCGGCGAGGGTGGGCTGGTCGGTCAGCGCGGCCAGGTACTTCTCGGCCGAGTTGACCTCCGGTCCGGTGACCGTGGAGTCGTAGGAGTCCACGCTCGCCTTGGGGGCGGTCTCGCGGAAGTCGGCGAGGGTCGCGTCGGCGCGCAGCCGGGCCTGCTGCGCGGCGACGGTGAGCGCGTCGCGCTGCTTGCGTTCCGCCTCGGTGCCGGTGGCGGACGTGGTGGGCAGGCCGGTGACGGGGTCGACCACCGTCCGGGTGCCGGAGGGGACGTTCAGCGCGGCCAGCAGCAGGCCGCGGGCGGCGGCGGACTGCTGGACGGCGGAGTCCAGCTCGGCGAGGGCGTGGGTGCCGGAGCCGGCGCGCGGGGGCAGCTGCTCCGCCAGCCGCTCGGCGAGCCGGTGCAGTTCGGTGATCGTCGCCGAGTACGACTGGTGCGCCTGGAGGGCCGTGACCTTGCCGGTGAGGGCGGTCCGGCGGACGGTGTCGATGCCGTCGAGGGCGGTGCGCAGGCCCGCCGGGGTGTCGGTGTCGGCGCGCAGCTCCTCGACCTGCCGGTCCACGCGGGCGCTGCGGTCCTCGGAAGGCGCCTTGGCCTCGGGCCGGCCGGCCGCGATGTAGGAGGTCACCTCGTCGCGTTCGTCGGCGAGCGAGTGGGCGAGGGTGAGCGCGTCCTGGGTGCGGGCGGCGAGCGTCACCAGGTCCTGGGAGTCGCTGACGTCCTGGGAGGCGGTGAGCAGGGCGGGCGCCCCGGCCCCGGCCACGGCCGCGGCCACCACGGCGACGGCGACGATCAGCCGGGTGCGCACATGGGTGGGGCGGCCGGTGCCCACGGGGGTCTGGGTGACGGTCCCCTCGGGGGCCGTCTGCCTGCCTGTGCGCCGAGGCCGCTTCTTCTGCACCGGTGCTCGCATTCCTGAACTCGTCTACGCAAGGGCCCGGGTGGCGCCCCGTCATTTCGGTGCCAAGTGGTGCGGTACACCCGGTTCGTACGGTTCCCGACCCTCCCAGCGCCGGTGGGCAGTGGTCGCGCATCACCTGACCCGCCACCCGAAGGAGTGAACATCGGAGGGGAGTTGGCGGGCAAGTTCCCCTGGCGCGTGCGGGCCCCCTGCGCGGCAGGCCGGTTGGACGCGCGCCCCAGGCTTTGGCAGTATTCGCCACCACGTCTTCCCGGAGTGGATCATTCTCCCCCAAATCAGGCACCTGACCTGCACGGTCGTGAGAATTCGCCGGACGGTTGCCAGCCTTTGGCGCAACGCGTGAAGGGCTCGTGCAGACTGGCCGAATGCGCACTGATCTCGTTTCGGAACCCGGCGACGCGGCGCGGCCCAACGAGGACTTCGCCGGTGTCGGACTTCCCGCCTCCGGACAGGGTGGTTGCGTGATCGTCCTGGACGGAGTGACACCACCCGGCGGCCCGACGGGCTGTCTGCATTCCGTTCCCTGGTACACGGCCCGGCTGGGCGGTGCGCTGACCGAACTGACCCTTTGCGGCCGAGATCTGACGCTCCCGGAGATTCTCGCGCGGGCGATCCGCCGTACCGCCGACGCCCACGCGGACACCTGTGACCTTTCTCACCCGCGAACCCCCCAGGCAACCGTCGTCCTGGCCCGCTGGTCCGCCGGCACGGTCGAGTACCTGGTGCTGTCCGACTCCGCGCTGCTGCTGCGGGGCCCCGACGGCACGGTCACGCCGGTGCTGGACGACCGGCTCGCGCGGCTGCCCCGGTCCGCGCTGGCCACCGACGCGATGGTCGACGCGAACCTGCGCAACAAGGAGGGCGGCTTCTTCACCGCCGCCGCCGATCCGGACGTGGCCGCGCGGGCGGTCACCGGCACCGTGCCCCGGCGCGAGGTGCGGGCCCTGGCCGCGCTGACGGACGGCGCGACCCGCTGGACGGAGACGTTCCGGGAGGGTGACTGGACGGCCCTGTTCGACGTGGTCGCCAAGGAGGGCGCCCGTGGTCTGGTCGACCGGGTACGGGAGCTGGAGGCGGCGGACCGGGAGGAGCGGGCGTTCCTGCGGCGGAGCAAGACGCACGACGACGCGACGGTGGTCTACGTGGAGCTGTGACCGGAGCGGGTGGTCGCGTCGTCGCGTCAGGCGGGCGGTCACCTCACGCGGCCGTGCGCGGAAGGGCACCCCGCATGGGCGGTCACCTCGCGCCGGCGGTCACCTCGCGTGGGTGGTCACTTCGCGTGGGTGGTCACTTCGCGTGGGTGGTCACTTCGCCATGACGTCGTTGAGCTGGTGGAGCAGCCGGGCCAGCTCGGCGACCTCGTTGCGGTTCCAGTGGGCGAGCTGGCGGACGTAGCGGGCGCGGCGGGCCTCGCGGACCGTGCCGACGCGGCGGCGGCCCTCGTCGGTCAGGGTGACGAGCCAGGCGCGGCCGTCGGCGGGGTCGGGTTCGCGGGCGATCAGGCCGAGGTCCTCCAGGGCGCGCAGCTGGCGGGACATGGTGGCCTTGCCGACGCCGATGTAGGCGGCGAGTTCCGTGGCGCGCTGGCCGCCCAGTTCGTCGAGCCGAATGAGCAGGCCGTACGCGGAGGACTCCAGGTCGGGGTGGACCTCCCTGGCCATCTCGCCCTGGTTGGCCCGTGCGCGCCGGAGCAGCACGGTCAACTCGCGCTCCAATGCCAGGAATTCCTGGTCTGCACCACTGGGCGTCACCTGGCCGGCGGCGCATGATGCGCAGCCGTTTGCGTCCTCGTGCACGTCAGTACCCCTGATCGGTTTCGCGGTCGTGAAAGTTTCTGCCGACCGTCGTCATTGCCGCAGCTCTGTAAGTATTTCGCAGGCGTAGACCAACGGCGTCGTCCGGACCCCCTTCCCACGCTGTCATCTACGTGCGTAGCTTCTTTACCAGACCATTAATGGCATGCCCACGCCAGTGGGTCGGCGGTCAGTGCCATGGTCCCCCACCCCCACTCCCCCCACTCGACTCCCCGGAGGCACGCATGCCCGTGCTCAGACCCGGCTTCGTCCGCTCGTACCGGCCGCGTCCCCTCGCCGTCCTCGCCACGGCCCTGCTCGCGGCGCTCTCCCTCACGCTCCCCCTCACCTCCGCCCGGGCCGCGGCCACGCCCACCCGCGGCTCGGCCTACATGGGCATGGGCGTCCTCGCCCACGACGGCCAGAACGGCACCCCGAGCACCGGCGACGCCACCCAGACCGAGGGCGTGGACGTCTCCGGCCACCAGGGCAACGTCGCCTGGTCCACCCTGTGGGGCAGCGGAGTGCGCTGGGCCTACACCAAGGCCACGGAAGGCACGTACTACACGAACCCGTACTTCGCCCAGCAGTACAACGGCTCCTACAACGTGGGCATGATCCGCGGCGCCTACCACTTCGCCACGCCCGACACGACCAGCGGTGCCACCCAGGCCAACTACTTCGTCGACCACGGCGGCGGCTGGTCCCGGGACGGCAAGACCCTGCCCGGCGCGCTCGACATCGAGTGGAACCCGTACGGCGCCGCCTGCTACGGCAAGACCGCGAGCCAGATGGTCAGCTGGATCGCCGACTTCCTCAACACCTACAAGGCGCGCACCGGCCGGTACGCCGTCATCTACACGGCCACCACCTGGTGGACCCAGTGCACCGGCAACTACGGCGGCTTCGCCGTGAACAACCCGCTGTGGATCGCGCGGTACGCCTCCGATCCGGGGACGCTGCCGGCCGGGTGGTCGTACTACACCATGTGGCAGTACACCTCCTCGGGCCCGACCGTCGGCGACCACGACAAGTACAACGGGGCGCTCGACCGGGTGCAGGCCCTCGCCCTCGGCTGAGGCCCCCGGCCCGAGGACGCCGGCGGGCCCCGTCCCGGGGCGACCGCCGGCCGCCTCGGCCCGGCCGCGCCCGGGGGGCCGGGACCGCCCCGGCGGTGTGCGGGACCCCGCCCCGGCCCGGCCGCGGTGCTTTCCCCGCCGCGGCCCCGCGGCCTTGCGTTGGTGCTCGGCGCCGCCCGGGATCATGCTGGTCAGGAGAGCCTGCCGAGCAAGGGCGAGATGAGCGGCGATGGAGCGACAGTCGACGTACACGGCCACGGCCACCATCGATGAGCGGGGCATCCTCACCGGCTGGAGCGAGGGTGCGCGGCGGCTGCTCGGCTACGACCCCTCGGCGGTCCTCGGCCGGCCCGCCACCGCGCTGCTCGCCGCCGACGGCGCGGCCGTCCGGCGGGCGGTGGCCGGCCGGACCCGCTGGAACGGCACCGTCCCGCTGCACCACCAGGACGGCCGGCGCCTGGAGCTGGGCGTGCTCGCGCACCGCCGCGTCTCACGCGGCGGGGCCACCGACTGGCTCGTGGTGAGCGCCGTGACGCCCCGGGTCCAGCCTCCCCGCGGGGAGCCGCTGGAGGAGTGGACGTTCCTCCAGTCGCCCTTTCCGCTGGCCGTCTTCGACACGGAGCTGCGCCTGGTGCGCGCCAACCGCCGGCTGGAGCACGCCCTCACCCTGCCGGAGGCGGCGATGCGCGGGCTGGGCCTCGCCCACATCGTGCCGGGTACGGCCGGCGAGGAGGCCGAACGGTCGATGCGGCTGGTGCTGGAGTCCGGCCGGCCGCGGGAGGTGCCGGGCCGCCTCGGCCCGGACCTCGGCCCGGCCACCGTCCTCACCCCGCTGAAGGACGCCGACGGCCGGGTACGCGCGGTCTGCCTGTCCGCGCCGCCGGACCAGGACGCGGCCGGCCGGCAGCACCCCTCGGAGGAGACCGGCAAGCCCGCCGGGACGGCGGCCGAGCAGGCCCGCGCCGCCCAGGAACTGGGCGAGGTCACGGTCCCCCGCCTGGCCGACGTCATCGCCGTCGACCTGCTGGACTCCCCCGGCGGCCGGCCGGCCGAGACCGGCGGCCCGGACACGGACGTGGACGCGGGCGTGGGCATGGGCACGGGCACGGATGCGGGCATGGGCGCGGGGGCGGGCACGAGCGCGGGCACTGGCACGGGCGCGAGCGCGGGTGCGGGTGCGGTGGTGCTGCGCCGGGCCGCCCTGCGTGCGGTCCCGGACGGATACGGGTCCGCGCACGGCTCCGGTGCCGGCATCGGGGAGGCGGTCGTCTGCCCGGCCGGCTCGCCGCCCGCCCAGTGCCTGGCGGCGGCCCGGCCGCTGCTGTACGACACCGCGGACCCGGCCGTCGCCGAGTGGACCGCGCTGGACCCGGGGGCCGCCTGGCTGCGGGCGACCGGAGCGCGTTCCCTGCTGGCGGTGCCACTGCTGGCGCAGGGCAGCGCGCTCGGTGTGGCGCTGTTCGGCCGGCGCCCGGAACGGGGTCCGTTCGGGCCGGAGGAACTGCGGCTCGCCGAGGAGTTCACCACCAAGGCGGCTGCCGGCATCCAGCAGGCCCGCGCCTACTCCCGGGCCCGCACCACCACCATGGCGCTCCAGCACAGCCTGCTCCCGCACCACCTGCCCGACCAGGCGGCCCTGGAGATCGCCACCCGCTACCTGCCGGCCGCCACCCGGGCCGGGGTGGGCGGCGACTGGTTCGACGTGATCCCGCTGTCCGGGGCCCGGGTGGCGCTCGTCGTCGGTGACGTCGTGGGCCACGGGATCCGCGCCTCCGCCACCATGGGCCGGCTGCGCACGGCGGTGCGCACGCTGGCCGACGTCGACCTGCCCGCCGACGAGCTACTCACCCACCTGGACGATCTGGTGCTGCGGCTGGCCGCCGACGAGGGCAGCACGGACCCGGCGGCCGAGACCGCCGGCGGCATCGGCACCACCTGCCTGTACGCGGTCTACGACCCGGTCTCGCGCCGGTGCACCCTGGCCCGGGCCGGCCATCCGCCGCCCGCCGTGGTCACCCCGGACGGCACCGTCCGCTTCCTCGACGTGCCCGCCGGGCCGCCGCTGGGGCTCGGCGGGCTGCCCTTCGAGGCGGTGGAGACGGAACTGCCCGAGGGCAGCCTGCTGGCCCTGTACACCGACGGGCTGTTCGAGGCCCGGGACCACGACATCGACGAGGCGCTGGACAAGATGTTCTCGGCGCTCAGCCGCCCCACGAAGTCGCTGGACGCGGTGTGCGACCGGGTCCTCACCGAGCTGCTCAGCCACCGCCCCGACGACGACATCGCCCTGCTGGTGGCCCGTACCCGGGTGCTGCACGAGGACCGGGTCGCCTCCTGGGAGCTGCGGAGCGACCCGACCGTGGTCTCCCTGGCCCGCCGGTACGCCACCGAGCAGCTGTCCGCCTGGGGCCTGGACGAGGTGGCGTTCGCCACCGAGCTGATGGTCAGCGAGCTGGTCACCAACGCCATCCGCTACGGCCGCCCGCCCATCCAGTTCCGGCTGATCCACCAGGACAGCACCCTGATCTGCGAGGTCTACGACTCCAGCGGCACCACACCGCACATGCGCCGGGCCCGGATCTTCGACGAGGGCGGCCGGGGGCTGCTGCTGGTCGCCCAGCTCGCCGACCGCTGGGGCACCCGGCACGACCGGATCGGCAAGACGGTGTGGGCGGAGCAGTCGCTGACCGTCTCCGCCCCGTGAGTCAGCCGTTGCCACCGTTGCCCCCGCGGCCGCCCTGACCGCTGGTCTCGCAGCCGACGCCGGCACAGGTCCCGCCGTTTCCGCCCTGACCGCCGGCCCCGCCGTCGCCGGTGCCGGCCGCGTCGCCGCCGTTCCCGCCGGCTCCGCCGTTGACACTGCCCGCGCAGACTCCGGCGCAGATGCCGCCGTTGCCGCCCTTGGTGCCGTCGCGGCCCGGTCCGCCGTCGGTGCCGGCGCCGCCGTTGGCGCTGCCGCTGCACATCCCGGCGCAGATACCGCCGTCGGATCCGTTGGTGCCGTTGACGGTGCCGTCGCAGTTGCCGGCGCAGATTTGGTCGCCGATGCGGACGCCGCCCTCGTCGATGCGGATGTCGCCCAGCTGGAGGCCGCTCACGGCGGGCGGGCTGCTGCCCGATCCGCCGCCGGCCGGTCCGGTGTCGGCCATCGCCGCCGGTGCCATCGCGCCCCCGACGACCACCATGGCCGACACGGCGAGGCCGAGACCGAACTTCCGATGATTCCTGCGCATGGTTCTGCCTTTCTTCTCTTCCGCCGAGGCGTCGACTTTTCGGGTTCGCTGGTTTCCGAGTTCTCAGGTTCTGGAGTTCTCGGGTTTTCGAGTTCTTGGCTTGTCGGCTTTTCGGGCGTGGAAACGCCCCGGCCCTGGGGTGTCGGGCCGGGACGCCCGTCCCGGTTCCGTTCTCGGTTCCGTTCTCTGCTCCGTCCGCGGTCGCGGGTCACGCGAGGAACGGGGAGGTGTCCTGCACCAGCGAGAGCCAGTCACCGTTCAGGAGCCGGCGCTCCCAGGTGTCGATCTCCTTCTCCGAGACCTTGTACTTCTTGGCCACCTCGGCCTTGGTCGCGTGGCCGGACAGCACCGTCAGCACGATCCGTGCCCTGTCCAGCCGGGTGAGTTCCGACTTCGGCTTGTCGGGCAGGTCGCGGAACGCGAGGCAGCCCGGCTTGCCCGGCTTGCCCGGCTCACCCGGTTGCCCGGGGGCGCCGCCCTTGCCGCCTTCGCCCCCTTCTCCGCAGTTCTCGGCCCGCTGGAGCAGGGCCGTGTGGCCGCTGGGGGCGGATGCCGCGGGGGTGGCCGCCTGGGCGGCGCAACCGGCGCCGGTGACGAGGGTGACGGAAGCCGCCAGGAGGATGAGGGGACGCCGCCAGGAGATGGTGCACATCGTGTTCTCCGTTTCCGATCGGGATGTCAGGTGGGGATCGAGAGGTCGGCACTCCCCGGCGGCTCGACCACGTCCTGCGGGCCAAAGCCGATGCCGCACTCCACCTGCACGACCTCACCCGCGGCCTGCCGCTCGCCTCCTTCG
>NZ_JBEYCX010000018.1:136428-169617 GCF_040632975.1 Streptomyces sp. NPDC013455 | reverse complement strand
ACCGAGATCGCCGCCCGCGACGGCCGCGTGATCATGTTCCTGGACACCAAGCACGCGGCGGACCGGCTCACCAAGCACCTGCTGTCCGTCGGGGTGCGCGCCGCGGCCCTGCACGGCGGCAAGTCCCAGCCGCAGCGCAACCGGACGCTCGCGCAGTTCAAGGACGGCCACGTCACCGCCCTGGTGGCCACCAACGTCGCCGCCCGCGGCATCCACGTCGAGGGCCTCGACCTCGTCGTGAACGTCGACCCGCCCGGCGACCACAAGGACTACCTCCACCGTGGCGGCCGTACCGCCCGCGCGGGCGAGTCCGGCACCGTCGTCACCCTCGTCCTGCCGCACCAGCGGCGCGCCGTGGACCGCCTGATGGCCGACGCGGGCATCACCCCGCGTACCGCACGGGTCCGCCCGGGCGAGGCCGAGCTGCACCGCATCACCGGCGCCCGCACCCCCTCCGGCGTGCCCGTCGTCGTCGCCGCACCGGCCGAGGCGCGCCCCGAGGGCAAGGGGCCCGCCGGACGGAGCCGCAGGGGCCGGTCCGCCGCCCGGGGCCGCCGGCCCGCCCGGAAGACCAACACCTAGGGGATCGTCCCGCCGCCGGAGTGGACGGCTCCGGCGGCGCGGTCGCCCGCCGGCGCCGCCACAACCCGGTGGCGGCCCGCCGGACCGCCGGTTAGCGTCCCGGCTCATGAACTGGCTTCCCGCTGACTTCGTCCACCCCGTACGCGTGCCGCTGCCCGGCGGCCACCACCTGCGTCCCATCGCCGCTTCCGACACCGAGCTCGACTACCCGGCCGTCATGGGCTCGCGGGAGCGGCTGTGGTCCGTCTACGGCGAGGCATGGGGCTGGCCGCCCGCCACCATGACGTACGAGCAGGACCGTGAGGACCTGCTCCACCACGAGCGGGAGATGGCCGAGCACAAGTCCTTCAACTACGCGCTGTTCGACGACGCCGGCACCGCCCTGCTCGGCTGCGTGTACATCGACCCGCCGCGGAAGGCCGGCGCCGATGCTGAGATCTCCTGGTGGGTCGTGGACGACAAGGCCGGCACCGCTCTCGAACGCGAGCTGGACGCGCTCGTCCCCCGGTGGATCGCCGAGGTGTGGCCCTTCCGCGCGCCGCGCTGCATCGGCCGCGACCTGTCCTGGAAGGAGTGGCTGGCCCTTCCGGACGCCGCCTGAACTCCCGCCGCGGGCACACGGGTTCCGCGGCGGCTGGTATGACTGCTGCATGCAGCTCGAAGCCGCTCAGTCAGCGATCGACATGTTCCTCTCGGCCTTCAACGCGTCGAGCGACGACCGCGTGACGTCCCTGCTGTCCCAGGCTCTCACCTCCGACGTGGTCTTCTGGGGCCCGCTCGGCCGGAGCGAGGGGGTGGAGGCGGTGGAACGGTTCGTGCTGGACATCCGCCGCCACCCGGCCGGCGCCGGCACGATGATCCGCTGCTCGGCCGTGGACATGCCGGGCGAGTGGGCCCGTTACCAGTGGGTGTTCACCACACCGGACGGCGGTCCGCGGCTGGCCGGGACGGACGTGGTCCACCTGCGGCGGAACCGTATCGACCAGATGATCGTCTTCGCGGGGGACATCGAGCCGTCCCCCTGACGCCCGAGCCTGCCGCGGGCGGCCGGAGGGCCGGGGCGGGGTCAGGCCGTCGCCTCGGCCGGCGCGTCCACACGGGGCAGGGGCCGTACGACCCGGCGCCGGCGGGCCGGTGTCAGGATCGGGTTGGCCACGCCCCAGGCCGCGCCCTTGCAGACCAGTTCCTTGTAGACGGCGGCGAGGCGTCCGGTCAGGGCCGCGCGGACGGCGCGGTCGTCGGCGGTGACGTACTGGATCAGACCCTGCTTGCGGCCCAGCGAGATGCACTGGTTGAAGTAACGGATCGGCACCCGGGGGACCTTGGTGCCGGTCAGGCGCGCCGCGATGGCGTCGGCGGCCTGCCACGCGGTGGGCACGCCCGAGGCGCAGGACATCCGCAGCGGCTTGTCGCCGGGGCCGGTCACCATGGCCGCGTCGCCGACGGCGTACACGTCCGGGTGCGTGACCGAGCGCATGGTCCGGTCGACCACGATCCGGCCGGTGCCGGTGACCTCCAGGGCGGTGGCCCGGGCGATCGGGTGGACGGCGAAACCGGTGGTCCACACCGTGACCGCGGCGGGCAGCGTCGCGCCGTCGGCGGTGGTGACGCGGTCCGGCCCGACGGCGGTGACCGTGGTCCGCTCGTGGGCGGTGATGCCGAGGTCGCCGAAGACCTTGCGCAGGTGCCGGCGGCCCTTGGGCGAGAGCCAGTCGCCGAGGCCGCCGCGGGCGGCGAGGGCGACCTCCAGGTCCGGGCGGGCCTCGGCGATCTCGGTCGCCGCCTCCAGGCCGGTGAGACCGCCGCCGACCACGAGCACGGACTGTCCGGCGGCCAGGCCGGCCAGCCGCTCGCGCAGCCGGAGGGCGCCGGAGCGCCCGGCGATCTCGTGGGCGTGCTCGGCGACGCCGGGGACGCCCTGGTCGTCCCAGCCGCTGCCGAGGGCGTAGACGAGGGTGTCGTAGGGGAGTTCCGCGGCGCCGTGCTCGTCGGTGACCGCGACCGCCTTGCGGTCGACGTCCACGCCGGTGACCGTCGCGAGCCTCGGTTCCACCCCGGTGCCCGCGAACATCTCGCCGAGCGGGCGGGGCGTGAGCCGCTGCCCGACCGCGAGCTGGTGCAGCCGGACCCGCTCGACGAAGTCGGGCTCGGCGTTGACGAGGGTGATGGCGACGTCCTCGCGGTGCAGCCGCCTGGCGAGGCGCCCGGCGACGATCGCTCCGGTGTATCCGGCTCCGAGGACGACGATGCGGTGCTGCATGTCCCTGCTCCTGTCTTCAGCGGATTCGCCCCTTGAACCGGGCGGCCCGCCGATCCCTGACAGGAACAGGGCGTGAGGTGAGTCACATGGGCGTCAGAAGGCCCTGAGCAGCGCTTCGCCGTGGTCGGAGGCCGCCCACCGGCGGGTCGCCCGGTCCAGCTTGTCGGGGTTGACCTGGCTGCGGCACGCGGCGATGCCCTCGGCGGTGACCTCCAGGCACATGACGCCGATCACCCGGCCGTCCAGGACCACGGCGAGGGCGGGGCCGCCGTTGGCGGTCGTGGCGTAGACCTCGGGCGAGCCGCCGACCAGGGCGCGCTTGGCCTCGCTGGGCTTGAACAGACCGCGCAGGAACTTCGCGACCGCGAGGGCGCCCTCGAACGCCTTGGCGCGGGCCGGGACCTTCCCGCCGCCGTCGCCGATCGCGACGGCGTCCTGGGTGAGCAGCCGCACGAGCGGTTCGGTCCGGCCGCTGGTGGCGGCCGCGAGGAACTCGTCGATGATCCGCCGGGCGGCGGCCTGGTCGATCTCGGCACGGGCCTTGCCGTCCGCGACGTGCTTCCTGGCCCGGTGGAAGGTCTGCTGGCTGGCGGCCTCGGTGATGTCGAGGATCTCGGCGATCTCCCGGTGCGGGTAGTCGAACGCCTCCCGCAGCACGTACACCGCCCGCTCCCCCGGGGTCAGGCGCTCCAGCAGGGTGAGGACCGCGTACGACACGGACTCCCGCTGTTCGGCGGTGTCGGCGGGGCCGAGCATCGGGTCGCCGGCGAGCAGCGGTTCGGGGAGCCACTGGCCCACGTAGGTCTCGCGCCGGGCGCGGGCCGAGGTGAGCTGGGTGAGGCACAGGTTGGTGAGCACCTTCGTCAGCCACGCCTCGGGGACCCGGATGTGGTCGACGTCGGCGGCCTGCCAACGCAGGAACGTTTCCTGCACGGCATCCTCGGCCTCGCTCGCCGAGCCGAGGAGACGGTAGGCGATGGCCTCCAGACGGTGCCTGGACGCCTCGAACCGGTCCACGTCGTTCAGGGTCAGCGCCATGGCCGGATCCTAGCTCCCGCGTGCCCGGGCCGGCCGTGGTGGTGCGGGGCCGGCCCGGCGGGAGGCCGAGGGGAGCGGGGCCGTCGGTGGGCCGACGCGGCCGTCGCCGCCCCGGCCGGCCGTGGTGGTGCGCCGGCCGGTGTCGTGTACGGTTCGGGGCGGCCGAGCGAGGATGGGCGAACGGTCCGCCCGGCGGCCGCGGTGGACGTGTCCGGATGTGAGGGAGGTGCGACGGTGGTGACCGAGTCCGAGCGGGACCTCGACGCCTGCGCCGACGCCCCTCCGGAGCGGACGGCGCGCGCCCGCAACCCGCGCGGGCAGGGCGAGCGGCTGCGCGAGGAGATCCTGCGGGCCGCCGGGGGCCTGCTGGAGGAGGTCGGCAGCGAGGACGCCCTGTCGCTGCGCGCGGTGGCCCGGGAAGTCGGCATCGCCACCCCGAGCATCTACCGCCACTTCTCCGACAAGACCGAACTGGTGTGGGCGGTACTGGAGGAGCACTACGAGCGGCTGGCCGCCCTGATGGCCGAGGCCGACGCCTCCGCGCCCGCCGGCGACCCGCTGGAACGGCTGCGGTCGCAGTTGCGGGCGTACTGCCGTTTCGCGGTGGCGAACCCGGCGAAGTACCGCCTGATGTGCGAGACCTGGCAGACCCCGGTGGACGAGGAGCGGCTGCACGGCCACCCGGCGGGACTGCTCCTGCGCGGTCTGAGCCGCGCGCTCACCCGCTGCGAGGAGGCCGGCTGGCGGGTGCGGGGCACCCGCGCCGAAGCTCCGCACCTGCTGTGGTGCGCGCTGCACGGCCGGGTCACCCTCTGGCAGGTCATGCCGCGGCGCAAGGACACCGCCCGCCTCGACCGGTTCGTGGACGAACTGCTCGGCCTGCTCCTGGAGCGCTGACCCGCGCCCGCGGTCGCCCCGTCCACCACTTCACCCGATTTCCTTCACTCCTTCTTCGATCACGGTCGCGTCACACCCTAAGGAAACGGCCGTAAGCTAACACCCGTTAGTCGAAGGCCTCCCCCCACAAGGAGTGGTATGACCATCACCGCGCCGCTTCCGCCGCTGCCTTCCCGCCCGCCGTCCGGCTGCCCCTTCGACCCGCCCGAGGGCCTCACCCGGCTCCGGATCGAGGAGCCATTGGCCAAGGTCGGCCTGGAAGACGGCAGTTGGGCCTGGCTCGCCACCCGGTACGCGGACGTCCGGGCGATCCTCGGCGACGCGCGCTTCAGCTCTGACAACTCCACACCCGGCTTCCCGGTTGCGGGCATGACGGGCGGTCAGCCCCGGCCGGGCGCGATGCGCGGCTTCATCCGCATGGACCCGCCGGAGCACACCCGGCTGCGCCGCATGGTCACCCGCGAGTTCATGGTGAAGCGGGTGGAGGCGATGCGCCCCACCCTCCAGCGGCTCACCGACGACCTGTGCGACGCCATGGAGCGCGTCGACCGCTCCGAGCACCCCGTCGACCTGGTCGAGGCACTGGCGCTGCCGCTGCCGTCGCTCGCCATCAGCCTGCTGCTGGGCGTGCCGTACGAGGACCACGACATCTTCCAGCGGCTGACCGGGACGCTGCTGTCCCGCGAGACGACCGAGGAGCAGCGGGTCCCCGCCCGCACCGAACTGTTCACCTACATCAGCCGGTTGGTGGACGCCAAGAAGGCCGACCCGGGCGACGACATGATCAGTCGGCTGGTCACCGAGCAGTACGCGCGCGGCGAGCTGACCCACGAGGACGTCGTCGCGTTCGCCGTGCTGCTGCTGATCGCCGGCCATGAGACGACGGCCAACATGATCGGCCTGAGCGCCCTGTCCCTGATGCTCGACCCGGAGACCGCCGGCCTGCTGCGCGAGGACCCGTCGCTCGTCCGTGGCGCCGTCGAGGAACTGCTGCGCTTCCACAGCATCATCCGCAACGGCCCCCGGCGCGCCGCCCTGGCCGACGTCGAGGTCGGCGGACGGCTGATCCGCCGGGGCGAGGGCGTCATCGTCGCCGTACCGTCCGCCAACCGGGACGAGGACGTCTTCCCCGATCCCGACCGGCTCGACATCCACCGCCCCAACGCCCAGCACCACGTCGCGTTCGGCTACGGCATCCACCAGTGCCTCGGCCAGTCCCTGGCCCGCGCCGAGCTGCAGGTGGTCATCAGCACCCTGCTGCGCCGCTTCCCCGGCATGCGCCCCGCCGTACCGGTCGAGGAGATCCCCTTCCGCACGGACATGGTCATCTACGGCTGCCACGCCCTCCCGGTCACCTGGTGACCGCCCCCTCCCCCGCTCTCCACCACCCGCCGTCACCGGAGGAACCCCCCATGCAGATCACCATCGACGAGGAGAAGTGCTGCGGCGCCGGCCAGTGCGTGCTGATCGCCCCCGAGGTCTTCGACCAGCGGGACGAGGACGGCATCGTCGTCCTGCTGGACGGCGCACCGGACCCGGACCGGCACGCCGCCGTCCGGGAGGCCGCCACCGTCTGCCCGGCCGCGGCCATCCAGGTGCGCGAATGAGCGCCGGCCGCCCCCGCGTCGCCGTCGTCGGCGCCGCCGCGGCCGGACTGGCCGCGGCCGAGGGGCTGCGGCGCCTGGGCTGGGACGGGGAGATCTCGCTCGTCGGCGACGAACCCCACCCGCCCTACGACCGGCCGCCGCTGTCCAAGCAGGTCCTGTCCGGCGCCTGGGAACCGGAGCGCGTGGCGCTGCGGGACCCCGCGCAGATCGCCGGCCTCGGCCTGGACCTGCGCCTGGGCACCCGCGCCCGCTCCTACGACCCCGTCCGCCGCATGCTCGTCCTCGGCGACGACGCGCGCACCGAGCTGCGCTGCGCCGGCGTCATCGCCGCGACGGGGGTGACGCCCCGGACCCTGCCCGGCGCCGAGGGGGTCGAGGGGGTGCACGTCCTGCGCACCCTGGACGACGCCCTCGCCCTGCGCCGGCGGCTGGCCGCGCCCGGCAGGCGGCTGGCCGTCGTCGGCGGCGGCGTGCTCGGTGCCGAGGCCGCCGCCGTGGCACGCGGGCTCGGCCACGACGTGGCCCTCGTCTGCGCCGGGGGCACCGTGATGGAGCGGGTCCTGGGCGCCGAGGCCGGCCGGCTCCTCGCCGGTCTCCACCGCGACCACGGTGTCGCCCTGCACACGGGGCGGGCGGTCACCGGCATCCGTGCCGTGGCCGGCCGGGCGGTGGGCGTGGTCCTCGCCGACGGCACCACCGTGGAGGCCGACGACGTCCTGCTGGCCATCGGCTCCACCCCGGCCGTCGACTGGCTGCGCGGCCCCGGGGCCGAGGCGGCGGGCCTGGACCTCTCGGACGGGCTGGGGTGCGACGAGTTCTGCGCGGCGGCCCCCGGGCTGTACGGCGCGGGGGACGTCGCCCGCTGGTACCACCCCGTCCTGGGACGGCACCTGCGGCTGGAACACCGTATGAACGCGGCCGAACAGGGGCTGGCCGCCGCCCGGAACCTGCTGGCCGAGCTGGACCCCGGACGCTTCGGCGAACGCCGTGCGTTCACCCCGGTGCCGTACTTCTGGTCCGACCAGTACGACGTCAGGATCCAGGGCTACGGCCTCCTGGCCGGCGCCGACCGGATCGAGGTGCCGGTCCGGGAGGGCGACCCACTGCGGCTGGCCGCCCTGTACGGCACCGGGGACCGGGTCACCGGTGCGCTGTCCATCGGACTGGCGCCGCGCCAGGCACGGTCCCTGCGTGCCGTGGCCGCCGCCCCCACGCCCTGGCCGGAGGCCACCGAACGGCTCGCGGACGCCCTGGCGCCCGCCGCCGCCGGCTGACGGGGCGTCACGGCGGGCCGCTCCCGGGGAACCGGGGCCGGCCCGCCCTGCCGCCGCGCGGCCGTCCGGCCACCGCCGACGGCACGGTGGGCGAGGTGACGGCTGTTCAGCCCTGGCCGGGGGAGGCCGCGAGGTCCGCCACGACCCGGCGGGCGCCGTCGACCGCCCGGCGGAACGCCGCGGGATCCTGGTGGGCGCGGGCCAGGACGTAGCCGCCCTGGACCGTCGCCATGAGCAGGGACGCCATCAGGTCCGGGTCGGTGCCGGGCCGGAACTCGCCGGCCCGCACCCCCTCCGTCAGCACCTCGGTCAGCCGCCGGCCGAGCCAGCCGAAGAAGTCCGCCGTGGTCGCACGCAGGACGTCGTCGGCGACCACCTCGTGGTCCTGTGCGAGCCGGCCCATGCGGCAGCCGGCGAGCGGGTCGCGCTCCAGGTCGAGGAAGGAGTTGAGGCGGGCGACGGCCGAGCCGTCCCCCGCGAGGGCCTCCTCGGTACGGGCGCGCATCTGCTCGCTCAGGCGCGCCATGGCCGCGGCCGCCAGGTCCGCCTTGCCGGAGAAGTGGTGGTACATGCTGCCCTGTCCGGCCCCCGCACGCTGCAGGATCATGGCCGGACTGGTGCCCGCGTACCCCCGCTCCCACAGCAGTTCGCCCGCCGCCCGGGTCAACGCCTCCTTCTTGCTCATACGTTAATCGTACATACCACTCGGTACAGCCACCCGGACCGAGCGGCCGGCTCCCCGGCCCGGGAAGGGCGGGGGCCGCCGGGGGGCCGTGGGTGGCTAGCGCACGTCCACGAAGTCGCCGGTCGCCTTGGCGGCCGGGGTGGTGGAGGTGCCGGCGAAGGACCAGCGCCAGTACCCGTCCTCGGCCGCGGTCACCGTGGTCGACAGGGTGCCGGTGCCGGACGTGTACACCGTCTTGACGGTGGTGTAGGACGTGGTGCCCGCCTTGCGGAACTGGAGCCGGACCGGCTGGGTCGCGTACCCCCGGTAGTCGAGGGTGTCCCAGTTGGCCCGGCTGAGCTTGCCGGTGACGGTGAGGGTGCCGCCCTTGGCGACCGGCTCGGGACCGGCGTCCACGGTGAGCCGGGACTCCCGCTGGAGACGGGTCGTGGCGTGGTCCGGCGTGTGGGTCCAGCCGTCGTCCGCGGCGACCCCCTGGACGCTGACCTTCCAGGTGCCGGCGGAGGCGTTGGTGAGCGTCCAGTCCGGCTCGAAGGTGAACGTCTGCGAGCAGGTGGAGGTGGTGGCGCTCGTGGCTTCGCAGTCCGCGTGGACGTAGTACTGGTTGGAGATGATGCGGTCGTCGTAGGTCTGGTAGGGGTCGGCCCCGTCCGGTCCGCGCCACAGGACGAAGTCGGCGTCCTGGATGCCGGACGGGTGGGTGAACGACGCGGAGACCGTGACCGTCTTGTCGTAGATGCCGACCACGACGTCCTTGCCGCCGTCGAAGGCGACGGCACCGATCTGCACCTCACCCTGGGTTCCCTCTGCGTGGGCACCGGGGACGGCCAGGCCGGCCAGCACGGCGACGGCACCCAGGACGGCAGAGGCAGCGCGCTTGCGCATGTATCTCCTTCACGGAGCGGAGAGCGGGAACCCGCCGCGGAACGCGGCGGGGCGGGCACGGCGGGCACGGCGGCCGCACGGACTGCCCGTCTTCCCCAGCGCACCGCGGGCCCCGAGCGTCACAGCGCGTCCAGCGCGGCGGTGACGGTGCCGCGCAGGGTCCGCGCGTCGGCGCCGGCGCGGGAGCGCAGGTTGACGCCGTAGGCGAGCAGGGCGAGGAGGTCCGCCGCGGCCGCCGGCCGGGTCCCCGCGGCCAGCTGCCCCTTCGCCTCGGCCGTGGTGAGCGCCGCGAACAGCCCGTCGCGCAGCTCCTGGTGGTGCCGGTCGAGGACGGCGCGTACGCCGGGGTCGCCGTTCTCGGCACCCGCGTGGGCGTTGGCCGCCATGCAGCCCCAGCGGGCGTGCTCGCCCGAGCACCGGGCCCGGATCAGGTCGTCGAAGAAGTCCGCGACGGCGGGCAGTCCGCGCCCGTCCTCGGCGAGGCGGCGGAACATCGGGCGGGACCGCCGCTCCTGGTAGCGGCGCAGCGCGGCGAGGTACAGCTCCTGCTTGCCGCCGAAGGTCGCGTACAGGCTGGAGCGGTTCAGTCCGGTCGCGGTCACGATGTCCTGGATCCCGGTCGTGGCCGCGCCCTGCCGCCAGAACAGGCGCATCACGGTGTCCAGAGCCGCGTCCGGATCGAAGTGTCTGACGTCCGGAATGTGTCGGCTCACCCCGCCATCTTGAAATACCGGTTCCAAGATACCGGTACGGCCTCGCCTTCGACCTGCCCGCCGACCTCGCCGCCGTCTACGACGAACTGGGCTTCGGCCTCCAGCGCGTCAACGGCGGCCACCCGCGCACGCTGCCGCTGCCGGCCACCTACGTCATCGACCGGACCGGCACCATCCGCTGGGCCTTCGTGCACACCGACTACACCCTGCGCGCCGAACCCGCCGACATCCTCGCGGCCCTCGGCGCACTGGACTGAAAGCCGGCGCGGGCTGCGCCTAACGGACCGTCCACGTCAGCGAGTTGGCCGCCCGGGTGCGTGCCGCCGGGTCACGCAGGGCCGCCGTGCGGTCCGTCACGGTCGCGGTGACCCGGTGGCCGTGGCCGCGGACGCCCAGCATGCGGGGCGTCACCACGCGCGCGCCGGCCGCCCAGGGAACCTCCCTGCCGTCGACGTACCAGGTGAGGCGGAGGTCGGCGAGGCCGGTCAGCGGGGCGAGGCGCACCGCGATCGGCCGGTCGCGGCCGACCGGCCCGCCGGTGGGGACGGGCGAGGTCAGCGCGTCCGCGTCGGCGTAGAAGCCGGCGATCATCGCCTCGCGTCCGACGACGTTGAACTCGGTCGAGGCCAGGGTGCGCATCAGGGAGGTGCCGGTCGGGCGGTGGACGCCGGTCTCGTAGTAGCCGCCGCCCTCGTAGGTGCCGACGGCCGAGCC
This sequence comes from Streptomyces sp. NPDC013455, assembly GCF_040632975.1. Classification (NCBI taxonomy): domain Bacteria; kingdom Bacillati; phylum Actinomycetota; class Actinomycetes; order Kitasatosporales; family Streptomycetaceae; genus Streptomyces; species Streptomyces sp. NPDC013455. The sequence goes on along the minus strand of NZ_JBEYCX010000018.1, from coordinate 158,962 downwards.
GGTCGGGTCCTGGGTCCCGGCCCAGCGGTGCCACTTCGCCGCGGCCGGGTCGCGCTGGAGGGTGAGGTTGGCCGCGGCGGGCTCCTCGGCCCAGGGGTAGGCGCCGTGGCCCGGGTACTGGTACTCGTCGGCCAGCTCGCCGATGGAGTGGCCCAGTTCGTGGGCGCCTATCAGGTACGACCGGTCGTTGCCGGACGACATCGTCGCCACACCGTGGAAAGGGGCGGCCGGCGGCAGGTCGGCGGTGGAGTAGCCGGCGCCGCCGTACTTGGCGGAGTGGGCGACCACGAAGACGATGTCGGCGTCCGGGGCGAGAGCGGCGTACCGGGCGACCGCGTCGGTGTCCACGCACAGCAGGCGTTCGAGGCCGTCGCAGAAGAAGGCGGAGCCGAGCGCGGTGTCCTTCACGACGTCGGCCGTCGGGTCGCCGGAGACACCGGACTCGGCGGAGACGGTGTCGACCAGCCAGATGTTGAACAGGCCCCGGTAGCTGCGGTACGGCTCGATGCCGAAGATCGCGTCCAGTTTCTCCTCGGCGTCCGCGGTGAACCGCTCCCGCTCGTCGGCGGTGTAGCCGTCACCCAGCACCACGAGGTCCAGCCGCCCGGAGACCGGTCCGGTCCGCTGGAGCCGCCGCACGGCCGGCCCGGCGGTCTCCCCCGGCGGGCGCTGGGCGGCCGGACCGCGCCCCGCGTGGTGCGCCGCGACGGTCACCTGGCGGGGCTCGCTCCCGGGGCCGGGGAAGTACTCGACGCGCTGGGTGCGCTCCGCCGGGGCGGCCGCCTCGGCCGCCCCCGAGCCCGCTCCCCCGGCCAGTGCCGCCACCGCGGCGAGAACGGCTGCGACGGCGGTGATCCCACGCGTACCCGGTCGTGCGCGGTGCGGCACGGCGACCTCGCTAACTGTCGAGTCAAGTGCGTTTAATGGCGCGCTTAACCTAGGGACGCGAGGCCGAACCGGCAAGGGGTGAACGCCAGTTGATGTGCCACCGGTCAGCCCGCGGTGGCGTCCTTGTGACGCAGCGCGCTGTGGGCGAGCCACTGCGACCAGCCGAGGTTCCAGTCGCCGTAGCCGTTGCCGGCCTCGACCGTCTCCTTGGAACCGGTGACCCGGATGACGTCACCGGGGATGACCCGCCGGTAGAAGCGCTCGGCGGTGCCGTCGGTGGCGAGACCGACACAGCCGTGGGTCACGTTGGCCCGGCCGGCCTGGGTGTCGGCGTTGGGGTTCTGGTGGACGTAGGTACCGGACGTGGTCACGTGCACCGCCCAGGCGTAGTAGCCGTGGTAGGCGTCGCCGAGGCCGACGGTACGGGAGTCCATGTAGACCTTGGGCTGCTTGTCCAGCACCACCATGGTGCCGTTCCAGGTGTCCAGGCCGGGCCGGCCGGCGGTGACCGGGATACGGGTGGTGGGCCGGCCGTCCTCCCGGACCGTCATCGTGTGCGCGCGCACGTCGACGGTCGCGGTCAGGGAGCGGCCGATGGTGAAGTGCCGTACGGCCTTGGTGCCGACGCGCAGGGTGACGCGGGTGCCGGGCTTCCAGTACACCGGCGGACGGTAGTCGACGCGCTGTCCGTCGAGCAGGTTGCGGTCCTTGACCCAGCTCCAGGCGCCCGCGACGGCCGGCTCGGTGCCGACGGTGAGCCGGCGCTCGACCTCGGCGCGCTGGGCGGCGGGGACGGGCCGCGGGAAGGTGACGGATATCGGCATGCCGACGCCGACGGTGGCCCCCTCGCCCACGTTCACCCGCGCCTCGGCGAGCACGGCCGGCTCGGGGGCGGCGGACGCGGTCCGGCCGGGGGCGGCGGCGGGCGTGGACGCGCCGGTGGCGGCGCGGCCGGTGGGCTCGGTCGCGGCCGAGGAGGTGGTGGCCGCGCAGCCGGTCGCCGCGAGGACGAGCGCGCAGGCCGCCGCGAGCACACCGGCGACGGTCCGCGCCCGGCGCGGGTGGGTGCCGGAGGGGCGGTGCGGGTGAGGGACGGGCGGATGGTGCGGCTGAGAAGCGGCCGGGTGGGGCCGGCGGTGGTCGGCCGGGTGGAGCGGGCGGCGGTCGGCCGGGTGGAGCGGGCGGTGGCTGGTCGAGTCGTGCGTGGACACGGAATTCCCCCTGGATGGTGTGCTGTCGTCGTCTCTACGCACCGCGCGCGGCCCGGGTTGCATCCGCTGCCGGAGAAATTCACGGCTTCCGCACAGGCATCCGGATCGGCGTCCGGACCAGGGGCGTCCCGGCGGAGGGCCGGCCCGCGCCGGCCCGCGCCGGCCCGTAGGATCACCTCTCCGTGCGGAGACGGGGGCCGATGACCGTACGGGGACGGGGGACCGGTGACCGAGGAGGAGTTCGACGCCTTCTACGCGGCTGCCTTCCCACGCCTGGTGGGGCAGTTGTACGCCTTCACCGGCGACCACGCCGAGGCGCAGGACGTCGTACAGGAGGCGTTCGTCCGGGCCTGGGACCGGCGTGCGTCGTTCGACGCGGCCCAGGCTCCCGAGGCGTGGATCCGCACGGTCGCCACCCGGCTCGCGGTCAGCCGCTTCCGGCGGGCCCGGCGCTGGCTGGAACTCGTCCGTGGGAGCACACCGGCGGAGCAGGACCCGGGCCCGGGGCCCGAGCACGTCGCCCTGGTCGCCGCCCTGCGCCGGCTGCCGCCGCCGCAGCGGCTGGCCGTGGTGCTCCACCACGTCTGCGACCTGAGCGTGGAGCAGATCGCCGCGGAGACCGGCGCGCCCGCCGGCACGGTCAAGGCACGGCTGGCCCGTGGCCGCGCCGCCCTCGCCCGCCATCTGTCGCCCGAGGAGGCTGAGACCATGACCGGGACGAAGGAGGCCACGCATGCCTCATGACCCGTCGTCCCCCGAGGCGCCGGAGGAGACGGCCGACCGGCTCACCGCCGCGTTGCGCGAGGTGGCCGCCGAGGGCCGGCGCTCCGCCCCCGGCTCCGGTGCCGCCGTGCGGCGGCGGGCCGCGGCGCGCCGCCGGACCCGCCGGGCGGCGGTGACCGCGGCGGGCCTCGTCGTCGCCGGCGCGGCCGTCCTGGCCGGCACGGCCCTGCTGGACTCCGGCGACCGGCCGGCGCCCCCGCCCGCGGCGACCGCCACCACCACCGCTCCGGCGCCGCCCCCCTCCCCCGAGGACGGCACCGTCCGGGACCTCCGGATCGACCTGACCGCCCTGGAACTGCGGGCGGGCGGACGGACGTTCCCCCTCTCCGCGCCCGGCATGAACCAGCCGTTCCGTGACGATGCCGTCGGCCGGGTCACCGAGCGCCTGCGCAGCGTGCGGTTCAGCTCCTCACCGACGGGTGTGGTGGAGCAGCACGACTGGGTGCTGGCCTTCCAGGGCCCGCAGGGCGAACGGCACTTCGTCTACGGCGCCGACGGCACGGCGGACGTCCCCGGGCGCCGCCCGTCCACGCTGGGACTGATCGGCCTGCGCACCGCCGACGCCCGCTGGCTGTACGAGCACACGGCCGTCGGCGCACGGGTCACGGTCACCGGCGCCGGCGGCTGAGCCGTAAGGAGGGCATCGCCCGGCGGCTTCCGGGAGGAACACGGGAGCGCCGGGGCGGGCTCACTCCTCGTCGCTGGTGCGGGTCGGGACCGACCGTCCCGGCTCGGGCGGCTCGGCCTGTTCGGCGCGGACGAGCAGGACGTCACCGATGAACAGGTCGTACAGGAGGATGCCGATCAGGCCGCCGATCAGCGGTCCCACGATCGGGATCCACCAGTAGGCGCTGAACGCGCCGGACACGCTCCCGGGAAAGGCCAGGCTGTCCCAGCCCGCCGCGTAGGTGAACAGGCGCGGCCCGAAGTCACGCGCCGGGTTGATGGCGTAACCGGCGTTGGCACCGAAGGACATGCCGATGGCGGCGACGGCGAAGCCCACGATCAGCGGCCCGAGGTTGGCCTTCACGGCCTGGTTGCGCAGGTCGATGACGGCGGCGATCAGCATGAGCAGGAAGGCCGTGCCGACGATCTGGTCGATCAGCGGCCCCCAGATGCCGCCGTGGAAGTACGGCGCCGGGAAGGTCGCGAAGATGGAGAACGTGGCGTTCGTGTGCCCGTTCACCTTGGGTCCGGGCACGGTCTGGTCGAAGGCGTCGATCGCGTTGTGGTAGACGAGGTAGACCAGCGCGGCCCCGGTGAGGGCGCCGACGAACTGCGCGAACCAGTACGGCAGGACCTTGGCCCAGGGGAACCCGCGCCGCACGGCCATCGCCAGCGTCACGGCGGGGTTCAGGTGGGCGCCGCTGACGCCACCGGCCACGTACACGCCGAAGACGACGGCCAGGGCCCAGCCCCAGGTGATCAGGAGCCAGTCACCGGCCGCGAGGAAGATCGTGGTGGTGGTGGCGGCCCGGCCGGAACCGGGCAGCGCGGCGACCGCCATCGCGACCACGCCGCAGCCGAACGAGATGAGGACGAAGGTTCCGAGGAACTCCGCCACGCACTCGCCCAGCAGCCCGCCCCGGCTTCTGAGCCGGGAAGGCCGGACGAGTGGAGGGATGTCCACAGCCATGGAGGCCCCCTTTGAAGAGAGCGGTGCGGCCAATATCCCTATATTGGCCTACAAAGCCACTCCCCGCAGGGTGACGCTTCCCGCCCCGGCCGCCCGGCACCGCCTCACACCGCCCGGCACCGCCTCACACCGCCCGGCACCGCCTCACACCGCCCGGCACCGCCTCACGCCATCCAGAAGAAGACCGCCGTCATGCGCTTCTCCGCCAGCGTCCTGCCGTGGTAGGCGGTCGCGCTGTGCACGAGGTTGGCGTGGTAGAGCAGCAGCCGGTTGTACCGGTGCGGGACGCGGACGTCCTCCTCGAAGGCGTCCGGCGCGACGAAGCGGGTGCCGAGGGCCTCGACCAGGTTGGTGTGCGGGGCGCGCACGAGGTTGCCGCCGAGCCGGCCGCCGGGCAGCGACTGGCGGTAGAAGCTGGTGCCGCAGCCCTCGGGGACCGCCGGGTTGAGGTAGAGCACCGCCGCGTACCGGCACAGCGCGCGGGAGTCGGTGTGCGGGCGGGGCTCGCTCTCGCCCGCGCCGACCACCTGGACGCAGTTGTGGTTCAGGGTGCCGCCGCCGGGCGTCCGCTGCACCCACAGCTCCTTCGCGCCGGTCGCCTGCTTCACCAGCCGCTCGACGCGGGCGAGTTCGGACGGCTCCAGACCGGGCATGGCGCGCAGGCCGGGCCAGGCTTCGGAGGTGTACGGGTACCCCTCGGCCCAGTCGTCCTTGGCCAGGCACCGCTCGCGCACCGCGTCGACGCCGGGCAGGACGTCGTCCAGCACCCAGTAGTCACGGCCCCTGGTGGGCTTGCGGTAGGGCAGGACCGGCAGGGCGGCCGGGAGCCGGGGTGGTGACTGTGGGCGCATGCGGCGAATGTAGGCGCGGGCCCGGCCAGGCTTCTCCCGCGAAGAGGTCAACCTTCCGCCCGGGAGCGGCCAACATTCGGCCAACGGACCCGGCTGATCCTTTACCGGATTCTTTACCGGGCGCCGCTGAGACGAACGACCTCCGCGTCCGTACTGCTGTGCGTCCCGACATGGCGGGTCCCCAGGCAGGAGGAACGGTGCGCTTTTCGCGGAACGCGACGGGAACTGTCTTCGTGGGCGGTGCGATGGCTCTGACCCTCGCCGCTCTCGCCTACCCGGGCATGCTCGGCCTGGACAAGGTCTCCACCTCTCAGGACCGCGTCATCGCGAGCACCCAGTGGGGGCCGCTCACCGAGCAGGACCGCGACTTCGTGGTGAAGGTGCGGGCGGCCGGGCTGTGGGAGTACCCGCTCGGTCAGATCGGGCTGCAGAAGGGCAGCAGCAAGGAGGTGAAGACGGCGAGCGAACACCTGGTGGACGGGCACGCCGCGCTGGACGCCTCCTGCCGCAAGATCGCCCCCATGCTGAACATCACGCTGCCCAACCTGGCCAGTCCGCAGCAGGTCGGCTTCGTCAACCAGCTCAAGGGCGAGAGCGGCAAGCAGTTCGACACCGACTTCGCCAACATCCTGCGGATGACGCACGGCTCGATCTTCAACACCATCGCGAAGATCCGCTCCACCACCAAGAACTCCCTGGTGCGCGCCCTCGCCGACCAGGCGAACGACACCGTGCTGGACCACATCACCGTGATGGAGAAGACCGGTCTGGTCGACTTCGACCAGACCCTCTTCCAGCAGACCACCCCGCCGAAGCTCCCCCAGTCCGACCTGACCCCGCCGCCCCCCGCCGTGGGCCAGCCGGAGGTGGTGCTCACCCCGCCGCCGACCGCCACCTCCACCCCGCTGGACCTGAGCGCCGCCACCGGGGGCGGCGCGGCCGGCGCCGCCCCCGGCCCGAGCCCGTCGGCCGGCTAGGCGAGCCACACCGTGGTGTCCGGTGGCAGGGTCCTCCCCTCCGGCAGCGGGGTGCTGGCCAGCAGCACCTCACCGGGCGGCAGCGGTACGGGCCGCGCGCCCAGATTGGTGACGCTGCGCCAGGTCTCGGTACGGGTGAAGTCCAGGACGCCGGCCGGAGCCCCGGGCGTCCAGGTCAGCGTCTCGCCGTCCAGCAGCTTGCGGCGCAGCCGCAGGGCCGTGCGGTACAGCTCCAGCGTGGACCCCTCGGCGCCGGCCTGCGCCTCGACGGCGTAGGCCGCGAAGGACGCCGGCTGCGGCAGCCAGCCCGCCCCGGGGCCGAAGCCGTACGACGGTCCGGTCGTCGTCCAGGGCAGCGGCACCCGGCAGCCGTCGCGGCCCTTGCGGACGTGGCCGGTCTGCTCCCAGATCGGGTCCTGGAGCACCTGGGTGGGCAGGTCGGCGACCTCGGGCAGGCCCAGTTCCTCGCCCTGGTAGAGGTAGGCCGAGCCGGGCAGCGCCAGCATCAGCAGGGTCGCCGCCCGGGCCCGGCGCAGGCCGGCCGCCGTGTCGACGGCCGGCGCCGTGCCGCCCGCCAGCAGCCAGGCGTCCGGGTCGGTGCCGGGCGGCAGCACGAGACGGGAGGCGTGCCGTACGACGTCGTGGTTGGACAGCACCCAGGTCGCGGAGGCTCCGACGGTCCGCGCCGTGGCCAGCGAGCCGGTGATGACCTCGCGCAGCTCCTCCGCGTCCCAGCGGGCCTCCAGGTACTCGAAGTTGAAGGCCTGTCCCAGTTCGTCGGGGCGGGCGTACAGGGCGCGGCGGGCGTCGGGGACCCATGCCTCGGCCACGGCGGTGCGCGGCGGGTGGTAGGCGTCGAAGATCTTGCGCCAGTCCCGGTAGATCTCGTGGACCTCGTCCCGGTCCCAGTACGGGTGGCTGCCCGGCTCCACGTGCAGCAGGGCCTCCTCGCCGGTCGCGCCGATGTCGCCGACGTCCCGCAGCGGCTCGGCGAGGTCCTTGGCCAGGCCGTGGGCGACGTCGACGCGGAAGCCGTCCACGCCCCGGTCGGACCAGAAGCGCAGGGTGGCGCGGAAGTCCGCGCGGACCTCCTCGTTCTCCCAGTTGAGGTCGGGCTGCTCGGGGGCGAAGAGGTGGAGGTACCACTCCCCGTCGGGGACCCGCCGCCAGGCGCTGCCGCCGAACACGGACTGCCAGTCGGTGGGCGGGAGTTCGCCGTGCGCACCGCGCCCGGTCCGGAAGACGTACCGGTCCCGCGCGGCGGAGCCGGGCCCGGCGCGCAGCGCCTCCTGGAACCAGGGGTGCAGGTGCGAGGTGTGGTTGGGGACGAGGTCCACGACGACCTTCAGACCCAGCCGGTGGGCCTCGGCGACCAGGGCGTCGAAGTCGTCCAGGGTGCCGAGGCGCTCGTCGACACCGCGGTGGTCGGCGACGTCGTAACCGCCGTCGGCGAGCTCGGACGGGTAGAAGGGGCTCAGCCACAAGGCGTCGACGCCGAGCGTGGCGAGGTGGTTCAGCCGTTCGGTGATGCCTTTGAGGTCGCCGAGGCCGTCGCCGTCGGCATCGGCGAAGCTGCGCGGATAGACCTGGTAGATGACGGCCTGCCGCCACCAGTCGGGGTTCCTGGACGAGAGGTCCGGCGAGAGGTCTGCCATACGGGCTCCCAGGGGACGGACGACGGTACGGACTCTGTATCTGTCCACATTGCCCGGAAAAGCAACCTTCCAGCGGGCGGTCAGGGGCCGCAGTGCTCCAACAGGCCCTGTACCTGCGTGTCGACCACCCGGTAGCGCACCACCCGCCCCTGCTTCTCGCCCGCCACCACGCCGGCCGCCCGCAGCAGCCGCAGCGCCTGGGAGACGGCGGGATCGTTCATCCCCGTGGCGATCGCCAGGTCGGAGACGGCCAGCGGGCCGGTGCGGTGCAGGGCGAGCAGCAGTGCGAGCCGATTGGGGTCGGCGAGCAGGGAGAACCGGTCGGCCCAGGCGCGCAGCCGGGCCACGTCGCCGATGGCGGCGATCGCCTCGCACACCCGGTGACCGTCGATGGTCCGCCGGTCGGCTCGGTCGGCAGGCACGAGATGCATGCCGCCATCCTCCCAAACCCATATGTGATCTTGAATACCTGCACGGCTGAGCAGCTGTGCAGGGAGGGCCCGCGCCCCCTACTGTGGGCGGGCCGTGGTGCTCGGGAAGTCGATGCGAAGTCGACGCGGCCCTCGCCACTGTGATCGGGGAGTTCCCGTTCCGTCCGGCACCGCCGGGCCACTGGTCGTACGACTGGGAAGGCAGGAACGGCGGACGCACGACCCTCCCGCGCGCTCGGCTTCGCTCGCGCGGGGGCACCCGTAAGCCAGGAGACCGGCCACGGCAGCTCATGAAAGATCCACGAGGTGCTGGAGCTGACCGCATGAACCCGCCCGGGACATCCCTGCCCGAGTCCAGGCCCGCGTCCTTCCGCTGGCGACGCGAGGACACCGTCAAGACGGCCGGGCTGATGGCGGTGATCCTCGCCCTGCACGTCGTCGCCTTCGGCATCCTCTTCCTGCTCGTCGCGCCCGAGCGCTACGAGGTCGGCGACGAGGTCTTCGGCGTCGGGCTCGGCATCACCGCCTACACCCTCGGCATGCGGCACGCCTTCGACGCCGACCACATCGCCGCGATCGACAACACCACCCGCAAGCTGATGGCCGACGGCAAGCGGCCGGTGTCGGTGGGGTTCTGGTTCGCGCTCGGCCACTCCAGCGTGGTGGTGCTGCTGGCCCTGCTGATCGCGGGCGGCACCTCGCTCGCCGGGAAGGTGATGAACGAGGGCTCCGCCACCCACCAGGTGCTCGGCTTCCTCGGTACGACGATCTCCGGCACGTTCCTCTACCTCATCGCCGCCCTGAACCTGGTCGCCCTGGTGGGCATCCTGAAGGTGTTCCGGGCGATGCGTGCGGGCTCGTACGACGAGCGGGAGCTGGAACAGCACCTGGACTCGCGCGGCTTCATGAACCGCGTCCTCGGCCGGCTGACGAGGTCCGTGTCCCGGCCCGGCCAGATGTACCCGCTGGGCTTCCTCTTCGGCCTCGGCTTCGACACGGCCACCGAGGTCACGCTGATGGTGATGGCGGGCTCGGGCGCGGCGGCCGGCCTGCCCTGGTACGCGATCCTCTGCCTGCCCCTGCTCTTCGCCGCCGGGATGAGCCTGTTCGACACGCTCGACGGCACGTTCATGAACTTCGCCTACCAGTGGGCGTTCTCCAACCCGGTCCGCAAGGTCTTCTACAACCTGGCCATCACCGGCCTGTCCATCGCGGTCGCCTTCTTCATCGGCACGATCGAACTGGTCGGCGTGGTCCACGAGAAGTTCCACCTCGACGACCCGGTCACCGGCTGGGTGGCCGGCCTCAACCTGGACAGCGTCGGCTACCTCATCGTCGGCCTGTTCGTGGCGGTGTGGGCGGCGGCGCTGGCGTACTGGCGGCTGGCCCGGGTGGAGGAGCGCTGGACCGCCCGGACGCCGGCCGCCTCCGCCGAGTAGCCGGGGCGAGGCACCCCTGGGGGGTGTCCCACCCCCTAGCGTCGGACCGTCTCCAGGTACAGCTTCACGTACCGGTCGACGTCCACTTCCAACGCCACGTCGACCAGCGCCCGTTCGCGGCCGCCCTCGTGGATCTCGGACTCGCCGAGGCGGGGGCGGCGGTCGACGACGGTCTGGCCGCGGGACGGACCGGGGGCGAGGGAGACCTCGACCGGGAGGAGGCTGGTCGTGATGCCCGCCGGGTCGGCGACCGCGCACACCGCGCCGGCGTCGCCGAGGCCGCCCGCCTCCTCGGCCTCCGGCGGCTCGCCCTGGTGGGCCGGCCGGTGGGCGAGGAGCTCGCCGGCCAGGCGGGTGCCGGGCTCGCCGCTGGTCCGCAGCCGGTGCACCTCGTCGCTGCCCACGACGACCTGACGGAAGACGTCCAAGCCGTACATCGTGATCGGCACCCCGGCCGTGAGCAGGATCGCCGCGGCCTCGGGGTCGTGCCAGACGTTGAACTCCGCGACCGGCGTGGCGTTGCCGACCTCCACCGCGCCGCCCATGAACACGATCCGCTCGATGTTGCGGGTGACCTCCGGGTGGGTGCGCAGCAGCAGCGCGATGTTGGTCAGCGGGGCGGTCGGGACGAGGGTGACCGGCCGCGGGGAGGCGAGGATCTCGCGGTGCAGGAGGGTGACGGCGTCGACGTCCGCCGGGGCGCGGGTGGGTGCGGGCAGGCCCAGGTCCCCCATGCCGTCGGTGCCGTGCACGTGCCGGGCCGAGCGGGCCGGTTCGAGCAGCGGGCGCTCGGCGCCCCGGCCCACCGGGACGTCGGGGGCGCCCGCCTGCTCCAGCACGGTAAGCGTGTTGCGGACCACCCCGTCGACGTCGGTGTTCCCGGCCACGCAGGTCACCGCCCGCAGGTCCAGTCCCGGGTGGCGTACGGCGAACAGCAGGGCCAGGGCGTCGTCGACCCCGGTGTCGCAGTCGATGATCACGGGGATGGGCTGACCGGTCACGGCGGACTCCTTCCGTCGTGCCGACCTTAGATCAGGCCCACAGCGCGGTGCCGCGTGCCGCCACCCGTTCGGCGATGCGCGCGAGGAGGTCGCCCCCGGGCAGCGCACCGGGCCGGCGGCCGTCGCGCAGCCGCAGGGCGGCCAGCCCGGCGCCGGCCTCCCGCGCACCGATCACCGCCTGGTACGGCACCAGGCGCGCCGCGCGGACCCTGGCCCCCAGGGTGCCCTCCTCGGGCCCGGCGAGTTCGGCGCGCAGGCCGAGCGCGGCCGCCTCCCGGACCAGCGCCGCCGCCTGCTCCCGCTGGTCCTCGGCGACGGGCAGCACGGCCAGCTGGACCGGGGCCAGCCAGGCCGGGAGCGCGCCGCCGTGCGCCTCCAGCAGGTGGGCGACGGCCCGCTCGACGCTGCCGATGATGCTGCGGTGCACCATCACCGGCCGGTGCCTGGCGCCGTCGGCGCCGATGTAGTGCAGGTCGAAGCGGGCGGGCTGGTGGAAGTCGATCTGCACGGTGGACAGGGTGGCCTCGCGGCCCGCCGGGTCCGCGATCTGCACGTCGATCTTGGGGCCGTAGAACGCGGCCTCGCCCTCGGCCTCCTCGTACGCCACCCCGGCCTCGGCGAGCACCTCCCGCAGCAGATCGGTCGCCCGGCGCCACAGCCGCGGGTCGTCGACGTACTTGCCGCCCGCGCCGGGCAGCGAGAGGCGGTGGCGTACGGCCTCGATGCCGAGGTCGGCGTAGGCACGGGCGATCAGCTCCAGGGCGTCGCGGGCCTCCGCCACCGCCTGGTCGAGGGTGCAGAAGATGTGCGCGTCGTTGAGGTGGATGGCGCGGACCCGGGTCAGGCCGCCGAGCACACCGGACAGCTCGGCGCGGTGCATGGCGCCCAGCTCGGCGATGCGCAGCGGCAGTTCGCGGTGGCTGCGGGGCCGGGAGCGGTAGATCAGGGCGTGGTGGGGGCAGAGGCTGGGGCGCAGCACGACCTCGTCCGCGCCGAGCTTCATCGGCGGGTACATGTCGTCGCGGTAGTGGTCCCAGTGCCCGGAGATCTCGTACAGCTCCCGTTTGCCGAGCGCGGGCGAGTACACGTGCCGGTAGCCGGCCCGGCGTTCGGCGTCCCGGACGTACTCCTCCAGGGTGTGCCGGACGACCGCGCCGTCGGGCAGCCAGTAGGGCAGGCCCGCGCCCATCAGCGGGTCGGTGTCGAAGAAGCCGAGTGCACGGCCGAGGCGGCGGTGGTCGGGCAGCTGCTGGTTCATCCGGGACTCCTCGGTGCGGGAGGCGGACGCCCCGGGTGCACGACGAAGCCCCGGGGCGTGCGCCCCGGGGCTTTCGTGCTGGTCAGGTGTCAGCGCGCCGGGACGGTCTCCGGCGTCGTCGTGTTCGACGGGTCCTGCGGGGCGCGCTGCATGGACGGGACGGTACCGCCCCCGCGCGTCGGGCACCACGGATTTTCCGCCCACCGCCCCACCCCGCACACCTCCCCGCCCGGCGCCCCTCCCCGTCCCGCGCGCCCCTCACCCGTACGGACCGGAGCGCTGGTGGGCGGGTCGGGCCGGTGGTGCCGTGAGATCAGGCACCCCGTCGGCCGCACGCAGCCCCAGGAGGCACCGATGACCCCCGCGATACGCCCGCACCTGCCCCGTGGCGTCCTGCTCTCCCTCCTCGCCGCCGGTCTCCTCGCCGCCGGCGGCTGCGCGGCCCTCGGTCTGCGGCAGCCGGCCAGCGCGCCGCACCCGCTGCCCACGATCGACCGGCCGGCCACGACGGCCAAGGCGTCCGCGCGGCCCGAGGGCGCCACCCTCAGCGACGAGCAGGTGCAGGCAGCGCTCATCAACGAGACCGACCTCGGCGAGCCCTGGACGCCCACGACCGGCGCGGCCACCTGGCGGGACGGGCTGCTGAAGGCGAGCACCACGGCCGGGGAGTGCCAGCGGCTGCTGGACGCCCTGTACGACGACGAACTCCTCGGTGCCCCGGCCCGCGTCGCGGTCGGCCTGGACCACACCGACGACGACGCCCAGCTCCGCTACCAGATCGGCGCCCGCCGCCCGGCGGAGGTCGACGCCATGCTGTCCTGGCTGGGCACGCTGCCGACGCGGTGCGCGCGGTTCACGGCCACCACGGAACTCGGGCTGGTGGAGGACGTCCAGGTCGTCGACGCCCCGCTGCCGGAGGTCGGGGACGTGCGCCAGGGCCTGCGCGTCACCCTCGCGAGCACGGCACCGGACGGGCAGGAGTTCCTGCTCAGCCTGGACGTGGCCGCCGTCCGGGTCGGCCAGGACTCCTTCGCGCTCACCAACGGCGGTCTCGGCGACGTGCCGAACGACGCGACCCAGGCCGCCGTCCAGATCGGCGCGCTGCGCCTGGCGGACGTCCGCAAGCAGGGCCGGGCCCAGGTCTGAGCGTCACAGCGGCGGCTGCGCCGGGGCCGGGCCCAGGGTGGTGGTGCCCGGGGCGGTGCGGTGCCCCAGGCCGGTGCGGTAGGCGTCCAGGGCGGCCTCCGTGCGGCCGGTGCGGCGCAGCAGGTCGCCGAGGAGGCGGCACAGGTCGGCGAGGTCGCCGGCGGCGCCCGCGCGCTCCAGGATGCTGAGGGCGCGGACGTAGTGCTCCTCCGCCGCCTCGGTGTCCCCGGCGTCCTCGGCGATGATGCCGAGCAGGCGGTGCGCGGCCGCGGCGTGGACGGCGCCGCGCTCGGAGGAGAAGTCCCCGAGGACGCCCTCCAGCAGCCCGGCGGCCTCCTGCGACTTGCCCCGGCGGTGCAGGACGTCGGCCAGTTCGACGGCCGCCTGGCTGCGGTACAGGGCGGCGCGGCTCTCCGACAGCATGGCGTACGCCTGCCGCAGCTCGGCCTCGGCGCGGTCGAGTTCGCCGTTCTGGGCGCGGACGTAGCCGCGCATCCAGTGGCAGTTGGCCAGCTCGGTCCGCAGCCGCAGCTGGCGGTAGAGCTCGGCCGCCTTGGCCAGGGAGGCGTCCGCCTCGGCGACCCGGCCCTCGGCGAGCAGGGTGCGCGCCACCGAGCGGTGCATCCGGGCGATCAGCGCCGGGTCGCCGGACCGCGGCGCGAGCGCGAGGGCGAACTCGGCGGCCTGCGCGGCACGGGCGTGGGCGCCCATGTCCATGTACGGGCCGATGACGCTGGCGTAGAGCAGCAGCAGCGCGTCCGGGTCGTGCAGTCCGCCGCGGTTCAGCTCGTCGAGGGCCGACTCCAGCAGGTAGACGGCGTACCGCAGTTCGCCGGCGAGGTAGTGGGCGACGGCCCGGCCGCGTACGGCGGGCACGCGCACCGGCAGGGCCTTGCCGGCCAGCCGCTCCTCGGCCTGCTCGAAGTAGCCGCGCGCGGCGCTCAGCTCGCCGGTCTCCAGGGCGCACTCGCCGAGGCCGAGCAGGGCGGTGGCCTGTTCGCACCCGAGCCCGTGCGACTCCGCCTCCGCGCGCAGCAGGGCGTACTGCGCGGCGGCTTCCTCCGCCCGCCCGTCGGCGAGGACCCGCTGGGCCTCGGTGAGCCGCAGCCGCAGATCGGTGGCGAGGTGGGCGGGCCGGCCGACGGCCAGCTCCTCGAAGGTGACCCCGAGCCGGTCCGCGATGTGCCGTAACGCCTCGTCGGAGGCCCGGGCCCGGCCGGCCTCCAGCGTGGAGATGTACGCGGGCGTGTACGCCGGCTCGGCCAACTGCCGCTGTGTCAGTCCGCGTTGCGCGCGCAGCCGCTGCACCCGCCGCCCGACGACCTCCGGGTCGTCCCGCTCCCGCCTGCCCACCGCTTCCCCCAACTCCCCCGGCCCCCCTTGCCGTTGCCCGACGGCTGCCCCTAGGTTAAACGGCGGATTAAGCATGCTTAACAGGCCGCTGTCGTGTTGCGAGGTCGCCGTGTCCGGACGTACATCCGCACCCTACGCACGCCCCACCGCCCGGAGGGCCGTAACGGCCGCGGTGATCGCCACGGCGGCCTTGCTCCTCGCGGCGAACGCCGGCCCGGCGAGGGCGGCGGACCTAGAGAGAGCGCACGAAGGCAGCCCACGTGCGGGGGTCCACGGCGAGATATGCCGAGTCGGGCTCCTTTGAATCACGGACGGCGACGAGGGCAGGGAGACCGGCGACCTCCACGCAGTCACCGCCGGTGTTGCCGCTGTGAGAGGACTTACGCCAGAAGGCGGCGCCGAGTGGGGCGCATTCGACACAGTCGCCGCCGTTGCTGCTGCTGTAGCTGGACCTACGCCACGTCGCGCCTTTCATCTGACGGCTGGCTTCCATAGCGCTCCTCCATCACGTGGGCGATCAGCTCTGCCGAGTCCCGCACCGAGAGCGCGGCAGCCTGTAGCTCGCGCGCGCATATCTCTCGGTCTGCAGCAGCCCGTACACGACCTGCGCCTGGTACGTCGAGATGTACGCCGCCTTCGCCTCCATCTCCGCGTACGGCTGAAACCACGTCGGCAACTGGCTCCGCAGCACCAGCCCCACCAGCCGCGAGAAGAACCCGTCCGTCATCAGCGCCGCGTCCACCCGCTCGGCGAACTCCCGCGTCGGCACCTTCAGCGTGGTCTCGATCTGGCCGATCAGCGAGCCCGTGCAGAAGACGACCGCGCCCAGCTCCTTCTGCGTCAGCCCCGCCTCCTCCCGTTTCCTCCGCAGCTCCGAGCCGAAGTAGTCCAGCGGAGAGGCACTGGGGTCGAGCGGGCGGATGTTGACCATGACGTGTGACACCCCCTGCGATCGGTCTGTAGCAGAGCGTAACGGCGCGACTGCCCGACCGTACCGCGATTCAGGAAACCGCCCTACCCTGCGACCGTGACCTCTCCCGCCGCGCGTACCGCCCTGGAGCTGACCGCCGACCTCCCGGTCCCGGGGCTGGAGGAGTTCTACCGGGATCTGCACCGGCACCCCGAGCTGTCCCTGGCCGAGCACCGCACCGCCGGAAGGCTGGCCGAGCGGTTCAGGGGGGCGGGGTACGACACCGCCGAAGGGGTCGGCGGCACCGGCGTCGTCGGCGTGCTGCGCAACGGGGACGGGCCGACGGTGCTGCTGCGGGCCGACATGGACGCACTGCCGGTCGCCGAGGAGACCGGGCTGCCGTACGCCTCCGAACGGGACGGCGTCATGCACGCCTGCGGGCACGACCTGCACGTCACTTGGCTGGCCGGGGCCGCGCGGGCGCTGGCGGACGGGCGGGACGCCTGGCGCGGGACCCTGCTGGTGGTGGGGCAGCCCGCGGAGGAGACCGGGCAGGGCGCGGCCCGGATGGTCGCCGACGGGCTGTACGAGCGGTTCGGGCGGCCGGACGTGCTGCTCGGGCAGCACGCCGCGCCGGGCCCGGCGGGGCTGTACCCGCACGTACCCGGACTGATCATGTCCGCCTCGACGGACGTGGACATCGTGGTGCACGGCCGCGGCGGGCACGGTTCGCGCCCGGAGGCGACCGTGGACCCGGTGGTGACCGCCGCCCATCTCGTCACCCGGCTCCAGACGGTGGTCTCACGGGAGATCGCCGCGGGCGAGTCCGCGGTGCTGACCGTGGGCCGGATCGAGGCCGGCAGCCGGCACAACATCATCCCGTCCACGGCGCGGATCGCCCTGAACCTGCGGACGCAGTCCGAGGCGGTGCGGCAGCGGATGCTCGCCGCCGTCCGGCGCATCACGCGCGGCGAATGCCTGGCCTCCGGCTGCCCGCGCGAGCCGGAGGTGACCGTCGGCACCACCTTCCCGACGACCGTCAACGACGCCGGAACCGACGCCGCCGTGGCCGCCGTGCACGGCGAGGTGTTCGGCGCGGGCACGGTGTTCGACCCGGGTCCGGCGATGGGCAGCGAGGACTTCCCCGAGCTGGCGCTCGGCTCGGTCCCGTACGCCTACTGGTTCGTCACCACGACCCCCGCCGAGGTCTGGGACGGCGCCCCCGGCGACACGCTGCCGGAGAAATTGTCGGCCGTCCCGAGCAACCACAGCCCCCACTTCGCGCCCGACCTGTCCACGGTTGCCCCAGGTGTCCGCACTCTCGTCTCAGGGGCCCTGGCGTTGTTGTCGGTTGCATGACCTAGTCTTTGCGCACACTCGCCACGCGCGGCGCACACGGCTCATGCACAGGGGGCCCACAATCCGCCGTGTCCGCGCGGGCACCCACGTCTTTTCATTCGTTCCGGGGGGTTCGAATCAGCGTGCGCAAGCGCTCTCTCACGGCCGCCACCACCCTGGCGGTCCTCTTCAGCTCGGCGGCCCTCGCCGCCGGCCCGGCCTTCGCCGACTCCACCCAGATCCTGCCGGTCAAGACGACCGGTGACATCGTCGTGGACGCCGTCCACCAGCAGGTCTTCGTCAGCGACCCGCTCAACGGCAAGATCGTCGTGACGGACTTCGCCGGGAAGTTCGTCAAGCAGCTCGACACCAACCTCTCCGGCGTCAACGGCCTGGAGCTGTCGGCCGACTCCGGCACGCTCTACGCGGCCGTGCAGGACCTCGACGCCATCGCGGTCTTCGACACCGCCACCGACACCGAGACCACCCGGTACGTGGTCGGCGACAAGCCGCTCAGCGTCGCCCTGGCGGGCGGCAAGCTGTGGTTCGGCTACGGCGGCGCCGCCGAGGGCAACATCGGCTCCGTCGACCTGACGGCCGAGGACCACACGGTCACCCTCGGCCAGGACAACGGCTGGTACGCGGCCCCGCTGCTGGACGCCGCGCCCGGTTCCACCACCCTGATCGCCGGGGCGCTCGGGCAGAGCCCGGTGGAACTGGCCTCGTACGACGTCACGTCGGGCACCGCCACGAAGGTGGCGAGCACCCGGGAGGCGGGCAGCAACCTCGGCGACCTCCAGGTCACCCCCGACGGCAAGGACGTCGTGGTGGCCAGCGGCGCGCCGTACTACCAGCAGGTGTTCAGGACCTCGGACCTGAACGAGGACGGCAAGTACGTCACGGACGCGTACCCGAACTCCGTCGCCATCGCGCCGAACGGCACGGTCGCGGCCGGCATCGACGGCTCCTACGAGCCGGACGTCTACGTCTTCAAGCCCGGCACCAGTGAGGCGGTCCGCACCTACGACTTCCCCAACACCGGCACCACCAGCGGCTCCGACCTGCTGGTCCGGGGCGGTCTGGCCTGGGCCCCGGACGGGTCCCGGCTGTTCGCGGTGACCCGCAACAGCGAGGGCGTGTTCTCGCTGCGCGTCCTGGTCGCGCCCACCAAGGCGGCGTCCACCGTCACCGTGGACGCGCCGGCCACCGCCACCCGCGCCAAGCAGCTCACCGTCAAGGGCAACGTCGCCTCCAAGGTGGCCGTCCCGGCCGGCACCAAGCTGACCGTGACCCGCACCGACCTGGAGTCCCCGAAGGGCAAGGCCCTGGCGGCGGCGGTCACCAAGGCCGACGGCACGTTCTCCTTCACCGACACCCCGCCGGCCGGCGGCAAGGTGAAGTACACCGTCACCTACGCCGGCGACGCCGACCACGCGGCGGACTCCGGTTCGGACACCGTCGAGGTCTCCCGCGCCAAGCCGACGCTGACCGTCAACAACAACGGCAAGGTCTACTCGTACGGCAAGGACGTCAAGTTCACCGCGCACCTCGGTACGACGTACACGAACCGCACGGTGGAGATCTGGGCCGACCCGTTCGGCGGCGACAAGCCGAACAAGCTGGTGAAGTCCGGCAAGGTCAACTCCGACGGCAACCTGTCGGTCACCCTGGACCTGAAGCGCGACACGAAGGTCACCGCGAAGTTCGCGGGCGACTCCCGCTACAAGCCGGCGTCCGCCAGCAGCACCGTCGGCGCCAAGGTCAGCGTGTCCACGTCGCTCACCAACCACTACAAGTCGTCCTACACGTGGGGCCACACGTACTACTTCTTCCACAAGACCAAGAACCCGCTGGTCACGACGAAGATGCCGTACTACCCGGGCCGGGCGCAGAAGTTCGAGTTCGAGGTGTACTACCAGGGCCGCTGGTACCCGGGCGACCCGGCGTACTTCAAGCTGGGCTCCGACGGCGTGTCGAAGGTCAGCATCACCGGTGACCACGGCGAGGACGTCGGCTGGCGCTTCCGGGTCCGCTCGTCGTACGTCAACGGTTCCTCCGGTGACACCGTGAACTCCACGACGCACGGCGCCTGGAAGTACTTCACCTTCACCAAGTGACCGCTAGGCGGTGCCCTGCAGCTGGCGCAGCTGCCGCTGGACGTTCTCCAGCGCGCCGCGCCGGCGGCCGGGCACCCTGAGCCGCAACTGAGCGAGCGCGGGCCCGAGTTCACGGGCCCGCGCCGTGTCCTTGATACGGGTCCACTGGTGGTGGGCGCGGTCGACGGCCGCCTCCACCGCGGGCGCGTCGCCCGCCTGCCCCGCGGCGAGCCGCGCCCCCGCGATCTCCAGCCAGACCCGGCAGCTGCGCACCGGGTCACCCGCGAACATCGCCAGATCGGCCCGGACCTCGCTCCAGTGCAGGGCCTGCTCGGACCCGGCCCCGTGCGCCCGCACGGCCTCCGCCTCGTACCGGGCCGCCAGCCCGTCCGCCTCCCCGTGCCGCCCGGCCTCCACGGCAGCGGCGATACCGGCGTGCGGGTCGTCGGGGTGGGGCGTGGTGACAGGAGCGGTGAGGGGAGCGGTGAGAGGAGCGGTGACGGGAGCGGTGAGGGGGGCCGCGAGGGGGGCGGCGCCCGGGGCCGGGGCACTCGGCACCGGGGCAGTCGGCGACGGGGCAGTCGGCGACGGGGCAGTCGGCGACGGGTCGCCCGGCACCGGTGTCCGCGGCGCCGAGACACCCGGTGCTGCGCCCGGGGCGGGGCCGGAGTCCAGAGGAGGTTCCGCGTCCGCCGACGGCACCACGGCCGGCTGTGGGGCCGTGGCCGCCGATGGGACCACGGCCGGGGATGACGCCGTGGCCGTGAATGACGCCGGGGCCGGTGAGGGGGCCGGGGCCGGCGGTGGGTAGCCCGCCGGGGCCGCGCCCGGTGCCACGCCCGCCGCCGGGGCTCCCGGCAGCCGGCCACCGGTGCCGGACAGCAGCAGGTTCCCGGCCGTCTCCTCCGGGACGCGGCTCAGCGCCTGCTGGTGCAGGACCTCCAGGGGCGGCCGGTGGCCGCTGCGCAGCAGGGTTGCCACCGTCTTCATGTACGCCGGCTCGGCCAGGCCGCGCCGCCCGGCCGACGGGGCGACGCGGCCGTACACCGCGGTACTGCGGCCGCAGTCGAGGCCGCGTCCGGTGATGTGCCGCCAGGTCTCGGCGTCCGCGTGCAGGTCCAGGACCAGGGCGGTGTCCGCGGCGGTGCGCAGGCGCAGTTCCTCGCGGATCCAGTGCCAGGGCAGGGCCGTGTAGCGGACCGTGGCCGGTGTGGTGCGGGCCAGGGCCAGGTGCGGCTGGTGCTGCCGGCGGTCCAGGCTCAGCTGGCCGGTGATGTAGACGGTGAGCGGGCCGGGAGCGGCCGCGGCGGCCCGCAGGCGGGTGAGGACGGCCTGCGGTTCCAGCGGATCGGCGAGTTCGACGACGTTCGCGGTGTCGGTGCCGGCCAGCACGGCGGGGGCGACGGCGGCCAGCACCGGCAGGACACCGGCCGCGTCCACCAGGCGTCCCCGGCCCAGCGGCGAGGCCGCGAGCAGCAGCACGGTTCCGGGCATCGTGCCTCCCCCTGTCGCACTGCGGACCCCGTGGACCCTCCGGACCCGAGGACCCCGTAGATCCGCTCTCCAGCCAGCACCGTAGCCGCTGCCGCCGCACAACGGCGCCTCAGGACCGCAAACGTCCCTGTTCGAGGTCTTCGCCCGGGCCGCCCGCCACCCGCCGTACCGCGAAGATCGTGGTGTCGTCCTCCAGCCGGCCCCCGCTGTGCCGCAGCACGCCGTCACGGACCCCGCGGACCAGGCGCCGGGGCTCGGCGCGCCCGGGGTCGGCGGCGACCGCGCGGGCGACCTCGCGGGCCAGCTGGTAGAACTCGCCGGGGCCGTCGCGGGCCTCGGTCACCCCGTCGGTGACCAGCAGCAGCGTCTCGTCGGCGGCCAGCGGCACCCGGTGCACGGGCGGCGGGACGGCCGCGAGGTCGCCGAGGCCGAGCGGCAGCCCGTCGCCGCTGGGCAGTTCCCGCACCCCGCCCGGGCCGACGGCGAGCGGGGGTTCGTGCCCGAAGTTGAGCATCTCGATCGTCTCCGGGGCGTCCTCGGGGAAGGCGATGAGGACCGCGGTGGCGAAGCGGTCGCCGTCGTCCCGGCCGAGCGCGGCGGTGTGCGACCGGTGCCGGAACATCCGGATCTCCAGGCGTTCGGCGACGGTGCCGAGGCACTCCTCGTGGTAGCCGGCCTCACGGAAGGTGCCGAGCAGCGCGGCGGCGGTCTCGACCGCGCCGAGCCCCTTGCCCTGGACGTCCCCGACGAGGACCCGGGTGCCGTGCGGGCCCGGCTGGATGTCGTAGAAGTCGCCGCCGACCCGGGCGTCGACGTCGGCGGCGAGGTACACGCCCGCGTGCTCCAGCCCGGCCCAGCCGGGCGGCAGCGGGCGCAGCACGGTGCGCCGGGTGGTCTCGGCGATGTCCCGGATGTGCAGGGCCTGGCGTTCCTGGCGCACGCGCACCCCGGCGGCCAGCGCGGCCAGCGCGCCGCCGAGGGCGACCAGGAGGAAGTCGCCGAGCCCGGCCCTGTACTGGTCGGGCCAGGCGCTGTCCACGGCCACGTAGGTCACCACCGACACCGCGCTGTACGCGGCCGTCGTCCACACCCCGCAGATCGCGGCGGCGATGCCGGGGACCAGCACGATCCAGGTGACGATCCGGAACTGCTCGGTGGTGTTGAAGTCCAGCAGGACGACGCCGATGAGCAGCAGCAGGGGCGGCAGCCACGCGATGCTCCGCCCGTGGACCCGCAGCAGCGGGCGCCGCCGCCCGTACTCGATCTCCGTCACGGCGGACAGCCCTCCATGTCCCCCAGCCAAGCACGGGAGAGAACCCCACGCATCCGGGCACCCGGCACCCCTGGCCGACTTGCCAGGCCGTGTGCCCCGGTGTGCCCTGGAAGCGGGGACGGCGGGGGAGGAGAGGAAGGAGTGCCCTCATGGCTCAAGCGGTACCCGGCGGTGTGTCCCGGCCCGGCCGCACGCCCGAGGTGGAGGGCCGGGCGACCGATGTCCGCGCGCGGCCCCCGGACGTCTTCGATGCCCGCACGCACGCGGTGGCCCGGGTGGTCGTCCCCGTCGTGCTGGGTCTCGTCTACGGCTACTGGGTGGCGGCCAACAACCGCGCCGGTGGTCCGATCACCGGCTGGAACGTGCTGCTCGGCATCGCCAGCGGAGTGGTGTTCTCGGTGGTGTGCATGGCCCTGCTGCAGCTGGCCCCGCGGATGGCGCGGGAGGTGCACGCGCTGCTGTGGACGGCGTTCGTCGGCTGTGCCTTCGGCTGGCTCTACAGCCAGAGCGGCAGCTTCTTCGCCACCCAGGGCGCCGGGCAGAGCGGCCACGACGACGTGGTGCGGTCGGTGCTGATGTCCCTGGCGGCGTCCGCGGTCACCTTCATCGTGTTCTTCTACCGCTACTACACGCGGGAAGACGCCTTCGGGCGCCGGATCCGCTGAGCGGACCCGACCGAGCGGCCCCGACGGGGCGGTCCCGACGGGGCGGTCCCGACGGGGCGGTCCCGACGGGGCGGTCCCGACGGGGCGGTCCCGACGGGGCGGTCCCGACGGGGCGGTCCCGACGGGGCG
>NZ_JBEYCX010000018.1:0-136329 GCF_040632975.1 Streptomyces sp. NPDC013455 | reverse complement strand
GGTCCCGACGGGGTGCGCGCGTGGGCCCCGGCCCGGAGGCCGGGGTCCACGCGCTCCCCTGTGCCCCCCGGGATCCCCACCGGGGCGACGTCCCGGCCACGGTCCGGCCCCACGACCCGGAGAAGCCGGACGGGCCGGAGCCGCCCAGCACCAGGAAACACCCGTTCGGACGAACCCTCCACCGGAGAGCGGAAACCCCAGTTCGGCCAAGGGGGTCCTCTTACCGCCCGAATGCAGTGCTCCCGCTCGCGGGCCGGCCGCGGCGGCCCTTGCCTGGAACCGTGCCCCCACGCCTCAGGAGCGCCCTGTCGGCCGTACTGATCGCCCTGTCCTGCCTCCTCGTGCCGTTCGGCGCGCTGGCGGCCTGGGCGGCGTACGGGCTCGCCGACACGGGCCGCTACGTCACCACGATGGCTCCGCTCGCCGCCGACCCGGCCGTGCGGGAGGCCGTCGCGGACACGGTCGGCGAGGGCATCCTGCGCGCGGTGGACGAGCGCCTGGACGTCCGCCCGCTGCGCGGCTCGGTACGCCCGTTCGTGCACGACGCGGTGCGCTCCTTCACCCAGACCCGGGCCTTCCGGCTGGCCTGGGACACCGGCAACCGGGTCACCCACGACGCCGTCCTGCGCGCCCTGCGGGCCACGGACGAGGACGGGCGCGACGTCACCGTCGACCTGGCCCCGGTCACCTTGCAGGTCAAGCGGCAGCTCACGCACGACCACGTGCCGCTCGCCGCGCGCATCCCGGTGGAGCACACCTCGGTGGCCGTGCTCCCCGCCGCGGAACTGACCACGCTCCGGAAGGGGTTCCACGTGCTCGAAGTCGCCGGTTTCTGGCTGCCGGTGGCGGCCGTCACCTTCGCCGCGGGCGGGATCGCGCTCGCCGTCCACCGCCGCCGGGCCGTGGTCGCCACCGCCCTGGGCACGGCCCTGGGCGGCGGCCTGCTCGCCCTCGCCCTGAGCGTCGGCCGCGGCCTGACCCTGGCCGACCTGCCCGCCGGCGTCTCCCGGCCGGCGGCGGGCGCCGTCTACGACGCCCTCACCGGCACCCTGCGCACGGCCGCCTGGCTGCTGCTCGGTCTGGGCCTCGCGGTGGCCCTCACCGCCTGGCTCACCCGGTACCTGCGGCTGCCCCGTCCCGCGCGACGCCGGCGAGCGTCGCCAGCGCCCGCGCCAGCACCGGCTCCGGCTCCGACCCGAGCCCGAGCCTGACCGCGTCCGGGGTGCGGCTGGGGTCGACCGAGAAGGCCGTACCCGGGGTGACCGCGATCCCGTGCTCCCGCGCGGCGGCCGTGAAGGTGTCGGCCCGCCACGGCGCCGGCAGCTCCCACCAGGCGAAGTAGGCGGCCGGGTCGGACCGTACGGCGAACCCGGCCAGCTTCTCGGCGACCAGCCGCTGCCGCCGCCGGGCGTCCCGCTGTTTGGCCGTCACCAGCCGGTCCACGGTCCCGTCGCCGAGCCACCGCACGGCCGCCTCCAGCGCGAGGCCGCCCGCGCTCCACCCGCCGGACCGCACCGCCCGCGCCACCGCCTCGACCCGGCCCCGCGGCACGACGGTGAAGCCGACGGTGAGGCCGGGCGCGACCCGCTTGGAGAGGCTGTCGACGAGATGCACGAGGTCCGGTGCGAGCGCGGCGAGCGGGGGCGTGCCGCCGGGCTGCAGGAAGGCCCAGATCCGGTCCTCCACCACCGGTGTCCCCAGCCTGTGGACAGTGTCGGCCAGCCGCCGCAGCCGCTCGGCACCCGTCGTCCGGGAGGTCGGGTTGTGCAGGGCGGGCTGGAGGTAGAGGGCGGACAGCGGCGTGCCGCGGTGGGCGGCCGCCACGGCGTCGGGCACGAGCCCCTCCGCGTCGGTGGCGAGCGGCACGAGGACCAGGCCGAGACGGGCGGCGATCTCCTTCACCAGCGGGTAGGTCAGCCGCTCCACGCCGACCCGGCCGCCGGGCCTGACGAGCGAGGCGAGGGTGGCGGCGATCGCCTGGCGGGCGTTGCCGGTGAACAGGATCCGCTCCGGGCCGGTGCGCAGCCCGCTCCGGGCGAGCAGCGCGGCGATCGCCTCCCGGGCCACCGGGGTGCCCGCGGCGGCGGCCGGCCGCAGCGCCTGGCCGAGCGCGTCGGGCCGCAGCAGCGAGGCGAGGGCCGGGGCCAGCAGCTCCGCCTGGCCCGGCACGGCGGGGTAGTTGAGCTCCAGGTTCACGAGCGGGGCGCCGGCCGCCTCGGTCAGGGCGTGGCCCGGCTGCCCGTCCGGCGCGGCGGCCCGCACGAAGGTGCCGCGCCCGACCTCGCCCACCACCAGTCCCCGGCGCACGAGTTCGCTGTACACCCGGCCCGCCGTCGACGGTGCGATGCCGTGGCGGCGGGCGAACGCCCGCTGGGGCGGCAGCCGCTGGCCCGGCCGCAGCCGTCCGCCGCCGATGTCCGCCGCGATCCGGTCGGCGATACGCCGGTAGTCGTCCACAAGTCCCCCTGTTCTCCGGCACGTTGGATTGCACCGAGGGCAAAGATTTTATTGCACCGAGCGATGGGGCGCCCTAGGGTCGTTGCCATGCCCCCCTTCCTCGCATTCGAGGACAAAGACCCCGGAGTCACCTCCCGGGTACCCCTCGTCCTCGTCCACGGCCACCCCTTCGACCGCACGATGTGGCACCCGCAGCTGGCGGAGTTCTCCGCCGGCCGCCGGGTGATCGCCCCCGACCTGCGCGGCTACGGCGCCTCACCGGTGACCCCCGGCAGCGTCCCGCTCTCCCGCCACGCCCAGGACATCGCCGGCCTCCTGGACCAGCTGGGCGTGGACGGCTTCGTCCTCGCCGGCCTGTCCATGGGCGGCCAGATCGTCATGGAGTGCGCCGCCCGCTTCGGCGACCGGATCCGGGGCCTCGTCCTTGCCGACACCTTCCCCGCCGCCGAGACGCCCGAGGGCAGGCGGAGCCGCAACGCCATGGCCGACCGGCTCCTCGCCGAGGGCATGCGCGGCTACGCCGACGAGGTGCTGGAGAAGATGGTCGCCCCGTACGCCGACCCCGAGGTCAAGGCGCACGTGCACGCCATGATGACGGCCGCCTCCCCCGAGGGCGCCGCCGCGGCCCTGCGCGGCCGGGCAGAACGCCCCGACTACCGCGAGCTGTTGACCCGGGTGGCCGTGCCCGCCCTGGTCGTGGTCGGCGCCGACGACACCTACACCCCCGTCGCCGACGCCGAGGCGATGCACGCGGCCCTGCCCGACTCCACCCTGCACGTCATCGCCGGCGCCGCCCATCTGCCCAACCTGGAACGGCCCGAGGAGTTCAACCAGGCCCTCGGCGCCTTCCTGGCGCGCGTGGACGGGCGACCGTAGGCCCGCTCCCGCGACCCAGCACCCCGGACGCGGCCCCGGCGCCTGGCGTCCCGGGCCGCCGCTCGCCGGAGTCGGCGTGACCGCCGGAGTCGGCGTAACCGCCGGAGTCGGCGTAACCGCCGGAGTCGGCGTAACCGCCGGAGTCGGCGTGACCGCCGGCCGCCGGGTCGCCGACCGGGCGGACGGAACGCCCACCACGGACCTATCTCCCCATCCCGGCCATAATGGGCGCATGTCCCGAGAGTTCCCCATCGGCCTCACCCCGCCCGACTGGCTGGTCCGGAACCTCCAACCCCAGCAGGCGCCCGTCAACCGGGCCGCCATGGCCCGTGCCGCCGTCGCGATGTCCTCGTCCCTGGCCCTCGGCCTCGCCGCCGGCCTCCCGGCCTACGGCGCCCTCGCCGCCATGGGCGCCCTGTCCGGTGTCATCGGCGACACCGCCGACGCCTACCGCATGCGCGTCCTCAACATCGCCGTCCCGCAGCTCTTCGGCGCGATCGGCGTGACCCTGGGCACCCTGGTCTACGGCCACGGCTGGTACGCGGTGGCCACCGTCACCGGCGTCGCGCTGCTCTCCGGCATGATCTCCACGATCGGCGCGGTGGCCTCCGTCTCCGGCCTCCTGCTGCTCCTCAACTGCGTGGTGGGCGCGGGCCTCCCGCTGCCCGCCCCCTGGTGGCTGGCCCCCGCCCTGATGACCGGCGGCGGCCTCCTGGTCCTGCTGCTGGGCCTGCTGGCCTGGCCGCTGCGCGCGGGCGTCCCGGAACGGGCCGCGGTCGCCGCCACCTACCGTACGGTCGCCGCCCTCCTCGCCACCGCGGGCACGGACCGCACCGAGGAGTACGAGGAGGCCCGCCGCGCGGTCACCCAGTCCCTGAACCAGTCGTACGACCTGATCCTGGGCCGGCGCGCCCGCCAGCACGGCCGCAGCCGCGAACTCACCGGCCTCCTCGCCCAATTGAACGCCATCACCCCGGTCGTCGAGGCGGCACCCGCGGCCCACCTGGCGGCCCGCCCGCTGCCGCCGCAGATCCCGGGGGCACTGCGCCACCTGGCACGGGCCGTGGAGTCGGGCGACACCCCACTGCCGCCCCTGGACCTCCCCGTGCCCACCACGGAGACGGGCCGGGCGGTGGACCACGCCCTGCGCCACACGGCCGAGGTCGTCGCCGCGCCGGACGTGGACCCCCGGGGCATCGACGACCGCCTGGGCCGGCCGGCGGCCCTGGGGATCCGCACGGCCCGCGCGGCCCGCAGCGTCGTCCTGTCCGCCAACTCCTGGCGCTACGGCGTACGGCTGGCGGTCTGCATCGGCACCGCCCAGGCCCTGGTCTCCCTCGTCCCCGTCCCGCGTTCCTACTGGGTCGCCCTGACCATCACCTTCGTCCTCAAGCCCGACTTCGGCTCGGTGTTCTCCCGCGCCCTGCTGCGCGCCCTCGGCACGGTGGCGGGCCTGGTGCTGGCGGCGGTGGTCCTGGCCGAGGTCCCGCTGGGCTGGTGGCACGTCCCCGTGCTGTTCCTGCTGGCCCCGCTCATCCCGGCCCTCACGCCACGGGGCTACGGCTACCAGACGGCGGCCATCACCCCGGTGATCCTGCTGCTCTCCGACATCCTCAACCACCAGGGCACGGCACTGCTGCTGCCCCGGCTGAACGACTCCCTCATCGGCTGCGCGATCGTGCTGGTCGCCGGTTACCTGCTGTGGCCCGAGAGCTGGCACACCCGCGTGGGCGACCGCCTGGCCGACGCGGTGGCGGACACGGCGGCCTACGTGGAAGCGGCCTTCGCCCCCGCCACCGGGCTCGGCACCAGCCCCACCAGCGGATCCGCCGCCGAACCCGCCGACCGAGCCCGTATGCGCCGCCGCCTCTACCGCGACCTCTCCGTCATCCGCACGGAATTCCAGCGGGCCCTGACCGAGCCCCCGCCGACCGGCCGGCGCGCCGCCGCCTGGTGGCCGCTGGTCGTCGCCGTGGAACGCATCGTGGACGCCACCACGGCGGCCCGCGTCCGCGTCCGGCACGGGGCCGCGCCGCCGTCCGCCACCGAGATCGCGCAGGTGGCCCTGCAGCTGCGTGAGCTGTCCGAGGGCGTGCGCAGCGCGACGACCCCGAGCGCCGTCCGCACCAACCTCACCGGTCCGGCGGACAGCGTCCTCGAACCCCTGCGCCAGGAGGTCGCCGCGGCCCGCACGATCGCGTCGCCGCACTGACGGCTCCCCGCCATCGGGGGCCGCTAACCTTACGTGTCCGTCCTGGCCAGCGATTGACGGGTTACAACCTCACGCGAAGGGTTGCGCACATGGGCATTCTCACTCTCCTGCGGAACGCATTCGGCCGCTCACGCAAGTCACGAGCCACCGAGGCAGAGGGTGCGGACCGAGCCCCCGTGGCGCCCCCTTCGGTCCCCGAGCCCCGCCGGTCCCCCACCGAGGAACACGAACTGGTGGCAGCGGCCTTCGACAAGGTGAAGACCGCCCACCCCACGGACTCGTCGCCCCCCGAGCCCACGGTGCCGGCGGCGAAGACCGAGACCGAGCAGCAGACGGCTCCCGCACAGCCGGTGACCGGGGGAACGGCTGCCGCCGGGGTCGAGGCCGAGCAGATCCCGGAGACGGCTCCGGCTCCCGCCGACGCCGAGCCGGAGGCCGGGACCGGGGAGAAGCTTCAGGACGAGGAGACGGCCCCGGTTGTGCCGGAGGCCGGTGCGCAGGAGCTGGAGAAGGAGCAGGCCGAGCCTGAGGCCAAGGCCGAGGAGACGGCTGCCGCCGAGACCGAGGAGACGGCTGCCGCCGAGGCGGAGGAGAACACGTCGGCCGAGGCTTCGGAGCCGGTCACCGCGCAGACGGCAAAGACGGCGACCGCCCCGCAGGAAGAGGCAAGCGAGCCGGAAACCGAAGCCAAGCCGGAAACCGAAGCCGAGGCGACGGCCGAACCGGAGGCCACGGCGGAGGCCGAGGCGCCGACCGAGGCACCGGCGCAGGCCGAGGCGCCGACCGAGGCACCGGCAGAGGACGAGGCACCGGTCAAGGCATCGGCACAGGACGAGGCACCGGTGGAGGCCGAGGCATCGGCGGAAGCCGAGGTGCCGACCGAGACACCGGCGGAGGCCGAGGCGCCGACCGAGACACCGGCAGAGGACGAGGCACCGACCGAGGCACCGGCAGAGGACGAGGCACCGGTCAAGGCGTCGGCACAAGACGAGGCACAGGTCGAGACCGAGGCACCAGCGGAGGCCGAAACGCCGACCGAGGCGCCTGCAAAGGACGAGGCACCGGCCGAAGCGTCGGCCGAGGTGTCGGTCGAGGGCGTGGTTGCCGAGGGCGGTGACAGCACGTCCCCGCAGGCCGCCGACGGCGAGGACGCCCCACAGGGGCCACCCGCAGCCGACGACGAGACCCGCACGGGTGGTGCGGGTGGGGACGAGGACGCCGAAGGCGAAGCCGAGGCGGCCCTGAACCCGCAGGCTGCACAGGCCCCGCAAACCCCCCAGACCCCGACCTCCCAGACCCCCCAGACCCCGACCTCCCAGACCCCCCAGACCCCCCAGACCCCCCAGACCCCCCAGCCGGCCGGCGAAGCCGACGCGGACGCCGCCCTCAAGGCGAAGCCCGCCACCCCCCTCGCCCGGATCAAATCCCGCACCCCGGCCCTCGCCACCGCCTACAAGGCCGCCACAGCCACCCTCAAAAAGACGAACCTCACCGGCACCCGAGCCAAGCTCTACCTCGTGCTGGACCGCTCCGCGAGCATGCGCCCGTACTACAAGGACGGCTCCGCCCAGGCCCTCGCCGACCAGACCCTCGCCCTCGCCGCCCACCTCGACCCCGAGGCCACGGTCCACGTCGTCTTCTTCTCCACGGAGGTCGACGGCACCACCGACCTCACCCTCACCCCGGACCACGAGACGAAGATCGACGACGTGCACGCCGGCCTGGGCCGCATGGGCCGCACCAGCTACCACGCCGCCGTGGAAGCCGTACTCGCCCACCACGGGAAGAACCACCCGGACGGCACCCCCGCCCTGGTCGTCTTCCAGACCGACGGCGCCCCGGACGCCAAGACCCCGGCCACCCGGTCCCTCACCGACGCCGCGGAGAACCACCCCTCCGTGTACTTCTCCTTCGTCGCCTTCGGTGAGCACGACAACAAGGCGTTCGACTACCTCCGCAAGCTGAAGACCGGCAACACGTCGTTCTTCCACGCCGGCCCGGCCCCGCGCGAGCTGACGGACGCCGAGCTGTACGAAGGCGTCCTGGCCGGCTGGCGCCCGTAACGGCCGGTCACCGTACGCAACCCCGGGCCGCCCCTTCCACCCTGCAAAACGGGAAGCGGGCGGCCCACCCCTGTCGGCTACGATTTCAAGGTTCGAAACCGCAGAAAACGCGACCTGGGAGCAGCCACGATGGCTCGACACCTCATCACCAGCGCCCTTCCGTACATCAACGGGATCAAGCACCTGGGCAACATGGTGGGGTCCATGCTCCCGGCGGACGTGTACTCCCGGTACCTCCGCCAGCGCGGTCACGACGTCCTCTACATCTGCGCCACCGACGAGCACGGCACCCCCGCCGAGCTGGCCGCCAAGGAGCAGGGCCTGCCGGTGGAGGAGTTCTGCGCCCAGGCGCACGACGCGCAGAAGGCGGTGTACGACGGCTTCGCGCTCGCCTTCGACTACTTCGGCCGCAGCTCCTCGCCGGAGAACCGGGAGATCACCCAGCACTTCGCCCGCAAGCTCAACGAGAACGGCTTCATCGAGGAGCGGGCGATCCGCCAGGTCTACTCGCCCGCCGACGGCCGCTTCCTGCCGGACCGCTACGTCGAGGGCACCTGCCCGCACTGCGGCTACGACAAGGCCCGCGGCGACCAGTGCGAGAACTGCACCCGCGTGCTGGACCCGACGGACCTGATCGACCCGCGCTCGGCGATCTCCGGCTCCACGGACCTGGAGGTCCGCGAGACCAAGCACCTCTTCCTGCTGCAGTCCAAGCTGCAGCACGAGGTCGAGGCGTGGGTCGCCCGGCACGAGGAGGACTGGCCGCAGCTCGCCTCCTCCATCGCCCGCAAGTGGCTGACGGAGGGCCTGCACGACCGGGCGATCACCCGTGACCTGGACTGGGGCGTCCCGGTCCCGGCGGACACCTGGCCGGAGCTGGCGGCCGAGGGCAAGGTCTTCTACGTCTGGTTCGACGCCCCGATCGAGTACATCGGCGCGACGAAGGAGTGGGCGGACCAGGACCCGGAGAACCGGGACTGGAAGTCCTGGTGGTACGAGGCGGACGACACCGTCCGCTACACCGAGTTCATGGCCAAGGACAACGTCCCGTTCCACACGGTCATGTTCCCGGCCACCGAGCTGGGCGTGCGTGAGCCGTGGAAGAAGGTCGACTACGTCAAGGCGTTCAACTGGCTGACGTACTACGGCGGCAAGTTCTCCACCTCGCAGAAGCGGGGCGTCTTCACGGACCAGGCCCTGGACGTCCTGCCCGCCGACTACTGGCGCTACTTCCTGATCGCCAACGCCCCGGAGTCGGACGACTCGTCCTTCACCTGGGAGCACTTCACCGCCACGGTCAACAAGGACCTGGCCGACACCCTCGGCAACTTCGTCAACCGGGTGCTGTCCTTCTCCAAGAAGCGCTTCGGCGAGGAGGTCCCCGCGGGCGGCGAGCCGGCGGAGGCGGAGGCGCGGCTCGGCGAGCAGATCGCCGAGCTCCTCGCGGAGTACGAGTCGCAGATGGAGGCCCTGCAGTTCCGCAAGGCCGCCGCCGCCCTGCGTGCCCTGTGGTCGGCCGGCAACTCCTACCTGGAGGAGAAGGCCCCCTGGCTGGAGATCAAGACGAACCAGGAGGGCGCGGCCCTCACCCTGCGTACGGCGATGAACCTGATCCACCTGTACGCCGTGGTCTCCGAGCCGTTCATCCCGGCGACGGCGAAGACGATGCGCGAGGCGTTCTCCCTGTCCGCCGACACCGCGACCTGGGTGACCCGGGACGAGGCGAAGTCCCTGACCGCCGTCCCGTCCGGCACCCCCTTCACGGTCCCGCCGGTCCTGTTCGCGAAGCTGACCGACGAGGACCTGGCGACGTACAAGGACCGCTTCGGCGGCGAGGACGCCTGACGACACCACGCGACGCCCCGCTCCCGACCCACCGGGAGCGGGGCGCTGCCGTTCCCGGAACCGGTGCTCCGAGGGGGGGCAGCGCCCGTACTGCGGGACACCCGTTCCCCGCTCGGGAGGGGAAGCGCCGACGGCCCGGGAGAGGGGGCACCAGGCCGCCGGCCGCGCGTGGTCAGGACGCCGTCAGCACGCCCGCGCCCGTCGTGTTCGCCAGTTCCGCCGGCAGGTTCTTCGCCGACGTCTGGAGGCCCGCGGTGAGCGTCGGGGTCCAGTTCACCGTCGTCTTGATCTTCTTGGAGCTCGCGGCGTTGTACGCGGCGACCAGGTCGGTGACCGTGCCGTTGACCAGGTTGCCGCTGCCCGCGACGGATCCGGTGCCGTCACCGCTCAGCAGCTTGGCGGCCTTGCCGCCGGACGGCACCGTCCAGTAGTTGGCCTCGGCGACGACCTGCGCCTTGGCGCGCGAGTTGATGCTGTACTGCGGCGCGTAGCCGTTGACGGTCGTCGTGTCGTAGACGTTGTTGTAGATGTGGATCTGGCCGAGGCGGGCCAGCGGAGCGCGCTGCACGATGCCCTTCCACACGTTGTGGTGGATCGAGACCCGCAGCTTGCCGGTGCTGTCCTTGTCGCTGGAGCCGATCAGCATCGTCTTGTCGTGGTCGGTGAACTGGTTCCGCTCGACGGTCACCAGGTCGGATCCCTTGGTGATGTCGAGGGCGCCGTCGTGGATCTGGTACTCGCGGCCGAAGTACTTCGGGTTCGCCTTGTCGAAGTGCGGCGCGTCGGTGAAGGTGTTGTGGTCCGCCCAGACGTGGGTCGCCCCGCGCAGGCTGACCGAGTCGTAGTTGGAGTTCCAGTTGCCGTCGTCGCCGTCGGTCGGGTCCCACTGCGGGAAGCAGTCCTCGGTGGCGGAGAAGGTCAGGTTGCGGACGATGACGTTGTCCACGTTCTGGATCTGGAGCATGCCGCCGGTGATCCCGGCGTTGGTGCCCGGCACGCCCACGATGCTGGTGTTGGCCGGCACCTTGAAGACGACGTTTTTGGCCTGCTTGGCCTGGGCGGCGGCGCGGGCCTTCTCCTGGGTGCCGGAGGGCAGCTTGGAGCGGCCGTAGGTGGCCGGGTCGTACGCCTTGAGGTAGGCGGTGAGCGAGTAGCCGGTGCCGGCCGCGTAGTCGGCGCAGGTCAGCTTCTTGCCGCTGTCGTCGGTGTTGGCGTCGATGGTGCCCTTCACCTTGATGACGCGGGGCGCGGTGTCGGAGACGGAGCCCAGCGCCTTCACGAGCTGGGCCCGGGTGGAGACGGTGAAGGTGTGCGCGGAGTCGGCCTTCGCGCCGCCGGTGGTCCCCGTGCCGGACGCGGCCCAGCCGTCCTTGGCGGCGAGGGTCTGGTGGTACAGGTCGACGGCGTCGGCGTTCGCGCTCATCACGAACACCCCGGCACCGACACCCGCGGCCACGACGGCGGCGGACACGGCGAGGGTGCGCCGCTTGCGGAGGGACCGGCGGTGGGAGGGAGCTGCCACGGAGGAGTCCTTAAGGGTCTGTCGAACATGCCTTACGCCTCCTCAGTGGCCGCCCGGGGCCCGCAGGTTGCCGCCCTCCCGGAAAAAAGATCAGCGGAGGGTGACGACGATCCGGGCGGTACGCATGAGACGCTCCCGACGGGTGATCCGTGAACACCGGACACCTCTTCGCACCCCGTCGTCGCGCACGTGTGACAGGAAGCCGGAAAAATCGCCCCGTGAACATCCCCGAACCCCATCGCCGGCTCCTCGCGGACGTGGGCGCGGCGGGCGGCCCGTACGGTCTGGTGCTGGCCGGCGGCTACGCCCTCCAGGCGCACGGCCTGCTGTGCCGGCCGCACGCCAACCTCGACCTGGCCACCGAGAGCGCCGAGACCATGGAGCACATCACCGCCGCCGTCGGCACGGCCCTGGAGGCCCGGGGGCGGCGGGTGCGCAGCGACGCGGTGACCGCGCTGACCGCGCAGCTGACGGTCACGGACCCGCCCAGCGGCGAGGAGTGCGCGCTCGCGCTGCACAAGGAGGTGTTCTGGCAGCCGCCGGAACTCACCGCGTACGGCACGGCGCTCTCCCTGCCCGACGCCGTCGGTACGAAGATCCGGGCCCTGTACGACCGGGGCGCGGCCGTCGACCTCATCGACGCGCAGGCCTGCACCGCCCGCTTCTCCCTGCCCGGTCTGGAGGAGCTAGGCCGCCGGCACGCCCACGACCCGTTCGACCTGCCCACCCTCCAGTCCCGGCTGACGGGCACCGACTTCTACTCCGACCGGGACTTCGTCCGGTACGGCCTGGACGAGGACCGGATCGCCGCCCTGCGCGCCTGGGCCCAGCACTGGTCCGACGACATCGCCGAGCGGCTGCTGGAGGACGGCGCCTCCCCGGACACCGCGACGGACGGGACCGACGACGGCGATGCGGCCGAGGAGGCCGGCGGGACCGGCGAGCAGGGCGACTGAGCCCGGTCAGCCGCCGTCGTGCGTCTCGTCCGGGGCCACGCCCAGGGTGAGCCGGGCCCGGACGCCGCGCGCGATGTGCTTGCTGTCGTACGACAGGTGCAGCAGGCCGCCCGCGTGCCCGTTGCCCGGGTAAATGGTGTCCTCGTCGAGCGTGGTGCGGGTGACGGTGTTCGTGGAGTACGGCTCGACGTCCTCCGTCAGCAGCACCGCTTTCTCGGCGAAGAACAGCTGCCCGGTGTGGCAGGTGCGCCCGCCCTCGTATCCGGCGTCCGTCCAGGCGCCGTCGACGTGCACCTTGACGTGGATGTGCACGCAGCGGCCC
Source organism: Streptomyces sp. NPDC013455 (assembly GCF_040632975.1). Lineage (NCBI taxonomy): Bacteria > Bacillati > Actinomycetota > Actinomycetes > Kitasatosporales > Streptomycetaceae > Streptomyces > Streptomyces sp. NPDC013455. The sequence goes on along the minus strand of NZ_JBEYCX010000018.1, from coordinate 124,076 downwards.
TGGTACCAGCCGGGGAAGACGGTGCGGAAGGCGACCTGGCCGCGCTGGTCGGTGCGCCAGGTGCCGCGCAGGTAGCGGCTGTCGTCGGTGGGCTCCTGGTGGCCGCCGCCCCCGCCGCCGGGACCGCCGGAGGGCGGCGCGCCCGTGGGGGTGCCGGTCGGGGTGCCGGTGGGAGCTCCGGTCGGGGCGCCCGTGGGGGCCGGGCCGCCGCCACCGCCTCCGCTGCCCGAGGTCTCGTACCCGGAGTAGACGCCCACCGCGTTGCAGTGCCAGATGTCGACGGCCGCGTTCCGCAGCGGCGCACAGCTCTCCGCGTCGATCACCTTCAGGGTGAGCGCCAGCGGGATGCCGTCCTGGTCCTCGGTGACGTCCTGCCGGAGCTTGTCGGCGTCGATGTAGTACGGGCCCTCGACGGCCTCGGAGGTCAGTGTGCAGCAGGTGTCCGCGGCGGTGCCGTCGTCCGCGGACGCGTCGACGGCCCAGGCACCGCCCAGGCCGAGGGTCACGGCGGTGGCACCACCCGCCAGGAGCACCGTACGACGGGACGGCGCGCGGTCTTCGCGACCTGCTTCAGGGGTATCGGTCATGGCCCGGGACCGTAGGGACGGAAGCTGTCACCGGGCCCGGAGACGGCTGTGCGCGCCGATCGTCAAGAGCGAGTCAGGACGGATCGGCGCGCACGGGCCGCGTGGTCGCCCACGGGGCGGCTTGCTTCGGCTGCGGCCTACTTCGGCTGCGGCTTGCGGATGCTCAGGTGCAGCTCGCGCAGGCGGGCCTCGTCCAGCTCGGTCGGGGCGCCCATCATCAGGTCCTGGGCGTTGCCGTTGAGCGGGAAGGCGATCGTCTCGCGGATGTTGGGCTCGTCCGCGAGGAGCATGACGATCCGGTCCACGCCCGGGGCGATGCCGCCGTGCGGCGGGGCGCCGAAGCGGAAGGCGCGGAGCATGCCGGCGAACTTCTCCTCGACGGTCTCCCGGTCGTAGCCCGCGATCTCGAAGGCCTTGAGCATGATCTCCGGCTCGTGGTTCCGGATCGCGCCCGAGGACAGCTCGACGCCGTTGCAGACGATGTCGTACTGCCAGCCGAGGATGTCCAGCGGGTCCTGGGTCTCCAGCGCCTCCAGGCCGCCCTGCGGCATGGAGAAGGGGTTGTGCGAGAAGTCGATCCCGCCGGTCTCCTCGTCCTTCTCGTACATCGGGAAGTCGACGATCCAGCAGAAGCGGAAGACGCCCTCTTCGAAGTGGCCGGCCCGCTTGGCGGCCTCCACCCGGACGGCGCCCATGATCTTCGAGACCTCGTCGTACTCGCCCGCGCCGAAGAAGACGGCGTGGCCGGGGGCCAGGGAGAGGCGCTTGGTGAGCTCGGCGACGTTCGCCTCGGTGAGGAACTTGGCGATCGGGCCGGAGAGCGAGCCGTCCTCGGCCACGCGCACCCAGGCCAGGCCCTTGGCGCCCTGCTCGACGGCGTACTCACCGAGCTGGTCGAAGAACTTGCGGGGCTGGGCGGAGACGTCCGGCACCGGCAGCGCGCGCACGTGCTTGCCCGCGAACGCCTTGAACTCCGAGCCCTCGAAGACGTCGGTGATGTCCACCAGCTCCAGCTTGGCGCGCAGGTCCGGCTTGTCGGAGCCGTACTTGAGCATCGCCTCGCGGAACGGGATGCGCGGGAACGGCGAGGTGACGTGGCGGCCGCCGCCGAACTCCTCGAACAGCTCGGTCATCAGCTTCTCGACCGGCTGGAAGATGTCCTCCTGCTCGACGAAGGACATCTCGATGTCGAGCTGGTAGAACTCGCCCGGCGAACGGTCGGCGCGGGCGTCCTCGTCGCGGAAGCAGGGCGCGATCTGGAAGTAGCGGTCGAAGCCGGAGATCATCAGCAGCTGCTTGAACTGCTGCGGGGCCTGCGGCAGGGCGTAGAACCTGCCCGGGTGCACGCGGGAGGGCACCACGTAGTCGCGGGCGCCCTCGGGGGAGGTGGCGGACAGGATCGGCGTCGCCATCTCGTTGAAGCCCATCGCCGACATCTTCTGGCGCATGGCCGAGATGACGGCCGTACGCAGCATGATGTTGCGGTGCATGCGCTCGCGGCGCAGGTCCAGGAAGCGGTACTCCAGGCGCCGCTCCTCGTTGACCCCGTCCTCGGTGTTGATCGTGAAGGGCAGGGGCTGGGCGGCGCCGAGCAGCTCCACCTCGGCGACCTCGACCTCGATCTCACCGGTGGGCAGGTCGGGGTTCACGTTCTCGGTTCCACGTGAAACCACCTGGCCGTCGACGCGGACCGTGGACTCCTTGGAGATCTTGTCCAGGGCCTCGTAGGCGGGGGTGCCGGGGCGGGCGACCAGCTGCGTGATGCCGTAGTGGTCGCGCAGATCGATGAAGAGGATGCCGCCCAGGTCGCGCCGATTGTGCAGCCAGCCGCTCAGCCGGACGTCGGTGCCGACGTCAGAGGCGCGGAGCTGGCCGCAGGTGTGGGACCTGTACCGATGCATCGTCGTTCATCGTCCTTCGTGGTGGGGTTTCTCCTGCCGGCTCTGCGGACCGGCGGGAACGGGCACGGGGCCCGGACCCATCAAGGGTACCGGCCACCCCAAGTCCGGCTCCCCACCATGACGGCCCGGCGGTCCCGGGGCGGAGCGCCGGGCGGCCAACAGTGGCAGCCATCGGTCACATCTTCCTAAAGTAGGGCAATGCGCACTGGCGAGCCGCTGCCCTCCGTCGGGGACGTCCTCGCCGCCCTCGCGACCGGGATGTGGCACTGGTCCACGGCGACCGGGCTGGTCACCGTGGACGCGGAGGCGGCGCGGCTGCTCGGCCTGCCCGCCCAGCCGGCCATCCTCACGGAGGCACAGACCCGGGCCCGGCTGCACCCGGTCGACTGGAACGAGATCACCGGTGTGGTCCGGCTGGCGGTCGCCGAGGGCACCCTCGCGGAGGTGCGCATCCGGATCATGGACGGCGACGGCAGCATCCTGCGCGTCGTCCGCAGCCGCTCCAAACCGTCCTTCGACCCCGAGCGGCACGCCTACGAGCTGATCGGCACCCTCCAGGAGGTGACCGAGCCGACCCCGGGCACGGCGGCCGCCCGCAGCGCGGTCACCGGGGACTGGCGGCGCTCGCGCGAGGCGTTCCTGCTGGACGCGGGCCGGGCGCTGGCCGAGGCGCGCTCCACGGCGGAGGTGCTGCGGGTCGCGGGCGGCCTGTCGATGCCCGGGTTCTCCCCGGACGGGCTCGTGGTCTTCGGGGTGGAGGGCGACCGGCTGACGATCATCGGACAGCACGGGCACCAGCCCGGCGCCATGAACCCCTTCTCGAACATGCCGCTGACCACCGACTACCCGGCCGCCGAGGTCGCCCGCACCGGCCGCGCGGTGTACCTGTCCTCACCCGACGAGTACCGGGACCGCTACCCGGTGACCTGGCCGCTGGCCCGGCACTTCGGCCGCAGTTCCTGGGCGTTCCTGCCGCTGACCGTGGCCGGGCGCACGATGGGCGCCTGGATGGCGGCCTTCACCTATCCGGTGGCGTTCACCCCGGACGAGCGCGCGGTCCTGACCACGGTCGCCCGGATGCTCGCCCAGGCGCTGTCCCGGGCCGGTGCCGCCGAGTCCGAGCGGGAGCTGACGGAGGGCCTCCAGCGCTCCATGCTGCCCTCGCTCGGCCCGGAGATCCCGGGGATGCGGGTGGCCGCCCGGTACATCCCGACCGGCGGCGGACTCCAGGTCGGCGGCGACTGGTACGACATGATCCCGCTGCCCTCCGGCCGCTTCGCGCTGGTCATCGGGGACGTCCAGGGCCACGACGTCCGCGCGGCCGGCCTCATGGGCCAGCTGCGGATCGCGCTGCGCGCCTACGCCTCCGAGGGGCACCGCCCGGACGCCGTCCTCTCCCGCGCCTCCCGCTTCCTGCACGGGATCACGCACACCTCCGGCGACGAGGCGCTGGCCGACCTCCGCTTCGCGACCTGCCTGTACGTGGAGGCCGACCCGGTGGCCGGCCTGCTGGAGATCGCCCGCGCCGGGCACCCGGACCCGGTGATCCGGATGGCGGACGGCACGGTGCTGATGCGGCCCACGGCGGGCGGGCTGCCGCTGGGCATCGATCCGGACGCCGACTATCCGACGACGCGGTTCGCCCTGGAGGCCGGTGAGACGCTGATGCTGTGCACCGACGGCCTGATCGAGACCGGCGGGCACGACATGGACAGCGGCTCACGCAGGCTGCGGGCGATCCTGGAGGACCACGAGGGCGACCTGGAGTCGCTGGCCGACGCCCTGGTGCAGGCCGTGCACGGGCCGTCCTCCCACCACACCACCGGCCCGCTGGCCGACCGCCGCGAGGACGACATCGCGTTGCTGCTGCTGTGCCGCCCCGGCGAGGGCTGCGGCTGCGGCGACACCGTGACGCCACGGCCGAAGGTGCGGCGCACACTGCTGTCGGTGGCGCAGGACGAACCGGAGCGGATCGCCGAGGCCCGCCAGCAGCTGCGCGAACTGCTGCACGACTGGACGTCGGCGGACCAGCTGGACTCGGCGGTACTGCTGGTCTCCGAGATGGTGACCAACGTGCTGGTGCACACCGACACCGACGCGCTGCTGCTGGCCGAGGTCGTCGGCGAGGGCTCCGGGCGGCGGCTGCGGGTGGAGGTCTTCGACACCGGCGAGGACCTCCCGCACCGGCGCCGCCCGGGCGAACTGGCCTCCTCCGGCCGCGGTCTGATGCTCATCGAACTCCTCGCGGACGCCTGGGGGGTGGACCCGCGGGGCGAGGGCAAGAGCATCTGGTTCGAGCTGTACGAGCCGGGCGAGCCGGATCACCCGGGCGCCTTCGGCGGTGCCCCGGCCCCGGCGTCGGCCCCGGCCCCGTAACGGGCCCGCAGCTCCGCCGTGACGCCGAAGGCGGCCGCGGTCACCGGGACCGCGAGGAGCATGCCGAGGATCCCCGCGACGGAGGCGCCCGCGGTGATCGCCACCATCACCAGGGCCGGGTGCATCTGCACGGTCCGGCTCTGCACCACCGGCTGGAGCACGTGCCCCTCCAGCACCTGCACCGCGAGCACCACCCCGAGCGCCCACAGCGCGATGACGACACCCCGGTCGGCGAGGGCGACCAGCACGGCCACCGCGCCGGAGATGAAGGCTCCGAGGTAGGGGATGTAGGCGCCGACGAAGACGAGCGCGCCGAGCCCGACCGCGCCGGGCACCCGCAGGACGAGCAGGCCGACGGTGATGCACAGGGTGTCGATGAGGGCGATGACGGTCGTCCCGCGCATGAACCCCTCCACCGCGGCGAAGGCCCGCCGGGTGACGGCCTCCAGGGTGTCGGCGGTGTCACCGGGCGCGAGGGAGCGCAGGGCCGCCACGGCCCGGTGGGAGTCGCGCAGGAAGAAGAAGACCAGCAGCAGCGCGAGGACGGCCATGGCGATGCTCTCGGCGACGACGCCGACCCCGCTGACGACGTTGGAGGCGGCCGTCGCGCCGAACTTGCCCAGCAGTTCCCGGGTGTTGGCACCGAGGTCGTCCGGCCCGGTCCCGGCGGCGCCGAAATGCCGGGAGACGGCATTGGCGGCGTCGCGCAGCGAGTCGATGATCTGCCCGCCGGTGTCGACGAGCGCGGCGACGATGATGTACACGGCACCGCCGACGACGGCCACCACGGCGACGCAGGTCAGCCCGGCCGCCACCGACGCCTGCACCCCGGCCCGCACCAGCCGCCGGTACAGCGGCCCGAGCAGCGCGCTGCCGAGCAGCGCGAGCAGCACCGGGGTGACGGCCGTACGGAACTCCGCGCACAGCCGCACCCCGACCCAGCCCACGGCGGCGGCGAGCAGCAGCACGGCGCACCAGGCGGCGAGCCGGCGGACGGGTTCGGGCAGCAGACGCACCCACCCAGCGGACCACGCCCCCCGCCGCCTGTCCCGCGCCCGCGCCGGGCGCCGGGGGCCCGGTGAGCCGGATGGCGGCACGGGGCCGGGCGGAAGCACCGCCGCCGCCACCGCCGGAGGGTGACGGACCGTCAGGCCATATGATCGGCCCATGCGACGGACGGCAACGCGGAAGGCGGCTCCCGGCGCGGCCGGGGACCTGGTCTACCGGCCGGCGCGACCCGGCGACGACGCGGCGATCGCGGCCCTCGACGGGTCGTTCACGACGGATTCGGTGTTCGAGGTCACGGCGACGCCGGAGGGCTTCGCGATCCGCGAGGTGCCGGTGCACCCTCCCCTGCACAAGGTCTTCCCCGACGAAGAAGACGAGGGAGACGAGGGGGACGGGCAGGACCACGCGGACGAGGGGGACGGGCAGGACCACGCGGACGCGGCGTGCGGCGCGGACGGCACCTGCGGACCGGACCGGGCGGGGCACGGCGCCGGGCCCGGACGGACCCGGACGGTGGTGGCCGTCGACGGCGAGGAGCTGTGCGGCTTCGTGACGGTCTCCTTCGAGCCGTGGAACGGCCGGGCGACCGTCCGCGACATCGAGGTCGCGCCGGCCTGGCGGGGCGCGGGGGTGGGCCGGGCCCTGATGGAGCACGCCGTCGGCTTCGCACGGGAGTGCGGGGCGGTGCACCTGTGGCTGGAGGTCAGCAACGTCAACGCCCCCGCCGTCCACGCCTACCTGCGGATGGGCTTCACCTTCTGCGGCCTGGACACCTCGCTCTACGCCGGTACCGAGTCCTCCGGCGAACAGGCGCTCTTCATGACCCGACCACTGCACTGACGGACCGGGCGCACACGGGGTCCGTGCACGCCCTCAGCCGGTCCGGCGTGGACTACAGCCCGCCCTCGGACATCCCGTGCACGGCCGGGATCGTGCCCAGCCGGCCCTTCTGGAAGTCCTCGAACGCCTGCATCAGTTCGTCCTTGGTGTTCATCACGAACGGGCCGTAGTGCGCCATCGGCTCCCGGATCGGGCGGCCGCCGAGGAGGACGATCTCCAGGTCGGGGGTGTGGGAGTCCTGCTTCTCGTCCGCGCGGACGGTCAGCGAGCCGCCGGCGCCGAAGACGGCCGTCTGGCCCAGGTGGATCGGACGGCGCTCGGCGCCCACCGTGCCGCGGCCGGCCAGGACGTACGCGAGCCCGTTGAAGTCCTCCTGCCACGGCAGCGTGACCTCCGCGCCCGGCGCCACGGTCGCGTGGATCATCGTGATCGGCGTGTGCGTGATGCCGGGGCCCGCGTGGCCGTCCAGCTCGCCGGCGATCACGCGCAGCAGCGCGCCGCCGTCGGGCGTGGTCAGCAGCTGGACGCTGCCGCCGCGGATGTCCTGGTAGCGCGGGGCCATCATCTTGTCCTTGGCGGGGAGGTTCACCCACAGCTGGAGGCCGTGGAAGAGGCCGCCCGAGACGACCAGGTGCTCCGGCGGCGCCTCGATGTGCAGCAGGCCCGCACCGGCCGTCATCCACTGGGTGTCACCGTTGGTGATGGTGCCGCCGCCGCCCTGGGAGTCCTGGTGGTCGAAGACGCCGTCGATGATGTAGGTGACGGTCTCGAAGCCGCGGTGGGGGTGCCAGGGGGTGCCCTTGGGCTCGCCGGGCGCGTACTCCACCTCACCCATCTGGTCCATCATGATGAACGGGTCGAGGTGGCGGTAGTTGATCCCGGCGAACGCGCGGCGCACCGGGAATCCCTCGCCCTCGAAACCGCTCGGGGCGGTCGTGACGGCGAGCACGGGGCGTGCCGCGGCGTCGGCGGGAGCGGTCACACGGGGCAGCGTCAACGGGTTCTCGACGGTCACTGCGGGCATGGTCGGTACCTCCTTGGTACGCCCACTTTAGTTGAGCGTTGAACTTCTTGCCACCCGGAACACAGAAAGCCCGGAGGGCATTCCCTCCGGGCTCCGGTCACGCGCGGCGTGCGGATCAGCCGCCGTACATCCGGCGCATCGCGAAGTCGACCATCTGTTCGACCGCCTTCGCGTCGAACACCATCCGGTGCTCGCCCTCCATGTCCAGGACGAAGCCGTAGCCGGTGGGCAGCAGGTCGATCACCGCGGCACCGGTGATGACGAAGTACTTGGACTCCTTGCCCGCGTAGCGGCGCAGCTCCTTCAGCGAGGTGAACATGGGGATCACCGGCTGCTGGGTGTTGTGCAGGGCCAGGAAGCCGGGGGTGTCGCCGCGCGGGCAGTACACCTTCGACGTGGCGAAGATCTGCTGGAAGTCCTCGGCGGCCATCTGACCGGTGGTGAAGGCGCGCACCGCGTCCGCGAGCGACGGCGGGGACGGCTCCGGGTAGAGCGGCGGCTGCTGGCCGTACCCGCCGACACCACCCGGCATCTGCTGCTGCGGCGGGGCGTACTGCTGCTGGGCAGCACCCCCGTCCATGGGCTGGCCGTATCCGTACATGGGCGCAAGCGTACCGAGCCGGTCCGCCGCCCGAACGGCCCTCCTGGCGATCCGTCCCGGTTGAGACGCGTCACAGATGACCGGATCGGGGTTGCGCCTTATTACCGGCGGGTAGCATCATCGGAGCTACTTGTTGGTACGTGAACTAGGTGCGAGGAGTCAGTGCCTCGCCGATCTCTCTCTACGGAGCCGTCGCCATGGGGCACTACAAGTCGAATCTCCGCGACATCGAGTTCAACCTCTTCGAAGTACTGGGGCGCGACAAGGTGTACGGCACCGGCCCGTTCGAGGAGATGGACGTCGACACCGCCAAGAGCGTCCTGGAGGAGCTGACCCGCCTCTCCGAGAACGAGCTGGCCGAGTCCTTCGCCGACGCCGACCGCAACCCGCCCGTCTTCGACCCGGAGACCAACACCGCGCCCGTCCCGGCGTCCTTCAAGAAGAGCTACCAGGCCTTCATGGACTCCGAGTACTGGCGCCTCGGCATTCCCGAGGAGATCGGCGGCACCACCTCGCCCCGCTCCCTGATCTGGGCCTACGCCGAGCTGATCCTGGGCGCCAACCCGGCCGTGTGGATGTACTCCTCGGGCCCGGCGTTCGCCGGCATCCTCTTCGAGGAGGGCAACGAGGTCCAGAAGCACATCGCCAAGATCGCCACCGAGAAGCAGTGGGGCTCCACCATGGTCCTCACCGAGCCGGACGCCGGCTCGGACGTGGGCGCCGGCCGCACCAAGGCCGTGCAGCAGGAGGACGGCTCCTGGCACATCGAGGGCGTGAAGCGCTTCATCACCTCCGGTGAGCACGACATGTCGGAGAACATCCTCCACTACGTGCTCGCGCGTCCCGAGGGCGCCGGCCCCGGCACCAAGGGCCTGTCCCTCTTCCTCGTCCCGAAGTACCTCTTCGACTTCGAGACCGGCGAGCTGGGCGAGCGCAACGGCGTCTACGCCACCAACGTCGAGCACAAGATGGGCCTGAAGGCCTCCAACACGTGCGAGATGACCTTCGGCGACCAGCACCCCGCCAAGGGCTGGCTGATCGGCGACAAGCACGACGGCATCCGCCAGATGTTCCGCATCATCGAGTTCGCCCGCATGATGGTCGGCACGAAGGCGATCTCCACCCTCTCCACGGGCTACCTCAACGCCCTGGAGTACGCCAAGGAGCGCGTCCAGGGCCCCGACCTGGCGAACTTCATGGACAAGACCGCGCCCAAGGTCACCATCACGCACCACCCGGACGTCCGCCGCTCGCTGATGACGCAGAAGGCGTACGCGGAGGGCATGCGCGCCCTGGTCCTCTACACGGCCTCCATCCAGGACGAGATCCAGATCAAGGAGGCGGCGGGCGAGGACGTCTCCGCCCTGGAGGCCCTGAACGACCTGCTCCTGCCGATCGTCAAGGGCTACGGCTCCGAGAAGGGCTACGAGCAGCTCGCCCAGTCGCTCCAGACCTTCGGCGGCTCCGGCTTCCTCCAGGAGTACCCGATCGAGCAGTACATCCGGGACTCCAAGATCGACACCCTGTACGAGGGCACCACCGCGATCCAGGGCCAGGACTTCTTCTTCCGGAAGATCGTCCGCAACCAGGGCGCCGCGCTGAACTCCCTCGCCGAGGACATCAAGAAGTTCCTGGCGCTCGGCACCGGCGGCGAGGAGCTGGCGGGCGCCCGCGAGCACCTGGCCAAGGCGGCCGTGGAGCTGGAGTCGATCGTCGGCGTCATGCTGACCGACCTGGCCGCCACCGAGCAGGACACCAAGAACATCTACAAGGTGGGCCTGAACACCACCCGCCTGCTCATGGCCTCCGGTGACGTCGTCGTCGGCTACCTGCTGCTGAAGGGCGCCGCGATCGCCGCCGAGAAGCTGGCCACGGCCTCCGCGAAGGACAAGGCCTTCTACACCGGCAAGATCGCCGCGGCGAAGTTCTTCGCGGCCAACGTCCTGCCGGGCGTCACGCTCGCCCGCAAGGTCGCCGGCAACGTCGACCTGGACCTGATGGAGCTGGACGAGGCCGCGTTCTAGACCTTCCGGACGTCCCCGTCGATTCCCCGCACGGGCCCGCTCTCTTCACGGGAGCGGGCCCGTGCACGTCGTTAAGGTGAATCCATGAGCGCACCATCCCGCCCGTCACCCGCCGCCGCCCCCGAAGCGGGCGCTGCGCGCGCACCCCTCACCTTCGACCGCGGCCACACCGACGACCTGATGGCCTTCCTGGCGGCGAGCCCGTCGCCGTACCACGCCGTGGCGAACGCCGCCGAACGGCTGGAGAAGGCGGGCTTCCGGCAGGTCGCCGAGACGGACGCCTGGGACGGCACCAGCGGCGGCCGGTACGTCCTGCGCGGCGGCGCGATCGTGGCCTGGTACGTCCCCGAGGGCGCCGAACCGCACACCCCCTTCCACATCATCGGCGCCCACACCGACTCCCCCAACCTGCGGGTCAAGCCGCGCCCGGACACCGGGGCGCACGGCTGGCGCCAGGTCGCCGTGGAGATCTACGGCGGCCCGCTGCTGAACTCCTGGCTCGACCGCGACCTGGGCCTGGCCGGCCGGCTGACCCTGCGCGACGGCTCATCGGTCCTGGTCGACGTGGACCGGCCGCTGCTGCGGGTGCCGCAGCTCGCCATCCACCTGGACCGCACGGTCTCCAGCGACGGACTCAAGCTCGACAAGCAGCGGCACCTCCAGCCGGTGTGGGGCCTCGACGACGCGGTGCGCGAGGGCGACCTCATCTCCTTCCTGGAGGAGGAGGCCGGGCTCACCGCCGGCTCGGTGGCCGGCTGGGACCTGATGACCCACCCCGTGGAGCCGCCGGCCTACCTGGGCCGGGACCGGGAACTGGTCGCCGGCCCGCGCATGGACAACCTGCTGTCGGTGCACGCCGGTGTGGCCGCGCTCGCCGCCGTCGCCGGCTCCGGTGCCGGCCTCACCCGCATTCCCGTACTGGCCGCCTTCGACCACGAGGAGAACGGCTCCCAGTCCGACACCGGCGCGGACGGCCCGCTGCTCGGATCCGTCCTGGAGCGCTCGGTGTTCGCGCGCGGCGGCTCCTTCGAGGACCGGGCCCGCGCCTTCGCCGGCACGGTCTGCCTGTCCTCCGACACGGGCCACGCCGTGCACCCCAACTACGCGGAGCGGCACGACCCCACCCACCACCCGCGGGTCAACGGCGGGCCGATCCTCAAGGTCAACGTCAACAACCGCTACGCCACCGACGGTTCGGGCCGCGCGGTGTTCGCGGCGGCCTGTGAGCGGGCGAACGTCCCCTTCCAGACCTTCGTCTCCAACAACTCCATGCCGTGCGGCACCACCATCGGTCCGATCACCGCGGCCCGGCACGGCATCCGCACGGTGGACATCGGCGTCGCGATCCTCTCCATGCACAGCGTCCGCGAACTGTGCGGCGCCGACGACCCGTTCCTGCTCGCGAACGCCCTGACGGCCTTCCTGGAGGGCTAGTCGGGACCTCGCCGGGTACCCGGACGACACCGGAGATTCCGGAACCGGAAGGGAAGGCGAGGTCTCATGGGGCTCGGCGGATGCATCATCCTCATCGCCGTAGGGGCCATCCTGACGTTCGCGACCGACTGGAACATGGAGGGCGTCAACCTCACCGTCGTCGGGCTGATCCTGATGGCCGTGGGCCTGATCGGCGTCGCCACGTTCAGCGGGATCGCCCGCCGCCGCCGGGTGGTGGTACCCCCGACGCCGGTCGTCGAGGAGGAACCGCATCACCACCACCACCGCGGCGAGTACACCGACGGCTACGGCGTCTGAGCAGGCCCCTCCCGCTCGTCCGTCCCGGTCAGGACGAGCGGCAGGCGGCCCGCCCCGCCCCGGCCCAGGCGGACCGGCACGCTCCACTCCCGCCGGTGCACATGGCAGGCGGGGTGCGTCCGGCCGTTCGCGGCCGACCGGCCGTCGGACGCGGTGGCGTCACAGCTCACGGCCACGGCGGAGACGTACAGGACGCCTTCCGGGACCGCCGGGTTCAACTCCAGCTCCCGGGTGAGGCCCGCGTCCGCTCCCGCGCCCCGGAGCAGCAGCCCGGCCGGCGTGGAGGAGACCGACAGACGGCTGGCCGGTCCCGCCCCCGTGTCCGGCTCCTGCCCCGCGGGGACCTGGAAGAGCACCTCCAGCCGGACCCGGCCGGGTGCCACCTCGGTGACGGCACCCCGCGTGCCGTGGCCGGTCACCGCCCGCACCTCCTGCGGCAGCCGCAGCCGGGTGAGCCGGTGCCGCGCCGACTCCACCACCACGATGTCCTCGCCGGCGAGAACGGCGGCGCCGGGCTCGCGCAGACCGGTGGCGAGCGTGCCGACCTCGTCGGTGACCGGGTCGTAGCGGCGCAGGGCGTGGTTGTAGGTGTCGGCGACCGCCACCGAGCCGTCCGGCAGGGCGGTGACGCCCAGGGGATGCTGCAGCAGGGCCTGCCCGGCGGCTCCGTCCCGGTGCCCGAAGTCGAACAGACCCGTGCCCACGGCCGTGCGCACCTGCCCGTCGAGGTCCACCCAGCGCAGGGCGGAGGTCTCGGCATCGGCGACCCACAGCCGGCCGGCGGTGGCCGCGAGCCCCGAGGGCTGGGCGAACAGCGCCTCGGCGGCGGGTCCGTCCACCAGGCCCTCTTCGGTCGTACCGGCCGCCACGGCGACGGTCCGCGCGGCGGGGTCGTACGTCCACAGCTGGTGGACGCCCGCCATGGCGATCCACACCGCGCCGCCGAAGACCGCCACGTCCCACGGGGAGGAGAGGTCCACCTCGCGGGCCGGGCCGCGGGTGGCCGATCCGCGCCGCCACTGCCTCCCGGTACCGGCCAGGGTGGTCACCTCGCCGGTGGCGGGGTCCAGGCGGCGCAGGGCGTGGTTGACGGTGTCGGCGACCACCACCGCGCCGTCGTCGAGGAGCGCGAGCCCCCGCGGCTCGCGGAAGGACGCCTTGCCCGGGGCGCCGTCGGCGAACCCGGGCGCACCGGAGCCGAACCGCCGCAGGACCGTCTCGGCGTCCTCGGCCAGCTCCACCAGCTGGTGCCGCGTGGTGTCGCTGACCAGGAAGTGTCCCGACGGCAGCAGCGCCGCCCCGCCCGGGAAGCGGAGGGTCGTCGGCTCGGGCTCCGGCGGCACATGGGGGCCGTCGCCGCGCCGCAGGGTGCCCTTCGCCCGGTGCTCGGCCTCCAGCTCCGTCACCAGCCGCTCGATGGCCGGCACGTGCCCCTCGCCCGAGTGCTGGGCGACGACGTACCCCTCGGGGTCGACGACGACGAGCGTGGGCCACGCGCGCACCGCGTACTGCTTCCAGGTGGACAGCCCGGGGTCGTCCAGGACCGGATGCCGTACGCCGTGGCGCTCCACGGCGTCCACGACCGCCCGGTGCTCGGCCTCGTGCGTGAACTTCGGCGAGTGCACTCCGATCACCACGAGCGTGTCCCGGTGCCCCTCCTCCAGCTGACGCAGCTCGTCCAGGACGTGCAGGCAGTTGATGCAGCAGGAGGTCCAGAAGTCGAGGAGCACGAAGCGCCCGCGGAGGTCGGCGAGCCTCAGCTCCCGGCCGCCGGTGTTGATCCACCCGCCCTCGCCGGTCAGCTCGGGGGCGCGGACGCGGGCGCGCCGGCGTGCGGAGTCGGTCATGGCTCCCAGGGTGCCACCGGACGCCGGCGGCGGGCCCGGGAGTGTGGACCGGGCCCTCAGTCCTGGTGGAGCCTGTCCCGGCCGGGCCCGCCGGAGAGGGTGTCGCGGCCCGGACCGCCGTACAGCCTGTCGGCGCCGCTGTTGCCGTAGAGCCGGTCGGCGCCGCCACCGCCGTACAGGGTGTCGGCGCCCTTGCCGCCGTACAGGGTGTCGGCGCCGGTGCCGCCGTGGATCGTGTCGTCGCCGTCGTCACCGGCGAGGTCCTGGCCGGACGCGCCGCCGCGCAGCACGTCGTTCCCCTTGCCGCCGCTGGCGATGACCAGGTCGCCGTCGGCGTGGATCGTGTCGTCGCCGTCGCCGCCGAAGGCCAGCCCGGCCTCGCCGACCGTGAGGGTGTCCCTGCCCGCGCCGCCCGAGACGTCGCTGCCGTCGAGACGGCCGGTGTCGGTGAGCCTGTCGTCGCCGCTGCCGAGGGATATCCGGGCGAAGTAGTACACCTGGTCGGTGTGGTTGGCGTAGGACACGGTGTCGGCGCGGTCGCCGAGGTCCATCGTCAGGGCGGCGTACGGGTCCTGGCTCTCCTCGGCGGTGACCGTGCAGGAGACCTTGGTGCGGTCGGTGCCGTCCGGGTGGCCGCAGCCGCGGCCCGCGGTGATCGTCACGGTGTCGTCGATCACGTAGGTGATGCCGGTCCGGTCGGCGGTGAGGGACGCGGTGACCCTCGCCTTGTTGGTCTGGCCGGGGGCGGCCGTGTAGGCGAGCTGCCAGCCGTACCGGTTGACCTCGGCGGTGGCCGCGGGACCGGCCGCTTCGGCGCTGCCGGCCAGGGCGGTCGGCACGGCCAGGGCGGTCGCGCCGAGGGCCAGGGCGAGTGCGCGTACGGACCGGCGGCGGGGGCGAGCGGACATGGTGGACCTCCGGGTGAACGGGCGGGCGGGTGCGCGGGTGCGCGCTCCGTTCGACTCGGGGGCGGGCCGGTTGGTTGGCCGGTCCGGGCGCGGCCGCGCCGAGTTCACCCGCCGGACACCGGGGGTGCGGGTGGTGTCCCGCGGCCGGTCACGCGAGCGGGTGGCCGGTCGTCGCGTCCACGTGGGCGGGGACGGTCTCGTGCCGGTCGCCGACGGTCGGCGTGCCGGTGGGCTCGAAGAGCAGGATCTCGGTCGGCACGGGCGCGTACGGCTTGTGCTCGGTGCCGCGCGGGACGGTGAACACCGAGCCCCGGGGCAGCACCACCGTGCGCTCACCGGCCGGTTCGCGCAGGCCGATGTGGAGTTCGCCCTCGAGGACGAGGAAGAACTCGTCGGTGTGGTCGTGCGTGTGCCACAGGTGCTCGCCCTCCACCTTGGCCACGCGTACGTCGTAGTCGTTCACGGTGGTGACGATGCGGGGGCTCCACCGCGCGGTGAAGGAGGCGAGGGCCCGGTCGAGGGAGACGGGCTGGGTGCGTGCCGTGTACCGGAGGCTTTCCATGCGTTCATCGTGCGGTGGCCCGTCCGGGCGCACGAGTGCTAGAAATCGCGTATGCCGCAAGGATCCTCTCACCGCGTGGTGCTGGTGGTGGACGACAACTCCAACCCCTTCGAGATGAGCTGCGCCATCGAGATCTTCGGGCTCGCGCGGCCGGAGCTGGGGCGGGAACTGTACGACTTCCGGCTGTGCGCGGCCGAGCCGGAGACCCGGATGCGGGACGGCTTCTTCACGCTCACCGGGGTCGCCGGGCTCGCGGCGGCCGAGTCGGCCGACACGCTGATCGTGCCGAACCGGCCCGACACCGAGGTGCCCCGCTCGGAGCGGGTCCTCCAGGCGATCCGCCGGGCGCACGCGCGCGGCGCCCGGCTCGTGGGGTTCTGCTCGGGCGCGTTCACCCTCGCGGAGGCCGGGCTGCTGGACGGGCGCCGGGCGGCCTGCCACTGGATGTGGGCGGACGACTTCCGGGCCCGCTTCCCGCGGGTGCGCCTGGAGCGGGACGTGCTCTTCGTGGACGACGGCGACATCCTGACCGCCTCCGGCAGCGCCTCCGCGCTCGACCTGGGCCTGCACCTCGTACGCCGGGACCACGGCGTGGAGGTCGCCAACCACGTCTCCCGGCGGCTGGTCTTCGCCGCGCACCGGGACGGCGGGCAACGGCAGTTCGTCAGGCGGCCGGTGCCCGAGGTGCCCGACGCGTCGCTCGGGCCGCTGCTGGCCTGGGCCCTGGAGCGGCTGGGCGAGCCGCTGTCCGTCGCGGACCTCGCCGCCCGCGCGGCCGTGTCCCCGGCCACCCTGCACCGCCGCTTCCGCGACCAGCTGGGCACGACACCGCTGGCCTGGCTCACCGGGGAGCGGGTGGCGCTGGCGTGCCGGCTGATCGAGCGGGGCGAGGAGCGGCTGGACGTCGTGGCGGCGCGCAGCGGCCTGGGCACGGCGGCCAATCTGCGGGCCCGGCTGCGGCGCGAGACGGGGCTGAGCCCGTCGGCGTACCGCAAGCGCTTCGGCGGGGGGCCCGCGTCCCTCACCCGTCCTGCCCCGCCCTCCGGGGCGGCGCCGTGACGATCGGCCGGGGCCGGGGAAGCGTGACCGTATGAGATTCCTCGTACGCGACCGGATCCTCGGCATCGGTGACGACTGGTGGATCGAGGACGAGCATGGCCGGAAAGTGTTCCTCGTCGACGGCAAGGCGATGCGGCTGCGGGACACCTTCGAGCTGAAGGACGCCCAGGGGCGGGTCCTGGTCGACATCCACCAGAAGATGCTCGCCCTGCGGGACACCATGGTGATCGAACGGGACGGCGAGGCCCTGGCCAGGATCAAGCGCAAGCGGCTGTCGCTGCTGCGCAACCACTACCGGGTCTCACTGGTGGACGGCACCGAACTCGACGTCAGCGGCAAGATCCTGGACCGGGAGTTCGCGGTCGAGTACGACGGCGAGCTCCTCGCGGTGGTGTCCCGCCGCTGGCTGACCCTCCGTGACACCTACGGGGTGGACGTCGTACGGGAGGACGCCGACCCGGCGCTGCTGATCGCGGTGGCGGTCTGTGTCATCCACCTGGCCGAGAAGGAGGGGGAGGAGGACTGACCTCCCCCTCCGGTGCCACGGGTCAGTCGTCCAGCCAGCCGACCCGGCGGGCGTAGCTGCCCGCCTGGAAGCGGCTGTGCGCACCCAGTTCGGTGAGCAGTTCGGAGACGTGCCGCCGGTAGGTGGTCGTCGACATGGACAGCTTGCGGGCCGCCATCTCGTCCTTCATGCCGGCCTCCAGCATGCGCAGCACGGCCTGGCGCACCTCGTCCCGCGGTGCCGCGGGAGGTTCGGCGTCGGCGGCGGAGAACGGCCGGGCCCCGACCCACATGCTCTCCCAGGAGCGGTAGAGGTACCGGACCAGCGAGGGGTCGCGGACCACGAGCGCGCCCTGGCCGTCGGTCTGTTCGGGGTCGGCGATGACGGCCGTGCCGGCGTCGAAGAAGATGATCCGGTCCGGTATGTGGTCCACCGTGCGGAAGGCGACACCGGTGTCGCTCATCTCGGCGAGGTGCTGGCGCATGTAGGGGTGGGACAGCACCGAATGCGGGTAGAGCGTACGGAGCAGGATGCCCCGGCCTGCCGCCTCGGCGGTGCGCCGGCGGCCCTCCTCTATGACGGTCTGTGAGGGGAGCAGCGGATGCGCGGCGGCGATCTCCACACGGGCGGTGGAGGAGAGACGTTCCAGCACGGTGCGGATGGCGTCCAGGCCGGTCAGCCGCTCGACCGTGGCGCGCAGGAAGTGGCTCTGCCAGGCGTCCTCGAAGACCGGGCGCATGGTCATCACGTGGCTGCTGATCCGGTCGGCTCTGCGCTGGAGGCGCCGGATGCGGGCCTCCAGCGGCCCGTTGAGGTGGGTGACGGCGACATCGGGGCTGTTGGCGGTGTAGGCCGGGTGCCCGGCCGTGTCCTCGTCCCTGGCCGGCTGCCGGTCGTGCAGCAGGTGGAGGTCGAGCAGATCGCGCACGGCCGATTCGATGTCGCGGTAGGGCAGGTCAAGCTCCATCGCGGCGAGAACCGGGTTCAGTACGCCGTTCTCCAGTGCCATGCGGTAGAGGCACTCATGCAGCTTTTGTAGCGTCGGAATTCGTGGTTCCTCGTCCATTTTGCCCCCGTTTCGCAAACTTTGACCTATCTTGCCGCTGAGAAGAACTCGTCTGGCACTTCTCACCAGGGGATTGCGCTGGTGTTCACCGAGGCCGAACCGGCAGGATCCTGCACAGGGAACGGGGAAATCCCCCGAACCCGCACTGCAGGGGGGACACACTCATGAGCGACAAGCGCATTTTCGGCACATTTTTCGTCACGTTGGCCTTCTTCGGA
Organism: Streptomyces sp. NPDC013455; assembly: GCF_040632975.1. Classification (NCBI taxonomy): domain Bacteria; kingdom Bacillati; phylum Actinomycetota; class Actinomycetes; order Kitasatosporales; family Streptomycetaceae; genus Streptomyces; species Streptomyces sp. NPDC013455. The sequence continues at coordinate 105,798 of NZ_JBEYCX010000018.1, read as the reverse complement.
ATTCTCGGTGGCACCGCTGCCGCGGCCGCGTCCGGTCAACCCGCGCCGACCGGCCACAACCGTGCCGACGAGCCCGCCCCGACGTGGTCCGCCAGCACGGACGACATCATCTGGCACTGACCCCGGACAAACAGCCGAATTATAGCCCACGCGCTGTCGAACTGTTGTTTACATAATGTCGCAATGTTGCTGCAATAAAGGGCTCCTCCGAGTGAACCGGAGCCGAGCGGACCGCATCGCGAAAACAACGCCGACGTGCGCTGAACCCCTCGAAAACTTGCGGCCTGGGGCAGGAAAAGAATCGTGAAAGCAGCGGTAGTAGGCGCGGGCGGACTGGGCGGGTACTTCGGGAGCCGGCTCGTCGCCGCGGGGCACGACGTACGTTTCGTCGCACGCGGCGCCCATCTGGAGGCGCTCCGGAAGGACGGGCTCACGGTCCGGGATCCCGACGGCACCGTTTCGGTCACCCCGGTCGACGCCACCGGCGACACCCGGGAGGCAGGCCCCTGTGACCTGGTCCTGCTGGCGGTGAAGACCTGGCAGCTCGGACCGGCGATCGAGGCCCTGCCGCCTCTCCTGGGACCGGACACCGCGGTCGTCACCCTCCAGAACGGCGTCGAGGCCCCCGAGCAGGTGGCCGGGGCCGTCGGCCGGGCGGCCGTACTGCCCGGCGTCGCCAAGGTCATCGCCCAGCTCGACGGGCCCGGCCGGATCCGGCACGTCGGCGGCGCCGGCTCGCTCGTCGTCGGCGAGTGGGACGGCACCGGGACCGAGCGGGTGCGGCGGCTGCGCGCGGCCCTGGAGGACGCGGCCGTGCCCAGCCCGGCCGTCACCGACATCTGGGCCGAACTCTGGGCGAAGTTCCTGTTCGTGGTGCCCTTCGGCAGCCTCGGCGCCGCCGCGGACGGCGGCTTCGGCGAGCTGCGCTCCCGGGCCGGGACCCGCCGGCTGCTGGCCGACGCCATGCGCGAGGTCGAGCGGCTGGCGCACGCCGCCGGCGTGGCCCTGCCCGCCGACATCGTCGACACGACGCTGGACTTCGTCGACCGGCAGCCCGCCGCCGGCACCTCCTCGCTCCAGCGGGACCTGCTCGCGGGCACGCCCTCCGAACTCGACGCCTGGACCGGCTCGGTGGTCCGCCTCGGCGCCCGGCACGGCGTGCCCACGCCGATCCACTCACTGCTGTACGAGGTCCTCGGCGTGCGCGAGGACCGGGCGGCCGCGGGCGCCGCCCGCCCGGCCACCGGGACGGGCCGGTGACCGGGCCCGCCGGCCCGGACGCCGCGGGCACCGCCGGCGCGCACGGCGCGGGAGAGGACGTGAAGACCCCTGTGGACACCTTCGGGAACACCGCCGCGGTGACCGGCACGAACGCCGGCGACCCCGACGGCTACGTCGACATCGCCGTCGTCGGCGCCGGCCCCTCCGGGCTGTACGCCGCCTACTACGCCGGCTTCCGCGGACTGAGCTGTGCCGTCGTGGACGCCCTGGACGAGCCCGGGGGCCAGGTGGCCGCCCTCTACCCCGAGAAGCCGATCCACGACGTCGCCGGGCTCCCCGGCGTCAAGGGCCGCGAGCTGGTGGCCGCCCTGGTCGCGCAGGCCGAACCCTTCGGCCCGCGCTATCTGCTCGGCCACACCGCAACCACCCTGACCCCCCGCGGCACCGGCTGGACCATCGGCACCGACCGGGGGCGGCAGGTGCACGCCGGGGCCGTGGTGATTGCCGCCGGACTCGGCCGGTTCGTCCCGCGCCGGCTGCCCTGCGCGGTGCCCTACGAGGGCCGGGGCGTGGCGTACCACGTGCCCGACCCCGCCGCGCACCGCGACAAGGACGTGGTCGTCGTCGGCGGCGGCGACAGCGCCGTCGACTGGGCGCTGACGCTCGCCCCGCTGGCCCGCACCACCACCCTGGTGCACCGGCGCGGCACCTTCCGGGCGCACGCGCACAGCGTCAAGCAGCTGCTCGACTCACCGGTGCGGGTCCTCACCGACGCCCGGGTGACCGCCTGTCACGGCACCACCCGGCTGGCGGAAGTGGAGATCACCCAGGAGGCGGGCACCCTGCGCCTGCCGGCCCAGGAACTCGTCGCGGCGCTCGGCTTCAGCGCGGCCCTGGGCCCGCTCGCCGACTGGGGGGCGGCGCTGGAGGACGGCCTGTTCCGCGCCGACCCGGCCACCCGGGAGACCAGCCTGCCCGGCGTCTACGCGGTGGGGGACGGCTCCACCCACCCCGGCCGGGTCCCGCTGATCTCGGTCGGCTTCGGCGAGGCGGCCACCGCCGTCAACCACGCCGCCGTCGCCCTGCGCCCCGGCAGCCGGCTCGCCCCGGCGCACTCGACCGACCCCGACGCGGCCGGAGGGGGAACCGCCCGAACCTGGAGTTGACACCGTGGAGTTGAAGAAGCTCACCCTGCTGCCGCAGGGGGTGGAGATCCTGCTGCCCGCGGGTTCCCCGCTCACCGACATCGAATACGAGACGCCCCGCCGCCACATCCCGTTCGGGTGCCGCTCCGGCGCCTGCGGCGCCTGCGTCGTCGAAGTGGTCGAAGGCGCCGCCGGCCTCGGCGAGCCCGACCCCGAGGAACTGGACTTCCTCGAAGACCTCGGCAAGGCCGGGGGCACGTACCGGCTGGCCTGCCAGTGCCGCCTCAAGGACTCCGCGACCATCCGCGTCGCGGCCGACTGAACCACTCGAAGACCTCACCCCACCCGTGACGACCGACCGAAGAGGACTTTTCGCATGTCCAACCGTGTAGTGAACGTCGGCTACCAGAACCGCACCCCGTTCCTGAACGCCGCCGCCTCCGCGCAGCTGCGGGCCGAGATCGACCAGCAGATCGACCAGCAGATCGAGGAGTGGTACGCGACCGTTCCGGCCGCCGCCCACCTGGAGGGCAAGAACGTCGACTCCGCCTACTACAAGCGGAACCTGATCGAGACCGCCTGGCGCATCCGCCTGCTGCGCGTCGCCGAGTCCAAGGCGCTCACCGAGATCGCCAAGCGCAGCCCCGAGGCCGCGCAGGTGTGGGCCAACTACGAGCAGGAGGAGATGCTCCACGACGAGCTCTTCATCGACGACCTCGCCAAGGTCGGCGTCTCCCGCGAGGAGTTCCTCTCGGTGGAGCCGTACCTGTCGACGAAGCTGCTCACCGGCTACTTCTCCTACCTGCTCGACCACGAGGGCCCGCTCGGCGTCGTCGCGTACTCCTACCTCGTGGAGTACGTCAACGTGAAGCTGGAGCCGCGCAAGCTCGTCGCCCTCAAGGACTCCGTCGGCGAGTCCAACATCGGCGGCCAGATCAGCCACTCGCACACCGACATCAACGACGACCACCCGGGCGAGGTCTGGGCGGCGCTGCGCTTCCTGATCCGCGGCGACGACGACATCGCGGCCCTGAAGAAGTACCTCCAGGAGCACCAGCGCCTGCTCGCCCAGTACTTCGAGGAGCTGTACCAGGACACCCTCGCCGGCGGTGAGCACGCCGAGCAGAAGGAAGCCGTCGCGGTCTGACCCCGCCCGGCACGCCCGGTCCCGGAGACCCCGCGCTCCGGGACCGGGCTCCCTTCCTTCCCGGCACTCGGCACCCCCCACGCCTCCCCACGCACCTCCCACGAAAGGACAGCAAGGTGATGCACACGGCCGGCACCGGGCGGACCGGTGACCGCGGTGTCCTGCTCCTCAGCCACGTCGGGTTCTCGTTCATGGAGGACCTGATCGCCGCCCTCGGCGAACGCGGCCTGCGGGCGCACATCCTGACGTCGCTGCCCGAACCCGCCCACCAGCCCGGCCGGCTCCGGGACCTGGCGGACCGGGCGGCCTCGGTGCGCGCCACCGAGAGCCACGAGCTCACCGTCGCGGACGTCGACGCGGCACTGGACGCCCTGCGCGCGGCCGGCACCGAGATCCTGGCCTGCCTCACCGTGTGGGAGGGCTACCGGCACCTCATGGCGCACGCCAACGCCCGGCTCGGCGTGCCCGACCTCGGCGCCGAGCAGGTGCTGGGCCTGCGGGACAAGCTGGCGGTGCGCGAGCGGCTCGCCGGCACCGGGCTGAGCCGCGTCCGCGCGGTGCCGCTCACCGAGGCGACGCTCGCCGAACACCAGGCGCGCCCGGGGCGGTACTTCGTCAAACCGGTACGCGGCATCGCCTCCTACGGCACCTTCCCGCTGACCGCGGACACCACCTGGGAGGAGATCCGGCGGATCACCGAGGAGGCGGGCGGCGACACCGTCTACGCGTCCGCGTTCGGCGCCGGGCCGAGCTTCCTGATCGAGGACTACCTGCCGGGGCGCGAGTTCAGCTTCGAGGTGCTCGTCGCCGACGGGGAGCCGTTCGTCGTCGCCGTACACGAGAAGTGCGAGGTGACCGAGACCTCCGGGGCGGTGCTGGAGAACGCCTGCACCAGCCCGCCGGTGTCGGTCGGGCCCGGGGCGACCGCGGCCGGTCTCGCCTGGGTGTCCGCGCTGCTGGCCGAACTGGGCCTCAACTGGGGCTGCTTCCACATCGAGGCACGGCACGACGGGGACCGCTGGGACCTCATCGAGATCAACCCCCGGGTCGGCGGCAGCCTCATCTCGCCCAGCGTCCGCGAGCTGACCGGGGAGACCGACCTGCTCGGCCTCTGGCTCGACCTGCTGCTGTCCGCCACCGGCACGGCACCGGACCAGCGCGACCGGCTGCGCCGCCTGTCCTACCGGGCCGACGGCACCACGCCCGCCCCCAACGCCACCTTCTTCCGGGTCTTCTTCGCCGAGCCCGGCCTCATCACGGGCATCGGCGTGGCGGACGGGCTGCCCCTGGCGCCGGCCGTCACCCAGATCCTCCTCAAGGAGGGCGAACTGATCGAGGCCCGCGCGCGCGAGGTGTTCCTGGGCCAGCTGCTGTGGGCCTTCCCGGCCGCCGACCGGGACCGGCTGCTCCCGGCGCTGACCGAGGCGTCGGCGACCGCGGTGACGGTGACCTACGCCCAGCACCAGCTCACGTAGCCGACCCGCCGCGCAGCTCAGCGCACCGCTTCCGCGACCGCCAGGAGACCTCCCACCATGCCCACCGCCGCCCCACCCCGCAGGTTCCTGATCATCGACTACAACCTCTCCCGCGTGGACGACGTACGGCACATGGCCGCCTACGCCCGCACCCGGCACGGCGCCCGGACCACCCTCGTCCGCCCCCAGCCGACCGAGACCGACGCGCGCATCTGCGACGAGGTGATCGATCTCGACCCGCTGGACCCGGACTTCGCGGCCGCCGGCGAGAAACTCCTCGGCGCCCGCCGCGCGGAGTTCGCCGCGGGCATCGTCTTCTCCGACAACGCGGTCCACAGCGGGGCGGAACTGCTGCGCCGCCTCGGCCTGCCCGTCGACGCCCCCGACCCGGCGTCCGCCGCGTTCTGCAAGCTGACCTACCGCGGCGCCGAGGCCCGTCACGCGGGCCTGCTCGCCGCCCAGCGGATCATGGTGCCGGACTTCGCCGAGGTCACCTCCGCGCACACGCTGAGGGAGTTCGCGGCCGGCCATCCGGACGGCTTCGTCGTCAAACCCGCCAAGGAGGGCAACAACCGGGGCGTCGTCCTGGTCCGCCCCGGTGACGACCCGGAGGCGGCGTTCGCCGAGGTGCGGCCGTACCTGTCCGGTGGCGCGCTGTGCGAGCAGCTGATCCCCTACGAGCGGGAGTTCTCCCACGACGGCCTCGGCGAGCTCACCTTCCTCACCGAGAAGATGACCGCCCCGGGCCGCTACCCGGTCGAGGTCGCCCAGGTGCTGCCCGCCCGGGTCAGCCCGGCCGGCCGGGCCACCCTGCTGCGCGCCGGCCGGATCGCGAACTGGCTCGTCGGCCAGTGCGACGGCCCCTTCCACAACGAGATCAAGCTGAGCCGGGACGACCGGCACGCCGCCGTGGTCGAGCCCAACCGCCGCCCGGCCGGCATGAAGATCTGGTCCCTGGCCCGCTGGGTGTACGGCGTCGACCTGTACGAGCGCTGGGTGGACACGGCGTTCGGCGCCCCCGCCCCGGCCGCGCTGCCGGAACCGGCCAGGTCCGCGGCCACCGTGATGCTGGGTGTCGCCACCGACCAGGACTTCGCCCCCGGTGACGTGCGTCCGGACGCCGACCCCTTCGCGGACGCGCTGGCCGCCACCCGCGCCCGGCACGGCCTCGCGGACGGCGAGCTGACCGCCGCCGAGTTCGGCTGGGTGTCCGCCGAGCGCCGCACCCTGCACGCCGTCGCCCGGGACAACGCCGACTTCGCCGCCCAGGGGTGCGTCGTCCTGCACACCGACCGCACCGACGTCCGGGACGTCGTCCGCACCCTGCGCGAGCTGTGGCCCGCCGCGCTCGCCGCCGCCGTGCACACCCCCGAAGCCGCACTGCTGGAGGCCTGCTGATGCGCATCCTGATCCTGCACCGAGTGCCGTACCCCAAGATCGAGTACCACCGGGGCATCGACCACGACCGGCACGACGTCACCTACTTCGGCACGGCCGGCGCCCTCGCCACCCTGCCGGACGGACTGCGCTGCGCACGCGTCGAGCGCCCCGGCACCGCCGCCCCGTACGACGAGGCCGTGGCCTGGCTGGACGGGCTCGCCGAGCCGCCGCGCTTCGACCGGATCATCTCCATGTCGGAGTACGAGCTGCTGGACGCGGCCCGGCTGCGCGAGCGGCTCGGGGTCCCGGGCGCCCCGGTCGAGCGGGTCCTGCTCTCCCGCGACAAGGTGCTGATGAAGCAGGCGGTGGAGAAGGCGGGGCTGCGCGTCCCGCGGTTCCTGCCGCTGACGGAGTTCCTGGCCGCGGACGGCAAGGCGGGGTGGACCGGGCCGACGGTGCTGAAGCCGCACCGGGGCGCCTCCAGCGTCGACGTCGTCGTCTTCGGCAGCGCCGAGGAGGCGTACACGTCCGTGTCCGGCCGCCGCTCCGGCGTCGCCGAGCTGGACGGCGAGGCGCAGGCCGAGGCGGCCGGGGACTTCGAGGTCGAGGAGTTCGTCTCCGGCCCGGTGCTGCACTTCGACGGCCTGGTGGAGAACGGCAGGGTGCTCGCCCTGACCGCCAGCGAGTACCTCGGCACCTGCCTGGCGTACGCCCAGGGCCTCCCCATGGGCTCCTTCCAGATCGACCTCGCCGACGGGATCGCCGCCTGGGTGGACGAGGTGCTGCGCGCCGTCCGGATCGAGGAGGGCAGCTTCCACCTGGAGGGGATCCGGGACGACGGCGGCACCGGCGAGCTGGTGTTCCTGGAGGTCGGCAACCGGGTCGGCGGCGCCGACGTGGCCGCCACCTTCGAGCTGCGCACCGGCGTCCACCTGCCCTCCTGGGAGCTGCGCGTGCTGCTCGGCGAGGAGGTCGCCGGACGGCTGCCCGCCGCACCGCCGGACGCCGGGTACTACGGCTGGTTCGTGCACCCCGGTCACCACCTCGCCCCCGGCACCTTCGAGGGCTTCGACGGAGCCGAGCCCTTCCGCACCGACCCGCGGGCCCTGACCTGGCAGGAACTGGCGCCCGGCGCCCCGCTGCCCGGCCATGTCACCTACGGCGCCTACGAGACGCCGCTGGCCGGGATCGCCGCCACCGCCTCGCCCGAGGAGACCCGGGACTTCATGGCCGGCCTCTTCCAGGCCCTGCGGCTGCGCACGTCCGCCCCCCGGGACACGCAGGAAACACAGGGAGTACAGGCATGACCGGGCTGCGCTTCCACTGGGGATCGGCCCTGGACAGCGGTCAGAAGAAGTCCACGGAGAAGTACCGCTCCGACGTCCTCGACCTGGACGGCGCGCTGGACTTCGCCCGGGAGGCGGACGAGCTGGGCGTGGAGTCCCTGCTCATGGCGCAGAGCTGGAGCCTGCCCGACCCGCTGCCGCTGATCGGCGCGATGGTGCGCGAGACCAGCCGCGTCCGGTTCATCCTGGCCTACCGGCCGGGCCTGCTCTCGCCCACCCTCTTCACCCAGATCGTGAACACGGTCTCCTGGATGTCCGAGGGCCGCATCGCCCTCAACCTGGTCGCCGGCATCTCCCCCGTGGAGCAGGCCTACTACGGCGACTTCCTCGCCCACGACGAGCGCTACGCGCGCGCGGGGGAGTTCCTCGACGTCCTGCACCGGCTCTGGGGCGGCAAGGCCCCGCTGACGTACGAGGGCGCCCACTATCGCCTGGAGGACGCCCAGCTGGGCCTCGGCTTCCACGGCGGCGGCCGCCCCGAGATCTACATCAGCGGCGCCTCCGAGGTGGCCCGGCGGACCGCCCTCGACTACGGCGACTGCTGGTTCCGGTACGCCGACACGCCCGCCGCGATCGCCGAGCTGACCGGGCCGTTCCGGGAGGCGGGCCGCGAGGTCGGCCTGCGCATGCAGGTGCTGGCCCGCCCCACCCGCGAAGAGGCCCTGGCCGACCTCGCCGAGGTGATGCGCGACACCGACGATGACCACCGGGCGTTCGTCGCCGAGTTCGTGGCCGCCGCCGACTCGCAGGCGGTGCGCACCTCCTTCCGCCTCGCCGAACAGTCCGCGCACGGCTGGCTGTCCCCCATGATCTACACGGGCGCGGTCGCCTACCGCGGCGGTCCGGCGCTGTGCCTGGTCGGCTCCTACGCCGAGGTCGCCGACCACCTGATGGAGTACAGGGCGGCCGGCGTCAGCCAGTTCATCTTCTCGGGCTGGCCGGCCCGGGACGAGATGCGGCGGTTCTTCACCGGTGTGCTGCCGCTGGTCCGGCAGCGCGAGGCGGCCCTCGGCGGCACGCCGGCGGGCAGCGGGGCGGAGGTTCGGTGACCGGGTACCGCGGACGCCGGTTCCTGTTCGGCACGGGTGTGCTGGCCGGCCTGCTGGCCGAGCAGCTCGTGCTGTTCGCCGTACCGCTGCTCATCTACCAGGAGACCGGCAAGGTCTCCACCCTCGGCACGTCCTTCGCGCTGGAGTGGCTGCCCGCCCTGATGGCCTACCCGTTCGCCGGCCTGCTGGCCGACCGGGACGGCGGCACCCGGCTCTTCTCCCGCGCCAACACCGCCCGCAGCGTGGTCCTGGTGTGCACCCTCGTCCTGTGCGTGGCCATGCCCTCGTGGACCGTCGGGCTGCTCATGGCCAACGGGGCGCTGCTCGCCACGGTGATGCCGGCCGTGCGCATGTCGGTGGAGAAGGTGGTGCCGCAGCTCGCGCAGGGCGACGACCTGCCGCGCACCCAGGCGCTGTTCCAGAACATGGAGCTGCTCGCCACCGCGCTCGGCCCCGGTCTCGCGGTGGTCGCGGCCACCGCGCTCGGCAAGCTGTGGCTGCTCGCCCTGGCCGCCGCCCTGTTCGCGACCGGTGCGGCCTGCTGGCTCGGGCTGCCCCGGCTGAAGCCGGCCGCCTCCGGCGGCACCGACGTCCGGGCGATCTTCGGCGACCTCGGGCTCGGCTTCCGGCTGCTGGTCACGAACCGGCCGGTGGTGCTGCTGGCCGGGCTCAACTTCATCATCAACCTGGCCTTCGCGACCATGCTCAGCGCGAACGCCGCCGTGGTCACCGGCGAACTGGACGCGCCGGAGTCGGGCTTCGCCCTGCTGAACACCCTGGTGGGGATCGCCGGCATGGCCAACCTGGCGCTCACCCCGCGCCTGGTGCGCCGGTTCGGCCTCTCCCCGCTGGGCGCGGCCGGCTACGCCACGCAGTGCGTCGCCCTGCTCGTGCTGGGTTTCGCGTCGTCGTTCGCCGTCTACGCCGCCGCGTTCGTCGTGGGCATGGTCGGCGTGGCGTACTTCAACGTCTACAACCGCACGGAGCGCGTGAAGATCATCCCGGGCGAGCACCTGGGCAAGGTGATGGGGCCGTTCTTCCTGCTCGGACTCAGCTCCTACCCCATCGGCGGCCTGCTCACCGGCACCCTCGGCCCGGTGATCGGCCCGCAGCGGCTGGTGGCGGCGCTGGCGGTGCTGCTCGCGGCGGTGGGCGTGATCGCCGTACCCCTGACGATCCGCAGCTTCCGCCGGGCACTGGCGGAGAAGGAACGGGCGGAGGCCACGGCGTCCACGGCGGCCACGGCGGCCGAAGCGGCTGCGGCGGCCGACCCGGCCGCGGCGGCTCCGGTGGCTTCGGCGGCTCCCGCCGCTCCCGTCGCCTCGGCTGCTCCGGTGACCGAGGCGGCCCCGGCGGCCTCCGTCCCCGCCGACGACGGTCCGCCCGGGGGCGCCACGGTCTCCGAGGCGCCCACCGCGTCCGGAGCGCCCACCGCTCCCGAGGCTGTCGCGGAATCCCGGGATCCCCAGGAGCCCGGGGAATCCCGGCACTCGCACGACTCCCACGACTCCCCGGATCGTAAGGAGAACTCACGTGACCGCGCTCCTCGACAGCACGCTCCCGTCCCCACAGGAGGGACCACCGGTGGAGGCGAAGACCTTCCGTGAGGCGATGTCGCTGCTCGCCGCCCCGCTGTCCGTCATCACGACCCGGGACGCGGCGGGCCGCCCCTGGGGCTTCACCGCCAGCTCGGTGACCTCGGCCTCGCTGCGGCCCCCGCTGCTCCTGGTCGGCCTGTCCGACACGTCCAGCTGTCACGACGCGTTCTCCGCGGCCCGCGAGTTCGTCGTCAACCTGCTCGGCGAGGAACACACCGACATCGCGCGGACCTTCGCGACCAGCGGCGTGGACCGGTTCGCCGCGCACGCGTTCGAGAACTGGCCCGGCACCGCGCTGCCCCGGCTGCCCGGCGCGCACGCCGCGCTGCGCTGCCGGCTCGCGGACCGCATCCCGGTCGGTGACCACCAGCTGCTGGTCGGCCTGCTGACCGGCCTGCACACCGGCCGACCCGGCCGGCCGCTGCTGTGGCACGCCCGGGACTACCGCACGACCACACCGGTCCCGCCCGCAGCGGTCCCGCCCGCAGCGGTCCCATCCGCGCCGGTCCTGGCCGAGCAGGGCGGATCGCAGCCGGCCGGTGCCACTCCGGCCGGCTGCGATCCGGCCGACTGCGATCCGGCCGCATCCACTCCGGCCGCACCGCATCGCGCCGCACCCACTCCGGCCGGGTCCGCGCAGGCGGGGCCGGCCGCCACCGCAGGAGGTTCCCGATGACCGCCCTTCCCGAGGCCACCGCGGAGCCGGAGGCACCGGACGCGCCCCCGGCGCCCGCGATGATCCCGGGGGTGGTCGACGGCACGGTCACCACCTCCACCGACGCGGAGGGCAACGTCTCCTTCCACATCGCGGTCGGTGACACCCCCGGCGGCGCGTACGTGGAGTTCATCCTCACCGGCGAGCACGCCGGCCGGCTGGGCTCGGCGCTGCTCGGCGCGACGGGCCGGCCCGACGTCCTCGTGCCCTGCTCGGTCGGCATCCGTCCGGCATCCGGCCACGGAGCGAGATGACCCACGCGACCCTCACCGGCGAGGTGCACGTGTGGTACGGGCGGGTGGGGGCGACCGGGGTGCTGGAGGACCTCACGCTGCTGTCCCGGGAGGAGAAACTGCGGTGCGCGCGGATCGCCGACCCGCTCCGGCGCCGCCGTGTCATCGGACTCCACGCCGACGCCCGCAGGATCCTGTCCCGGTACGTGCCGATCGCACCGGAGCACCTCCACCTGGTGTGGGACACGGACGGCAACCGCAGCGCCCGGCTGCTCGGCTGCTCGGAACGGGCCCGGTGTCCGGCCGGTGCCGTCGTCCCCTGCCTCGCGGAACCGCTCATCGTGGCGACGGCACTGTGCGCCCACCGCTGGGCGATCGCGTCGGCCACCCACGGCCCCCTCGCCCTGGCCATGGCGGCGCCGCCGCCCCCCGGTCCCCTGCCCCGCGTTCCGCGCCCCGCCGACTCCGAGATCCCGGACCGGCTCCGTGACCGGGTACGGCTGGAGGCCGCCGTCCGCGCCTCCGGCCATCCGCTCCCGGTGGGCCCCGCCGCCGCGGTGTACGACCTCCCGTCGCACGGCACCGCGCTCACCGCACTGGCCTGCGCCCACGACACACCGGTCGCCGCGGTCCGCTGCCACGAAGTGCCCTGACCGGGCCCGACCGGGACCGCGCACCGGTCTCCGACCGGGTGCGGTGCCGCCGTCAGGCCCGGTTCGGCCGCCAGGTACGGCACCGCGCTCAGGCCCGGTGCCGCCGTCGGATCCCGTGCGGCCGTCAGGTCCGGTGCTGCCGTCAGGCCGGGTGCGGCCGTCAGGTGCGGTGCTGCCGTCAGGCCCCGTGCCGCCGTCGGGTCCGGTGGCCGGGGCCGGCCCCCGTCACCGGCCCGGCGCCGGGCGGCCCAGCACCCGGTCCTTCAGTACGGGGAACTGCTCCCGGACCGCGGCCACCCTGGCCGGGTCGAACTCGACCGTGAGGACCTCCTCGCCGGGGCCGGCCTCGGCGAGCACCTCGCCCCACGGGTCCACCACGATCGAGTGGCCGGCCTGCGGAACTCCGGCGTGCGTGCCGGACGTTCCGCACGCGAGCACGAACGCCTGGTTCTCCACCGCCCGCGCCTGGGCCAGCAGCGTCCAGTGCCCGCGTCGCCGCTCGGGCCAGCCCGCCGGGAGGACCAGCACCTCGGCTCCGGCGTCGACGAGTCCGCGGAAGAGTTCGGGGAAACGGAGGTCGTAGCAGGTGGCCAAGCCCAGCGTGGTCCCGGGCAGCCGGGCCGTCACCAGCTCGCGGCCCGCGCCCATCAGCACGGCCTCGCCCTTGTCGAAGCCGAAGCGGTGGATCTTGCGGTAGGCCGCGGCCAGTTCACCGGAGGGGGAGAAGAGGAGCGAGGTGTTGTAGAGGGGGCCGTCCCCCGTGGCGGAGCCGCTGCCGGATTCCGCCCGCTCGGGGATGGAGCCGGCGTGCAGCCACACCCCCGCGTCGCCGGCCGCCTTGGCCATCGTCTCGTACGTCGGCCCTTCCAGCGGCTCGGCCTCCCGGCCGAACTCCTGGTAGGCGAAGGCGCCGGTCGTCCACAGTTCGGGCAGTACGACGAGGTCGGCACCGCTCTGTTCCCGCACCAGCGCCGCGACGCGCCGGCGCCGGGAGTCGACCGATTCGCCCTCGTCCACAGCGATCTGGATCAGCGAGGCGCGCACACTACCACCGTCCTGGCATTCGAGTCGTCCACACGGGCCTACGATCGTCACACGAAAGCACTGCCGGGGTGCCTTTCAGCAGCGTAACTTAGCGTCTCAAGACACCCGCCGCAGTGCAGCGCCGCCCGCCGGGAACGCCGCCAGAACCTGCCCGTGTACCGACCGCCGAGGGGTCCCGTTCCGTGAGTCTGCATCCCACCCTCCAGCCCTACGCCGACGCCTGGACGCACTCCATCGACGCGATATCCGAGATGGCGCAGTCGCTCGTCGAGGGCGAGTGGAACCGGCGGACCCCCTGCCCGGGCTGGTCGGTGCGGGACATCGTGTCCCATGTCATCGGCCTGGACTGCGAGATGCTCGGCGACCCGCGCCCCATCCACTCCCTGCCGCGCGACCTGTTCCACGTCGCCACCGAGCACCAGCGCTACATGGAGATGCAGGTCGACGTCCGCCGCCACCACACGGCGCCGGAGATGACGGCCGAACTGGAGTACACCGTCATCCGCCGCAACCGCCAGCTGCGCAACGAGTCCCGCGACCCCGGCACCCTGGTGCGCGGCCCGCTGGGCACGGAGGTCACCCTGGAACAGGCCTACCGGATGCGGGCGTTCGACGTGTGGGTGCACGAGCAGGACCTGCGCACGGCCCTCGGCCGCCCCGGCAACCTGGACTCGCCGGGCGCGTACGTCACCCGGGACGTCCTCCTCGGCGCGCTGCCCAAGGTCGTCGCCCGTGACGCGAACGCCCCGCGCAGCTCGGCGGTCGTGTTCGACGTGCACGGCCCGGTGGAGTTCCTGCGCACGGTCCGCGTCGACATCCAGGGCCGCGGCACCCTGGAGAGCACCCCCGCCCTCGGCCCCGCCGCCACCCTCAGCCTGGACTGGGAGACCTACGTCCGCCTGGCCTGCGGCCGGGTCGCCCCCGAGGCGGTGGCGGACCGGGTCAAGACGGAGGGCGACCAGGACCTGGCGGCGGCGATCCTGCGCAACTTCGCGGTGACGCCGTGACCGGGCGCCCCGCTCGCCCCCCTCGCCGGTAAGTCCGCCTCCCGCCGGTTCCTCCCCGCCCGCCCACGGAAATCGGCATGCCCCGGGCCGCCGTCGGCGGTTACCGTCCCTGGCATGACCATGGAATCCACGTCGGCCGCGGCGCCGCCCCGGCTCAGCAGGCTCACTTTCCACGGGCCTCTCTCCCAGGACCGGGCTGCGGCCCTGGTCCGGCGGCTCGCCGGGGAACGGCCCGGAACCGTGCTGGACATCGGCTGCGGCTGGGGCGAGCTGCTGCTCCGGGTGCTCGAGGCCGTACCGGAAGCGCGCGGAGTCGGCGTCGACGTGAACGAGGAGGACCTGGCCCGGGGACGCCGCAACGCCGAGGCGCGCGGGCTCGCGGACCGCGTGGACTTCGTGGCGGAGTCGGCCCTCGGCACCCGGCGCGGGCCCGCCGACCTGGTGCTGTGTCTGGGTGCCAGCCAGGCGCTGAGCGCGGCCGAGCAGCCCGCCGCGGAGGCGCTGCGCGTGCTGCGCCGGCTGGTGAGCGACGGCGGCCGGGTGGTGCTGGGCGAGGGCTTCTGGGAGAGGACGCCCACGGAGGCCGAGCTGGCGGGCATGTGGCCGGGCGCCTCCGCCGACGACCACTGCGACCTGGGCACCCTGCTCGATCTCGCCGTGGCGGCGGGTTTCCGGCCGGAATGGACGGAGACCGCGAGCCTCGCGGAGTGGGAGGAGTTCGAGTCGGCGTACCAGGCGGACAAGGAGGTCTGGCTGGCCCGGAACCCCGACCACCCACTGGCCGCCGAGACCCGGACCGCCCTGGACCGCCACCGCCGCCAGTGGATGTCCTACCGCGGCATCCTGGGCATGGCCTACCTCACCCTGGCCCCGGTGACCGCACCCCGCTGACACCCCCACGGGTTGTCCGGCCCCCGGGTCGTCCGGCCCCTCAGCCGACGGAAACGGGGGCGCGTGGGTGGGCCGACTCACGCGCTCACGCAGCGGGCACGTGCACCGTCTCCACCCGGCTGGCCACCAACCGCTCCCGCTCCCGCCGCGCCGCCCGCCCCCGCAACCGCAGGATCTGGCCCACCCCGAACGCCTGGAGCACGAACACGGCGCTGAACGCCACGACGTAGTCGTCCCCGGTCGCGTCCAGCAGCACGCCGATCGCGAAGAGCGTCGTCATGGAGGCGACGAAGCCGCCCATGTTGGTGATGCCGGAGGCCGTCCCCTGGCGCTCGGGCGGGTTGGCCGGCCGGGCGAAGTCGAAGCCGATCATCGAGGCCGGCCCGCACGCGCCGAGCACCGCGCACAGCACCACCAGCAGCCACATCGGCGCGTGCCGCCCGGGGTAGGCCAGCGTCGCCGCCCACAGCAGCGCGGTCGCGCCGACCGTGCCCAGCGCCAGCGGCAGCCGGGCCGCGTGGTGGCGGGCGATGACCTGGCCGTAGACCAGGCCGATCACCATGTTGGACAGCACGACCAGGGTGAGCAGCTCGCCGGCCGTGGCACGGCTGAGCCCCTGCGCCTGGACGAGGAACGGCAGGCCCCACAGCAGCAGGAACACCATCGCCGGGAACTGGGTGGTGAAGTGCACCCACAGGCCGAGCCGGGTGCCCGGCTCCCGCCAGGACGCGGCGATCTGCCGGCGGACGTAGGCCGCGCCCTGGTGCGGGGACGGCTCCGGTTCCTGCCCCTCGGGATGGTCCCTGAGGAACAGCAGGGTCAGGACGAGGACGACCGCGCCCGCCAGGGCGCTGCCCGCGAACGCCGGGGTCCAGCCGAGGCCGTGCAGCAGCCGGGACAGGACGAGGGTGGAGACCAGGTTGCCCGCCATGCCGACCAGGCCGGCGAGCTGCGCTATCAGCGGCCCGCGCCGGGCCGGGAACCAGCGGGTGCCGAGCCGCAGCACGCTGATGAAGGTCATCGCGTCACCGCAGCCCAGCAGCGCACGGGAGGCGAGCGCGGTGCCGTAGGAGGGGGAGAAGGCGAAGCCCAGCTGCCCGGCGGTGAAGAGGACCGCCCCGATGCTCAGCACCCTCTTGGTGCCGAGGCGGTCCACCAGCAGGCCGACGGGTATCTGCATGCCCGCGTAGACCAGCAGCTGGAGGATGGAGAACGTCGAGAGGGCGGAGGCGCCCACGTGGAAGCGGTCGGCCGCGTCGAGACCGGCGACCCCCAGCGACGTACGGAAGATGACGGCGACGAAGTAGACGGCCACACCGATGGACCACACGGCGGCGGCCCGGCGTCCGCCGGGGGCGCCCCGGGGTTCTTCGGGTTCCGGGGGAGGGTCACCCGGAAGGGTGGTGTCGCGCTCGCCGCTCACCGGACCTCACCCCGCGCGAGGTGCGAGAACCAGCT
Source organism: Streptomyces sp. NPDC013455 (assembly GCF_040632975.1). Taxonomy (NCBI): domain Bacteria; kingdom Bacillati; phylum Actinomycetota; class Actinomycetes; order Kitasatosporales; family Streptomycetaceae; genus Streptomyces; species Streptomyces sp. NPDC013455. The sequence goes on along the minus strand of NZ_JBEYCX010000018.1, from coordinate 89,436 downwards.
CACATGGCGGTGCACGACCTCGACGGCCGCCTCCGCGTCCCCGGCACGCAGCGCGTCCAGGATCTCCTCGTGTTCGACGAGCGTCTTGGCGATCCGGTCGGGGTGCGAGTGCATGATGGCGACGCCCATCCGCAGTTGGCGGTCGCGCAGCTGGTCGTAGAGCCGGGAGAGGATCTCGTTGCCCCCGCTGCGCACGATCTCGGCGTGGAAGCAGCGGTCGGTGACCGCCGCGGCGGCCAGGTCACCGGCCGCGGCCTGCGCCTTCTGCCGTTCCAGCAGCTCGGCCAGCCGCTCCAGCAGACCGGGCGGGGCGGGTACCGCCTTGCGGGCCGCGTGCTCCTCGACCAGCAGCCGGGTCTCCACCACGTCGGCGATCTCCTGCGCGGAGACGGGCAGCACCAGGGCGCCCTTCTTCGGGTAGAGCCGGATCAGGCCCTCGGCCTCCAGCCGGAGCAGGGCCTCCCGGACGGGCGTGCGCGAGACCCCGACGGCCTCGGCCAGCTCGCCCTCGGTGAGCAGGGTGCCGCCCTCGTAACGGCGGTCGAGCACACCCTGCTTGACGTGGGCGTACACGCGGTCGGCGGCGGGCGGCGGCTTGAGGGACTGGGGGGCGGACTGCTCGACGGCCGTGTTCATGCCGACAGGATAGATACAACACGTACGCATGGACAGGACCGTCCGCCATGCGGACGTGGCGCAACCTCCTCGCAGCGACCGCACAACCTTCTGTGCTACTTACGTGTCACACATGTACGGCCCCCCTCCCCCATGCCACCTCAACTGGGCCGTACTCCAGGGGCATTCAAGACATCCGAGGTACATCACGTTGATTACCGGCATTACGGGCACCCGCCTCCGCAAAGCCGCCGCCGTCGCCGTCACCTCCGGCGCGCTGGTCGCGACCGGTGCCCTCACCGCAGCGCCCGCGCAGGCCGTCACCGCGCCCTCGATCGTGGCCAAGGGCGGGTATGTGATGAACAACGCCAGCGGCTCGACGCTGTACACGAAGGCCGCCGACACCAGGCGGTCCACCGGTTCCACCACGAAGATCATGACCGCCAAGGTCGTGCTCGCCCAGTCGAACCTCAACCTGGACGCCAAGGTCACGATCCAGAAGGCGTACAGCGACTACATCGTCGACAACAACTACGCGTCGAACGCCGGGCTCATCGTCGGCGACAAGGTCACCGTCCGTCAGCTGCTGTACGGGCTGATGCTGCCGTCCGGCTGTGACGCGGCGTACGCGCTCGCCGACAAGTTCGGCTCGGGTTCGACCCGGGCGGCGCGCGTGAAGTCGTTCATCGGCAAGATGAACACCACGGCGAAGAACCTCGGCCTGAAGAACACGCACTTCGACTCGTTCGACGGCATCGGCCACGGCGCCAACTACTCCACGCCTCGCGACCTGACGAAGCTCGCCAGCAGCGCGCTGAAGAGCTCCACGTTCCGCACGATCGTCAAGACGAAGACCTACACCGCGAAGACGATCACCAAGACGGGCGGCACCCGCACGATGAAGCCGTGGAACAACACCAACGGGCTTCTCAGCAGCTACAGCGGCACCATCGGTGTGAAGACCGGTTCCGGTCCGGAGGCCAAGTACTGCCTGGTCTTCGCCGCGACCCGGAACGGCAGGACGGTCGTCGGCACCGTCCTCGCCTCCTCCTCCATCGCCCAGCGCGAGACGGACGCGAAGAAGCTCCTCAACTACGGGTTCGCCAAGCTCGGCTGACCCCCACCACCGCAACACGGGCCCGTCGCGCACCGCGACGGGCCCGCCTTCTATACAGACAACACCCGTGCCATCGAGGGCCTGTTGGCGGCTTTTCCCCCGCAATCGTGAATATCCCTGTTGCAGTTGGCATATTCGAATTGCCCCGCTCTACGTTCCGGAGCGGAGGTGGTTCACATGAACGAACCCAAGAAGAAGTCGGACTCCGCCGCCCGGCGCGAGGCGATCGACATCAGCGACTTCGTGTACGCGGCGACCGGAGCCCGCGTTCGCCGACTGACGATGCCGGACGGGAGCCACTGGTTCCCGGCGGTGGACGTCTGCAAGGAGCTGGGGCACAGCAACCCGCAAAAGGCGCTTGCCGACCATGTGCCGGTGGAGCACCGAGAGTGTCTCGAGACCCTAACTGGAGGTTACGGTCTCAGCGTTCCCGCAGGTAGGGGATGGCGCCGAGACCTGAACATCATCTCTCTGCAAGGTCTCATCCTGCTCGTCAACGCCTGCACCAAGCCGGCCTGCATGCCCTTCAAGCAATGGGCCGCCGAGGTGATCGAGACGGTCCAGAGGGATGGTTCCTACACCCTCCAGGAAGCCGAGGTGCAGCCCGCCGAACCGGGCGCGCCCATCGCGTACGCCATGCCCGAGCAGGTCGCGGAAGCCATCGTCCGGCTCGAGGCGCACAACCTCCAGCTCGACGAGCAGATGGCCGGCGGACAGCGCCAATCGATCGAGCTGCAGAAGGAGATGCTGGCCGTCCAGACGGAGACGCTGGCGGTACAGAGGGAGACACTGGCGGTCCAGAAGGAATCACTGGCGCTGCAGAAGGCCACGCTCGCCGTGCACCAGGCCATGGTCCGGGCCCTGGAGCGCATCGGGGACCGACTCGACGCGCTCGTCCTCGAACGCCGGACGCCCAGCGGCCCCTTCGGCGCGCCGCCCACCACGGAGACCGTTCTGGCCGACTGGCGGCAGCGCTTGTCCGTGACGGCGGACGTGTGGACGGTGGCCGTCGTCATCGCCCCGATCCTGGTCGAGAGGGGCGAGCTGCGCGAGCCGCTGGAATCCGTCGCGGCCCGTACCGGCCTCTCGGTGCACCGTGTCAACGAATGCCTCCGCCTGCTGCGCAAGCACGCCTGTATCCGTTCGCGTGGCGGTGCGGAGGACGGGGCGCCGGTGTACGTGCTCGGCCAGGCCTAGGCGGAGCAACCGGTCCCGGAAGCGGTGGGGCGGTCGCAAGACGAAGTTGCGGCCGCCCCAGCCTGTTCCCGACGTTACCGTGTCGGGGCCGTCACGCCCAGGTGATCAGCCTCTTCGGCTGTTCCAGTATCGCCGCCACGTCCGCCAGGACCTTGGAGCCCAGCTCGCCGTCGACCAGGCGGTGGTCGAAGCTCAATGCGAGCGTGGTGACCTGACGCGGCTTCACCTTGCCCTTGTGCACCCACGGCTGGAGCTTGATCGCGCCGACCGCGAGGATCGCGGACTCCCCGGGGTTGAGGATCGGCGTACCGGTGTCCACGCCGAAGACGCCGACGTTGGTGATGGTCACCGTGCCGCCCTGCATCGCCGACGGCGAGGTCTTGCCCTCGCGGGCCGTCGACACCAGGTCAGCGAGCGCCTCGGCCAGCTCCGGGAGCGTCTTGGCGTGGGCGTCCTTGATGTTCGGAACGATCAGCCCCCGGGGAGTGGCGGCCGCGATGCCCAGGTTGACGTAGTGCTTGAGCACGATCTCCTGGGCGGCCTCGTCCCAGGACGCGTTGATCCCCGGGTTGCGCCTGATGGCGACCAGCAGGGCCTTGGCGATCAGCAGCAGCGGGTTCACCCGCAGCCCCTGCATCTCCTTGTCCTGCTTCAGCTCCTCGACGAGTTTCATCGTGCGGGTCACGTCCACCGTCACGAACTCGGTGACGTGCGGTGCCGTGAAGGCCGAGCCGACCATCGCCTGCGCGGTCGCCTTGCGGACGCCCTTGACCGGCACCCGGGTCTCGCGCGCGGTGTCGTACGACGCCGCCGGCGCCGGGGCCACGGGGGCGGCCGGGGCCGGGGCCGCCGGCTCGGCCGCCTGGGGCGTGGCCGCCGCGTGGACGTCCTCGCGGGTGATGATCCCGTCCGGGCCGGAGGGGATCACCGCGGCCAGGTCGACGCCCAGGTCCTTGGCGAGCTTGCGCACCGGCGGCTTGGCCAGCGGGCGCGGCTTGCCGGCGGCCACGCCGTGGCCGTTCAGCTCGGTCTGGATCGCCTGGGCCGGTGCCGGGACGCTCACCTCGGGGCCCTTGCGCGGGCGGCGGCGGGTCGAGGACGTGGCCACGCCGTAGCCGACGAGGACCGGCTGGCGGCCCTCGGGCTTCGGCTCCTCCTTCGCCGGCGCCGGCTGCGCGGACTGTGCGGGCTGGGCCGCGGGCTGCTCGGCGGGGGCCTGCGGCGCGGCGGCGCCGGCAAGGGCCACCGCGATGATGGGCGTGCCCACGTCCACCGTGGTGCCCTCGGCGAAGTGCAGGGACTGCACCACACCGTCGTAGGGGATGGGGAGCTCCACCGCCGCCTTGGCGGTCTCCACCTCGCAGACCACCTGGCCGTCGGTGACCGTGTCACCCGGCTTGACGTACCACTTGAGGATCTCCGCCTCGGTGAGTCCCTCGCCCACGTCGGGCATCTTGAACTCGCGTACGGACTCTTCCGTCATCGTCGTCACGGCCCTCTCCTCAGTACGCCAGCGAGCGGTCGACGGCGTCGAGCACGCGGTCCAGGTCCGGCAGGTACGCCTCTTCCAGGCGCGCCGGCGGGTACGGGGCGTGGTAGCCGCCGACCCGCAGGACCGGTGCCTCCAGGTGGTAGAAGCAGCGCTCGGTGATGCGGGCGGAGATCTCCGCGCCGGAGCCGAAGAAGACCGGCGCCTCGTGCACCACGACCAGGCGGCGGGTCTTCTCCACCGAGGCCTGGATCGAGTCGAAGTCCAGCGGGGACACCGTGCGCAGGTCCAGGACCTCCAGGGACTTGCCCTCTTCGGCGGCGGCGGTCGCGGCCTCCAGGCAGAGCTTCACCATCGGGCCGTAGGCGGCCAGGGTGAGGTCGGTGCCCTCGCGGACGACCTGGGCCCTGTGCAGCGGGGCCGGGATGGCCTCGAAGTCGACCTCGGCCTTGTCCCAGTAGCGCCGCTTGGGCTCGAAGTAGATCACCGGGTCGTCGCTCTGGATGGCCTGCTGCATCATCCAGTACGCGTCGGAGGCGTTGGACGGGCTGACGATCTTCAGGCCGGCCACGTGCGCGAAGAGCGCCTCGGGGGACTCGGAGTGGTGCTCGACCGCGCCGATGCCGCCGCCGTAGGGGATACGGACGACGACCGGCAGCTTGACCTTGCCCAGCGAGCGGGCGTGCATCTTGGCGAGCTGGGTGACGATCTGGTCGTAGGCCGGGAACACGAAGCCGTCGAACTGGATCTCCACCACCGGGCGGTAGCCGCGCAGGGCCAGGCCGATCGCGGTGCCGACGATGCCGGACTCGGCGAGCGGGGTGTCGAAGACCCGGCTCTCGCCGAAGTCCTTCTGGAGCCCGTCCGTCACCCGGAAGACGCCGCCGAGCCGGCCGACGTCCTCACCCATGATGAGTACCTTCGGGTCGGCGTCGAGGGCGCGACGCAGCGACTCGTTGATGGCCTTGGCCATCGCCATCTTCTCTGCCATGTCAGTGACCCCCTTCCGCGTCCGCGAACGACGCCTGGTAGGCGGCGAACTGGGCGCGCTCCTCGTCGACGAGCGCGTGCCCGTCCGCGTACACGTTCTCGAAGATGGCGAAATGGTCCGGGTCGGGCATGGCGCGGACCGCTTCGCGCACTCGTCTGCCCAACGCCTCGGACTCGGACTCGAGTTCCGCGAAGAATCCCTCGTCCGCGTGGTTTGAGACCTCCAGGTGCCGGCGCAGGCGCAGGATCGGGTCCTTCGCCTCCCAGGCCAGCCGCTCCTCCTCGCCCCGGTAGCGGGTGGGGTCGTCGGAGGTGGTGTGGGCGCCCATGCGGTAGGTGAAGGCCTCGACCAGGGTCGGGCCCTCTCCGTTGCGGGCCCGCTCCAGCGCCCACCTGGTGACCGCGAGGCAGGCCAGTACGTCGTTGCCGTCGACGCGGACGCCGGGGAAGCCGAAGCCGGCGGAGCGCTGGTAGAGCGGCACGCGGCTCTGCCGCTCGGTCGGCTCGGAGATCGCCCACTGGTTGTTCTGGCAGAAGAACACCACCGGGGCGTTGTGGACCGCGGAGAAGGTGAACGCCTCGGCGACGTCGCCCTGGCTGGAGGCGCCGTCGCCGAAGTAGGCGATGACCGCCGAGTCCCCGCCGTCCCGGGCCACGCCCATGGCGTAGCCGGTGGCGTGCAGCGTCTGGGAGCCGATGACGATCGTGTAGAGGTGGAAGTTGTTGCTGTTCGGGTCCCAGCCGCCGTTGTTCACGCCGCGGAACATGCCGAGCAGGTTGGTGGGGTCGACGCCGCGGCACCAGGCGACGCCGTGCTCGCGGTAGGTCGGGAAGACGTAGTCGTCGTCGCGCAGGGCCCGGCCCGAGCCGATCTGGGCGGCCTCCTGGCCCAGCAGGGAGGCCCACAGACCCAGTTCGCCCTGGCGCTGGAGCGCGGTGGCCTCGGCGTCGAAGCGGCGGGTGAGCACCATGTCGCGGTACAGGCCGCGCAGCTCTTCGGGGGTGATGCCGGCGACGTGGGCGTCGTACTCGGCGTTCTTGACCCGCTTGCCCTCCGGCGTCAGCAGCTGCACGAGTCCGGGCTCGGTGTTCTTCCTGCGGGTGCTGCGGGTGGTGCGCTTGGTGCCGGTGGCCCCGGTCGTGTCGCCGGCCGTGCCGGCCTTGCTGCCGGTGGTGCCGGCCTTGCCTGCGGCGTTGCGCCGCGGTTTGCGCGCGGCACTGCTCTCCACGCTCACGTGTGCTCCTCCGTCGTTCCGGCCCCCGGGGTTGCCGGTAGGCCAGTGCGGCTCACCTGTTTCGACCACCGGGCACGGGGTGGGTGCCACTCGGCCGGGTACAGGCGTGACAGGTGCCCCGGCGAGCGCCCTGCAACCATTACGTTACCCAGTGCTCCACATTTCTGTGAAACCCCGTTTGACCTGCGATTTTGCTTGGATTTCCAAGTAAATCGAAGAGACGGGAAAGCGTGCTGGTCACAGCCTTGTGGCCGTCCGGAGCAGTCGCACGTTATCCCGCCCACCCAGGTCTCGGGAAGAGTAAGTGTGTGAGACTGGCTCCGTCCGCGTAGAGGGAGAAATCCGGGTATTTCTTCTGGACGGCCACGAGGCCGGCCGCCGCGGCGCCCACGAGGCGCCGTCCGTCGCGCCGGGCACCGGACCGGGCGGCGAGGACCGGCCGATCGCCGGATCACCGAACGGCGGTATCCCGCCAAAAAGATGATCAAGAATTCCGCCGTCCGCCCGCGCGCGGAACTCGGTATCCGGCGGTGTTCCCCGGCGGGGGCATATGTCGCCCGCATACAAGCGGAAAAGCCCGCGGCGTGACCGAATGCGACCGTCGGCGACTGCCTGTGACAACCCCCAGCTCACAGGGGCTGCGCGTGCCCTAACATCTGGCGCGTGCCGCGCTCATGTGTACCACCCGTCGTGCCCCATGCGCCCCCTCTGGGCGCCCTGCTCCGCCTGTACGCCGCGGGTACCGCCCTCACCTGTGAGCCGGTCGACCAGGGCCTGCTGAACCGCGGCTACCGGCTGTGCACCACGCGCGGCCGCTACTTCCTCAAACACCACTTCGACCCCGACACCGCCGACCCGGCCGCCATCGAACGCCGGCACCGCGCCACCCAGCGGCTGGCCGACCTCGGTGTGCCGGTCGCCCTGCCGCTCGCCCACCGCGAGGGCCGCACGGTCGCCGTCGTGGGGGGCCACGCCTACGCCCTGCACCCCTGGATCGACGGCAGGCACCGCCACGGCGGCCAGCTCACCCGTGGGGAGAGCGCCCGCCTGGGAGCCCTCCTGGGCGCCGTACACGCCTGCCTGGAGCGGGTGATGCCGCCCAAGGGGCGCACGCGCCCGGCGACCAGCCCGCACCCCGTGGAGAGCGCCGACCCGGCCGACACCTTCGCGCTCATCGACGACCTGCTCGCCCACGTGCGCCGGCACCGCCCCGCCGACGCCTTCGACGAGCTCGCCCGGCACCGGCTGCTGGAGCGCCGGGCGCTGCTGGAGCAGCACGCGGACCGGCGCCCGCCGCGCGGCGGCTCGGTGGGCTGGGTGCACGGCGACTTCCACCCGTTCAACCTGCTCTACAAGGACGACGCCCCGGCCGCGATCGTGGACTGGGACCGGCTCGGCGTGCAGCCGCGCGCGGAGGAGGCCGTACGCGCCGCCGCGATCTTCTTCGTACGGCCCGGCGGCACCCTGGACCTGCCGAAGGTGCGCGCCTACGCGCGCGCGTACCGGCGCGCGGCCGGCGCCACTCCCTCGGAGCTGGCGGCGGCCGTGCACCGGGTGTGGTGGGAGCGGCTGAACGACTTCTGGATGCTGCGCTGGCACTACGAGCGCGGCGACACGCGCGCGGACCGCCAGTTCCCGGCCGCGTCCGCGCTCGCGGTGTGGTGGACGCGCGAGTACGACGCGGTGTGCGACGCGTTCGTGCGCTGAACGCCCGGCGTCACCCCAGGCCGACGCCGGTCCCGCTCACGCTGAACGTGCACCTCCGGCCGACGCCGGTCCCGGTCACGCCGGACCGGCGTCGCGCGGCGACGCCGTCCCGGTCGCCGTGGGCGTGCTTCAACCGGTGGTCTCGCCGGTGCTGCCGTCCGTCGTGGTCCCGCCCTCGGTGGTGCCGCCGTCCGTGGTCCCGACGGTGGTGCCGCCGTCCGTGGTCCCGCCGTCGGTCGTGCCGCCGTCCGTGGTGCCGCCGGTGTCCGTGCCGCCGTCCGTGGTGCCGCCGTCCGTGGGCTGCGACTGCGAGGGCTCCGGGTCGGACGGCTCACCGCTCGGGCTGGAACTGGCCGACTGCGGCTGGCTGTACGACGGCGTGGTCGCCGGCGGCCAGCCGGAGCCGGTACCCGTGTCCGAACCGGTGTCGGTCGAGGTGTCGGTGGGCGCGCCGGTGTTCTCCTCGGACGGGCTCGCGGAGGGCGACTTGTCCTTCGTGCTCTTGGAGTGCGTGCTGGTCGGCTTGGTGTCGGTGCCGTTGCCGCCGTCGCCGCCCGCGCTCTTGAGCGCCAGCGCCACGCCCGCCGCGATCGCGATGACCGCGAGGACGGCGAGGACCAACAGCTTGCCGCGGCCGCTGCCCTTGTTGCCGCGGCCCTCGAAGCCGCCGTCGTCGCCGTAGCCCGTGGGCAGGATCGGCTGCGGGATCTGCGCGGTGCCGCCCTCGTGGGGATGCGGCATGACGGTCGTCCCGGCGAAGCCGCTCGCCGGGGTGTGCCGGCCCTCGTGCGCCTCCACCGGTCCGGTGTTCCAGGTGCCGGTGTGGCCGCCCTGGTCGTAGAGCATCTGGAGGCCGTACTGGACCAGACCGCGCATCTCCTCGGCCGTCTGGAACCGGTCGTCGGGCTCCTTGGCCAGGGAGCGCATGACCAGGCCGTCCAGCTCCGGCGGGCAGCCCTCGGAGACCTCCGAGGGCGGCGTCGGGATGTCCTGCACGTGCTGGTAGACCACCGACAGCGGCGTCTCGCCGGTGAAGGGGGGCCGCAGCGCGAGGAGTTCGTACAGCAGGCAGCCGGTCGCGTACAGGTCGGAGCGGTGGTCGACGGCCTTGCCGAGCGCCTGCTCCGGGGAGAGGTACTGCGGGGTGCCCATGACCATGCCGGTCTGCGTCATCGTCGTCGAGGCGCCGTGCAGGGCGCGGGCGATGCCGAAGTCCATCACCTTGACCGCACCGCTGTGGGTGATGATGACATTCGCCGGCTTGATGTCACGGTGCACGATGCCGTGCTGGTGCGAGTAGGCGAGCGCCTCCAGCACGCCGGAGACGATGATCAGGGCCTGCTCGGGCCCCGGCGCCTCGGCGTTCATCAGCAGGTCGCGGATGGTCCGGCCCTCGACCAGCTCCATGACGATGTACGGCACGGCCTGGCCGCCCACCTGGTCCTCGCCGGAGTCGTACACGGCGACGATCGCGTGGTGGTTGAGGCCGGCGACGGACTGGGCCTCACGGGTGAACCGGGCCTTGGAGGTCGGGTCCTCGGCCAGGTCGGCGCGGAGCAGCTTGACCGCGACGGTACGGCCCAGGCGGACGTCCTCGGCGGCGAACACCTCGGCCATGCCGCCGCGGCCCAGCCGGTGCGTCAGCCGGTACCGGCCGTCGCCGACGAGCCCGCCGTTCCCCCACATCTCCGGCGCGTCCGACATGCCGCCGCCGCCAGTCGCCTCGGGGTCGGACGGGCCCTGAGAGCGCTGCGTCTGTGCCATCAGTCCTCGCCGTCGTTTCTGCCCGCGGTGCGCGCGGTGTTGTTACGGTCTCCGTCGGCCACGCTACAGCCTCCGTGGGGGCCACCGGTTCGGAACGGACCGGGACCGACCCGAGACGGACCGGCCATGAAACCTTTAGCACGCGCTGTCGTGCAAATTCTGTGTGCCGGGCGTACGCCCCCTGTAACGCTTGCGCGACGCTTCTTGCGCGTACGGTCACGGAACGGGCACCGAGCTTGACGTGTCAGTGCCCTGGGGCAGACTTGGCCGGGAATGACACATTCGATCAAGGCCAGTTCGCTGGATGACGGCGCCGGACGGCCAGTGGGGGACGCGGAGAGATGAGCCAGGACGGCGCACACGGCCGGTATGCGGGGCAGGCGCTGGCCGGGGGCCGCTACCAGCTGCGCGACTTGCTGGGCGAGGGCGGCATGGCCTCGGTGCACCTGGCGTACGACGCCGTGCTGGACCGCCAGGTCGCCATCAAGACGCTGCACACCGAACTCGGCCGGGAGCAGGCCTTCCGGGAGCGCTTCCGCCGCGAGGCGCAGTCCGTGGCCAAGCTCACGCACACCAACATCGTCTCCGTCTTCGACACCGGTGAGGACGACCTGGGCGGCATGGCGATGCCCTACATCGTCATGGAGTACGTCGAGGGACGGCCGCTGGGCTCGGTGCTGGAGGAGGACATCCGGCAGTACGGCGCGATGCCCGCCGACAAGGCGCTGAAGGTCACCGCCGACGTGCTCGCCGCCCTGGAGATCAGCCACGAGATGGGGCTGGTCCACCGCGACATCAAGCCGGGCAACGTGATGGTGACCAAGCGCGGCGTGGTCAAGGTCATGGACTTCGGCATCGCCCGCGCCATGCAGTCCGGCGTCACCTCGATGACGCAGACCGGCATGGTGGTCGGCACCCCCCAGTACCTCTCGCCCGAGCAGGCCCTCGGCCGCGGCGTGGACGCCCGCTCCGACCTGTACTCGGTCGGCATCATGCTGTTCCAGCTGGTCACCGGGCGGCTGCCGTTCGACGCCGACTCGCCGCTGGCGATCGCGTACGCGCATGTGCAGGAGGAGCCGGTGGCGCCCTCCTCGGTCAACCGCTCACTGCCGCCCGCGGTGGACGCGCTGGTCGCCCGCGCGCTGAAGAAGAACCCGAACGAGCGCTTCCCGACCGCCGAGGCCATGCGCGCGGAGTGCCTGCGGGTCGCGGCCTCCTTCCAGGCGGCCCCGCCGAGCATCGTGCCGAACGCCGGGCCGGTGCAGAGCGGCTCGGGTGTCGGCTCGTCGGTGTTCCCGCCGGTCGACGGGGCGGCCCCGGCGCCGCACGGGCAGGTGCAGACGCCGTACCAGCCCCAGCCGACCCCGGCCCCGACCCCGCCGCCCAACCCGTACGGCACCCCGACGCCGGCCCCGTCCTACGGCTACCCGCAGCAGGGCGGCTACCAGACCCCTCCGGTGGGCTACGGCCCGCAGAACGCCGCCGCGACCCCGCCGCCGTACACCATCGCGCCGCAGTCCGCCGGCCGGCCCGCGGTCGGCGGCCCGAAGAAGAAGCGGCCGGTGGTCATCGCCTCGGTCGCGGTGGCGGCCGTCGTGGTCACCGGTGTGATCGTCGCGCTGACGCTGAAGAGCGCCGACGAGGACATCAAGGGCGCGAGCGGCGGATCGAGCGCCTCCGCGTCCGCGTCCCACCGGGCGGGCTACCGCGGCCCGGACACCACCCGGCGCATCGACAAGGACAAGTGCACCGAACCGCAGGAGTCCTACACCGACCCGGACAAGATCGAGCTCCCCGACTTCCGCTACAAGGACATCGGCTCCGTGAAGGAGTGCCTCCAGGCCGCGGGCTGGAAGTGGAACATCAAGTTCGAGGACGACAACACCTGGGGCGACGGGACCGTGCTGAACCAGTTCCCCGCGCAGGGCACCGATGTCGACCCGGACGACCTCGGCGAGATCGAGCTGAGCGTGTCGACGGGCAATCCGCCGCAGTGACCCGCACGGAGACGTGAGAAGGGGCCCGGCGGTCGTCCGCCGGGCCCCTTTGTCCGCGAGTGGCCGGGTTAGAGGTACGGTCCGCCCGAGCGCCCGCCCGTGCGGGGGTCGTCGCCGAACTCGTGGCCGGAGACGCCCGGCGGAAGCGCGCGGCGCATCTGTTCCAGCTGGGCCCGCGCGGCCATCTGCTGGGCGAACAGCGTCGTCTGGATCCCGTGGAAGAGGCCCTCCAGCCAGCCCACCAACTGCGCCTGGGCGATGCGCAGTTCCGCGTCGCTCGGGGTCCCTTCGTCGGTGAACGGCAGGGACAGCCGCTCCAGTTCCTCGACCAGTTCCGGAGCCAGGCCGTCCTCCAGCTCCTTCACCGAGCTGGCGTGGATCTCCTTCAGCCGGACCCGGCTGGCCTCGTCGAGAGGGGCCGCGCGCACCTCCTCCAGAAGCTGCTTGATCATGCTGCCGATCCGCATGACCTTGGCCGGCTGTTCCACCTGCTCAGTCACCGGGGTCTCGCGGGAATCCTCGTCCCCGCCTCCGCCGCCGAGCGCCATCCCGTCCTGGCCCACGACAAGGATCTGGGGATTCTCCGGCGACCGTTCGTTCCTCGGCATCTCCATGCCGTCATTCTCTCGCACGCCACCACCTCATCACCGTGGTGCCCCCTCGTGGGGCTGATCCACCGTTTAGACCTGTCGGCGCAATCCGGAATGCCCCATCAGTCGGCCAATGTGAGGCTTGTTCCCGTCCGTTATCCATCGGTCCTGGCACCTGGGCTCCGGGAGGTCACCGACGTGACTCCACGCCTACCACTCACGCTCCGCTGCGTCGGGCTGCTGCTCGCCCTCGCCGCGGCCCTGTCGGCGTACGGCACCGCCGTCGCGTACGGCGGCACGCCCGCCCCCGCGGCGGAGCCGGACCCCGCCCGGCCGCCCGCCACGGGGCAGCGGGGGCCCACCCCGGACCCGGCTGCGGACGACGCGTACGCGCGGCCGGGCCCCCCGGGCCTGCCGCGCCCGGGCGAGGGCCCGTCCACCCCCGCCGGCGCACCCGACCGGGACTCGCCCACCGGCGCACCGGACCGGGACTCACCCGCCGCCACGCCGTACCGGGACTCGCCCGCCGCCGTGCCCATGCCCTCCGACTCGGCCTCGGCATCGGTCCACCCCTATCGCCGGCTCGCCTCCGTCGAGCCGTCCCGGGCGGGCAGCCGGGCCGGTGAGGGCCGGATGCGGCCCGGCCGGCCGGACGCGGCCGAGGCCGAGGCGGACGGCGACGAGGACCCGGCCTCCGCCACCGCGGCCATGCATCCGGACGAGCCCGGTGAGCCCGACGAGCCGGAGACCGCGGAGACGCCCAGGGCGCCCCTGCCGCCCGCGGAGGCCGGCCTCGTCCCCACCAGCGACCCGCCGCGGCCCGACGACGGGCAGGCCGCCCGGCAGCAGAGCGAGGGCCCCACCGAACCGGTCCTGCGGATCCTCCCGCTGGGCAGCGGACTCGTCCTCATAGGCATGGGCCTCGGACTGGGACTCCTGGGCCTGAGACTCCGCAAGGACTGACCGGACCGCTCCTCCGCTACGGCGCCACCAGCAGCACCTTGCCGATGTGGCCGCTCGCCTCCACCAGCCGGTGGGCCTCGGCGGCCTCCGGCATCGGCACCTCGCGGTCCACCACCGGCCGGACCCCGCCGGCAACGAGCAGGGGCCACACGTGCTCGCGCACGGCGGCGACGATGGCCGCCTTCTCGTCCAGCGGACGGGCCCGCAGCGAGGTCGCGCTGATGGCGGCCCGCTTGGCGAGCAGCGCGCCGATGTTCAGCTCGCCCTTCGCCCCGCCCTGCATGCCGATGATCGCGAGACGCCCGTTGACGGCGAGCGCCTGGACGTTGCGGTCCAGGTACTTGGCGCCCATGTTGTCGAGGATGACGTCGGCGCCCGCGCCGTCCGTGGCCTGCCGGAGCTCGGCGACGAAGTCCTGCTCGCGGTAGTTGATCAGCACGTCCGCGCCCAGTCCGGCGCAGTACTCCAGCTTCTCCTTCGTGCCGGCGGTCACCGCCACCCGGGCACCGACGGCCTTGGCGAGCTGGATCGCCATGGTGCCGATGCCGCTGGAGCCGCCGTGCACCAGCAGCGTCTCGCCGGGCCGCAGGTGGGCGACCATGAACACGTTGGACCAGACCGTGCAGACCACCTCGGGCAGCGCCGCCGCCCGGGTGAGGTCGACGCCCTCGGGCACCGGCAGCAGCTGTCCGGCCGGTACGGCGACCTTCTCGGCGTAGCCGCCGCCCGAGAGCAGCGCGCACACCTGGTCGCCGACGGCCCAGCCGGAGACACCCGGGCCGATCGCGGCGATCCGGCCGGAGCACTCCAGGCCGGGGTAGGGGGAGGCGCCGGGCGGCGGGTCGTAGAAGCCCTGCCGCTGCAGGATGTCGGCACGGTTGACGGCGCTGGCCACCACCTCGACCAGCACCTCGCCCTCGCCGGGCACCGGGTCGGGGACCTCGTCCCACACCAGCGCCTCGGGACCACCAGGTTCGGGAATCGTGATCGCATGCATACGGGTGACGCTACTCCTCACCCGACCCGTCACCCGGGTGGCAGGGGCCGGGTGTCCGGGGTGACCCGGGTGCCGGGGGTGGCGCCCACCGACCGGCGTGATGCCGCCACGGCCAGCCGCTCGACGACCTGGCGGATCGGGCGCTCCACCACTTCTCTCGGAAGTTTCACCTGATGGGTCACCAGGTGTTCGCCCGCCTGGCGGTCATGGCGTCCTGGCCCGGCCGTTTCAGCCGGCCGTTTCACGTGAAACACACCCCGATCCCGGCGGCCGCCCACGGCAGGTCCAGCAGCTCCGTCTCCTCGCCCTGCCGGGCTCCGCCCGGTGGTACGACGGCCAGCGCGTCGGCGGCCGCGACGCCGCGGAGCATGGCCGGGCCGTTGTAGCGCACCGGCACGGCACGGTCCCCGCGCAGCACCACGGGGATGAGCCGGGTGTCGTGCGGATGCCCCTGCACCGCCTCCCTGAGCGGCAGCGTGTACGGCTCCGGGGCGGGGTGGGCGGCGAGGGTCCGCAGCAGCGGTTCGGCGAGCGTGAGCAGGCCGGAGACGGCCGCGAGGGGGTTGCCCGGCAGACCGACGAGATGCCGGCCGTCCTGGAGGCGGGCCAGCAGCATGGGGTGGCCGGGGCGCACCGCGACGCCGTCGACGAGGAGTTCGGCGCCGGCGCGCGCCAGGACCGGGTGGACGTGGTCGACGGGTCCGGCCGCGGTGCCGCCGGTGGTGACGATCAGCTCGGCGTCGGACCCGGTGACGGCCCGGTGCAGGGCCTCGGCGTCGTCGCCGATCCGGCGCACGGCGGTGACGTCGGCACCGAGCGCGCGCAGCCACGGCGGCAGCATGGGGCCGAGCGCGTCCCGGATGAGCCCGTCGTGCGGAAGCCCCTCGGTCAGCAACTCGTCGCCGAGGACGAGGACTTCCGCACGGGGGCGGGGGACGACGGTGACCGTGTCGTACCCGGCCGCGGCGGCGAGGCCCAGGACCGCGGGCGTGACCAGGGTGCCGACGGGCAGCAACTGGTCTCCGCTGCGGCACTCCTGGCCGCGGGGGCGGATGTCCTGGCCGTGGAGCATCTCGCGGGTGGTGTGCAGCCGGCCCTGGGCGTCGACCCGGCCGTGCTCGGTCCGCAGGACGGCGGTGGTGTCGGCGGGGACGCGGGCGCCGGTGGCGATACGGACCGCCGCGCCGTCGGTGAGCGGTGCCGGCTGCGCGTGCCCGGCGAGCACCCCCTCCTCCCGCACCTCCCAGGGGCCCGGCCCGGCGACCGCCCAGCCGTCCATCGCGGAGGTGTCGAAGGAGGGCAGGTCGGTGAGCGCGTCGAGGGGAGCGGCCAGGACCAGGCCGAGCGCGTCGCCGAGCGGCAGGGAGACGGGGGCCCGGCGGCCGCCGGGCGCGCCTGCCGGGCTCTTCGGACCGTGGGAGCGAGCGGCGCGGGCGGCGATCTCGCGGGCGCGCGGCCAGGGGGTGGCGCTGTGCCGTTCGGGGCGGCGCTCGCCGGGCGGGTGCGGGGCCCGGGCGGGCACCTGGTCCGCGCCGTCGTCGTCGGCCCCCCTGTGGGCTTCCCTCACCAGCGCCAGGGCCTCCTCGACATCGAGGTCGTCGGTGTCCCCGGCGGGCGCCTCGGCCCGGGAGCCGGGGGCGGTCATCCGGCGTCCGGGGCGCTCGGGCCCCCGCCGCTCTCGTCCGTGCCGCCGTTCTCCTCCGCCCAGCGCAACGCCAGGGCGGTGGCCTTGCGGGTGGCCTCGGCGACGGCCTCGGGGCCGCCCTCGCCGCGCGCCGCCGCGTAGCCGACGAGGAAGGTGGTCAGCGGTGCGGCGGGACGGGCCACGCCGTGCGCGGCGTCCCGGGCCAGGTCGAGCAGGGCGCCGGTGTCGACGTCCAGGTCGAGGCCCAGCTCTTCCTTGACTGCGGAGATCCATTCATCCAACACGTGCCCATGCTCCCTGATGCGTGCCCTGGCGTCGGCGATGTCGTCCCAGGTGTCGCAGTCGAAGGACGCGAGCGGGTCCGGGACTCGGGTGAGGCGGAGGGCGCCGGTCAGCCGGCGCAGGGGCAGCCCGGTCAGGCCCTCGTGCGCGGTGCGCAGGGCGGCCAGTTCGCGGCGCAGGGCCGCGGAGCGGTAGGCGGCCACGAGCGGCTGGTCGCGACCGCCGCGGTCGCTGAGCAACGCGCCGTCGGCACCGGTGTCCTGAAGACTCCTCAGCAGGCGCCCGAGGGTGTCCGGCCGGAGGAAGGGCAGGTCGGCGGAGAGGACGACGGTGTGCTCGGCCGTGGTCAGCCGCAGACCGGCCTCCAGTGCGGCGACCGGCCCGCCGCCGGGCGGCTCCTCGCGCGCCCAGCGCACCGGCCGGGCGGTGGGCCGGGGCGCGGCCACGACGACGGTCGTCCGGGCGTCCGCGCAGGCCGCGAGCACCCGGTCGAGCAGCGCGCGGCCGCCGACCCGGACGCCGGGCTTGTCGGCACCGCCGAGCCGCCGCGCGGCACCGCCGGCCAGCACGACGGCGTCGTACGGCGCGGGCGTGTCGTGCGCGGCGGCGGTAGAGGTCACCCCCCGAGTATGTCCCGTCGGCCCGCCGCCGGGACCGGACGTACGTCACACCCCGCCCGCTCGCCCCACGGGCGCGGGGTCCCACCGGGTGCGCGGCTCGGGGGGCGCCGGGCTCCCACCGGGTCCGCGGCTCGGGGGCGCCGGGCTGTCACAGGGTGCGCAGCAGCACCGCCGGCTGTTCGACGCAGTCGGCGACATACCGCAGGAAGCCGCCCGCGGTACCGCCGTCGCACACCCGGTGGTCGAAGGTGAGCGAGAGCTGGACGACCTGGCGGACCGCCAGCTCGCCCTCGTGCACCCACGGCTTGGGGATGATCCGGCCGACGCCGAGCATGGCCGCCTCGGGATGGTTGACGATCGGGGTGGACCCGTCGACACCGAAGACGCCGTAGTTGTTCAACGTGAAGGTGCCGCCGGTGAGCTCCCCGGGGGTGAGCGTCCCCGCGCGGGCGGCCTCGGTGAGCCGGGCGAACTCGGCGGTCAGCGATTCGGCGTCGCGCGCGTGTGCGTCCCGGACGACCGGCACGACCAGTCCGCGTTCGGTCTGGGCGGCGAACCCCAGGTGGACGTGGTCGAGCCGGACCACCTCACGGGCCTCGGTGTCGACGTAGGAGTTCAGCTCGGGGAACCGGGCGAGTGCCGCCGTGCAGACCCGGGCGAGCAGCGCGAGCAGGGAGATCTTCGGACCTCCGGCCGCGTTCATCGCGGTCCGCGCGCGCATGAGTTCGGTCGCGTCCGCGTCGACCCAGCAGGTCGCGTCCGGGATCTCCCGGCGGCTGCGGGACAGCTTGTCGGCGACGGCACCGCGCACGCCCTTCAGCGGGATCCGGACCCCGCCCTCGGCGCGGGGGGCGGCGGGCGTCCGTACGGCCGGTTCCGCGGCCGGGCGGGCCGGTGCGGCCTGCGCCCGCAGGGCGGCCTCGACGTCCGCGCGCAGGATGAGTCCGTCCGGACCGGTGCCGGCCAGCCGCCGCAGTTCCACGCCGTTGTCCCGGGCGAGCTTGCGCACGAGGGGGGAGATCACGGGGACCGGCCCCTCGGCGGCCACGGAGCCGGGCGCGGGCGCCTGCGCGGGCGCCGGTGCCTGCGCGGGCGCCGGTGCCTGCGCGGGCGCGTGCGTGGCGGCGCGGGCCGGGGCGGGCGCCGGAGCCTCGGCGGCCTTCCCGTCGCGGGCGGCAGCGGCCGGCACGGCCTGTCCGCCGGCGGCGGCCTCGCGCCGGGCGCCCTGCCCGTCCACGGTGGCCGTACCCGCCCGCACCCGGCGGCGGCGAGCGGCCGGGGCCTGGGTGCCGTAGCCCACCAGGACGTTGCCGGAGCCCTCCGGCTCCGCCGCCGCCCCGCCCACGGCGACCGTCAGCAGCGGGGACCCGACCGGCAGTTCGGCGCCCTCCTCCCCGAAGCGGGCGGTGACCACGCCGCCGTAGGGGCAGGGCACCTCGACCATCGCCTTGGCCGTCTCCACCTCGACCACCGGCTGGTCGACGGAGACCACGTCACCGACCTGGACCAGCCAGCGGACGATCTCCGCCTCGGTGAGCCCCTCGCCGAGGTCGGGCAGCTTGAACTCCAGCACCTGAGCCATCAGCCCTCGGCCTCCCACTGCAAGCGGGCCACGGCGTCCAGGATGCGGTCGACGCCGGGCAGGTGGTGCCGCTCCAGCATGGGCGGCGGGTACGGGATGTCGAACCCGGCCACGCGCAGCACCGGCGCCTCCAGGTGGTGGAAGCAGCGCTCGGTGATCCGGGCCGCGATCTCGCCGCCCGGTCCGCCGAAGCCGCTGGACTCGTGGACGACGATCGCCCGGCCGGTGCGCCGGACGGCCGCGCAGACCGTCTCGTCGTCGAACGGCACCAGGGAGCGCAGGTCGAGGACCTCCAGGTCCCAGCCCTCGGCCCGGGCGGCCTCGGCGGCCTCCAGGCAGACCGGCAGCGAGGGGCCGTAGGTGAGGAGCGTGGCGGTGCGGCCGGGCCGGCGCACCACGGCGCGCCCGATGGGCTCGACCTCCGCCGGCTCCTCCGGGTTCCAGGTGTCCTTCGACCAGTACAGCCGCTTGGGCTCCAGGAAGACGACCGGGTCGTCGGAGGCGATGGCCTGGCGCAGCAGCCCGTAGGCGTCGGCGACGGTGGCCGGGGTGACGACGTGGAGGCCCGGGGTCGCCATGTAGTAGGCCTCGGAGGAGTCGCTGTGGTGCTCGACGCCGCCGATGCCGCCGCCGTAGGGGACCCGGACCGTGATGGGCAGGGCCATCTTGCCGCGGGTGCGGTTGCGCATCCGGGAGACATGGCTGATCAGCTGCTCGAACGCCGGGTAGGCGAAGGCGTCGAACTGCATCTCCACCACGGGCCGCAGGCCGTACATCGCCATGCCGACGGCGGCGCCGAGGATGCCGGCCTCGGCGAGCGGGGTGTCGGTGCAGCGGTCCTCGCCGAACTCCTTGGCAAGTCCGTCGGTGACGCGGAAGACCCCGCCGAGGGTGCCGACGTCCTCGCCCATGACGTGCACGGTCGGGTCGGCGGTCATGGCGTCGCGCATCGCGCGCGTGAGGGCCTGCGCCATGGTGGCGGGCTTGACGGCGACGGTGGTCATCGGGCGCCGCCTTCCCGCGCGGCGGACCCGCCCTGCGTGCCCTGCTGTTCCTGCTCGGCCTCCAGTTCGGCCCGCAGCAGCGCGCGCTGCTCGCGCAGCTGCGCGGTGGTCTCGGCGTAGACGTGGTCGAAGAGGTCCATGGGGTTCAGCTCGGGGTCCCGGTTCATGCGTTCCCGCAGGTCGGCGGCCATCGTCTCGGCGTCCTGCCGGACGGCCTCGATACCGGCCTCGTCCAGCAGTCCGCGGGTGGTCAGCTCGCGCTCCAGCAGCTGGACCGGGTCGTGGGCGCGCCAGGCCGCGACCTCCTCGTCGTCGCGGTACCGCGTGGCGTCGTCGGCGTTGGTGTGGGCGTCGATGCGGTACGTCACCGCCTCGACCAGGGTCGGGCCGCCGCCGGCCCGCGCGTGCCGTACGGCGTCGGCGAGCACCTCGTGCACCGCCACGGCGTCGTTGCCGTCGACCAGCCGGCCCGGCATGCCGTACCCGACGGCCTTGTGGGCCAGGGAGGGCGCGGCGGTCTGCTTGGCGAGCGGGACGGAGATGGCGAAGCCGTTGTTCTGCACCAGGAAGACGACCGGTGCCTGCCAGACGGCGGCGAAGTTCAGCGCCTCGTGGAAGTCGCCCTCGCTGGTGCCGCCGTCACCGACCATGGCGAGCGCGACCACGTCGTCGCCCTTGAGGCGGGCGGCGTGCGCGAGGCCGACGGCGTGCGGCAGCTGGGTGGCCAGCGGGGTGCTGAGCGGGGCCACCCGGTGGGTGTAGGGGTCGTAGCCGCTGTGCCAGTCGCCGCGCAGCAGGGTGAGCACCTCGGCGGGGTCCACACCTCGGGCGACGACGGCGAGGGTGTCGCGGTAGCTGGGGAAGAGCCAGTCGCGCTCCTCCAGGGCCAGGGCGGCGGCGATCTCGCAGGCCTCCTGGCCGGTGGTGGACGGGTAGACGGCGAGCCGGCCCTGCTTGGTGAGCGCGGTGGCCTGCGTGTTGTAGCGGCGGCCGCGCACCAGCTCCGCGTACAGCCGGCGCAGCAGGTCCGGGTCGGCCTTGCCGGCCGCCTCGGTCCCCAGGACGCGGTAGGGCTCGGCGTCGGGCAGCAGCGGCGCGGGGTCCATACGGGGCTGCCAGGCGGGCGGCGGCGATGGCCGGTACGCGCCCCGCTGCTCCAGAACCGTCATGACGGCACCTCCTCGTGGGAGCGGCTACGGGAGGCGTGTCGGCTGTGACCCGCCTCACCAACCGATTGTTCGGTCGTCGGCACATTTTGGCTACAGGCCCCACCAGGCTGTGGACAAACGGTTCTCCACAACCTGGAATGAACGCAGGACGTCCACGGCGATGAAGCGGGGGGACATGGGACCTGAACAAATGGCCGACGGGCCGCAGGCCGGGGCCGTGCTGCCGCCGCGCCCGCTGGACGCCATCGATCAGGACATCCTGAAGATCCTCCAGGCGGACGGCCGCGCCTCGATACGGTCCGTCGCCGAGCGCGTCCACGTCTCGCGCGCCAACGCCTACGCGCGTATCAACCGGCTCGTCGAGGACGGGGTGATCCGGGGTTTCAGCGCACGCGTGGACCACGAGCGGGCGGGCCACAGCACATCGGCGTACATCACGCTGAAGATCGTCCAGAACACCTGGCGCACGGTCCGCGAGCAGCTCAGACAGCTGCCCGGCGCCTCCCACATCGCCCTGGTGGGCGGCGACTTCGACGTACTGCTGCTGGTGCACACGCCCGACAACAGGGCACTGCGCGAGCTGGTGCTGACCCGGCTCCAGGCGATCCCCGAGGTGCTCAGCACCCGGACGCTGCTGGTGTTCGAGGAGGAGGACCTGGAGCCGGACGGCTGAGGTCAGCCCTGGCGCAGCCCGGAGAAGACCAGCTGGGCGACGGCCTCGGCCACCTCGCGGTCGCTCGCCCCGCGCGCGTCCGGCCGGTACCACTCCACGATGGAGTTGATCATCCCGAAGACCAGGCGGGTGGCGAGGCGGACCTCCACGTCACCGCGCACGTCCCCGTCGGCCGCCGCCGCCTTCAGCAGCTCGGCGACCCGGTGGTCGAAGTCGCGCCGCCGCTCCAGCGCCCACCGCTCGGTGGCGGTGTTGCCGCGCACCCGCAGCAGCAGCGTCACGTAGGGCAGCTCGGCTATCAGCACTTCGACCATGCGGCGCACCACGTGCTCCAGCCGGTCGACGGGCCGCCCCGCGCGCGCGTGCTCCTCCTCCAGGATGGCGAACAGGCCGTCCAGGGCGCGGCTGACGGCCCGGCGCAGCAGCTCCTCCTTGCCGCTGACGTGGTGGTAGATCGACGACTTGGAGATGCCGGCCGCCTTGGACAGGTGCTCCATGGAGGTGCCGTCGTAGCCGCGCTCGTTGAAGACCCGCACCGCCACGGTGAGCAGCGTCTCGGGGGTGTAGGTGTCGCGCCTGGGCGTGGTCATGGGGTGCCCTCCCGCTTGTCGGTGGCGTAGGCGTGGCGGTACAGCGCGAGGGAGGGCGCGTAGCGTCCGGAGGGGTCGCGCTCGTGCATCTCGTCCAGGACGTCGAAGGCGAACTCGCGGCCGAGCCTGCGGTCCCACTCGAAGGGGCCGAGCGGGTAGTTCACACCGAGGCGCATCGCGGTGTCGACGTCCTCCTCGGTCGCCACGCCCTTGGCGACCGCGTCGTGGGCGAGGTCCACGATCCGGGCGACCGTACGGGCGACGATCATGCCGGGGACGTCCCCGATGACGCTGACCTTCTTGCCGAGCGCCTGGAACAGGCCGGTGGCCTCGGCAACGGTCTGCGGCAGGGTGTCCTGGGCCGCGGCCAGGGCGACGCGGGTGGCCGAGCGGTAGTCCAGGGCGAGGTCGAAGTGCACGACGTCCCGGAACTCAGCCGAGGTCTGGCCGTCGGCGAGGACGAGCTGGCCGCCGCTGGGCAGCACCAGGCGGGTGCCGTTGTCCTCGTCCTCCTCGCGGACCTGGATGCCCGCCTCACGGATCATGGCGAGCAGTTCGGCGGCCGGCCCCAGACCGCCCTCGGCGACGACGTACGCCGGCGGCTGCTCCTTGTCGGCGGTGTGCGGCTCGGGCCGCTCGGCGCCGTCGGCGTAGTCGTACCAGCCGCGTCCGCTCTTGCGGCCGAGCCGGCCGGACTCCACCAGCCGGCGCTGGGCCAGCGAGGGGGTGAAGCGGACGTCCTGGAAGAAGGACTGCCACACCGAGTGGGTGACGGACTCGTTGACGTCCTGGCCGATCAGGTCGGTCAGCTCGAACGCCCCCATCCGGAAGCCGCCGCACTCGCGCAGGACCGCGTCGATGGTGGCGGGGTCGGCGGCCTGGGCCTCGTAGACGGCGAACGCCTCGGCGTAGAACGGCCGGGCGATCCGGTTCACGATGAAGCCGGGGGTGTCGGCGCAGGCCACCGGCGTCTTGCCCCAGGCGCGGGCGGTCTCGTACGCGCGCGTGGCCGACGTGACGTCGGTGGCGAACCCGGAAACCACCTCGACCAGCGGCAGCAGCGGTGCCGGGTTGAAGAAGTGCAGGCCCACGAAGCGGCCGGGGTGGCGCAGGGCGCCGCCGATGGCCGTCACCGACAAGGAGGAGGTGTTGGTGGCGAGCAGACAGTCCTCGGCGACGACCTCCTCCAGTTCGCCGAAGAGCCCCTGCTTGACGTCCAGCCGCTCCAGGACGGCCTCCACGACCAGCCCGCAGTCGGCCAGCTCCGCGATGCTGCCGACGGGCTTCAGGCGGGCGCGGGCCGCGTCCCGGTCGGCGCCGGTGAGCCGCTCCTTGGCCACGAGCCGGTCGAGCCGGGCGCCGATCGCTTCGGCCGCGTCCGCGGCTCGCCCGGGGACCGCGTCGTACAGCCGCACGGGGTGGCCGGCGACGAGCGCGACCTGGGCGATTCCCTGGCCCATGGTGCCGGTGCCGACGACGGCCACGGGGCTGCTGAGGTCGAGTGCTGTCATGTGCGCGATCCTCCCGCACGGGGTTTTCCACAGATGCGGCGGACCCCCTTGAACCGACCGATCGTTCGGTTACTCTAGCTCTGACCGGTCGTCCCCGCCCCTGTTTCCGCCGAGGTCACGAACTCGACGAAGAGTTCTCCAGACGAGGAGTTGGTCCCGCATGGCCGCCGAACTGACCGTCCACGAGCTGATCGAGAAGCACCGGCCCACGCTCGACCAGGCCCTGGAAGCGATCCGTACCCGGGCGTACTGGTCCCCGCACCCCGAGCACCCGAAGGCCTACGGCGAGAACGGCAGCCTGGACGCGGCGGCCGGCAAGGCCGCCTTCGACGCCCTGCTGGGTACCCGCCTCGACCTCGGCCAGCCCGGCACGGACGACTGGGTGGGCGGCGAGGTCTCGCCGTACGGCATCGAGCTGGGCGTGACCTACCCGCACGCGGACACCGACGTGCTGCTCGCGGCCATGCGGACCGGCCAGGGGGCCTGGCGGGACGCGGGTCCGGAGGTCCGGGCGGTGGTCTGCGTGGAGATCCTCAAGCGGATCAGCGACCGGACGCACGAGTTCGCGCACGCGGTCATGCACACCAGCGGCCAGGCGTTCATGATGGCGTTCCAGGCGGGCGGCCCGCACGCCCAGGACCGCGGCCTGGAGGCGGTGGCGTACGCGTACGCGGAGCAGGTCCGCACGCCCGGTACGGCGGAGTGGACCAAGCCGCAGGGCAAGCGGGACCCGCTCGCCCTCACCAAGCGGTTCACGCCGGTCCCGCGCGGCATCGGCCTGGTCATCGGCTGCAACACCTTCCCGACCTGGAACGGCTACCCGGGCCTGTTCGCCTCGCTGGCCACCGGCAACGCGGTCCTGGTCAAGCCGCACCCGCGTGCGGTGCTGCCGCTCGCGCTGACCGTCCAGGTCGCCCGGGACGTGCTGGCGGAGGCCGGCTTCGACCCGAACCTGGTCGCGCTGGCCGCCGAGCGCCCCGGCGAGGGCATCGCCAAGACCCTCGCCACCCGTCCGGAGATCAGGATCATCGACTACACCGGGTCGACGGCCTTCGGTGACTGGCTGGAGGCCAACGCCCGCCAGGCGCAGGTCTACACGGAGAAGGCCGGCGTCAACACGGTGATCGTGCACTCCACGGACGACTACCAGGGCATGCTGGCCAACCTGGCGTTCTCGCTGTCCCTGTACAGCGGCCAGATGTGCACCACCCCGCAGAACCTGCTGATCCCTCGGGACGGCATCTCCACCGACCAGGGCCCCAAGAGCTTCGACGAGGTCACCGCCGACCTCGCCCGCGCGGTCGACGGCCTGCTCGGCGACGACGCGCGCGCGAACGCCCTGCTGGGCGCGATCGTCAACCCGGACGTCAAGGCCCGCCTGGAGGCAGCGGCCGGCCTCGGCGAGGTCGCCCTCGCCTCCCGGGAGGTCACCAACGAGGAGTTCCCGGGCGCGGTGGTGCGCACCCCCGTCATCGTCAAGCTGGACGGCGCCAAGCCGGACGACGAGGCGGCCTACATGAGCGAGTGCTTCGGCCCGGTCTCCTTCGCCGTCGCGGTCGACTCGGTGACGGACGCCGTGGAGCTTCTGCGCCGCACGGTCCGGGAGAAGGGCGTGATGACGGTCGGCGCGTACACCACGGACGCCGCGACCGAGCGGGCCGTCGAGGAGGTCTGCCTGGAGGAGGCCGCCCAGCTCTCCTTCAACCTGACCGGCGGGGTCTACGTCAACCAGACGGCCGCCTTCTCCGACTTCCACGGCTCGGGCGGCAACCCGGCGGCCAACGCGGCCCTGACCGACGGCGCGTTCGTGGCCAGCCGCTTCCGCGTGGTCGAGGTGCGCCGGGAGGTCTGAGAAAGGTCTGAGAGCGGGAGCCCGCGGGCCGTTGCGTGGGCGCGGGCGTCAGTCACCGGCCGCAGGGACCCCGGCCTCCCGCGCCCGCCACGGGCGCCGTGCGCTACGGACGCCGTGCGCTACGGACGCCGTGCGCTACGGACGCCGTGCGCTACGGACGCCGTGCGCTACGGACGCCGTGCGTTACGGGCGCCGTGCGTGTCCGCCGCCCCCGGCGCTCCAGTGGTACAGGGTCATGGCCACGCTGGTGGCCAGGTTGTAGCTGGAGACCTGGGGGCGCATCGGCAGGCGCAGCAGGTGGTCGGCGCGGGAGCGCAGTTCCGGTGACAGTCCGGTGCGCTCCGAGCCGAAGGCCAGGACGGCGTCGTCGGGCAGCCCGGTGCCGCGGATGTCCTCCCCCTCGGGGTCGAGGGCGAACAGCGGGCCGGCGGGCAGGTCCGCCGTGCCGAGGCGTTCCACGGCGGTGGCGAAGTGCAGGCCCGCACCGCCGCGCACCACCGTGGGATGCCACGGGTCGAGCGTGCCCGTGGTGACCACGCCGGTCACCCCGAACCCGGCGGCCAGCCGGATCACCGCGCCGGCGTTGCCCAGATTGCGCGGGTTGTCCAGGACCACCACGGGGGCGGTGCGGGGGGTGCGGGCGAGCGCCCGCAGATTGGCCTCCCGGGACGGCCGTACGGCGAGGGCGGCCACCCCGGTCGGATGGGGCCGCGCGACGAGGGCGGCGTAGTCCCGCTCGGACACCTCCGTCAGCAGGGCGTCCAGCGTGTCGCGCACGTCCGCGGCCAGCTCCCCGGCGAGGGCCAGGGCGGCCCGCCGGTCGGTGGTGACCGCGACCGGCACCTCCGCCCCGAAGCGCAGCGCGTGCTTCAGGGCGTGGAAGCCGTCGAGCAGCACGGCGTCCGCCGCCCGGGCGCGCCAGCGGCTCAGCGGGTCGGTCATGCGGTGAACCCTACGCGGTCCGGGGCACTGTCCTCGGGGGAGCGCGGCGCCGGCACCGGACGCCCGGCGCCCCGCAGGAGCCGCCCGCGCGCGCGTGCCGCCCACGCGCCGAGCCGGCGCAGGAAGGACGTCGGCAGGAAGACCGCGTCCGCGGTGATCATCGCGAGCGAGAAGAACGGCAGGCCGAGGACGACCGCGATCACCGCGTGCTCGAGCATCATCAGCACCAGCAGGACGTTCTTGGCCCGGCGGTTGAGCAGCGTGAACGGGAAGGCGACCTGCACGATCACCGTCCCGTACGCCACGATCATCATGATCGTGCCGCTGGAGGACATCAGGTCGGCGAGTGCGGGCCAGGGCGAGAAGTAGTCCAGGTGGAGCGGGTAGTAGACGGCGGTGCCGTCCTGCCAGCGCGAGCCCTGGATCTTGTACCAGCCCGCCGTCGCGTAGATCAGGCACGCCTCCGCCATGATCACGACGAGCGCACCGTTGTGCAGGACGTTGGCGATGACGTCCAGCAGGATCCGCGGCTCCTGCCAGGCCTCCCGGCGTCCGGCGAGCCACCACAGACCGAGCACCGCCCAGGCCGTCCACAGCAGCGCCGGGATCAGCCAGCCGTTGTCGAACCGCCCGGTCAGCGTCGCGGTGCCGAGCGCCAGGCCGGACACCGCCCACAGCACCGGTCCCACCCGGTCGGCGGGCACCCGCTCCCCCCGCGCGCGTGCCGCCGCGTCCCGTGCCGCGCGCCGGGCGTCGAGGGACCACATCCGGCCGCAGCGCGTGAACACCAGGTAGAAGGCCATCAGGTGCAGGACGTTGTCGCCGCCGTCGCCGATGAACACGCTGCGGTTCTGCAGCGACAGCACGCCCACCATGAACAGCACGGACGCCGTGCGGGTGCGCCAGCCGAGCAGCAGGGCCACGCTGGCGAGGATGGCGAGCGCGTAGCAGAACTCGAACCAGAGCCGGCCGTCGGACCACAGCAGCGCCGTGAAGGCGTGGTTGTCGGCGGTCAGCTGCTTGGCGAGGTTCCAGCCCCACGGACCGGAGGGGCCGTACAGCTCCCGGCGGTGGGGGAACTCGCGCAGCAGGAACAGCAGCCAGGTACCGGCGAAGCCGATGCGGATCACGGCGCTCTGGTACGGCCCGAGAGCCGCCTCGGTGACCCGGGCGATGCCGCGCGACAGTGTCAGGGAGAGGCGGTTCACCGCACACCTCCCGCGGCCTCGTCGGCCGTCACGGACCACCAGGGCAGCAGGCGCTGCACGGGCTTGTCGGACACCCGCTCACGGCTCCACGGTGGCGGCTGCACATTGGTGGTGCTGGAACGGACCTGCACGCGCTGGATCACGCCTTCCCGGCTCGTCGGATCGTCCCGGTACAGCCGCATCACCACGATCCGGCGCAGATACTGCTCGGAGAGGGAGCCGCGCATGCCCACGGGACGGTTGTCGGCGTTGTGCGTGGCCGTGAAGAAGTCCCAGGCCCGGCGCAGCTCGTTCTGCTGGGTGTGGCTGGGCGCCACATTGCCGTCGATGGCGGCGCCGTCCTGCGCCGACAGGTCGGTCCACCCGGTGGTGCGCAGACCGCCGTCGTCCATCCGCACCTCGGCGCGCACCTGGACGGCGATGTTCTGCTGCAGCGGGTTCGGGGCGAACAGCTTCCAGTTCTGCTCGAACTCCGGGTAGACCCACTCCTCGACGGCCTTGCCGTGCTGCTTCGTCACCGTGTTGGCGGGCGCGAGGCTGAGGAACACCATCAGCAGGTGCGCCGAGGCGGCCACGGCGACCACCGCGAGGGCCAGCGCGGCGCCGACCTGGTAGCGCGGGGAGAGCGCCGCGATGCCGGCGCTGGACGCGGGCGGCGGGGGAGCCTCCGGAGGCGGTTCCGGGAGACGCGTCCCGGCCGGCCCGTCGGGAGCCTGCGGGTCCCGCGAGTCCTCGTCGTACGCGTCCATTGCGTTCCGTCCCCCGTCTCGGCCCGTTCTCCGGCCCGGTCGCTCAGCTCGGCCGTTCAGTTCGGTCGTGCACTTCGGTCGTGCACTTCGGCCGTGCACTTCGGTCGTCCAGCCCGGTCGTCCGGTCCGGCCTGCCACCCGGCGGGACCACCCGGTCCTTCCGCCCGGCGGTACGGCCGAGCGGGTCGGCTCGGCGCGCGGTGCCGTGACGGACGCCCCGTGCTGCACGGGCGCCACCTGTCGGCGCCCGCACGGAACGGTACTCAGCCCCGGGCACCGGGCGCAGCCCCGGGTACCGCACGAACACGGTGGTTCTCACCACGCACGGGACCCGCGGTGCCGTCCGGTACGGCGTCCGACGCGCCGCGCCGTGTTCGCCCGCGCCGGTTGTCCACAGGCGGCGCGAGGACTTTTCCACAGCGGTTGACACCCCGCGGCGGCCCGGCACACCATGGATGCGCACGGACCGAACGATCGGTCGGGACCTCCGGCCGGGGCCGTGTTCCTCACCAAGCCCGAGGTCAGGGGGACCGCATGGCCACAGCAGCCGCGCAGCGCACGGCCCGCCCGCAGGCGGACGGCGCGCCGGAGACCGTCGACACGACCGCCCACCAGCGCGCCTTCGACGCGGCCGTGGCCGCCGACGACCGCATCGAACCGCGTGACTGGATGCCCGACGCCTACCGCGCGACCCTGGTCCGGCAGATCGCCCAGCACGCGCACTCCGAGATCATCGGCATGCAGCCGGAGGCCAACTGGATCACCCGCGCGCCGTCCCTGCGCCGCAAGGCGATCCTGATGGCCAAGGTGCAGGACGAGGCCGGCCACGGCCTGTACCTGTACAGCGCGGCCGAGACCCTCGGCACCAGCCGCGACGAGCTGCTCGACAAGCTGCACAGCGGCCGCCAGAAGTACTCCTCGATCTTCAACTACCCCACCCTGACCTGGGCCGACGTCGGCGCGATCGGCTGGCTGGTGGACGGCGCGGCGATCACCAACCAGGTCCCCCTGTGCCGCTGCTCCTACGGCCCGTACGCCCGCGCCATGGTGCGGATCTGCAAGGAGGAGTCCTTCCACCAGCGCCAGGGCTACGAGCTGCTGCTGGCCCTCAGCAAGGGCACCCCCGAGCAGCACGCCATGGCCCAGGACGCGGTGAACCGCTGGTGGTGGCCCTCGCTGATGATGTTCGGCCCGCCCGACGACGAGTCCCAGCACTCCGCGCAGTCGATGGAGTGGAAGATCAAGCGCCACTCCAACGACGAGCTGCGCCAGCGCTTCGTGGACATCTGCGTCCCGCAGGCCGAGTCCCTGGGCCTCACCCTCCCCGACCCGGAGCTGAGGTGGAACGAGGAGCGGGAGCACTACGACTTCGGTCCGATCGACTGGACGGAGTTCTGGGAGGTCCTCAAGGGCAACGGCCCGTGCAACGACCAGCGGATCAACCAGCGCAGGCGCGCCCACGACGAGGGCGCGTGGGTACGGGAAGCGGCCGCGGCCTACGCGGCCAAGCGCACCGGGGACACCGGTGAGACGGGAGCGACGCGAGCATGAGCACCACCGACTGGCCCCTGTGGGAGGTCTTCGTGCGCTCCCGGCGCGGCCTCTCCCACACCCACGCCGGCAGCCTGCACGCGCCCGACGCCGAGCTCGCCCTGCGCAACGCCCGTGACCTATACACCCGGCGCGGCGAGGGCGTCTCGATCTGGGTCGTCCCGGCCGCCGCGATCACCGCGTCCTCGCCGGACGAGAAGGACCCCTTCTTCGAACCCTCCGCCGACAAGCCCTACCGGCACCCGACCTTCTACGAGATCCCGGAAGGGGTGAAGCACCTGTGACCGCCACCGGCCCCGCCACCGTCCCGGTGACCGCCGCGCTCGCCCTCGGCGACGACGCCCTGGTGCTCTCCCACCGCCTGGGCGAGTGGGCCGGGCACGCGCCCGTCCTGGAGGAGGAGGTCGCCCTCGCCAACATCGCCCTGGACCTGCTCGGCCAGGCCCGCGTCCTGCTGTCGCTGGCCGGCGACGAGGACGAGCTGGCCTACCTGCGCGAGGAACGCGCCTTCCGCAACCTCCAGCTGGTCGAGCAGCCGAACGGCGACTTCGCCCACACCATCGCCCGCCAGCTGTACTTCTCCACCTACCAGCAGCTGCTCTACGCCGAACTGGCCGCCGGCGACGGCCCCTTCGCACCCCTCGCCGCAAAGGCCGTGAAGGAGGTCGCCTACCACCGCGACCACGCCGAGCAGTGGACGCTGCGGCTCGGCGACGGCACACAGACCAGCCACGAGCGGATGCAGCGGGCCTGCGACGCGCTGTGGCGGTTCACCGGGGAGATGTTCCAGCCGGTGGAAGGCCTCGACACGGACCGGTCCGCGCTGGAGACCCGTTGGCTCCAGTCCGTCACGGACGTGCTCGGCCGGGCCACCCTCACCCTCCCGGAGGGCCCGCGCACCGGTGCCTGGTCGGCCGGCGCCGGCCGGCAGGGCCTGCACACCGAGCCGTTCGGGCGGATGCTCGCCGAGATGCAGCACCTGCACCGCAGCCACCCGGGGGCGACATGGTGACCGCCACCGCCCTGGAGGCGGAGCTGCTGGAGCTGGCCGGCGCGGTGCCCGACCCCGAACTGCCCGTGCTCACCCTGCGCGAGCTCGGCGTGCTCCGCGCGGTGCACGTCCACGGCACGGACACGGTGGAGGTCGACCTCACGCCCACCTACACCGGCTGCCCGGCCATCGAGGCGATGAGCGGCGACATCGAGCGGGTGCTGCGCGACCACGGCATGCGCGAGGTCACCGTCCGCACGGTGCTCGCCCCCGCCTGGTCGACCGACGACATCACTCCCGAAGGCCGCGAGAAACTGCGGGAGTTCGGCATCGCCCCGCCGCGGGTGCGGCCCGCCGGCGGGCCGGTCCCGCTGGCTCTCGGCCCGACCCGGACGAGCACCCCGGAGGCCGAGCCGGTCCGCTGCCCGCACTGCGGCTGCGCCGACACCGAACTGCTGAGCCGGTTCTCCTCCACCGCGTGCAAGGCGCTGCGCCGCTGCCTGGCCTGCCGGGAACCGTTCGACCACTTCAAGGAGTTGTGATGGCGCGCTTCCACCCGCTCCCGGTGGCCGCGGTCGACCGGCTCACCGACGACTCCGTCGCCCTGACCTTCGCCGTGCCGCCCGCACTGCGCGAGGAGTACCGGCACGCACCCGGCCAGCACCTCGCGCTGCGCCGCCGGGTGGACGGCACGGAGATCCGGCGCACGTACTCGATCTGCTCCCCCGCGCCGCACCCGTCCGGCGAGGGCCCGCGGACCCTGCGGGTGGGCGTGCGACTGGTCGAGGGCGGTGCCTTCTCGGCGTACGCGCTGAAGGAGATCGCCGTCGGTGACGAGCTGGAGGTGATGACCCCGGCCGGCCGCTTCACGCTGGAGCCGTCGCCGGGTCTGTACGCGGCCGTGGTCGGCGGCAGCGGCATCACCCCGGTGCTGTCGATCGTCTCCACGCTGCTCGCCCGGGAGCCCGGGGCGCGTTTCTGCCTGGTACGCAGTGACCGTACGGCGGCCTCGACGATGTTCCTGGAGGAGGTCGCCGACCTGAAGGACCGCTACCCGGAGCGGCTCCAGCTGGTGACCGTGCTCTCCCGCGAGGAGCAGCAGGCGGGCCTGCCGTCGGGCCGGCTCGACCGGGAGCGGCTCGCGGGGCTGCTGCCCGCGCTGCTGCCGGTGCAGGAGGTGGCGGGCTGGTTCCTGTGCGGGCCGTACGGACTGGTGCAGGGCGCCGAGCAGGCGCTGCGCGAGCTGGGCGTGACCCGGGACAAGATCCACCAGGAGATCTTCCACGTGGACGCGGGGTCGGCCCCTGCGTCGGCGGCCGCGGCACCCGCGCACAGCACCATCACCGCGCGGCTCGACGGCCGCGGCGGCACCTGGCCGGTGCGGGAGGGCGAGTCGCTGCTGGAGACGGTGCTGCGCAACCGGCCCGACGCGCCCTACGCCTGCAAGGGCGGGGTGTGCGGGACGTGCCGGGCCTTCCTGGTCGACGGCGAGGTGCGCATGGACCGCAACTTCGCGCTGGAGACGGAGGAGACCGAAGCCGGGTACGTACTGGCCTGCCAGTCGCACCCGCTGACGGAGCGGGTGGAACTGGACTTCGACCGCTGACCGCTGCCCCGGGCCGGAGCGCGGAAGGCCCGGGCTAGAGGACGAAGCCGGGCGTGCCGGCGTCGGTGACGACCGGGCGGCCGGCGGTCTGCCAGTACTGCATGCCGCCGTCGACGTTCACCGCGTCGACGCCCTGCTGGACCAGGTACATGGTGACCTGGGCCGAGCGGCCGCCGGAGCGGCAGATGACGTGGACGCGGCCGTCCTGCGGGGCGGCCTCGGTCAGCTCGCCGTAACGGGCCACGAACTCGCTGATGGGAATGTGCAGGGCTCCCTCGGCGTGGCCCGCCTGCCACTCGTCGTCCTCACGGACGTCCAGCAGGAAGTCGCCGTCCTTGAGGTCCGTGACCTGCACCGTGGGCACACCAGCTCCGTAATTCATGTCCCCGACGCTACCCGAAGCGGAGAGCGGACCGAGCGGCTCAGCCCTGCCCGAGCAGTGCGGCCAGCTGCGCCTCCCGCTGGGCGATGTCGGTGCGCAGCCGGCCGGCGATCTCTTCGAGCAGGCCGTCGGGGTCGTCCGGGGCGAGGCGGAGCATGCCGGCGATCGCGCCCTCCTCCAGTTCCCGGGCGACGAGGGTGAGCAGTTCCTTGCGCTGGGCGAGCCATTCGAGGCGGGCGTACAGCTCCTCGGCGGGGCTCGGGCGGCGCTCGGGCGGCACCGGTCCGGCCGCCCACTCCTCCGCGAGCTCCCTGAGCTGGGGCTCGTCGCCGCGGGCGTAGGCGGCGTTGACGCGGCCGAGGAACTCCTCGCGCCGCTTGCGCTCGTCCTCTTCCTGCGCCAGGTCGGGATGGGCCTTGCGGGCGAGCTCACGGTAGAGCTTGCGGGCCTCCTCGCTCGGCCGCACCCGCTGCGGGGGCCGTACGGCCTGCTCGGTGAGCATGGCGACGGCCTCGGGGAACAGGCCGTCGCCGTCCATCCAGCCGTGCAGCAGTTCCTCGACACCCGGGATCGGCAGCACGCGGGCCCGGGCCTCCGCGGCGCGGCGGATGTCCTCGGGGTCCTGGGTGCGGGCGGCCTTCGCCTCGGCGATCTCGGCGTCCAGCTCCTCGATGCGGGTGTAGAGGGGGCCGAGTCGCTGTTCGTGCAGGCGGGAGAAGTTCTCGACCTCGACGCGGAACGTCTCCACGGCGATCTCGTACTCGATCAACGCCTGCTCGGCGGCCCGTACGGCCTGCTCCAGCCGTTCCTCGGGACGGGGGGCGGTCTGGTCGGCTTCGGGGGTCGTCACCCGGCCAGCGTATCGGCTGCGGGCGGGTCGGGCCGGGGCCCGCGTCACGGGGCCACCACCCGGACGCCGGATGCGGACCCGCCCTGACCGCTCGCGCAGCTCCCCACGCCCCCCGGGAGAGAGCGCCACGCACGCCCGGGGAGCCCTCCGGAACGACCCCGGCGCCCCCCCTCACCACCCCGGCAAGGCCCCCTCATCCACGGGAGACCTCCCTCACACTCCCGTCTCCGCCGCTATCCGGCCCTCCCGGATGCCGCGGAGCAGGTCTGCGTGGTCTGCCTCCGTGCGGTCGGCGTAGGCGGTGGCGAAGGTGGTGATCGCCTCGTCGAGTTCGTCGTTCTTCCCGCAGTAGCCGGCGATCAGGCGCGGGTCGGCGCTGTGGGAGTGGGCGCGGGCCAGGAGCGCGCCGGTCATGCGGGCGTAGTCGTCGAGCTGGTCGGTGGCGAGGGCGGTCGGGTCGACGCTGCCCTTGCGGTTGCGGAACTGGCGCACCTGGTACGGCCGCCCGTCGACGGTGGTCCAGCCGAGCAGGATGTCGCTGACGACCTGCATCCGCCGCTGGCCCAGGACCACCCGTCGGCCCTCGTGCGCGACCGGCGGGGTCGCGAAGCCGGCCGTGGCCAGGTGCGGCAGGAGCGCGGACGGGCGGGCCTCCTTGACCTGGAGGACCAGCGGCTCGCCGCGGTGGTCGAGCAGCAGCACGACGTACGAGCGGGTGCCGACGCTGCCGGTGCCGACCACCCGGAAGGCGACGTCGTGCACGGCGTACCGGGCGAGCAGGGGGCGCCGGTCCTCGCCGAGGGTGTCGACGTACGGTCCGAGGGCGGCGGCGACCGCGGCGGCCTCGGCGTCCGGTATGCGGCGCAGCACCGGCGGGGCGGGCACGAACCGGCGTCCGCCGTCCGCCCCCGCCTCGGTCGACTTCGCCGCGAACCGGCCGCTGGTGTTGGCCCGGGCCTTCTCCGAGACGCGCTGGAGCGTGCCGAGCAGATCGTGGGCGTCGGTGTGGGAGACGAGTTCCTCGTCCGCGATGGCGTTCCACGCCTCGAGTACGGGCAGCCTGGCGAGCAGCCGCATGGTGCGCCGGTAGGCGCCCGCCGCGTCCCGGGCCGCCGCGCGGCAGGTGTCCTCGTCGGCGCCCGCCTCCCGGCCGGCCAGGACGAGGGAGGCGGCGAGCCGCTTCAGGTCCCACTCCCAGGGCCCGTGCACGGTCTCGTCGAAGTCGTTCAGGTCGATGACGAGGCCGCCGCGGGCGTCGCCGTAGAGACCGAAGTTGGCGGCGTGCGCGTCACCGCATATCTGGGTGCCGATCCCGGTCATGGGAGTGCGGGCCAGGTCGTGGGCCATGAGGCCGGCCGAGCCGCGCAGGAAGGCGAAGGGCCCGGCCGCCATCCGGCCCACCCGCAGCGGGGTCAGTGCGGCAATGCGGCCGGCGTTGGACCCGGTCACCGCACTCACCGCGTCGGGACGGTCGGCGTCCAGGTCGAGCGCGCCGTGCGCGGAGCGCGGCACGCTCGCGCGCAGCGCCTTGCCCTCCGCCTTGGGCGAGTCCTGCGGCGGCCACGGGGCGAACCCGTGCACCCGGGGCAGCCGGCGCGCGCCCTCCACCGGGTCCGCCGTCTCCCCACCGCTTCCGTCCACCGCGACCGCCTCCCCGTACTGGCCGCACGCCTCGCACGGGCGCGGGTACGAACATCAACTCGGGGAGACCGTACAACCGGTGACGCACCCGCGTCAGAACCTGTGGAAACCGGCACGGCCACGGACGCTCGACGGCCCGTCACATCAGCGCGGCAGCAGGCCACCCACCGCTGAGAGCTTCCTCACACGGGAGCGAGGCCTCGGCCGGCGGCCTGCGCGCATACGACTACGGGCCCATCGTCTTCACGATGGGCCCGTAGCCTCTGTGTGCGCGAGGGGGGAGTTGAACCCCCACGCCCTTGCGGGCACTGGAACCTGAATCCAGCGCGTCTGCCTATTCCGCCACCCGCGCATTGGGTGTGTCTTCCGTTTCCCGCCCTTTCGGGCCGGCCCCTTCCGACACCCAGAACATTAGCACGCCGTACGGGGTGGATTCACATCCCTTCCCTGGCCACCCGCCCCGCCCCCCGCCGCGCCCCCGCCCCCGCCCGACCCGTGCGGGCGCGGTGACGCACGTATCAGGGAGACACGGTTCACGTATCAACCTCGTACCGGTCCAGGCCGTCTGCACAGGAGGCGGACCGGGTCCACAGCCAGGTGCGGGACACTGGTCTACGCCCGCCTCTACGATCCATGGCAGCAGGACTCGCACCAGGAGTTCGAAGCGCAGCCGCTGGGGGAACCGGCTGATTGGCGGGCGCGTAGATACGATCAGTGAGCAGTACCGGAAGTACCCGGCAAGGCAGCGGCACAGAGCAGGGCAAGACGACGGCAGGGACGGAGGAGGTGCCCCATGGGAGTCCTGAAGAAGTTCGAGCAGCGTCTCGAAGGTCTGGTGAACGGCACCTTCGCCAAGGTCTTCAAGT
Organism: Streptomyces sp. NPDC013455; assembly: GCF_040632975.1. Classification (NCBI taxonomy): domain Bacteria; kingdom Bacillati; phylum Actinomycetota; class Actinomycetes; order Kitasatosporales; family Streptomycetaceae; genus Streptomyces; species Streptomyces sp. NPDC013455. The sequence continues at coordinate 53,061 of NZ_JBEYCX010000018.1, read as the reverse complement.
CCGAGGTCCAGCCCGTGGAGATCGCCGGAGCACTCCAGCGGGAGTGCGACAACAACGCGACCATCTGGAACCGTGACCGGACCGTCGTGCCCAACGACTTCATCGTGGAGCTGAGCGCGCCGGACTACGAGCGCCTCAGCCCGTACTCCGGGCAGCTCGGCGACGAGCTGGCCGGCATGGTGCGCGACTACGCCAAGCAGCAGCGCTACACCTTCATGGGCCCGATCAAGGTCAACCTGGAGAAGGCCGACGACCTGGACACCGGGCTGTACCGGGTGCGCTCGCGCACCCTCGCCTCCTCCAGCAACCAGCAGGCCCCCGGCGCCCCGGCGGCCGGCCGCCCCGGCCAGAGCGCCCCGGGCGGCTACGGCTACCCGCCCGCCGCGCCCGCCGGAGCCCCCCCGATGCCGTCCGCGCCGCCGCCCGGCACCCGCCCCGGCGGCTACGGCTACCCGCAGCCCGCCACCCAGCGGCCCGCGGCCGCCCCGATGAGCGGCGCACGCACCCGCTACTGGATCGAGATCAACGGCACCCGCCACCAGATCTCCCGCCCGACGCTGGTGCTGGGCCGCAGCACCGACGCCGACGTGCGGATCGACGACCCCGGCGTCTCCCGCCGGCACTGCGAGATCCGGACCGGAACGCCCTCGACGATCCAGGATCTCGGCTCCACCAACGGCATCGTGGTGGACGGGCAGCACACCACCCGCGCTACGCTCCGCGACGGCTCGCGGATCGTCGTGGGCAGCACCACCGTTATCTATAGGCAAGCCGAAGGGTGAAGCGGGGGCAATGTCAGAGCTGACCCTCACGGTCATGCGGCTGGGTTTCCTGGCCGTACTGTGGCTGTTCGTGATCGTGGCCGTCCAGGTCATCCGGAGCGACCTGTTCGGTACGCGCGTCACCCAGCGCGGATCCCGTAGGGAAGCGGCCCGGCCGCAGCAGCCGGGCCGGCAGCAGACCCGGCAGCAGGCCGCGCCGCCGCAGCAGCGCAACCAGCAGGGCGGCGGCCGGCGCGGCCGCAACGCCCCCAGCAAGCTGGTCGTGACCGAGGGCACACTGACCGGCACCACCGTCGCGCTCCAGGGCCAGACCATCACCCTGGGCCGGGCGCACGACTCCACCATCGTGCTGGACGACGACTACGCCTCCAGCCGCCATGCCAGGATCTACCCGGACCGCGACGGCCAGTGGATCATCGAGGATCTCGGCTCCACCAACGGCACCTACCTGGACCGGTCCCGGCTGACGACCCCCACACCGATTCCGCTGGGCGCGCCGATCCGCATCGGCAAGACCGCGATCGAGCTGCGGAAGTAGTGCCACGTCATGAATAAGCGCGAGCGGAGCGAGCACGCAGCGGCAGGCCGCCACCCGGTCTCCGGCGCGCTCACGACCGGAGGGTGGGCAGTGTGGCTCGACACGACCGGCTGTACCCGGAGCCGACGGGCGAGGTGGGCATGAGTCTGTCACTGCGCTTTGCCGCCGGATCGCACAAGGGCATGATCCGGGAGGGCAACGAGGACTCCGGTTACGCCGGTCCGCGCCTGCTCGCCATCGCCGACGGCATGGGCGGCCAGGCCGCCGGCGAGGTCGCCTCCTCCGAGGTCATCTCCACCCTGGTCACGCTCGACGACGACGTGCCCGGCTCCGACATCCTCACCTCCCTCGGCCAGGCCGTGCAGCGCGCCAACGACCAGCTGCGCGCCATGGTGGAGGAGGACCCCCAGCTCGAAGGCATGGGCACCACGCTCACCGCACTGCTGTGGACCGGCCAGCGGCTCGGTCTGGTGCACGTCGGCGACTCGCGCGCGTACCTGCTGCGGGACGGTGTCCTCACCCAGATCACCCAGGACCACACCTGGGTGCAGCGTCTGGTGGACGAGGGCCGCATCACCGAGGAAGAGGCCACCACCCACCCGCAGCGCTCCCTGCTGATGCGCGCCCTCGGCAGCGGCGACCACGTCGAACCCGACCTGTCGATCCGCGAGGTCCGGGCCGGCGACCGCTACCTGATCTGCTCCGACGGCCTGTCCGGCGTGGTCTCCCACCAGACGATGGAGGAGACCCTCGCCAGCTACCAGGGCCCGCAGGAGACGGTGCAGGAACTGATCCAGCTCGCGCTGCGCGGCGGCGGCCCCGACAACATCACGGTCATCGTCGCCGACGTGCTCGACCTGGACACCGGCGACACCCTCGCCGGACAGCTGTCCGACCAGCCGGTCGTCGTCGGCGCGGTCGCCGAGAACCAGCACCACCTGCACGACAACGGCATCATGCAGACGCCGGCCGGCCGCGCCTCCCACCTGGGCCGCCAGGGCCAGGGACACGGCGGCGGCGAGTTCGGCCCGCCCGGCTCCGGCGACACCACCGGCTACGACCCGGCCGGCGGCTTCGGCGAGTACGCCGAGGGCGACTTCACCAAGCCGCGCAAGCAGCGCAGATGGCTGAAGACCTCGCTCTACGGCGCCCTCGCCCTGGCCGTGCTCGGCGGCGGGCTGTACGGCGGCTACCGCTGGACGCAGACGCAGTACTTCGTCGGCGTCAAGGACGAGCACGTCGCGCTGTACCGCGGGATCAGCCAGGACCTGGCCTGGGTGTCGCTGTCGAAGGTGGAGAAGGACCACCCCGAGATCGAACTCAAGTACCTGCCGCCGTACCAGCAGAAGCAGGTGAAGGCCACGATCGCGGAGGGCGGCCTCCAGGCGGCCCGGACGAAGGTCCAGGAGCTGGCCGTGCAGGCGTCCGCCTGCCGCAAGCAGGCCGAGCGCCAGGCCGCCGAAGAGGCACGCAAGAACGCCAAGAACGGCCGGGACAAGGCCGAGGGCACCGGCGGCACGGGGAGCACCGGCGGCACCACCGGTACCGCCACGCAGACCGCCTTCACCAAGGCTTCCCCCACCCCGAACCCGTCGGCCTCGAAGACGTCACCGACCAACCCGGCGTCCCCTTCGAAGCCTCCGTCCACGACCCCGTCCGCGACCCCCAGCCCCGGCCCCACTCTCTCGGAGGATGAGCAGAAGGTCGTCTCGCTGTGCGGTAAGCAGTAGGCAAGCGGTGAGAGGCCCCGTCACACGATGAGCAGTACTACGAATTCGCCGACGCACCACACGTCCACCATCGGCGCCATCGGCGCCCCGAGCCGCCGCAACACCGAACTGGCCCTGCTGGTCTTCGCCGTGGCCATCCCGGTGTTCGCCTACGCCAACGTGGGCCTGGCCCTCGACGGCCAGGTCCCCGGCGGCCTGCTGAGCTACGGCCTCGGCCTCGGCCTGCTGGCCGGAGTGGCCCACCTCGCCGTACGGAAGTTCGCGCCGTACGCCGACCCGCTGCTGCTGCCGCTGGCCACCCTGCTCAACGGGCTCGGGCTGGTGTGCATCTGGCGGCTGGACCAGTCCAAGCTGCTCCAGTCGCTGCCGAACTTCGTCACGGCCGCGCCCCGCCAGCTGCTGTACACGGCGCTGGGCATCGCCCTGTTCGTCGTGGTGCTGATCTTCCTGAAGGACCACCGCGTCCTCCAGCGCTACACCTACATCTCGATGTTCTGCGCCCTGGTGCTGCTCATCCTGCCGCTGGTGCCGGGCCTCGGGGCGAACATCTACGGCGCGAAGATCTGGATCCGCATCCCCGGCCTGGGCTCCCTCCAGCCCGGCGAGTTCGCCAAGATCGTCCTCGCGGTCTTCTTCGCCGGCTACCTGATGGTCAAGCGGGACGCCCTGGCCCTCGCCAGCCGCCGCTTCATGGGCCTGTACCTGCCGCGCGGCCGCGACCTCGGCCCCATCCTGGTCGTCTGGGCGATCTCGATCCTCATCCTGGTCTTCGAGACCGACCTCGGCACCTCGCTGCTGTTCTTCGGAATGTTCGTCATCATGCTGTACGTCGCCACCGAGCGGACCAGCTGGATCGTCTTCGGTCTGCTGATGTCCGCGGCCGGCGCCGTCGGCGTGGCGAGCTTCGAACCCCACATCCAGACCCGTGTACAGGCCTGGCTCGACCCGATGCGGGAGTACCAGCTCAGCCGCAGCGGGGCCAACGACGGCATCCTCCACTCCGAGCAGGCCATGCAGGCCCTGTGGGCCTTCGGCTCCGGCGGCACCCTCGGTTCCGGCTGGGGGCAGGGCCACTCCGACCTGATCCGGTTCGCCGCCAACTCCGACTTCATCCTCGCCACCTTCGGCGAGGAACTCGGCCTGGCCGGCATCATGGCGATCCTGCTGATCTACGGCCTGATCGTGGAACGCGGCGTGCGCACCGCCCTCGCCGCCCGCGACCCCTTCGGCAAACTGCTCGCCATCGGCCTGTCCGGCGCCTTCGCCCTCCAGGTCTTCGTGGTGGCCGGCGGCGTCATGGGCCTCATCCCCCTCACCGGTATGACCATGCCCTTCATGGCGTACGGCGGCTCCTCCGTGCTGGCCAACTGGGCGCTGATCGGCATCCTCATCCGCATCAGCGACACCGCGCGCCGCCCGGCGCCCGCCCCCGCCAGCAACCCCGACGCCGAGATGACCCAGGTGGTCCGCCCGTCATGAACAAGCCCCTGCGCCGGATCGCGATCTTCTGCGGCCTCCTCGTGCTGACCCTGCTCCTGCGGGACAACTACCTCCAGTACGTGAAGGCCGACAGCCTCAAGGACGATCCGAACAACCGCCGCGTCACCATCGCCCGCTACGCCACCCCGCGCGGCGACATCATCGTCGACGGCGATCCCATCACCGGGTCCGCCGAGTCGAGCAAGACCGGCCTGAACGACCTGAAGTACAAGCGCACCTACAAGAACGGCCCCATGTGGGCGCCGGTCACCGGCTACGCCTCGCAGGCCTTCGGTGCCACCCAGCTGGAGTCGATCGAGGACGGCATCCTCACCGGCAACGACGACCGGCTCTTCTTCCGCAAGACGCTCGACATGATCACCGGCAAGGAGCAGCAGGGCGGCAACGTCGTCACCACGCTCAACGCCGCCGCGCAGAAGGCCGCCTTCGACGGCCTGCGCAGGCAGGGCGGCAAGGGCGCCGTCGTCGCCCTGGAGCCGTCCACCGGCAAGATACTGGCGCTGGCCTCCTACCCGTCGTACGACCCCTCGTCCTTCGCCGGCAACAGCAACGACGACGCGGCGGCCTGGAAGAAGCTCCAGAAGAAGTACAACCCCAACGACCCGATGCTGAACCGGGCGCTGCGCGAGACCTACCCGCCGGGCTCCACCTTCAAGGTGGTCACGGCCGCGGCCGCGCTGGAGAACGGCAAGTACACCTCCGCCGACCAGAAGACCGACACACCGCTGCCGTGGACCATGCCCGGCACCACGACCGAGCTGAAGAACGAGGGCAACATCCCGTGCAAGGACGCGACCATGCGGGTCGCGCTCCAGTACTCCTGCAACACCGTCTTCGGCAAGATCGGTGCGGACCTCGGCAACGACAAGATGCTCGCCATGGCGAAGAAGTTCGGCTTCGACTCCGAGCAGTTCACGCCGGTCCGCGCCAACGCCTCGGTGTTCTCCGACAACATGAACCCCTCGCAGACGGCGCTGTCCTCCATCGGCCAGTACAACACCGCCGCCACCCCGCTCCAGATGGCCATGGTCGCCTCCGCCGTCGCCAACGACGGCAAGCTGATGAAGCCGTACATGGTCGACTCGCTGCAGTCCTCCAACCTGGACCCGGTCGCCAAGACCGAGCCGGAGGAGATGAGCCGGCCGCTGTCGCCGCAGAACGCGCAGATCCTGCAGGACATGATGCAGACGGTGGTCGAGAAGGGCACCGGCAAGAACGCGCAGATCAGCGGCGTCCGGGTCGGCGGCAAGACCGGTACCGCTCAGCACGGCGTCGAGAACAGCGAGAACCCCTACGCCTGGTTCATCTCCTACGCCAAGCTCGGGGACGGCAGCTCGCCGGTCGCCGTCGCCGTGGTGATCGAGGACGAGGGCGCCAACCGTGACGACATCTCCGGTGGCGGCCTGGCCGCACCGATCGCGAAGAACGTCATGGAGGCGGTCATCGACTCCGAGAAGTGACCTCACCGATCACCCGAAGTGACGCCGCTCACATCACTTTCACATCGCCGCACGTTGCGATACCGGTCCTGTATCGGGTTACGGGCTTGGCCAGGTCACACGGAGCGAGCCGGGTACGGTAGGCCCGGACGGCAGCGCCTCCGGCCGCGCACAGGGGCGCGGCCGAGACCGACGGAGAGGGCTGGTAGGTAGCTATGGAAGAGCCGCGTCGCCTCGGCGGCCGGTACGAGCTGGGCCAGGTGCTCGGCCGCGGTGGCATGGCGGAGGTCTACCTCGCGCATGACTCCCGCCTCGGCCGCACCGTGGCGGTGAAGACGCTGCGCGCGGACCTCGCGCGCGACCCGTCCTTCCAGGCCCGGTTCCGCCGGGAGGCCCAGTCGGCCGCCTCGCTCAACCATCCCGCGATCGTCGCGGTCTACGACACGGGCGAGGACTACATCGACGGGGTCTCCATCCCGTACATCGTGATGGAGTACGTCGACGGTTCCACCCTCCGTGAGCTGCTGCACTCCGGCCGCAAACTGCTGCCCGAGCGCGCGATGGAGATGACCATCGGCATCCTCCAGGGCCTGGAGTACGCACACCGCAACGGCATCGTCCACCGCGACATCAAGCCGGCCAACGTCATGCTGACCCGCAACGGCCAGGTCAAGGTGATGGACTTCGGCATCGCCCGGGCCATGGGCGACGCCGGCATGACCATGACCCAGACGGCAGCCGTGATCGGCACGGCCCAGTACCTGTCGCCCGAGCAGGCCAAGGGCGAACAGGTCGACGCCCGCTCGGACCTCTACTCGACCGGCTGCCTGCTGTACGAGCTGCTGACGGTGCGGCCCCCCTTCGTGGGCGACTCACCGGTGGCCGTGGCCTACCAGCACGTCCGCGAGGAACCCCAGCCCCCGTCGGTCTTCGACCCCGAGATCACGCCCGAGATGGACGCGATCGTCCTGAAGGCGCTGGTCAAGGACCCGAACTACCGCTACCAGTCGGCCGACGAGATGCGCGCCGACATCGAGGCGTGCCTGGACGGCCAGCCGGTCGCGGCCACGGCCGCGATGGGCGCGGTGGGCTACGGCGGCTACCCCGACGACCAGCCGACGACCGCCATGCGCCAGGAGTCGGCCGCGGGGGCCACCGCCATGCTCCCGCCCATGAACGCCGACGACGGCGGCTACGGCTACGACGACCGGCCGGACCGCCGCCGCCAGCAGAAGAAGTCCAACACCTCCACGATCCTGCTGGTGGTGGCGGGCCTGCTGGTCCTGGTCGGCGCGATCCTGATCGGCAAGTGGGCGTTCAGCGGCGACGGCGCGGGCGAGGGCCAGGTGACCGTGCCGGCGTTCGTGGGCAACTCCCAGAAGCGGGCCGAGAAGATGGCCGACAACGTCGACCTGAAGCTCTCGATCACCAAGAAGGAGTGCGAGAACCAGGTCACGGGCAACGTCTGCCGCCAGGACCCGCAACAGGGCAGCAAGGTCGACAAGGGCACCACGGTCAACCTCGTCGTCTCCACGGGGGCGCCGAAGGTGGCGGTGCCCAGTGTCCTCGGCCAGAGCTTCACCGACGCCAAGGCGACCCTGGAGGGCGACAAGTACCAGTTCAACGTCGAGAAGGAAGAGAAGATCTCGACGGAGGAACCCGGCACGGTACTGGAGCAGGACCCGAGCCTCGGCAAGGAGGTCGAGAAGGGCACCACGATCACCCTCACGGTCGCCAAGGCCGAGCAGAAGATCACGGTCCCCGACGTCACCGGCAAGAGCTGTGACGAGGCCAAGGCCGAACTCCAGGCCAAGGGTCTGGCGCCGACGTGCAACGACACCCCGGTGACCGACCCCGGCCAGAACGGCAAGGTCCAGAGCACCAACCCGGCGGCGGGCCAGCAGGTCTCCAAGAACACGCCGGTCGCGATCAACGTCGGCAAGGCGCAGGAACAGCAGAAGACCCAGGTCCCGGACGTCCGCGGCCGCACGGTCGCCGTGGCCCGGCAGATCCTGAACGCGGCGGGCTTCACGAACATCCAGTTCGCGCAGGGCAGCGACAGCAGCGACACCGCGATCGTCGCCGCCCAGGACCCGAAGCAGAACGACCAGGTGGACGACCCGGCCGGCACCACCATCACCCTGACGACCGTCGGCTTCGGCAACGGCGGCAACGGCAACGACGGCGGGAACGGCAACGACGGCGGCCCCGACTTCTTCGGTGGCACCAGCGGCTGACACCCGCCGACGGATACGCGTGGGCCCCGGCCGGACCATCCGGCCGGGGCCCACGTGTGCCGGCCCGGACCCGGGCGGCTGCATTGGGGCCGCCGCAGGAGGCCGGTCAGCTCACCGCAGTTCCTCCGGGGGCGTCCGCTCGCCGTCCACCTTCTCCACGCGGACCAGCTCGCCCCACACCACGTAGCGGTAGCGGCTCGTGTACACCGGTGTGCACGTCGTCAGGGTGATGTAGCGGCCCGGCTTCTTCCTGCCGGACTCTTCCGGGACCGGCGCCAAGACCTCGACGTTGTACTTCGAGGTTTCCGGCAGCACCGAGTACACCTTGTAGACGTACCAGTCGTCCCGCGTCTCGAAGACGATCGAGTCGCCCTTCTCCAGCTTGTCGATGTTGTGGAACTTCGCGCCGTGGCCATCCCGGTGCGCGGCGAGGGAGAAGTTGCCGTCCTTGCCGTCCGTGGGCAGTGCCGCCCGCACCGGCTGGGTGTAGTAGCCGGCCACACCGTCGTTGAGGACGTCCGCGCCCGTGCCCTTCTCGACCAGCACCTCGCCGTTCCCCATCGCCGGCACGTGCAGGAAGCCGATGCCGTCCTGGGTGTCGAGCGCGCCGGGACCGGACTCCCGCTGCTGCGCCCAGTGCTCGCGGACCCTGTCGCCCTCCCGGGCCGCCTTGCGGTCGGCTATCACGTTCGTCCACCACAGCGAGTAGACGACGAACAGGCCGAGCACGACACCCGCCGTGATGAGGAGTTCCCCGAAGACACTGACCGCCAGCGCGACCCGGCCCGGGCGCCGCGGCGCCGCCGGCTCCGGCTCGGGCGGGTCCGTGGTCTCTTCGGTCTCGTCGGCGGTCGCTGCCACAGTTCCCTTGCCCTTACTCGATGAGCCCTACTCGATGAGCGCGTCCGGCTTGCCCTTGCTGCGCGGCCGTTCCTGCACCATCTTGCCCCAGACGATCAACCGGTACTTGCTGGTGAACTCCGGCGTACAGGTGGTGAGGGTGATGTAGCGGCCCGGCTCGGTGAAGCCGGAGCCCGGCGGTACCGGGTCCAGCACACTGGTGTTGGACGGCGGTGTCACCGGAAGCATCGAGGTCACCTTGTACACGAAATACGTGTCCTGCGTCTCGACCACGACCGCGTCACCGGGCGTGAGCCGGTTGATGTACCGGAACGGCTCCCCGTGCGTGTTGCGGTGCGCCGCCAGACCGAAGTTCCCCGTCCTCGCCTGCGGCATCGCCGTCTTCAGCGGGGCCTCGCCGTAGTGCCCGACCATGCCCTTGTCGAGCACCCGCTTGTTGCTGATGCCCTCCGCGATGGGCGCCACCACGTCCAGCTTGGGGATGTGCAGGATGGCGAAGCCCTGACCCGGCTCGAACACGCCCGGACTGCGCTTCCCGCTGGCCCAGTCGTCCTGGAGCTGGTGCGTCTCGCTGCCGGCCTGCGCGTGCGCGCGGACGTTGGTCCACCACAGCTGGTAGGTGACGAACAGCAGCATCAGCACACCCGTGGTGATGAACACCTCGCCGATGGCCCGGCTCGCCAGCGTCGCCGGACTCGGCTTGCGCAGCCGGGCCTGGCGCCGGGCCTCCACCCGGGTCAGCGGCCGCTGCGGATCCCGCTCCGCCGGAGCCGCAACCGTCGTCGCCCGGGCAGCGCCGCGCCGACGCCCGCCACGCCGCTTGGCGGCCTTCCTGCGGGCCGCGCGGCCGCCGGGCGTGCCTCCTCCGGCTGCGGCGTCCGACGACGCCGCAGAGGACCGTGTGGCACCACGGAGGGATCCGGATCCCGCGACGTCCGCGATCCGCAGCGCCATCGTCTCCTCGTCGGCGGCGGCCGGCGGCACCGTCGGCTCCGCGGCGGCGCCCCGCCCCGTCCCCTCGACCACCCGGGGCAACGGGGCCGTCGGCGGATCCTGCCGGCGCGCCCCGTGCGACCGCGCACCGCCGGAGGACTCGTACGGCCCCCCGCCGTACACGTCCTCGCGCTCGGGGCGCAGCGCGGTCACGCCGTGGCCCTGCCCACCACCGGGGCGAGCCCCGCCGACCTCGCCACGGCACCGCGGTCGCCGCACTCCTCCAGCCAGTTGGCCAGCATCAGGTGACCGTGCTCGGTCAGCACCGACTCGGGATGGAACTGCACGCCCTCCACGGGCAGTTCCCGGTGGCGCAGACCCATGATGATCCCGTCCCGCGTCCGGGCCGTCACCTCCAGCTCCGCCGGCACGGTCGCGGGCTCGGCCGCCAGCGAGTGGTAGCGCGTCGCCGTGAACGGCGACGGCAGACCCGCGAAGACGCCCCTGCCCTCGTGCTCGACCAGGGAGGTCTTGCCGTGCAGCAGCTCCGGCGCCCGGTCGACCACACCGCCGTACGCCACCTGCATCGACTGCATGCCGAGGCACACGCCGAAGACCGGCACGCCGGTCGACGCGCAGTGCCGGACCATGTCCACGCACACCCCGGCCTCCTCGGGCGTGCCGGGGCCCGGCGAGAGCAGCACGCCGTCGAAGCCGTCCTGGGCGTGCGCCGTCGACACCTCGTCGTTGCGCAGCACCTCGCACTCGGCGCCCAGCTGGTACAGGTACTGGACGAGGTTGAAGACGAAGCTGTCGTAGTTGTCGACGACGAGAATCCGCGCACTCACTGGTTGTCCACCGTCACATCGTTGAAGGGCAGCAGCGGCTCGGCCCACGGGAAGACGTACTGGAAGAGGACGTAGACCACGGCCAGGACCAGAGCGAGCGAGACGAGTGCCTTCACCCACGCGTTGCCCGGCAGATGCCGCCAGATCCAGCCGTACATGCCGTCCCTTCCGTAACCCCTACGGCACCAGACCCACGCCGTACGTCACCAGACTAACGGCGCAGGGCCCTCCGTTCGCCTGCCTCCACAAGCTGTGCGGAATCGAGGGGCGACCGGACCACCGGACGTGTGTACCCGGAGGTACGGGGGACGGAACCGATCGCCTCAACGGCGGTCGGCACGGCCTACTCCACGGGCTTGGCGTAGTGCAGGTCCACGGTGCCGGAGTAACCGGGGAGCGTGACCGTCCCGTCGTCGGTGACTCTCCAGCCGAGGCCGTAGACGTTCACGTAGACCATGTAGGTCTGGATGGCCTTGCTCTCCGCGAGCGCCCGCTTCAGCCGCTCCGGCTCCCCGACGGCCGTGATCTTGTACGGCGGTGAGTACACCCGGCCCTGCAGGATGAGCGTGTTGCCGACGCAGCGCACCGCGCTGGTGGAGATCAGCCGCTGGTCCATCACCTTGATGCCCCGGGCGCCGCCCTGCCACAGCGCGTTCACCACGGCCTGCAGGTCCTGCTGGTGGATGACCAGGTAGTCGGGCTGCGGCTCGGGGTAGCCGGGGAGCTTGGCGGTGGCGTTCGGCGGGGCGTCGTCCAGGGTGACGGTGATCGCCTCGCCCGTCAGCTTCCGCGTGCCCGCGTTCTTCTCCAGCCGGCCCAGCCGCTCGTCCTCGGCCCTGGTGCTGCCGTCGTCGCTCTCGGCGAGCGACTCGACGCTGTCGCGCAGGGTGGCGTTGGACTCGTCCAGTTCCTTGTTCTTGCGGCTGCGCTGCTGGATGAGGTCGGACAGCTTCAGCAGCGAGCCGTCCTGACGGATGTCGGTGCCCTTGGCCGTGTCGAAGCTGGTGAAGAAGATCAGCCCGGCGAGGGCGAAGACGGCCGCCGTGAGCACCCGCACCGGCCGGAAACGCGGTCGCGGGCGGACGGGGCCGGAACCCGTTGATCCCGTCCCGGGGGAGTCGGCAGAATTGCTCAACGTACCCTTATCTCCTTCAGCGCCACGGAAGCACTACGCTAACGGACGCCCGGGGGAGCACACAGAGTCGTCATCTTGGCCCCTTGTACGCTGCCCCGAGCCCGACCCAGTTACCTGCGCGGCCACGCAGCGCATCGACAGGAGAGACCCTCGTGCCGAAGTCACGTATCCGCAAGAAGGCCGACTTCACGCCGCCTCCGGCGAAGCAGGCGCAGGCCATCAAGCTCACCAACCGCGCCTGGGTCGCGCCGGTCATGCTGGCCATGTTCCTCATCGGCCTGGCCTGGATCGTCGTTTTCTACGTGACCGACGGTTCCCTGCCGGTCGACAGCCTGGACAACTGGAACATCGTGGTCGGCTTCGGCTTCATCGCCGCCGGTTTCGGTGTCTCCACGCAGTGGAAGTGAGCCGGACCGGCCGACCGGCCACAGCTCTGCCCACGGCTATCCACTGAGTTATCCACAGCCTTTTTCCACATGGGGAAAAGAAAGACGATCTGTGGATAACTCATCGGGTGTTGACGCCGGTGTGACTGGTCCCGCATCCCTCAGACACCCGTTCGCCCCCTGTCCCACCTGCGGAAACACATCCGAGCGACAGGGGGCACAGCTGTGCCCGCACAGCGCGCACAGGATCCGCCACAGGCTGTGGACAACGGTTCGGAATCAGGTGAGCTGAGCGGTCCTGACCAGCACGAGCGCCACCGACAGGGCCAGGACGACGGCACAGGTGCCGTACTGCACCAGCGCCCGCTTCTCGCGCGGCGCGTGGACCATCGCGTACCCGGTGACGACACCGGCGACGAGACCGCCGATGTGCGCCTGCCACGAGATGCTGCCCCAGCCGAAGGTGATGATCAGGTTGATCACCAGCAGCGCGATGACCGGCCGCATGTCGTAGTTGAGCCGGCGCATCAGCACGGCGGTGGCACCGAACAGGCCGAAGATCGCGCCCGAGGCGCCCAGCGAGGGGGTCGCCGGGGCGGTGAGCAGGTAGGTCAGCGCGCCGCCGGCCAGTCCGGAGACGAGGTAGACGGCCAGGTAGCGGGTGCGTCCGAGGGCCGCTTCGAGGGGGCCGCCGATCCACCACAGGCTGAGCATGTTGAAGGCGATGTGCCAGTACTCCTGGTGCGCGAACATCGACGTCACGAAGCGGTACCACTCGCCGTCGGCGACGCCGGAGGTCGGTGCGAACGGCTTGGGCGGCCAGGCGCCGTAGAGCACCACGTGTTCCAGGAGCGAGCGGTCGGCCTGGATCGCGACGAACACCGCCAGGTTGATCCCGATGAGGATCTTGGTGAGCAGGCGGGGGTCGGCCGCGACCGTGCCGCCGGCGAGCGTGCGGGGCCGGGACGCCCCGGGGGCGTGTCCGGTGCCGGAGCCGTCGCGGACGCAGTCGGGGCACTGGAAGCCGACCGAGGCACTGACCATGCACTCCGGGCAGATGGGCCGGTCGCAGCGGGTGCAGCGCACGCCGGTCTCGCGGTCCGGGTGCCGGTAGCACACGGGCACGCTCCGGGCGTCCTGCGCGCTCCCTGCGGCCTGGTCCATCAGGGCTCCCCTTGCTGGTGTCGTGGTCGGTCGGTGGCTGTCCGTCCGCGCAGCCGTGCTGCTCCGCGGGTGTGGTGCCGCTCGCTCATCTTTACGGACGAGGGGGGCGTTTGGTTCCCTTCCCGGGTCCGTGGTGCCGGTTCTCCCCGGCCGCGCGGCGCCGGGTCTCAGCTCTCGCGTACGTCGACGACCACCGTCTTGAGGACGATGTCCTCCAGTGGGCGGTCGTTGCGTCCGGTGGGCACGCGTGCGATGGCGTCGACGACCTTCCGTCCCGCCGGGCCGGTGACCTCGCCGAAGATGGTGCGCTTGCCGTTCAGCCAGGTGCTCGGGGTGACGGTGATGAAGAACTGCGAGCCGTTGGTGCCCGGTCCGGCGTTCGCCATGGCCAGCACGTAGGGGGTGCCGAAGGTGAGGTCGGGGTGGATCTCGTCCTCGAAGCCGTAGCCGGGGCCGCCGATGCCGTTCCCGAGCGGGTCGCCGCCCTGGATCATGAAGCCCTCCATGACGGAGTGGAAGACCGTGCCGTCGTAGAGCGGGGTTCTGCTTCTGCGGCCGGTGCCGGGGTGGGTCCACTCGCGTTCGCCGCGGGCGAGCTCGATGAAGTTTCTGACCGTGACGGGGGCGTGCAGCGGGAAGAGCCGGACCTCGATGTCGCCGAGGGTGGTCTTGAAGGTGGCATACAGCTGCTCGGCCACGGTCTGCCTTCCGTTTTCGTGTCGTCCGCCGCGACGCTTCGATCCTTGCACGGACCCGGCCCGGCGTCGTCGGGCGGTCGTGGCGTGCGGTGGTGGGGCGGCGCGCGCCGGTGATTCGTGGCAGTGTCGACGACGGGCCCTTTTTGCCCTGAATAATGCTGGATGGGGTGATCGGCACCCGGATGCCCGTCCGCGCATGCCGCATGGCTCGTCGGCAGGCATGATCCGTAAAAGGGTGGAAAGTCGAAATACCGTACGCCACCGAGGAGGAGGAACCCGTGACCCGCATCGACAGCGTGCGCGCCGCGACCGGCTCGGCGAAGGACAGCGTGCTGCACGCCGCGGAAGTGGTGGCGCCTTACGCCGACACGGCCAAGGAGCGTGCCGCGTACTACGCGCAGGAGGCACGCGTACGGCTGGCGCCCGTGGTGTCGCAGGCCGCGGAGCAGGCCCGCGTGCAGTACGACGCCCGGCTCGCCCCACGGCTGGAACAGGCCCGCGCGCATGTGCCGCCGAAGGTGGACCTGGCCGCGCAGGAGGCTGCCGTCCGTACCCGTAAGGCCGCCCGGCAGGCCGCCGAGTATTCGCGTCCGAGGATCGAGCATGCCGTTGCCGCGGCGGCTCCGGTGCGTGAGGAGGCTGCCGCGCGGGGCGCGGCCGCTCTGGCCGCGCTGCGGGGGCAGGTCTCGGCGCAGCAGATCCAGAAGCTGGCCCGGCGCAATGAGCGGCGGTGCCGGGCGGGCCGTGCCGTCAAGGCGCTCGGGCTGCTGACCGTCGTGGCGGGCGGCGCCTTCGCGGCCTGGAAGTGGTGGGACAAGCAGGCCAACCCGGACTGGCTGGTGGAGCCGCCCGCGGCGACGGAGGTGCCGGACGCACCGCGGATCACCGCGGTGGACGGCACGGGTGCTTCGGGGCTGGATCCCGAGGTGCAGGCGAAGCAGGCCGAGGAGGACGCGGCGGACCGCGACGATCAGGCGTAGGCCGGCCGTGTACCCCTCGTCGGGCCCTCTCCCGCCCCGTTCCTCGGGCGGGAGGGGGCCCGTCACCGTGAATGCGCCGCGAGGTGCGCCGTGCACGCCATTGCGGTGGCACAGCTGATAGACCTGGCCGCGGGGGCAACTGAGTAGTGTGGATGCGGAGCAACGGCATTACGGCCGCTTCGACCCGGCCTTCACCTGAGCCGCCGCACACGGCCGGGCGGCGTACGCCGGCGCGGTGCCGGAGTACGCCGCCCTCGGTGGTGCCCGGCACGGGAAGCGGCCCGCGCCGTCGGCCCCCTACTCGGAGCCTGCGTCGAACTTCGCGGTCGACCAGAAGTAGCCGAGCACCGCGAGTCCCAGGCACCAGGCGACGGCCAGCCACCCGTTGTGGCCGATGCCGGTGCCGAGCAGCAGCCCGCGCAGCGTCTCGATGGCCGGGGTGAACGGCTGGTACTCGGCGACCGGCCGGAACCAGCCCGGCATGGCGTCGATCGGCACGAAGGCGCTGGACAGCAGTGGCAGGACCATCAGCGGCAGGGCGCTGTTGCTGGCCGCCTCGGCGTTCGGGCTGGACAGGCCCATCCCGACGGCGATCCAGGTGAGCGCCAGGGCGACGAGCGTCAGCAGCCCCACCGCCAGGATCCACTCCAGCGCGGTGGCGTCCGTGGCCCGGAAGCCGATGGCCACCGCGACGGCCCCGACGAGGACCACGCTCATCACGCACTGCAGCACGCTGCCGACGACGTGCCCGATGAGCACCGACCCGCGGTGGATCGCCATCGTGCGGAAGCGGGCGATGATGCCCTCGGTCATGTCGGTGGCGACGGACACCGCGCTGCCGATCGTGGTGCCGCCGATGGTCAGCATCAGGATGCCCGGGACGAGATAGGCGAGGTAGTCGCTCCGGTCCGCCCCGCCGCCCCCGATGCCGGCGCTCATCACGTCGCCGAAGATGTAGACGAAGAGCAGCAACAGCATGACCGGTGTGAGCAGCAGGTTCAGCGTCAGCGACGGGTAGCGCCGCACGTGCAGCAGGTTGCGCCGCAGCATCGTGGCGGAGTCGCGCACGGCGAGCGGGATCCGCGTGGGGCGGGCGGGAGCCGGGAGGCCGGGGCGGGCGGGGGCGAGGGGGGCCGGGCGGGCGCTCATCGGGTGGTCTCCTTGCGCTGGTCGGGGACGCCGGCACCGTCGGTCAGGGCGAAGAAGACGTCGTCGAGGTCGGGGGTGTGCACGGTCAGCTCGTCGGCCTCGATGCCGACCGAGTCCAGCCAGTCCAGGACGGAGCGCAACTCGCGCTGGCTGCCGTCGCTGGGGATGTGCAGCGTGAGGGCGGCGTCGTCCCGGGTGGCCTCGCGCAGCGCGGAGGCGGCGCTCCGGTAGGCGGCCGGGTCGGTGAAGCGGAGCCGGATGTGCCCGCCGGGGACGAGCCGCTTCAGCTCCTCGGCGGTGCCCTCGGCGGCGATCCTGCCGTCGTTGAGCACGGCGATGCGGTCGGCCAGTTCGTCGGCCTCCTCCAGGTACTGCGTGGTGAGGAAGACGGTGACGCCGTCCGTGACGAGCTCGCGGATGATCTGCCACATGCTGTGCCGCGAGCGCGGGTCGAGGCCGGTGGTCGGCTCGTCCAGGAAGATGATCCGCGGGCTGCCGACCAGCGTCATCGCGATGTCGAGGCGGCGCTTCATACCGCCGGAATAGGTCGAGGCCGGCTTCGTCGCGGCCGCGGTGAGGTCGAACCGCTCCAGCAGGTCGGCGGTGACCCGGCGTCCCTCCCGCTTGGAGAGGTGGTGCAGGTCCGCCATGAGGAGCATGTTCTCCTCGCCGGTGATCAGCCCGTCGACGGCGGAGAACTGCCCGGTGACACCGATCGCGGCCCGTACGGCCTGCGGGTCGGCGGCGAGGTCGTGGCCCGCGACCCGGACCTGCCCGCCGTCGGCGCCGATGAGCGTGGACAGGATCTTCACGACGGTGGTCTTGCCCGCGCCGTTGGGTCCGAGCAGCGCGAACACGGAACCGGCCGGGATCCGCAGATCGATGCCGTCGAGCACGGTCTTGTCGCCGTACGACTTGCGCAGACCGGTGGCGGAGACGGCGACGGGCGACTGCCCACCGACCGTCTCGGTGGACGTGGACATGACAGACTTGGCCATGGGGCCCTCCGTTCGGAGGCTGGAATGGGTGGGGGCGGCGCCCGGCGGCGCTCAGGGCCTGATCCGGCCGGACGACGGCGAGGTCCGTGTCTCCGGGCCCGCGATCCGGCCCGGCGAGCCGCCTCAGACCTTGGCGCGGCGGATGTCGATGTTGCCGAAGCGGGTGCGGGCGCGGACCTTGACGGTGTCCTCGGTCTCCTCCGGGGCGCCGGACGCGGCGAGCGCGTTGCGCACCTGGCCGGACTCGGAACTGACGTCGAGCCAGGCGGCCGTGCCCGCCCGGACGCCGATGTCGATGGCGCCGTAGTGGGTCTCCAACTGGACGGTCCCGCGCGCCACCTCGGCCACCCGCAGGGTGCCGTGGGCGGTGGTGGCGGTGACCGAGTCCTCGGCGCGCCGGATCTCGATGTCGCCGTTGGCGCCGCTCACCCGCAGCTCACCGGTGGCCGCGCCGACGGTCGTGGTGCCGTGCGAGTTCTTCAGGACGGCGGGGCCGTCGACGAGGCCGACGCGCACACTGCCGGAGCTGGTGGTGATCTCGGCCATGCCCTCGACCCGGTCCACGGTGATCGAGCCGTGCGAGGCGGTCAGTTGGAGGGGACCGGTCGTGTCGAAGCGGACATCACCGGCCGAGGTCTTCACGCGGACCTCGCCGAGCCGGCCCTCGCCGAGCACCTGGGCCCAGGAGCCCGTGACGTCGACCCGTGAACCGGCGGGCAGTTCGACCGTGATGTCGACGGTCCCGGTGCGGCCGAGCCCGAACAGGTGGGGCTTGGGCGTCGTGACGTTCAGTACGCCGCTCACGTACGTGACCTCGGTCTGCTCGGCCGCCCGCACGTCGAGGTCCTTCTTCGGGTCGCGGGGCCGCACCTCGACGACGGTGTCGTGGCGGTCGCCCGCGGTGAACTGGATGGAGCCGGCCTCCACGCGCGCCGTGGCCGAGATCGCTTCGGGGGTGTCGAAAGAAGGCATGACTGTCCCGTCCTCTTGGGTCTACATGGCGTCCCCGCTGGTGGGACGTGGTGGGTGAAGTGGTGGGGGTGGCAGTGGTGCGGGGTGCAGCGGTGCAGTGGTGCGGGGTGCGGGGTTTCAGTGCGCGGGGTGCAGTGGTGCGGGGTGCGGGTGCGGGTGTGGGCGCGGTCAGCGCACCCAGCCCGTGAAGCTCTGCCCGACGCTCTGGCTCTTCTCCGCCGTACGCGGCCGGGTGCCGCCCTCGACCGCGGCCGACACGGCCCGCACCAGCCACGCGTTGACCGACAGGCCCTCGCGGCTCGCGGCCTCCTCGGCACGGGTCTTGAGGTGGGCCGGCAGCCGCAGGTTGACGCGGGCGGTGCCGCCCTCGTCGCCCTCGACGGGGGCCGGTGCCCTGAGCGGCTCGGCGGGCGCCGCGGGCTCCGCCCGGCCGCCGCCACCGGACGGCGGCGTCACCACGAAATCGGGGTCGAGTCCGCGCAGCCGCACATCGACCGAACCGGGGGCGAGTTCACGGGTGATCTCGTCCATCGCGGCGGAGAGCACGTTGAGCATCGTCAGCCGGGTCGCCGACTCCAGCGGAGCGGTGAGCCTCTCGGCCAGCTCACGGGCGTCTTCGCCGCCGGCCTCGGCGGCCACCGCGAGTTCACGGCGGAGGGTGTCGATGTACGGGGTGAGGTCCATGACGCCATCATGGCACCACAATGGCACCAACGCAACCCACTGTGGCGCCGGCTGCATGGCACGGCACCGGCGTCACCGCGTTGACCTGCGAAAATGGGAGAGGCGGAGCGCTGGAACCGGTGGCGCGACACCTTGTGGCACACCCAGCACGGGGCCGGATGGCACCTGATGGCACCACCTGACGCCACACAGTGCCACCATGTGCCATCTGGTGCCATCACACGCCACCCGCGCCGCCACCCGGCATCACGCGGGCATGCGAAAAGCCCCTTCGACCGACGTTCACGCAGGTCAAAGGGGCTCTCGGAATGTGGAGCCTAGGGGAGTCGAACCCCTGACATCCGCCATGCAAAGACGGCGCTCTACCAACTGAGCTAAGGCCCCGGGAAGGAAGGACCGGCCGGAGGATGTGGGCTCCGGCTGGTGCCGCAGACCAGAGTACCGGGTCACCCCCCGTATCCCGCAAAAAGATTGGGGGTCCCCGCGGATGACCACGCTCCGTAAGATGCTCGACGTGGTTCGCTACAGCGAACCGCGGTATTCAGGGGAAGCGATGGGGAGACGCAATGGACGCCGCACAGCAGGAAGCCACCGCCAGAGCGCGGGAGCTCCAGCGGAACTGGTACGGAGAGCCGTTGGGGGCGCTGTTCCGTAAGCTCATCGACGATCTCGGGCTGAACCAGGCGCGCCTCGCCGCCGTGCTGGGGCTCTCCGCCCCGATGCTCTCGCAGCTGATGAGCGGCCAGCGCGCCAAGATCGGCAACCCCGCGGTGGTCCAGCGGGTGCAGCTGCTGCAGGAGCTGGCGTCCCAGGTCGCCGACGGCAGCGTCAGCGCCGCCGAGGCGACGGAGCGCATGGACGAGATCAAGAAGTCGCAGGGGGGTTCCGTGCTGAGCAACACCACGCAGACCACGAACAGTTCGGGTGCGCCCACGGTCAAGCGCGTGGTCCGCGAGATCCAGTCGCTGCTCCGCTCGGTGGCCGCCGCCGGGGACATCATCGACGCCGCGGACGCCCTCGCCCCGAGCCACCCCGAACTGGCCGAGTTCCTCCGGGTGTACGGCGCCGGCCGCACCTCGGACGCCGTCGCGCACTACCAGTCCCACCAGAACTGACCCACCGGACCGGTCCACCGGAGGGGTCCGGGCGGACCGGAGCGCCGGGGGGCGCACGGGGTGCGGTGGCGCGGGAGCGCCGGGGGGCGCACGGGACGCGGGAGCGCCGGGGGGCGCACGGGGTGCGCGACGGCGTCCGAGGTGCGGTGGCGCGACGGCGTCCGCGGTGCGGTGGCGCGGGAGCGCCGGGGTGCGGGCGCGTATCGCTCTTCTCCTGGGTAGGGAAGGGGAGCGGGGGGCACACGGGGGCGCGGGGACTTCGTCGGGCTAGGGGGAGGAGCGGCGGCTGCCATGGGTGAGGTCTTCGCCGGCCGGTACGAGCTGGCCGACCCGATCGGACGCGGCGGGGTGGGCGCCGTGTGGCGCGCCTGGGACCACCGCCGACGGCGTTACGTGGCCGCCAAGGTCCTCCAGCAGCGCGACGCCCACTCCCTGCTCCGCTTCGTGCGCGAGCAGGGCCTGCGCATCGACCACCCGCACGTCCTCGCTCCGGCCAGCTGGGCCGCCGACGACGACAAGGTGCTCTTCACCATGGACCTGGTCGCCGGCGGCTCCCTGGTGCACCTCGTCGGGGACTACGGCCCGCTCCCGCCGGCGTTCGTGTGCACGCTGCTCGACCAGCTGCTGTCCGGGCTCGCCGCCGTCCACGCGGAGGACGTCGTCCACCGCGACATCAAGCCCGCCAACGTGCTGCTGGAAGCCACCGGCACCGGCCGGCCGCGGCTCAGGCTGTCCGACTTCGGCATCGCCATGCGGCTCGGTGAACCCCGGCTGACGGAGACCAACCTCGTGGTGGGCACCCCGGGTTACCTCGCCCCCGAGCAGATGATGGGCGCCGAACCCGACTTCCCGGCCGACCTGTTCGCCGTCGGACTGGTCGCCCTGTACCTCCTGGAGGGTGCCAAGCCCGACGCCAAGGCTCTCGTGCAGTACTTCCTCGAACACGGAACACCCGGTCCGCCCAAGGGCGTTCCGGAACCGCTCTGGCAGGTCGTCGCCACGCTGCTCCAGCCCGATCCCGTGCACCGTTTCCGTACCGCCACGGGGGCGCGCAAGGCACTCGCCGCCGCCGCGGAACTCCTCCCCGAACCCGGCCCCGACGACGAGCTCATCGAGATCTTCGACCAACTCGGGCCGCTGCCGCCCGGCTTCGGCCCCGACGGGCCCCTGCGGCGGGCATCAGGCGTCGCCATGGAACTGCCGTCCGGCGGCGGCTCGCCGACGGCCCCGGACGGCGGGCCGGAGGCCGAGCCGCGGGCGGAGCCCCGACCGGAACCACAACCGGAACCGCGCGCGGACGACCGTGCCGACGGGAGCGCGGACACCGGCACGGAGACCGGCACGGACACCGGTCCGGCCAGACCCCCGGGCCCGCGTCCCGGCCCGCCCACCCACACCGGCTCCCTGTCGGACACCGGAAGCTTCCGGCTGCCGCCTCCCCAGCACCCCCCGGCCCCCGGCTCGACGCCCGCCTCGACGCCCCTCCCGCTCCCGTACCCGCCCCGCACCGAACCGCCGGCAGCACCGCCGGCACACCCGTCGGTCCCGCCGTCGGACCCGCCGTGGAGCCCCCTCCCCACCCCGCTGCCGACACCCCTCGCGTCCCCGCCGCCCACCCCGCTGTCGGGGCCGCTCCCCGCCCCGCTCCCCACTCCGTTTCCGGCACCGCCGCCGGACCCGCACCCACCCGCCGACACCACCACCGCCGCGTACACCACCCGTGATCCACGGGTGCCACCGCCCGCCCCGGACCGTCCCGCGCCGTCCGGGCCGGCGCGGGGGCGGCGGCGGGCCCGCCGCCGCCCCGGTCCCCCGGCCAGGGCCGTGGTCCCGATCCTGCTGCTGGCACTCGCCTGCTACGCGGTGGGTTTCTGGGCGCTGGCCCGGGTCTGAGCGCGCCGGGCCGCCACCGTCCACCCGCCGAGGAGCAGCAGCAGCGCGGTCCCGCCGCCGATCCCGCCGACGGCCAGGACCCGCATCAGCCGGTGGTCCACACCCCCGGTGGCACCGGTCGGCACGGCCTCGCGGTCCTGCTCGGTGACGGTGAAGACGTCGGCCGGGACGGGCCGGCCGGCGTACTCGGGTCCCGCGTGCGCCCGTCCGTCCACCCGGATCCGCAGGGTCACCTCGAACGGTCCCCGCCCGAAGGTGTCGGCCAGCCGTGCGCTGAGGTGCAGGACGAGGTAGTAGTCGCCGGCGAAGCGGACGGTGGTCACCCCGGTGGGAACGGCGTACCGGTTGGCGTACTCCACGGGCGGGAGCGGGGCGAGAGCGGCGGACTTCGCGGTACCGGTGTAGCCGAGCGCGAGGTCCCCGACATGGCCGCGGACCGGGTTGTGGACGGAGAGGTCCAGGGCCCCGCCGACATAGCCGTGGCCCGGGGCGCCGCTCAGCCCGGCGGTGGCGTGCAGCCGCCGGCCCCACTCCAGCGGCACCTTGTAGAAGCGGGTCTCGCCGGGGACGAGCCCGGTCCGCCACACCCCTTGGCCCAGGGGGCGCGCCGTGGCGAAACCGGTGCCTCCGCGGCGGTCGCGGGCGGTTCCGGCGAGGGGCTCCGGCGTGGCGGAGCCCGGGGCGGGCGGCGCGGTGGTGGCACCGGCCCGCGCAAGGCCGGGCTCCGTGGCGGGTGCGATCTCCAGGTCCCACGGCCTGTCCTGCGCCGCCGCGCCGGAGCCCTGCTCGTCGAGACGCTCCACGAGCAGGTGGTAGGTGCCCCCGCCCTGGCACAGCGCCTTGCCGGCCTCGCGCTGGCCGACGGCCGTGACCGGGCGGGGGCTGAGCCCGGCGCCGAAGCGGGCGGAGGCGTAGGCGCAGGAGGTGCCGTGCGCGTCCCGCAGCGAGACCCGGATGCCGTCGGTGGAGGTGACGGTGGCGTCCGCCGGCGGTACGGCGGTGACGGGGACGTACGCCGTGTCCTTCGCCGCGAGGCGCAGGCGGTAGTAGAGCCTGCCGTCGCGGGGGAGGGAGCTGCGGTAGGTCCGCCCGGGCTCCAGCAGCGCGGCGTCCGCGGCCGCCCCGGCACCCTCGACGGTCCGGGCACCGGGAGCGAAGGCGTACGCGCCGGGCCGCCCGCCCTCGGCCGGCGGGTCACCGGCACGGAGAACACCGGCGGCGACGGGGGCGGCGGCACGCGGAACACCGGCGGCGACGGGGGCGGCGGCACGCGGAACACCGGCGGGCGCGAGCGGGGCCGCAGTCGCGCGCGGGGCGGCGCCCGGCAGGGCCAGCGCGGCGCAGAGTGCCAGCAGCGCGCTCACGGCGCACCGCGCGGCGCCGGCCCGCCACCACGCGCCCGGCGCGGCACCCCCGCGCTCGCGCCACACTTCCACCGCCGTACAGCCGCGCACGCGCCACACTTCCACCGCCGCACGCCCACGCACGCGCCGCCCACGCACGCGCCGCACACCCACCGCCGTACCCCCGCGCACGCGCCACCCCCAGTCGTCGCCGCCCCACCGGGCCCGCCGCGCTGCCTCGGACCGGCACGCCGCGGACCGTGCCCCATCCTGCCCCGGCCGGCCCTGCGCCATCCGGGCAACGCGTACGCCCGTCCGAAACGCCCGGCAACATCCGGCGACCGCCCCGCCCAGCTACCTCACCCCTCGGGCCCGCGCAACACGAGGCGCCCGCCAAAGGCCCCCGGACAACGCAAAACCCCGACCGCGCAGGCGGCCGGGGTCGGTTCAGTTCGGGGTATCGGGACTCACGAACCCGTGGGCACGGAGTCAGTCGCCTCCGTCCACAGATCCTGCTCGGCGCGATCCGCCTGGATCTGGCGGTACACGAGGAGCCCGCCGATGGCGGCCAGTGCGACCAGGAGCAGCTTCTTCACCGCGCGACCTCGTCTTTCCTTGACGTAGGGGACCTCTGGCGCCCGACTATACACACCGACCGATATCGATCGGTGACCTGCGTGGCGGCCCAACTCCCGCCCCCGACAGCGCAATAGGCCAGGTCGGACGGCATGGGGACCGGAGGGTGACCGCGCCCGCACGGACGGTGACTTTGTTCCGTCTTCGCTCACCCTCGGCCGGATTCGGGCGTTTTTCGCCGCCTTGCACCCATTCGAGTGGTGTTCATCTGAACATCCACGCGCCACGGGCGTCGGTCCACCACTTCGCGATCCTCATACACATCATGAGGAAAGTACGCAAATCGCCCAACCCGAAAGTGAGGGGCCATGGCCCGGAACAAGGTCATGAAGCTGTGGACCGCCATCGTCACCGCCTTCCTCGCGCTGTGCACGGCGCTCGGACTCGTCACCGCCACCTCCGCGACCGCCGCCGCGGCCGGACCCCGGACCGAGAGTCCCCGCACCGCACAGCGCACGGCCCCGACGGTCCCGGCGCCCCATCACTGGGCCTGGTCCCACGCCAGGGCCCTGCCCCCCACGATGAAGCAGCGGATCCGGGCCGAGGCCCACGGCAAGTCCCCCAGCTGCCGCCACCGTTCCCTGCCGGAGACGCAGGCGGAGACCACGGAATCCGAGCACCCCTCCGACTCGCTCGACTGCTGATCCTCCCCCACCGCAGTACCGCAACGTCTCGACACCACGGCGACTTGCGTACGCACCAGTCGACACGGAAAGACCCCCGGCCGGGCTCGGCCGGGGGTCTCGCGCATTCGGGGGCCGGCCGGTACGCCATGCTGGCAGCGAGCAACAGGCCCCGCCCGGAAAGGTGGTGAGTGCTGCCGTGAGCCGGCGCGTCACCGTTGTCACCGCTGTCCACGGCCCGTCCGCCCGCTACCTGCCGCAGGCGTACGCGTCCCTGCGCGCGCAGGTGCTGCCCGCCGGCTGGGAGTGGGACTGGGTCGTCCAGGAGGACGGCACCACGGACCGGGTCCGCCCGTACGTCCCGGACGACGCGCGCGTGACCTTCCGCCAGGGCCGGCCCGGCGGGCCCGGGGTCGCCCGCACCATCGCGCTGGCGCGCGCCGGGGGCACGTACGTCAAGGTGCTCGACGCCGACGACCAGCTCACGCCGGGCGCGCTCGCCCGCGACCTGGCCGTGCTGGAGGCGGACCCCACGGTCGGGTGGACGACGTGCCGGGTCCTGGACCTGCTGCCCGACGGCTCCACGGCCTCTTTCCCCGGCGACCCCGACGAGGGCCCGGTCGAGCGCGGCACCGTCCTCGCCCGGTGGAAGCGCAACGACTTCCTCGCCCCGGTCCATCCGGCCACCCTCTGCGTACGGCGGAACCTGCTCCTCGCCCTGGGCGGCTGGATGGCGCTGCCCGCCTCGGAGGACACCGGCCTGCTGCTGGCGCTGAGCGCGGTGAGCCGTGGCTGGTTCACGGCGCGGGCCGGGCTGCTGTACCGCAAGTGGGAAGGACAGGTCACGGGTCAGGCGGCCCATGTCGACCCCGCCGAACGCCAGGCGCGCATGACGATCGCGGAGGCCCGGGCCCGCGCGCTCGCCGACTCCGGCTGGACCTGGCCCCCGGCCCCGACGACCCCGGCGGCCCCTCCGGTACCGGAGAGTCCTATTCCGTAAGGGTGATCGCCTGCGAGGGGCACTTCTCGGCGGCCTCCCGCAGCGCCTCCCCGCCCGGCGGGCCGTCGGCCGCCCCGGTCCCGCCGGGCCGTACCACGCCGTACCCGTCCTCGAAGGCGAACACGGCCGGCACCCGGTACACGCACTCGGCCGAGCCGTAGCACAGGGAGCGGTCGACGGAGACCTTCATGCGTCCTCCAGCCGTAGGCGGTGGTCCCAGGACGTCACTGCCCGCCGCGCCCCCCGCCGAACCGGCCCGCCCGGCACCGGTCCCTCCCCTCGTGGGGACCGGTGCCGAGCGGTGCGGGCCGTCGACCCGTGCCATGTCGGCGTGGCGACACGGGTCGAAGACCAGGGGTCGGTCCCGGTGGCTCGCGGACTCACCCGACGGGGGCGGCACGCGCGGGCCGACTTTGACCGAGAACGTTCGGCGTCGAAAGCTGTCTGTCCGGGGCATGGGCCGGTGGCCTGTCCGGACGGTACGTAACGGATCCGCTACCGGGTTCGGATCCTGCCATCTGCGGCCGCCGACGAGGAGGTTCCGGGATCCGCCTTCCTCCTTCTCCGCAGGTCAGCCGTATAGGGTGAGTTTTCCGGTCCGGACGTCCACACGCGGGGGAACAGTAAGGGGTGGGACCTTGAGTTCCGACTCAGGGGCACGCACAGCCTTCGCCGAGCGTCTCGCGCTGCTGTACAAGGAGGCCGGAAACCCTCCCCTCAAGAGCGTCGCCGAGGCGGTCGTACGGCTCCAGCGGGTCGACGAGCGCGGCCGGCCCGTCCGGGTGTCCGCGCAGCGGATCAGCGACTGGCGCCGGGCCAGGAACGTGCCGGCCCAGTTCGCCGCCCTCGCCGCGGTCCTCCAGATCCTGATCCCCGAGGCGCGGCGGCTGCGCCCCACCCCGGTCTCCACCGGTCTGTACGACCTCGCCCACTGGCAGCGGCTGTGGGAACTGGCCCTGGCCGGCCCGGCCGGCGACCGTCCCGCGCCGCCCGCCGAGGAGAACCGGCGGCCGCCGGCCCAGGCCCCGCCCGTCGCCGGGGGCGTGTGCCCGTACCGGGGGCTCGCCCCGTACCGGCGCGAGGACGCCCGGTGGTTCTTCGGCCGGGAGCGGAGCACGAACGCCCTCGTCGCCCAGTTGCGCGCCGCCGAACGCTCGGGCGGCCTGGTCATGCTCGTCGGCGCCTCGGGAGCGGGGAAGTCGTCCCTGCTCAACGCCGGCCTGGTGCCCGCGATCCGCGGCGGCGCCCTGGACACCGGCCCCGCCGGCCCGGCAGCCGACGAAACGGCCTCGCCCGTCCCCCATGCCCCCCATGCCCCCCACGCCCCCCACGCCCTTCAGAACCCTCCGCCCCAGCAATCCGTCCAAGCCCCGCACGCGCCCCAGAGTCACCACGGCCCGCAGGGCTCGCCGGGCTCCACGGCCTCCCGGGTGCCCTCGGGGAGCCAGTCCCCCCAGCGCCCCACGGCACCGCCGGACCAGCACCCCCGGTCCCCGGCCGAGGACCCCGGCCCCGACGGCTCCGGCTCCGACGGCTCCGGCCCCGGCCCCGTCCTCCAGTTCGTGCCCGGTGCCGATCCGCTGGGCGAGCTGGTCCGGCGGATCCCGCAGCTCGCCATCGCCGCCGCCGACGCCCGCCGGGCCGAGGGGGCCGCCGCGCAGAACCGGGCGCTGCCGGGCGGCGACGCCCCCCACCTGGCCCGCGCCGCGCGCGAGGCGGTCGCGGCCTGGGCCGACCGCCCGGCGCAGGGGCGGACCCGGCCGGTCATCATCGTGGACCAGTTCGAGGAGGCGTTCACGCTCTGCGCCGACGAGGCGGACCGGCGTACCTTCATCCAGCTCCTGCACGCCGCCTGCACCCCGCCCGCCGGCTCCACCGAGCCCGCGCCCGTCCGCGTCGTGCTCGGCATACGGGCCGACTTCTACGAGCAGTGCCTCGGCTACCCGGAACTGGCCGACGCGCTCCAGCACCGCCACATGGTGCTCGGCCCGCTGACCAGCACCGAACTGCGCGAGGCGGTGACCGGACCG
Source organism: Streptomyces sp. NPDC013455 (assembly GCF_040632975.1). NCBI lineage: Bacteria > Bacillati > Actinomycetota > Actinomycetes > Kitasatosporales > Streptomycetaceae > Streptomyces > Streptomyces sp. NPDC013455. Next base: position 25,387 of record NZ_JBEYCX010000018.1, on the reverse strand, counting down.
GCCAAGGCGGTGGGTCTCGAACTGGAACCGGGGCTCGCCGAGCTGATCGTGCGCGAGGTGAGCGCCGACGGCCCGCGCGGCGCGCACGACGCGGGCGTGCTCCCGCTGCTCTCGCACGCCCTGCTGGCCACCTGGCAGCGCCGCAAGGCCGGCCGGCTCACACTGGCCGGGTACCGCGCGGCCGGCGGCATCCAGGGCGCGGTGGCGGCGACCGCCGAGCGTGCCTGGTCCGGCCTGGACCCGGCGGCCCGGACCGCCGCCCGGCTGCTCCTGCTGCGACTGGTGCGGCTGGGCGAGGACACCCAGGCCACGCGCCGGCGCGGCACCCGGCGGCAGCTGGCGGAGGAGTCGGCGGACCCCGGCAAGACGGAGGAGTCGCTGGAAGCCCTGGTACGAGCCCGGCTGGTGACGCTGGACGCGGACACCGTGGAGATCACCCACGAGGCGCTGCTGCACGCCTGGCCGCGGCTGCGGCACTGGATCGACGAGGGCCGGGGCGACCACCTGCTGCGCCAGCGGCTGGAGGAGGACGGCCGGGCCTGGGAGGACTCCGGCCGGGACAGCTCACTGCTGTACCGGGGGTCCCGGCTGGAGCAGGCCCGCGCCTGGGCCCGGTCCGCCGGGGACACCTACCTGACCCGCAGCGCGGTGGAGTTCCTGGCCGCCTCGGTACGGCTGCGCAAGCGCACGGTGTGGCTGAGCCGGGCCGCGGTGGCGGCGCTGGTGGTGCTGGCCGTCCTGGCCGCCGGTTCCGCGGTGATCGCCTTCAAACAGCGCGACGACGCCGTCTTCGAGCAGGTGCTCGCCGAGGCCGACCGGGTCCAGCACACGGACCCGTCCCTGGCCGCGCAGCTCGACCTGGTCGCCCACCAGCTGCGCCCGGGCGACGAGGGCACGTACAGCAGGCTGCTGTCCATCGTGAACGCGCCGCTGGCCACCCCGCTCAACGGCCACACCGGCGCCGTGTACCTGACCTCCTTCAGCCCCGACGGCAGGACACTGGCCACGGCCAGCTACGACCGCACGGTCCGGCTGTGGGACGTCACCGACCCGCACCGCCCGGCCCCGCTGGGCAAGCCCCTGACCGGCCACGGCAGCTGGGTGAGCAGCGCGGTCTTCAGCCCGCACGGGCACACCCTGGCCAGCGCGGGCGACGACGGCACGGTCCGGCTGTGGGACGTCGCCGACCCCGCGCACCCGGCCTCCCTCGGCGCCCCCCTGACCGGCCACCGCGGCACGATCTACCTGGTCGCGTTCAGCCCGGACGGACGCACGCTGGCCACGGCCGGCGAGGACCGCACCGTGCGGCTGTGGGACGTGGCCGACCCGCGCCGGCCCACCGCGCTGGGCACGCTGCGCGGGCACACCGCCGCGGTGCGCTCCGTGGCGTTCGGCCCGGACGGCCGGACGCTCGCGACGGGCGGCGACGACGACACGGTCCGGCTGTGGAACGTCGCCGACCCGCGCCGGCCCGGGCCGGCCCGCACCGTGCTGCGCGGGCACACGGGTCTGGTGCACTCGGTGGCCTTCAGTCCCGACGGGCACACCCTGGCCAGCGGCAGCGCGGACGACACCGTGCGGCTGTGGAACGTGACGGACCCCGGCCGCGCGGCGCCGCTCGGCTCGCCGCTGACCGGGCACACCGGACCGGTCTGGTCGGTGGCGTTCAGCCCGGACGGCGGCCGGCTGGCCGCCGCGAGCGCCGACAGCACGGCGAGCCTGTGGAACGTCACCGACCCGGCGAACCCGTCCCAGGTCGGCGAGCCGCTCGCGGGCAGCAGCGGCGAGATGTACGCCCTGGGGTTCAGCCCGGACGGCCGTACCCTCGCCACCGGCAGCGGGGACGCCAAGGCGCGCCTGTGGGCGGTGCCGACCTCGGACATGGTCGGGCGCGGCGGAGCGTTCCGCCCGGACGGCCGGGTACTGGCCACGGCGGCCCGCGACGGCAGGCTGCGGATGTGGAACGTGACCCGCCCCGGCCGGCCCGTCCCGCTGGGCAGGCCGTTCATGCGCGCCGACGGGGGCCAGCGCTCCCTGGTGTTCTCCGCCGACGGCCACACGCTCGCCGTCCTCACCGGCGACCGGGCGGTGTACCTGTGGAACGTCACCGACCCCGCCCACCCCGTCCCGGCGGGCCCGCCGCTGCACCTGAAGACCCGCTTCATGGGCCCCGACGCCCTGGCCTACAGCCCGGACGGACACACCCTGGCCACGGCCTACGACGACCGCACCGTCCAGCTGTGGAACGTCACCGACCCCGCCCACGCCGTCCCCCTCGGCAGGCCACTGACCGGCCACCGGGGATTCGTCAACACCCTCGCCTTCAGCCCGGACGGCCACACGCTGGCCAGCGGCAGCGCGGACAGCACGATCCGGCTGTGGAACGTCGCCGACCCGGCCGAGCCGGCCCCGCTGGGCGGCCCGCTCACCGAGCACTCCGGTCCGGTCAACGCGCTCGCCTGGAGCCCCGACGGGCGCACCCTGGCCAGCGGCAGCGACGACGACACCGTCCGGCTGTGGAACGTCGGCGACCCGGCCGGGGCGAGCCCGCTGGGCGACCCGCTGACCGGCCACACCGAGGCGGTCACCTCGCTGACGTTCAGCTCCGCCGGCCAGACGCTGGCCAGCGGCGGCAACGACAACACGGTCCGGCTGTGGAACGTCACCGACCCCGGCTCGGCGACCGCGATCGGCCAGTCGATGAGCCCCAACGCCAAGACGGGCAACTTCCTCTCCTTCAGCCCCAACAGCCATGTCCTCGGCGTCTCCAGCGGCGCGGACACACTGCGCCTGTGGAGCCTGGACGCCGACGCGGCGATCAAGCACATCTGCGCCGTCACCCGGGGCGTGCTGACCCCGCAGCGGTGGCAGGAGTACCTGCCCCGCCTCTCCTACGACCCCCCGTGCGGTCGATGATCGGCCAACCTGCCTGATTACCCCCGGACTTGGCCCCACGGAACCGACAACCTTGTTACCCTTGGCCATGGCCCGATCGCTGGTGCATCCCCCGTCGCCAGCGGTCGGGTCTTTCGCGCTCCCAGGACGAGCGGCGAGAGCGGGGACCGTACGGGATCCGGCGGATCCGGCACCGCGCGGCCGCCGAAGAAGAACGCCACCACCAGCGCGACCAGGCACCCCGAACGCCAAAGACCCCCAACCGAGATCGGTCGGGGGTCTTCTAGCTGGTGGGGCTAACAGGATTTGAACCTGTGGCCTCATCCTTATCAGGTCGATCACGGGGCCCCTGGAACGTCGGCCAACGCGTCCCCGCCTCGACTGGCGGTCCGTCGACGTTCGGCGGTGTCCGCCGCTGTCCGTCCCTGTTGGTGTCAGGTACTGGTGTCACCGAAGAGAGACACTCTTGACGCACCCAACACAGCGCACTAGGACGCGTTGTGAAAGTGGGGGTTGGGCTCACAACGTCCATGAAATCGTGGAGCGGCCACGGACGTTCATCACGTCATGACTCAAAGACCAGCACCTCGCCCACTGTCCGACGAAGCCCTCTCCAACCTGCTTGGCAAGCAGCAGTTCGGCACGCTCGCCACCGTCAAGCGCAGTGGCCACCCCCACCTGACCACCATGGTGTACAGCTGGGACTCCGAGGCCCGCATCGTGCGGTTCTCGACGACGGCCGACCGCATCAAGGTCGGGCACCTGCGACGCGACCCGCGTGCGGCACTACACGTGCAGGGCGGCGACGTGTGGTCGTTCGCCGTCGCCGAAGGTGAGGCCGAGGTCTCCGAGATCACGACGGTTCCTGGCGATGCGGTCGGTCGGGAACTGCTCGGAATGATCCCGCAGGCCGCGAAGCCGGAGGATGAAGATGCGTTTCTGGAGCATCTTGTTGCTGAGCGCCGAGTGGTCATCCGGTTGAAGGTGGACCGTCTGTACGGAACAGCGCTCGACATCAACGGTTAGGACGTATCGCGTCCGTGCTGGTCATAGCCACTCGTTGATGGCTGCGGCCAGCACGGTCGCGTGATTGCGGACGGCGAGTCTGTCGTACCTCGTGGCACCGGTGAGATGGACCGTGCGGCCGTCTAGCTGCCCACTTCCTCAACCGACACCCTCCCCAGCTCCCATCCCGTCCGCCGCCGCCCCACACGCATGTGGAGCGGGCGTGGTCCATGGCGTCCAGGTGGAGCGCGCCACTGTACGAACGACCTGGACGCCATGGGCCGCGTCTGCTCCGCTTCGCCTGGGTCGACGGTGGACGGGAGCTCCCCACGCACGCCACTACGGACCCGCACCTGCGAACGGCGCGCCCCTCCATCCCGGTGCCGGCCGATCCCCCGCCGGAGGCATCGTCTTGAACGTGCCGCGCTATGCGGTGATCGACTCATGGCCACCCGGCCCTATCCACATGTGGGCGCGCGTCGGCGGCGGCAGCGCCGAGCGGGCCGAAGGCAGGAGCGCGGGCGCAGCCAGAGCCGGGAAGCGCGCCCGGCGGAGCGGAGCGCAGCCGGGGCTTCGGCTGCCGGCGCATCCCGAGCGACGCCGTTCGCTCCTTCATCCGCCAGCAGATGGGGGAGGCCGCCTGATGGCCAGGAGGCGGCCCAACGGCGGCGGCACGATCTCCGAGCGGGCGGACGGCCGCTACATGGGACGCGCGTACGTCACCGACACCGACGGCAATCGCGTCCGCAATACCGTCTACGGCGCCACCTGGGACGAAGCGAACGAAAAGCTCGGCAAGCTCCAGGACCAGGAGCGTCACGGAGTCCCAGTTCCGTCACGCGCCTGGTCGGTCGGCGAATGGCTGGACTGCTGGATCGAGCACATCGTGCGGCCGAATCGGGAGGACAACACCTACGACAAGTACGAGTCCAAGGTTCGTCTCTACATTCGTCCACACCTGGGAAAGAAGCCGCTCGCTCGCCTGTCGGCCGCACAGGTGCGAGCCTTCATGGCCACGCTGACCCGGCAGGAGATTCCCGCGCCCACTCGGTTCGAGGTGCTTCGTACGCTCCGGAACGCCCTGAACCGTGCGATCAAGGAAGAGATCCTGACCCGGAACGTCGCGCTGCTGGTCGACATGCCCAAGGTCAGTAAGGACAAGGGCACCGCATGGAACGCCCGGGAGGCGATCGCCTTCCTCCGTTCGGCCCGCGCTCACCGCTTCTACGCGGCCTGGGTCCTGGTGCTCGTGCTGGGTCTTCGCCGGAGTGATCTGCTGGGCCTGCGCTGGCAGGACATCGAAGTTCTGCGCCCGGGCCCTGGAGGAGCGCCGAGAGCTTCAGGAGCTGGAGCGGAAGATCGCCGGTGATCACTGGCACCAGGAACCGGACCAGGACAGGCGATCCTGCGGCACAGCCAGATCAGCATGACCATGGACGTCTACACCCCCGTGGCCGGCGACAGTGGGCGGGAAGCCGTCGCGATGCTCGCCGAACTGCTGGAGGACCCGCTCATCGGCTGACCGCCGCTGTTGGTGTCAAGCATGGGTGTCAAAAGACCCCCGGCCCATTGGACCGGGGGTCTTCTCGCTGGTGGGGCTAACAGGATTTGAACCTGTGGCCTCATCCTTATCAGGGATGCGCTCTAACCAACTGAGCTATAGCCCCGCCGCGCTTTGCGGTGTGTGTCCCGCGCGCTGACTCCTGAAGATTAGCGCACGACCGCGCCAGTCCCAAAATCGGTTGTCGGGGTGCTGTCAGGAACGCCCTGGCAGGCGGGTCACTCGTCCTCCGCCAGGGTCAGCTCGATGCCGCCCACGAAGCCCGCGGAGAGGTTGTAGATGAACGCGCCGAGCGTCGCGAGCGCCGTGGCGAGGACGACGTCGATGACCGCGATGATCGTCGTGAACATCAGGACGTGGGGGAGGGACAGGAACGCCTGGAGGTCGAAGCCGTTGGCCTCGTTCGAGCCGGTCGCCTCCGAGATCGTGCCGCCGACCGTCGAGAACACGCCCATCGCGTCCATGACCATCCACAGCACCGCCGAGGCGACGACCGTGCAGATGCCCAGCGCGATGGAGAGCAGGAAGCTGACCTTCATCACCGACCACGGGTCGGCCTTCGCCACCCGCAGCCGCGCCTTGCGGGTGCGCGGCGCCGTCCGCGCGCCGGTCCGCGGCTTGCGCACCGCGCCGGCGGGCGCCTGCGCCGGATAGGCCTGCGGCGGGTGGTACGGGCCGGCGGGCTCCTCCGCGCGCCGTTCGCCGGGCAGCGGCGACGCCTGCCGGGCCTCACCGGCCGCGGCCGGGCCTCGGGTGTCCGTCACGGTTCCCCCCTGGGATCCAGAGGCACGGGAAGAGTCCGTCTCGGACACCTTCACCGGCTTCAGGTTGGTCGTGTGCGGGTCGGTCGTACCGCCCGCACCCGCCCCGGTCGCGGCGGAGCCACGGCCGCCGCCGTCCGTGTCCGTACCCGTGGAGGTACCGGCCGACCCGGCGCCCGTGGCTCCGCTCACGATGACTCACTCCTCGTGCTACTCGGCCGAGGGTGCCTCACCCTCGTCCGTGCCGGTGGTCGCGGCACCCTCGACGGCCTCGTCCACGGCCACGTCGCCGTCGACTTCCTCCGCCTCGCGCCCCGCCTCGGCGTTACGTGCGATACCGACCACGGCATCGCGCTTGCCCAGGTTGATCAGTTGGACGCCCATGGTGTCACGGCCCGTCTCCCTGACCTCGTTGACTCGCGTACGAATCACACCGCCGGAGAGGGTGATCGCGAGGATCTCGTCGTTCTCCTCGACGATCAGCGCGCCGACGAGCGACCCGCGGTCCTCCACGATCTTGGCGGCCTTGATGCCGAGGCCGCCGCGGCCCTGGACGCGGTACTCGTCGACGGCGGTCCGCTTCGCGTACCCACCGTCCGTGGCAGTGAACACGAACGTACCGGGTCGAACGACATTCATCGAGAGAAGCTCGTCGCCCTCCCGGAAACTCATCCCCTTGACGCCGGAGGTGGCGCGGCCCATCGGGCGAAGGGAGTCGTCCGAGGCGGTGAACCGGATCGACTGCGCCTTCCTGCTGACCAGCAGCAGGTCGTCGTCGGCCGAGACCAGCTCCGCGCCGATCAGCTCGTCGTCGCCGCCGTCCTCCCGCTCCCGCAGGTTGATCGCGATGACACCACCGGAGCGCGGCGAATCGTAGTCCTTCAGAGGCGTCTTCTTGACCAGACCGGACTTGGTGGCGAGCACCAGGTAGGGCGCCGCCTCGTAGTCGCGGATCGCGAGGATCTCGGCGATCGCCTCGTCCGGCTGGAAGGCGAGCAGGTTCGCCACGTGCTGGCCGCGCGCCTCCCGGCCGGCCTCGGGCAGCTCGTACGCCTTCGCCCGGTACACCCGGCCCTTGTTCGTGAAGAACAGCAGCCAGTGGTGCGTGGTGGAGACGAAGAAGTGGTCGACGATGTCGTCTTCCTTCAGCTTCGTACCGCGCACGCCCTTGCCGCCGCGCTTCTGCGCCCGGTAGTCGTCCGTCTTCGTCCGCTTGACGTAACCGCCGCGCGTGACGGTGACGACGATGTCCTCCTCGGCGATCAGGTCCTCGATGGACATGTCGCCCTCGTACGGGATCAGCTTGGTCTGCCGGTCGTCGCCGTACTTCTCGACGATCGCGGCCAGCTCCTCGCTGACGATCCCGCGCTGGCGGACCGGCGAGGCGAGGATCTGGTTGTACTCGTTGATCTTCGCCTGGAGTTCGTCGTGCTCCTGGACGATCTTCTGCCGCTCCAGGGCCGCCAGGCGCCGCAGCTGCATCTCCAGGATCGCGTTGGCCTGGATCTCGTCGATCTCCAGCAGGTCCATCAGGCCCGTGCGCGCGACGTCGACGGTGTCACTGCGCCGGATCAGCGCGATGACCTCGTCGATGGCGTCCAGGGCCTTCAGCAGGCCGCGCAGGATGTGCGCCCGCTCCTCGGCCTTGCGCAGCCGGAACCGGGTCCGGCGGACGATGACCTCGATCTGGTGCGTCACCCAGTGGCGGATGAACGCGTCCAGGGAGAGGGTGCGCGGCACGCCGTCGACCAGCGCCAGCATGTTCGCGCCGAAGTTCGTCTGCAGGTCGGTGTGCTTGTAGAGGTTGTTCAGCACGACCTTGGCGACCGCGTCCCGCTTCAGGACGATCACCAGGCGCTGCCCCGTACGGGACGACGTCTCGTCGCGGACGTCCGCGATGCCGCCGATCTTGCCGTCCTTCACCAGGTCGGCGATCTTCTGCGCCAGGTTGTCCGGGTTGACCTGGTACGGCAGCTCGGTGACCACCAGGCACTGGCGGCCCTGGATCTCCTCGACCTCGACCACCGCGCGCATGGTGATGGAGCCGCGGCCGGTGCGGTACGCCTCCTCGATGCCCTTGCGGCCGACGACGAGCGCGCCGGTCGGGAAGTCGGGGCCCTTGATGCGCTCCATGAGCGCGTCGAGCAGCTCCTCGTGCGAGACGTCCGGGTTCTCCAGGTACCACTGGGCACCGGCCGCGACCTCGCGCAGGTTGTGCGGCGGGATGTTGGTGGCCATGCCGACCGCGATACCGGCCGAGCCGTTGATCAGCAGGTTCGGGAAGCGGGCCGGCAGGACGGTCGGCTCCTGGGAGCGGCCGTCGTAGTTGTCCGTGAAGTCGACGGTCTCCTCGTCGATGTCCCGGACCATCTCCATCGACAGCGGCGCCATCTTGCACTCGGTGTAGCGCATGGCCGCCGCCGGGTCGTTGCCCGGGGAGCCGAAGTTGCCGTTGGAGTCGACCAGCGGCATCCGCATCGACCACGGCTGGGCGAGGCGCACCAGGGCGTCGTAGATCGAGGAGTCGCCGTGCGGGTGGTAGTTGCCCATGACGTCGCCGACGACACGGGCGCACTTGTAGAAGCCGCGCTCGGGGCGGTAACCGCCGTCGTACATCGCGTACAGCACGCGGCGGTGGACGGGCTTGAGACCGTCACGGACGTCGGGCAGCGCACGCGAGACGATGACGGACATCGCGTAGTCGAGGTACGAACGCTGCATCTCCGTCTCGAGCCCGACGGGCTCGACACGCATCGCGAGTTCGCCGCCCTCTTCCGGGGTGACGGGAGTGTTCTCGTCGGCCATTGCTGGTGAAGATCCTTCCTGGTGCGGTCAGCTGAGACCGACTCAGATGTCGAGGAAGCGGACGTCCTTGGCGTTGCGCTGGATGAACTGGCGCCGGGCCTCGACGTCCTCGCCCATCAGGACCGAGAACAGGTCGTCGGCCTGGGCGGCGTCGTCCAGGGTGACCTGGCCGAGGACCCGGTGCTCCTGGTCCATGGTGGTCACGCGCAGCTCCTCGGCGTTCATCTCGCCGAGACCCTTGAAGCGCTGGATCGAGTCCTCGCGGACGCGCTTGCCGCGCTGGCGGCCCATCTCGATCAGGGCGTCGCGCTCACGGTCCGAGTAGGCGTACTCGACGTCGTCCCGGCCCCACTTGATCTTGTACAGCGGGGGACGGGACAGGTACACGTGCCCGGCCTCGACCAGCGGCCGCATGAAGCGGAACAGGAAGGTCAGCAGCAGGGTGCTGATGTGCTGGCCGTCGACGTCGGCGTCCGCCATCAGGATGATCTTGTGGTAGCGGAGCTTCTCGATGTCGAAGTCCTCGTGCACACCCGTGCCGAAGGCCGAGATCAGCGCCTGGATCTCCTGGTTCTGCAGGATCTTGTCGATCCGGGCCTTCTCGACGTTGAGGATCTTGCCGCGGATCGGGAGGATCGCCTGGTACTGCGGGTTCCGGCCGGACTTGGCGGAACCGCCGGCGGAGTCGCCCTCGACGATGAAGATCTCGCACTTGACCGGGTCGTTGGACTGGCAGTCGGCCAGCTTGCCCGGCAGCGACGCGGTCTCCAGCAGGCCCTTGCGCCGCGTCAGGTCGCGCGCCTTGCGGGCCGCCACGCGCGCGGTGGCCGCCTGGATGCCCTTGCGGACGATGTCCGCGGCCTCGACCGGATTGCGGTCCAGCCAGTCGTTGAGGTGCTCGTAGACCGCCTTCTGCACGAAGGTCTTGGCCTCCGTGTTGCCCAGCTTGGTCTTCGTCTGGCCCTCGAACTGCGGCTCGCTCAGCTTGACCGAGATGATCGCGGTCAGACCCTCACGGATGTCGTCACCGGTGAGGTTGTCGTCCTTCTCGCGCAGCAGCTTCTTGTCGCGCGCGTACTTGTTGATCAGGCTGGTGAGGGCCGCGCGGAAGCCCTCCTCGTGGGTACCGCCCTCGTGGGTGTGGATGATGTTCGCGAAGGAGTACACGCCCTCGCTGTAGCCGCTGTTCCACTGCATGGCGACCTCGAGGGACAGGCTCTTGTCCCTGTCCTCGGCCTCCAGCGAGACGACCGTGGGGTGCACCGCGTCTCCCTTGCGGGAGTTGAGGTACTTCACGAAGTCGACGATGCCGCCCTCGTAGTGGTACGTGACGGTCTTGACCTCGGCCTTCTCGTCGGCGCCCGCCTCGTCCGCGCCGGCCACCGCCTTCGCCGACTCGCGCTCGTCGGTGAGCCGGATGGTCAGGCCCTTGTTCAGGAACGCCATCTCCTGGAAACGCCGGGACAGCGTCTCGAAGGAGTATTCGGTGGTCTCGAAGATCTCCGGGTCGGCCCAGAAGGTCACCGACGTGCCGGTCTCCTCGATGGCCTCGTGCTTGGCCAGCGGGGCCGTCGGCACACCCATCTTGTAGTCCTGCGTCCACCGGTGACCGTCCGTCCTGACCTCGACGGCGACCTTCGTGGACAGCGCGTTCACGACGGAGACACCCACACCGTGCAGACCACCGGAGACGGCGTACCCGCCGCCGCCGAACTTGCCGCCCGCGTGCAGCACGGTCAGCACGACCTCGACGGCCGGCTTGCCCTCGGAGGGCACGATGCCCACCGGGATGCCGCGGCCGTTGTCGACGACGCGCACGCCGCCGTCGGCGAGGATCGTCACGTCGATGGTGTCCGCGTACCCGGCCAGCGCCTCGTCGACCGAGTTGTCGACGACCTCGTACACCAGGTGGTGCAGACCGCGCTCGCCCGTGGAGCCGATGTACATGCCGGGCCGCTTGCGGACCGCGTCCAGCCCTTCGAGCACGGTGATGGCGCTGGCGTCGTAGGACGCGGAGGCCGCGGCGGACTCCGTGGCCTCGGCGTTCACGCCGGCGTCGGTGGACGGGATGTTCTCGTTGGGGTTGCCGGAATCGGCCACGAAGCGCCCTTTCTGGCACAGCACGAGCCGGGCTCGTCGGCAGGTTGCCGGAGCGGCTGCGGCATGTTGCGTTGGTAAGCCTTGATCAGCGTTGCTCAGCTTTTCCCGGGCGGTCCCCACGTTGGGGCGGGATTGGCTTCCAGTCTACCGGTAGCACTGACATCGATGGGGGTTTGCGGGTGCCTGAGCCCCCATGTGCCGCCCTCAACCGGTCTCGGCCGGGTCCCGATATACGGATGGGGGCTCCAAGCGGCTCACAGCGGCACTCAGCCCTTCGAGCCGTCAACCCTTGGCTACCGGGGGGTCAGAAGCCGGTACGGCGGCGACCGGGAGGTGATCCACACCTGTGTACGCAGCTGGGACGGCACCCCGGCGCAAGCCGATGACGTGAGGTACGTCACCTCCGCGTCAGCCCTCGGTCGGACGCCGTTCCGACCGCCGTCGAAGGCTCTTCGGGCACGCTGAGGCGTGCTGCGGCACGCGGCGGAACCGGGCCGGGCGCGGCACGCCTGCGGCGCACGATCGGGACCGGGACGGCGCGCGGCGGGACCGGGTCGGCGCGGCACGCCTGCGGCGCACAATCGGGACCGGGACGGCGCGCGGCGGGACCGGGTCAGCCGTAGGTGTCGCCGGGGCCGGTGCTGCCCGGGGCGCGCAGCGGTCCGTAGCGGCGGGCCGGGCCGCCGGGGTTGAGGACCTTGATCATCCGCACGGTGCCGTGCCCGAGGTCCTCGTTGAGCCGCGCCACCAGCGTGGGGGCGAGGACGCGCAGCTGGGTCGCCCAGGCCGTCGAGTCGCAGCTCACCGTCAGCACCCGCTCGTCCTCGTCGTACCGCTGCGGCACGCAGTGCTTGGCCAGGTCCTCGCCGACGATCTGCGGCCAGCGGCCCATCACCCCGCCCACGGCGGCGGGCGTCTCCCAGCCGCGCTCGTTGATCAGCCGGTTGATCGCCGAGCCGAGCGCCATCGGGTCGCGGCCGTCCGCGCGGGCGCCGGAGCGCAGGCCGCCGCCCCGCCGCGCCTGCTTCTTCAGCCGTGCCGCGTCCCCACGCGCGCGTGCCTGCTCCTTCGCGGCGCGCAGCGCCACGCGCGCGAGGTCGACGCCGGAGGGTTCCTGCCGCCTCCCGGCGCCCTGGTCACCGACGCCCTCGTTCCGGACGTCCCTGTTCCCGACGCCCTGGTTGCGGAGGTCCTGGTTCCCGGCGCCCTTGCTCCGGGCGTCCCCGCTGCCGGCTTCCCTGCTGCGGACGTCCTTGTTCCAGGCGTTCGGGCCGAATCCCTCGGTGTTCATACGCGCTCCACCGTCCCGTCGGCCACCGCGTACCGGGCACCGGCCAGCACCGCGGGTACGTCGTCGTCCACGGCGGCGGTCACCAGCACCTGCTCACCCGGCGCCACCAGCTCCGCCAGCCGCTCCCGGCGGCGGGCGTCCAGCTCGGCGAAGACGTCGTCGAGGATCAGCACCGGCTCGTTGCCCTCGGCACGCAGCAGGTCGTAGGAGGCGAGCCGCAGGGCGAGCGCGCAGGACCAGGACTCGCCGTGCGAGGCGTAGCCCTTGGCGGGCAGCTGGCCGAGCCTGAGGACGACGTCGTCCCGGTGCGGGCCCACCAGGGTCACGCCCCGCTCGATCTCCTGCTTGCGCACCTCCGTCAGGGCCGCCAGCAGCTGGTGGTGGAGGTCCTCGCGTGTGTGCGCCTCGCCGGGCGCGGACGGCCGGTACTCCAGTGCGACCGGACCACCGCCGGGGGCCAGCTGCTCGTACGCCTTGTCGGCGAGCGGCCGCAGGGCGGCGAGCAGGTCCATCCGCTGGGCGAGCAGCTCCGCGCCCGCCCGCGCGAGGTGCTGGTCCCACACGTCGAGGGTGGACAGGTCCATGGAGCGCCCGCCGTGCCTGCGGGCCAGGGCCGCCGACTTCAGCAGGGTGTTCCGCTGCTTGAGAACGCGCTCGTAGTCGGAGCGCACGCCCGCCATCCGCGGGGAGCGCGCCGTGATCAGCTCGTCGAGGAACCGACGCCGCTCGCCGGGGTCCCCCTTGACGAGGGCGAGATCCTCGGGCGCGAACAGCACGGTCCGTACGATCCCCAGCACGTCCCGGGGCCTGACCTGCGAGGACCGGTTGATGCGGGCACGGTTGGCCCTGCCCGGGTTCAGCTCCAGCTCGATCAGCTGCTGCCGGTCGCCCTGGCGGACCTGCGCCCGGACGATCGCCCGCTCGGCGCCCATGCGGACCAGCGGGGCGTCGGAGGCGACCCGGTGGCTGCCGAGCGTCGCCAGATAGCCGACCGCCTCCACCAGGTTGGTCTTGCCCTGGCCGTTCGGGCCGACGAAGGCGGTGACGCCCGGGTCGAGTGGGACCTCGGCCCGGGCGTACGAGCGGAAGTCGGCGAGCGAAAGATGCGTGACGTGCATGGTCGTTCGCCGACTCCCTGTTGCTCTCCGGCCCGCTGCCGCGCGGCCTACTTCTTCTCTACGGCGTGACCGCCGAACTGGTTGCGCAGCGCGGCGATCATCTTCATCTGCGGCGAGTCCTCCTGGCGGGAGGCGAACCGCGCGAACAGCGACGCGGTGATCGCCGGCAGCGGCACCGCGTTGTCGATCGCGGCCTCCACGGTCCAGCGTCCCTCACCGGAGTCCTGGGCGTAACCGCGCAGGTCGTCCAGGTGCTCGTCCTCGTCGAGGGCGTTGACCGCGAGGTCCAGCAGCCAGGAGCGGATGACCGTGCCCTCCTGCCAGGAGCGGAAGACCTCGCGGACGTTCTCCACGGAGTCGACCTTCTCCAGCAGCTCCCAGCCCTCGGCGTAGGCCTGCATCATGGCGTACTCGATGCCGTTGTGGACCATCTTCGCGAAGTGGCCCGCGCCGACCTTGCCGGCGTGCACCGAGCCGAAGTCGCCCTCCGGCTTCAGCGCGTCGAAGACCGGCTGCACCTTGGCGACGTTCTCGGCGTCGCCGCCGTACATCAGCGCGTACCCGTTCTCCAGCCCCCAGACGCCGCCGGAGACACCGCAGTCGACGAAGCCTATGCCCTTGGCGGCCAGCTCCTCGGCGTGCTTCTCGTCGTCCGTCCAGCGGGAGTTGCCGCCGTCCACGACCACGTCGCCGGGCTCCAGCAGCTCGGCGAGCCGGTCGATGGTGGACTGGGTGGGCTCGCCGGCGGGGACCATCACCCAGACCACGCGCGGGCCGCTGAGCTTGCCCACGAGCTCTTCCAGGCTGTGGACATCCGCGAGGTCCGCGTTGCGGTCGTATCCGATGACGGTGTGGCCCGCGCGGCGGATCCGCTCGCGCATGTTGCCGCCCATCTTGCCGAGGCCGACGAGACCGAGCTCCATCAGTGTGTTCCTTAGGTCGCTGTGTGGCGTGAGAGGCACCTGGGTGCCGAGCCGAGCCTAGCTGTGCCCCTCCGTGCACAGCTGTGGGCTCAGGCGCTCATTCGAACCACCTGACCTGCGGAAACCCACGTCGCCGCCACAGCACCGGGCGCCCGCGCGGAGCCCGGCACCGTCCACACCTGTGGAAAACGTCAGCCGCTGAGCCGGACCGGCATGATCAGGTACTTGTACGCGTCGTCCGCCTCCGCGTCCAGCGCCGGCTTGCCGCTCAGCAGCGCGGGCTTCGTGGACGTGGTGAACGACAGCTGCGCCACCGGCGAGTCGATCGCGCTCAGACCGTCCAGCAGGAAGGTCGGGTTGAACGCGATCGAGATGTCGTCGCCCTCAAGCTGCGCGTCGACCCTTTCCACAGCCTGTGCGTCGTCGCTGGACCCGGCCTCCAGGATCAGCACGCCCTGCTCGAAGCTCAGCCGCACCGGCGTGTTCCGCTCGGCGACCAGGGCCACACGCTTGACGGCCTCCACGAAGGGGGCGGTCTCGATCACGGCGACGGAGTTGAACTCGGTCGGGAACAGCGTCCGGTACTTCGGCAGGTCGCCCTCGAGCAGCCGCGTGGTCGTCCGCCGTCCCGCGCCCTCGAAACCGATCAGGCCCTCACCGGCACCCGAGCCGGACAGCGCCAGCGTGACGCTGTCGCCGGCACCCAGCGACTTCGCGGTGTCCAGCAGCGTCTTGGCGGGCACCAGGGCGACCGCGGAGGCGTCCGGGTTCTCCGGTTTCCACAGGAACTCGCGGACCGCGAAGCGGTAGCGGTCGGTGGAGGCCAGGGTGACCGTGTCGCCCTCGATCTCGATGCGCACACCGGTGAGCACCGGGAGGGTGTCGTCACGGCCGGCCGCGATGGCCACCTGGGAGACGGCGGCGGCGAAGACCTCACCGGGGACGGTGCCGGTCGCGTTCGGCATCTGCGGCAGTGCCGGGTACTCCTCCACGGGCAGGGTGTGGAGGGTGAACCGCGAGGAGCCGCAGACCACGGTCGCCCGTACACCGTCTGTGGAAATCTCCACCGGCCGGTTGGGCAGGGCACGCGAGATGTCGGCGAGCAGACGGCCCGAGACGAGGACGGTGCCCTCCTCCTCGACCTCCGCCTCGACGCTCACCCGCGCGGAGACCTCGTAGTCGAAGCTCGACAGGCTCAGCTGGCCGTCCTCGGCCTTCAGCAGCAGGCCGGCGAGGACAGGCGCCGGCGGACGGGCCGGGAGGCTGCGTGCCGCCCAGGCCACTGCCTCCGCGAGTACGTCGCGTTCCACCCGGATCTTCACCGTAAGCCGCCTCCTGCTGTTGCTACTGAGTCCTCCGACTCGGTGTCACCGCCCACTGCGACGGGAAGGACACCGGGGACCAGTCTGACGCACCGCACTGACAGTAGGTGCCCGTCGGGGTCAAGTCGGTCCGGGGGCCAGCCGGGCTCGAGACGGCGAGTTGTGCACAGGCCCCGCTTCGAAACGAATGCCGAGCTCTCTCTAGTCGGGAGTAGTAGTAGGGCCTGTGGATACCGTGGATAACCACGTTTGCCCAGCTCAGCGCAGCTTTTTTATCCACTGCCCCTGTGGGTGGAGGCAGTGGACAACCGGGGGTGTCTGTGGAGAACAAGAAGTTCTGCACACACCGCCCACAGGGAGAGGGCAGTTCTCCCCAGCTGTGTCCCCAGGAATACCCAGGTTTCCCACACCCCAACCCGGCAGCTTCCTGTGACGGCTTTCACTCGACGCGGTGAGCGGGGGCATCGCGTTGCCGAACAGTGGACAGCCATGTGGAGAAGCCCGACTTCGCTGGGGACAACCGGCCCCAGCCTGTGGGGACCCGGTGGAAAACCTTGTCCACAGGCTGGGGAGCGCGAGGTTTTCCACAGTCTGTGGAGATCCTTCGTCCACGATTCCACAGGCCCCTGAGCTGCGCGGAAGCCATGGACCCAGCCTCCCTGTGGACAGGCTTCGGGACAACTCCGCAGTCCCCAGGATGTGGACGGAAGAAAGTCGCCGAATCTGTGGAGGGCGGCCGTAACCCGGCAAGTAATCGAACACGGGATGACCGGGGACGAACGATCCCCAACGCCGCGCGCGAGGCTCGGAGGGGGTGCCGGGGCCCTGAAGCGGTCACCGTGAGTGCCGGACGGCGGCCTTCGGGAGGCTGTGGGTGATCGACGGGAGCGCCCGGCGGAGGGCTCGGGGGGCCTGCCGACGTCGAGAGTGGCAGGCCCGCCGACGTCGAGAGAGGCGGGCCTGCCGACGTCGAGAGAGGCGGGCCTGCCGACGTCGAGAGAGGCGGGCCTGCCGACGTCGAGAGCGGCGGGCGGTGGCTGCCGCGGGGGTCGGGGCGACGCGTCCGGCAAGGCCCCTCCGCACCCGCCGGGAATGCCGGAGGGCGCCCCCGGGATGCGTTCCGGGGGCGCCCTGGGCGTGCTGTGCGGCCGGCCTCAGCCGTTCTTGATGCGGTTGGTCAGCTCGGTGACCTGGTTGTAGATCGAGCGGCGCTCGGCCATCAGCGCGCGGATCTTGCGGTCGGCGTGCATGACGGTCGTGTGGTCCCGGCCGCCGAACTGGGCGCCGATCTTGGGCAGCGACAGGTCGGTCAGCTCACGGCACAGGTACATCGCGATCTGCCGGGCGGTGACCAGCGCGCGCCCGCGCGAGGTTCCGCACAGGTCCTCCACCGTCAGCCCGAAGTAGTCGGCGGTGGCCCCCATGATCGCCGTGGCCGTGATCTCCGGCGCGCTGTCCTCGCCGCCGGGGATCAGGTCCTTCAGGACGATCTCCGTCAGGCCCAGGTCCACCGGCTGCCGGTTGAGCGAGGCGAACGCTGTCACCCGGATCAGCGCGCCCTCCAGCTCACGGATGTTCCGCGAGATCCGGGAGGCGATGAACTCCAGCACCTCCGGCGGCGCGTTCAGCTGCTCCTGGACCGCCTTCTTGCGCAGGATCGCGATCCGCGTCTCCAGCTCGGGCGGCTGGACGTCGGTGATCAGACCCCACTCGAAGCGGTTGCGCAGCCGGTCCTCCAGCGTGACCAGCTGCTTGGGCGGCCGGTCGCTGGAGAGCACGATCTGCTTGTTGGCGTTGTGGAGCGTGTTGAAGGTGTGGAAGAACTCCTCCTGCGTCGACTCCTTGTCCGCGAGGAACTGGATGTCGTCGACGAGCAGGATGTCCATCTCGCGGTAGCGCTTGCGGAAGCTGTCGCCCTTGCCGTCGCGGATGGAGTTGATGAACTCGTTGGTGAACTCCTCCGAGCTGACGTACCGCACGCGCGTGCCCGGGTAGAGGCTGCGCGCGTAGTGCCCGATCGCGTGCAGCAGGTGCGTCTTGCCGAGCCCCGACTCCCCGTAGATGAACAGGGGGTTGTACGCCTTCGCCGGCGCCTCGGCGACCGCCACCGCCGCCGCGTGCGCGAACCGGTTCGAGGCGCCGATGACGAACGTGTCGAACAGGTACTTGGGGTTCAGCCGTGCCGTCGGCTCGCCGGGGCCGCTCGCCTGCGCCGACTGCGCGGCCGGCGAACCGGCCGCACCCGCCGGGGGCCCCTCCGGGCGGCCGGGGCCGCCGCGGTGCGCCGACGGGTCGGGCAGTTCACGGCGGACCGGCTCGCGCTGCTCGTACTCGGCGCGTGCGGAGTCGTAGTCCTGCCGGTCGTAGTCCGCGCGCGGGCCGTCGTACTCGCCGCGCTGCTGGTCGTACGGCGGCCGGTCCGCGCCCTGCGGGCGGTAGTCCTGCGCGGGCGCGCCGTAGGTGTCCCCGCCGGAGCCGTAGCCGTCCTGCGAGGACGGGGAGGCGTACGGGTCGCGCTCGGGGAAGCCGAGCCGCGGCTGCTGCCAGCCGTAGTCGTCCTGCGTGGGGCGCGGCCAGCCGCCGGGCTCGGGGCGCTGGTACTCGGACGGGTAGGCCGGGCGGGCGGTCGGGAGCTGGTCGGCCCGCGGGTCGGTGCCGGGGCGCTGGTCGCCGCCGCGGTGACGGCCGTAGCCCTCGTACGGACCGGAGGGCAGCTCCGGCTCCTCGTAGCGGCGCTCGGGGGCCTGGTGCGCGGGGGGCGCGGCGGGGGCCGGCGGTTCGCCCGCGGAGTCGTCCACGGTGATCGCGATCCGGATGGGGCGGCCGCACTCACGGCTCAGGGTCTCGCTGACGATCGGCGCGAGCCGGCCCTCCAGTACGCCCTTCGCGAACTCGTTCGGTACGGCGAGCAGGGCGGTGTCCGCGACCAGCGCGAGCGGCTGGCAGCGCCGGATCCAGTGCTCGTCCTTCACCTCGACGCCCTGCCCCCGGCCTTCCCCGAGGAGCTGCTCGAGTACTCGTGGCCACACTGCGGCAAGATCGGCAGGTACGTCAGCCACAGGGCACGCTCTCTCACAGGTCCCACGAACGTGTGGTTCGGGGACGGGTCGGGATGAAAATCGGGTCGGGCGGGGATAAGGGAACGAATCGGAGTTCAGCCACGGTAGTCAGCGCGGCGGGTGCGGTTCAAGTTGTTGTCCCCAGCCTGTGGATAGTGTCTCTCGATGGCCCTCGGTTTGACCGGATGGCGCAGTCCCGCGTACCGTAACCAGGTCGAGTTGTCGATGGCTGCTGCCGCCTGCCTCCGATGGGCACAGATCACGTCAGGTGATCGGGAAGCGGTGCACTCGGGCGTGAAGCGAGCTACTCGTGGGCGCACGGTGACAGCCAGGACGGCACCCCGCCACTACCGATTCTTTCTGGAGCCCCCGAGTGAGCAAGCGCACCTTCCAGCCGAACAACCGTCGTCGCGCGAAGACCCACGGCTTCCGGCTGCGTATGCGCACCCGTGCCGGCCGCGCGATTCTCGCGTCCCGCCGTAGCAAGGGTCGCGCCCGCCTGTCCGCCTGATTCCGATCAGGTCATGACGTCGTGCTGCCCACCGAGAACCGGCTGAGGCGGCGCGAGGACTTCGCGACCGCGGTGCGACGAGGTCGTCGGGCAGGTCGTCCGACCCTCGTCGTCCACCTTCGTAGCGGTGCCACGGACCCGCACGCGCCTGGGGAGAGCGCTCCCCCGACGCGTGCGGGTTTCGTCGTGAGCAAGGCCGTGGGTGGCGCGGTCGTGCGCAACAAAGTGAAGCGCAGGCTTCGCCATCTGATGCGTGACCGAGTCGCCCTCTTTCCCCCCGGTAGCCTGGTAGTCGTACGAGCGCTGCCCGGAGCGGGCGACGCCGACCACGCACAGCTGGCCCGAGACCTGGACGCCGCCGTCGAGCGGCTACTGGGAGGGGGCGCGCGATGAAGTACCCGCTGCTGGCTCTGATCAAGCTGTACCAGTGGACGATCAGTCCGCTGCTGGGGCCGGTGTGCAAGTACTACCCGTCGTGCTCCCACTACGGCTTCACGGCCATCGACCGGCACGGTGCGGTCAAGGGAACGGCACTCACCGCCTGGCGCATCCTCCGGTGCAATCCGTGGTCGCTGGGCGGTGTGGACCATGTTCCGCCGCGTAAGCGCCCGCGGTGGCACGAGATGCTGCGCAACACCTGGCGCGCACGCAGGGGCGGGCCCTCCGCCGCCGAACCGGCCACCGAAGCGAAGCTCGAGCCCGAGTCCTCTTCGAGCCCGGCCGCAGAGACTTCGTCCCATGCCCAAGGAGCATGATTAGTGGACACGATTGCCAGCCTCTTCAGCTTCATCACGACACCCGTCTCATGGGTCATCGTCCAGTTCCACACGGTGTACGGCGCCCTCTTCGGCGCTGACTCGGGGTGGGCCTGGGGCCTGTCCATCGTGTCCCTCGTGATCCTGATCCGCATCTGCCTGATCCCGCTCTTCGTGAAGCAGATCAAGGCCACGCGCGCGATGCAGACGCTCCAGCCGGAGATGAAGAAGATCCAGGAGCGCTACAAGAACGACCGGCAGCGCCAGTCGGAAGAGATGATGAAGCTGTACAAGGAGTCGGGTACCAACCCGCTCTCCTCGTGCCTTCCCATCCTGGCGCAGTCCCCGTTCTTCTTCGCCCTGTACCACGTGCTCAACGGCATCGCGTCGGGCAAGCAGATCGGCGTCATCGACGAGGGCCTGCTCGAGAGCGCGCGGAACGCGCACATCTTCGGCGCCCCGCTCGCGGCGAAGTTCTTCAGCAGCGAGGCCCAGGTCACCGCGCTGAACGCCTCGCTGACCGACGTCCGCGTCGTGACCGCGATCATGATCGTGCTGATGTCGGCGTCGCAGTTCTACACGCAGCGCCAGCTGATGACGAAGAACGTCGACACCACGGTGAAGACGCCGTTCATGCAGCAGCAGAAGATGCTGATGTACGTCTTCCCGGTCATGTTCGCCGTCTTCGGTGTGAACTTCCCGGTCGGTGTCCTCGTCTACTGGCTGACCACCAACGTGTGGACCATGGGCCAGCAGATGTACGTCATCCACAACAACCCGACCCCGGGTTCCAAGGCGCAGGCCGCCTACCTGGAGCGCCTGACCAAGCACGTCACGCAGCACGGCAAGGTCCGCCGGCGCAGCGAGAAGGTCATCGTCAAGGCGATCGTGGCCAAGGGCCGCGATCGCAACGAGTACGAGCGCAAGTTCATCAACGCGCTGAACAAGGCCGGTCTCGCCGCCGAGGCCGACGGCACCGTGGTGAAGAGCGCGGTGCAGGCCGCGACGCAGACCGAGGACGGTGCGGCCCCCGGTACCGTCGCTGCCGCCGCCGGCCGGCGCCAGCAGCCCAAGCGTCAGAGCAAGGCCCAGCGTCAGTCCGGCGGGCCCAAGGCGGCGGGTGACTCCCTGTCGCTGGAGAAGTCCGATGATCCGCAGGACGCCAAGCCCGCCGCTGCCAAGCAGGCCGAGAAGCCCGGCTCCGGCACCCGTAGCAAGGCCCAGTCCGGCCAGCGCAAGGGTGGCCCGCAGCGGCCCAAGTCCCCGTCCAAGAAGTAAGAAGGAGCCCATCCCGTGACGGAAGGCACCACCTCCGCCGCTGCCGAGGGTGCAGACACCCTCACCCGCCTTGAGCAGGAGGGTGAGATCGCGGCGGACTACCTGGAGGGTCTGCTGGACATCGCCGACCTTGACGGCGATATCGACATGGACGTCGAGGCCGACCGGGCCTCCGTGTCGATCATCAGCGACACCGGAAGCCGCGACCTGCAGAAGCTGGTCGGCCGGGACGGCGAGGTGCTGGAGGCGCTTCAGGAGCTGACGCGCCTGGCGGTGCACCGGGAGACCGGCGACCGCAGCCGACTGATGCTGGACATCGCGGGGTACCGGGCCCAGAAGCGGGCCGAGCTGTCCGAGCTGGGCGCCAAGGCCGCCGCCGAGGTGAAGAGCACGGGCGAGCCCGTGAAGCTCAAGCCAATGACTCCGTTCGAGCGCAAGGTCGTGCACGACGCGGTCAAGACGGCGGGGCTGCGCAGCGAGTCCGAGGGCGAGGAGCCGCAGCGGTTCGTCGTCGTACTGCCCGCCTGATCGGCCCCCTCGATCGACCGGCCCCGTCTGACCGCAGACGGGGCCGGATTTTTCTCAGCCTGGTAGGTCTGGTGGCCGGTGCGCGAAGCACCGGCGCTGTACGGAAGGACGGTCCCCGTGACGGAGGCAGCGGAGCTCCCCCCTGCGCCTGAGCAGGCGCGGGAAGTGTTTGGTGATCGCTTCGCCGATGCGGTCCGCTATGCGGAGCTGCTCGCCGAGGCGGGCGTGCAGCGTGGCCTGATCGGCCCGCGGGAGGTGCCGCGCCTGTGGGAGCGGCACCTGCTGAACTGCGCGGTGCTCTCCGAGGCCGTCCCGGAGGGGGTGACGGTCTGCGACGTCGGCTCCGGTGCCGGGCTGCCGGGCATTCCGCTCGCCCTGGTCCGCGACGACCTCAACATCACCCTCCTGGAGCCCCTGCTGCGGCGCACCAACTTCCTCACCGAGGTCGTCGAGCTGCTGGGCCTGGATCACGTCACCGTCGTGCGCGGTCGTGCCGAGGAAGTCATGGGCAAGCTGCCGCCGGTCCACGTGGTGACGGCCCGGGCCGTGGCCCCGCTCGACCGCCTGGCTACCTGGGGCATCCCCCTGCTTCGCCCGTACGGCGAGATGCTCGCGCTCAAGGGCGACACCGCCGAGGAGGAGCTGAAGGCCGCAGCCGTCGCCCTCAGCAAGCTGGGCGCGGTCGAGACGTCCATCCTGCATGTGGGTGAGGGCGTGGTGGACCCGCTGTCCACCGTGGTGCGGGTCGAGGTCGGCGAGAGCCCGGGCGGTGTGCGGTTCGCCGCGAAGCGGGCCAAGGCAGCCCGGACCGGTCGCGCCCGCCGTCGCCGGTGAGGTGGGGTACGGGCGTCGCTGATCCGTCCTGACGACGAGACGTACTCCACACAAGCTGCCAAACCTACGCAAGCCGGAGTGTCGCCGAGGCCCGGTCGCAGACGCTGTGCATCGTGTTTCACGTGAAACGTCGCTCACTGCTGCACGGCATCATCAGTCGTGGCCGCGCTGCGGCCGAACCGCGCGACCGGAAGCCTCTCGGTTCCCTCGGAGAGGACCCCGTTTCCCCGGCAAATCCGTCCCTCTCCAGGGGCACGGAGTTGTCCACAGAGGTGGATTTCTCCACAGAACACCAGGCCTCACTGGTTCACGACCCCGAAGACATGGGAGGCTCTGTTCATTGCGAGCCTGAAGTCGAGGAGAGTGAATCCTTGCGGTCCGACGCCAACATCGCGGGACCGATGACCGATCCGGTCCCCGGTCCCCGAACCGAGTCGACGGGGGCGGATGTTTCACGTGAAACACCGCCTCCGATGGACGACACTCCCATCGGTCGTGCGGCCCAACTGGCGGTGGAGGCTCTCGGCCGTGCCGGCGAAGGTCTGCCGCGACCGGAGCAGACCCGCTTCATCGTCGTCGCCAACCAGAAGGGTGGCGTGGGCAAGACGACGACGACCGTCAACCTTGCCGCGTCCCTGGCTCTGCACGGCAGCCGTGTCCTGGTGATCGACCTCGACCCGCAGGGCAACGCGTCCACGGCGCTCGGGATCGACCACCACGCCGAAGTGCCGTCCATCTACGACGTATTGGTGGAAAGCAGGCCACTCGCCGAAGTCGTCCAGCCCGTCCCTGATGTCGAGGGCCTCTTCTGCGCCCCCGCCACCATCGATCTCGCCGGTGCGGAGATCGAGCTGGTGTCGCTGGTGGCCCGGGAAAGCAGGCTCCAGCGCGCCATCCAGGCGTACGAACAGCCGCTGGACTACATCCTCATCGACTGCCCGCCCTCGCTCGGCCTGCTGACGGTCAACGCAATGGTGGCGGGTCAGGAAGTCCTCATCCCGATCCAGTGCGAGTACTACGCGCTGGAGGGACTGGGCCAGCTCCTTCGCAACGTCGACCTGGTGCGGGGGCACCTCAACCCCGCCCTGCACGTGTCGACCATCCTGCTCACCATGTACGACGGCCGGACGCGTCTCGCTTCCCAGGTCGCCGAAGAGGTGCGCAACCACTTCGGCGACGAGGTCCTGCGGACGAGCATTCCCCGCTCCGTCCGTATCTCCGAGGCGCCGAGTTACGGGCAGACGGTGCTGACTTACGATCCAGGATCGAGCGGCGCCCTCTCGTATCTTGAGGCGGCCCGAGAAATCGCGCTGAGGGGCATCGGTGTCAGCTACGACGCGAGCCATGCCCACATCGGCGCTCAGAACAACCCGAACATGGTGGAGGGGATCCAGTGAGCGAGCGACGGAGGGGTCTGGGCCGTGGTCTTGGCGCACTGATCCCCGCTGCCCCGACCGAGAAGACTCCGACTCCGGCGGCGATGGGTGGCGGAGCGTCCACTTCTCCCGCGGCCGTCCCGGTGCTGACGACCGACCGCGGGGTGGCCGCGGCCAAGGTGGCCGCGCTGCCACCCGTTGCGCAGGACGTCGATGCCGCTCCGGTGAGCCCGGCCGCCGAGGCGCCGGCGCCTCCGCTGGGTGCGCACTTCGCGGAGATCCCGCTCGACGCCATCACGCCGAACCCGCGTCAGCCGCGTGAGATCTTCGACGAGGACGCCCTCCAGGAGCTGGTCACCTCCATCAAGGAGGTCGGTCTCCTCCAGCCCGTGGTGGTGCGGCAGCTGGGCCCCGCCCGCTACGAGCTGATCATGGGCGAGCGCCGCTGGCGCGCCTGCCGCGAGGCCGGTCTGGAGGCCATCCCGGCCATCGTCCGGGCCACGGAGGACGAGAAGCTCCTCCTGGACGCCCTGCTGGAGAACCTGCACCGTGCACAGCTGAACCCGATCGAAGAGGCCGCTGCCTACGACCAGCTGCTGAAGGACTTCAACTGCACGCACGACCAGTTGGCCGACCGGATCGGGCGGTCGCGTCCGCAGGTCTCCAACACCTTGCGCCTGCTGAAGCTGTCTCCGACCGTCCAGAAGCGGGTTGCCGCCGGGGTGCTCTCGGCCGGCCACGCCCGGGCGCTGCTGGCCGTGGAGGACTCGGAGGAGCAGGACCGGCTGGCCCACCGCATCGTGGCCGAGGGACTGTCGGTGCGGTCCGTGGAAGAGATCGTGACGCTGATGGGCTCGCGGCCCCAGAAGGCCTCACGCGCCCGTGGCCCCCGCGCCGGTTCCGTGCCCTCCCCCGCGCTGAGCGAGCTGGCCACACGTCTCTCGGACCGTTTCGAGACCCGGGTGAAGGTCGAGCTGGGCCAGAAGAAGGGCAAGATCACCGTCGAGTTCGCCTCCGCGGACGATCTGGAACGCATCCTCAGCACGCTCGCCCCGGGCGAGAAGCTGGCTCTCCAGAAGAGCCTCCAGGAGGGTGACGGCGAGGAGACGGACGACTGATCCTCGGGCTGCGCCTCCCGATGGTGTGATGGAGCGGGCCGTGTTCCGGTGTACCGGAACATCACCGCACCCGGCGGCAGCACGTCGTCGCTGTCCAGGAACATCACGTACGGCGCCCTGGCCGCGTCGATCCCGGTGTTGCGCGGG
>NZ_JBEYCX010000017.1:0-173267 GCF_040632975.1 Streptomyces sp. NPDC013455 | reverse complement strand
CCGTTCCCCGGGCCCTGGATCAGGTTCTCGGGGATGGTGAACGTCGGGGTCGGGAACGCCTCCGTACGGAGGGGCGCCCTTCGCCGTCCCGCGACCCGCGCCTCGACGGGCCCGCCGCGGACTACTGCTGCGCGCCCGGACGCACCAGACCGCTCTCGTACGCGTACACGGCCGCCTGCACCCGGTCCCTCAGACCCAGCTTGGTGAGCACATGCCCCACATGCGTCTTCACCGTCGTCTCGCTGACGAACAGGTCCGCCGCGATCTCCGCGTTGGACAGCCCGCGCGCCACCAGCTTCAGCACCTCCACCTCGCGGTCGGTGAGGGTGTGCAGGGTGTCCGGCACCGGCTCCTCACCGGACGGAAGATGCGTGGCGTACTTGTCCAGCAGCCGCCGCGTGATGCTCGGCGCCAGCATGGCCTCACCGGCCGCCACCACCCGGATCGCCTGCACCAGTTCGTTGGCGGGCGCGTCCTTGAGCAGGAAGCCGCTCGCCCCGGCACGCAGCGCCTCCACCACGTATTCGTCCAGATCGAACGTGGTCAGCACCAGCACCTTGGCCGGACCGTCCCGGCCCGGCCCGGTGATCTGCCGCGTGGCCTCCACCCCGTCCATCCGCGGCATCCGGATGTCCATCAGCACGACATCGGGCTGCAGCGCTCGCACCTGGTCCAGGGCCTGGAGGCCGTCACCGGCCTCGCCGACGACCGCGAGGTCCTGCTCGGCCTCCAGGATCATCCGGAAACCGGTACGCAGCAGCGGCTGGTCGTCGACCAGTAGGACGCGGATGGCCACGTGACACTCCTTCGCTAGTCCGGCCCCATTCTGCCCTGCGCCCGATCTCCGCCTCACCCGGTCCCGGACTCCGCCGCCCGCACCGGCAGCGGATACGGCGGAGGAGTGCCGCCGAACTCCGGGCAGTGCGCCCGGTGATCGCACCAGCCGCACAGCTTGGTCGGCCGCGGCCGCCAGTCCCCGGTCTCCGTCGCCTGCCGGATGGCCTCCCACAGCGCGTGCAGCCTGCGCTCCACCCGCTCCAGGTCGGCCTGGACCGGGTCGTACGTCAGCACCTCACCGCTGCCGAGGTACACCAGCTGGAGCCGGCGCGGGACGACCCGCTTCAGCCGCCACACCACGAGGGCGTAGAACTTCATCTGGAACAGCGCGCCCTCGGCGTACTCGGGGCGGGGCGCCTTGCCGGTCTTGTAGTCGACGATCCGCACCTCGCCGGTCGGCGCCACGTCCACCCGGTCGATGATCCCGCGCAGCCGCAGCCCCGACTCCAGCTCGGCCTCGACGAACAGCTCCCGCTCGGCCGGCTCCAGCCGGGTCGGATCCTCCAGCGTGAACCAGCGCTCCACCAGCCGCTCGGCCTCGGCGAGCCAGCCGGCCAGCCGCTCGCCGTCCGGATCGTCGGCGAACAGCTCGGTCACCTCGGGCCTGCTCTCCCTGAGCCGGTCCCACTGCCCCGGGATCAGCGCCTTCGCCCGCGGCGCGGTCCGCTCCCCGGCGGGCGCGTCGAACAGCCGCTCCAGCACGGCGTGCACCAGCGTCCCGCGCGTCGCCGCCGCGCTCGGCTTCTCCGGCAGCCGGTCGATCACCCGGAACCGGTACAGCAGCGGACACTGCATGAAGTCACTGGCCCGGGACGGCGACAGCGAGGTGGGCGCCACCGCCTCCCGCCGTCCGGCCCCCGCCTCCCCGACGCCGCTCGCACCGCTACCGGCGGCGCTCGCCCCGGCCTCGGCCGACCGCACACCGCTACCGGCGGAGCCGGCACCGGCCTCGGCAGAGCGCGCGCCGGTCTCGGCGGGGCCGGCAGCGGCCTCGGCGGGGCTCACGTCGGCCTCGGACGGGCTCGCGCCGGTCTCGGCCGGACCGGCACCGGTCTCGGCGGGGCTCGCATCGGGCTCGGCGGTGGCGCCCGCGTCAGCGTCCGCGCTCACGGGCGTCGGGGCGGCCGGTGAGGCCGCCTCGGCCGCCTCGGAGGCGGGGGCCGGCGGGGGCGTCGCCGGTCGCGTCGGGGCGGCCGGTCGCGCCCGCTCGGCGCCGTCCGGCACGGCCGCCTCCTCCTCGATCCTGCTGTCCATGTCCCAGACCTTACGGCCCACCACTGACAGTGACCCACTCCCGGCCGCGTCGACCGCGTCACGACGGGGCAAACACAAGGGGTGCCGGGGCGGAACGTGCCACCACGGCCGCATACCATCGACCAGAGACCCTTCCGCCCGGCAGGTGCGGAAGACGCATCGAACGAGGGGACACCGTGGACGTGAGCGGCGGGAGCGGACAGCCGCGGTCCGGGAACGACGAGCCGGCCGAGCACTCCGCCGACCGTAGGGCCCCGGCGACCGGACCCACCGACCAGCCCGGGCCCGGCCCAGGACGTCCAGCACCCGACGAGACCGCCGCCCCGGAGCACCCGGCCCGGGCCCAGGCGGAGAAACCCGGACCGGCGGCCGCGCCGAGCGAACCCGACAGCCCCGCGAAAGCCGGCCCCGCCGGCGCGCACGACCCCGACAGCCCCGCCGGAACCCCGGCCGACGACATCCCGGCCGGCCGGACCACCACCGACGGCGCACCCGGCACGGCGACCGACGCCGACCCGTCCGGCCCGGCCGACGCTCACGGCCCCAGCGGCGCCGCCCACCGCCCCGACAGCGCCGCCCGCACCCCCGCCGCGCACGGCCCGGACCGGCAAACGCCCGCCGCCACCCCCGCACACACCGCCGAGCCGGAGCACCGCACGCTCGCGCACTCCGGTATCGCCAAGGGCGCGCCGCCCGAACCGCGGCCCAAGGAACCCGGCGGCGGCATCCTCATGGGCCGGCCCTTCGGCGTACCCGTGTACGTCGCGCCCAGCTGGTTCCTCGTCGCCGCGCTCATCACCTGGGTCTTCGGCGGCCAGCTCGACCGCGTGCTGCCCGAGCTGGGCGCCGCACGCTACCTGGTCTCCCTCTTCTTCGCCGTCGCCTTCTACGCCTCCGTCCTGGTCCACGAGCTGGCCCACACGATCGCCGCGATCCGCTTCAAGCTCCCGGTCCGCCGCATCCAGCTCCAGTTCTTCGGCGGTGTCTCCGAGATCGAGAAGGAAGCCGAGACCCCGGGCCGCGAGTTCGTGCTCGCCTTCGTCGGCCCCCTGCTCTCCCTCGTGCTGGCCGGCCTGTTCTACCTCGCCATGAAGCCGGTCGAGCCCGGCACGGTCCCCGGCGTGCTGCTCGCCGGACTCATGGTCTCCAACCTCATCGTCGCGATCTTCAACCTGCTGCCCGGCCTCCCCCTCGACGGCGGCCGCATGCTCCGCGCCGTCGTCTGGAAGCTCAGCGGCAAGCCGATGACCGGCACCGTCGCCGCCGCCTGGGTCGGCCGGGCCCTCGCCGTCTCCGTCCTGATCGGCCTGCCGCTGCTCAACCAGTCCGGCGCCCTCGGCGGCAGCGGTGAGGACACCGGCGGCATGGACACCGTCACCGACGCCCTGCTCGCCGCCATCCTCGCCGCGATCATCTGGACCGGCGCCGGCAACAGCCTGCGCATGGCCCGGCTGCGCGAACACCTCCCCGAACTGCGCGCCCGCGCCCTGACCCGGCGAGCCGTACCGGTGGAGAACGACACCCCCCTCTCCGAGGCCCTGCGCCGCGCCAACGCCGCCGGCGCCCGCGCCCTCGTCGTCGTCGACGCCGACGGCCACCCCCTCTCACTCGTCCGCGAGGCCGCCATCGTCGGCGTACCGGAGCACCGCCGCCCCTGGGTCGCCGTCAGCGGGCTCGCCCAGGAACTGACCGACGGCATGCGGGTCTCCGCAGAACTGGCCGGAGAAGACCTCCTCGACGCCCTGCGCGCCACCCCCGCCACCGAGTACCTGGTGGTCGAGGAGACCGGCGAGATCTACGGCGTGCTGTCCGCGGCGGACGTGGAACGCGCCTTCGTCAAGGCGATGGCCCGGCCCGCCTGAGCGAGCACGAGACCGGCGACCACCCCCTCCGCCGGCCGAACCCCCCGCAGGGAACCGGTACGCTGGTCACATGTCCGAACCGACCGGTGCCGCCCGCAGGCGCGGGCCCTTCAAGGTCGGGGACCAGGTACAGCTGACCGACCCCAAGGGCCGCCACTACACGTTCACGCTCGAAGCCGGAAAGAACTTCCACACCCACAAGGGTTCCTTCCCGCACGACGAACTGATCGGCGCTCCCGAGGGCAGCGTTGTCCGCACCACCGGCAACGTCGCCTACCTCGCGCTGCGCCCCCTGCTCCCCGACTACGTCCTCTCCATGCCCCGCGGGGCAGCCGTCGTCTACCCCAAGGACGCGGGGCAGATCCTCGCCTTCGCCGACATCTTCCCCGGCGCCCGCGTCGTCGAGGCCGGCGTCGGCTCCGGCTCGCTCAGCAGCTTCCTGCTCCGGGCCATCGGCGACCAGGGCATGCTGCACTCCTACGAGCGCCGCGAGGACTTCGCCGACATCGCCCGGCAGAACGTCGAGCGCTACTTCGGCGGCCCCCACCCCGCCTGGCAGCTCACCGTCGGCGACCTCCAGGACAACCTGTCCGACACCGACGTCGACCGCGTCATCCTCGACATGCTCGCCCCCTGGGAATGCCTGGACGCCGTCTCCAAGGCACTCGTCCCCGGCGGCATCCTCTGCTGCTACGTGGCCACCACCACCCAGCTCGCCCGGACCGTGGAGTCCATCCGGGAGATCGGCTGCTTCAACGAGCCGACCGCCTGGGAGACCATGATCCGCAACTGGCACATCGAGGGCCTCGCCGTCCGCCCCGACCACCGGATGATCGGCCACACCGGCTTCCTGCTCACCGCCCGCCGCCTCGCCGACGGCGTCGAGCCGCCCATGCGCCGCCGCCGCCCCGCCAAGGGCGCCTACGGCGAGGACTACGCCGGACCCAACGCCGACGGCGGCGCCGGCCGCTGACCGGCCCCGCGCGCGAACAACACCAGGGCGCCGTCGCCGAGTTCCCACCCACCCACGGGAACCCGGCCACGGCGCCCGACCGTTGACAGGGCACCAGGACCCCCACGGCCCCCGCCCCCCACGCCGAACCGCGCCCCGGTGTGCCGCCCGGGGGAATCCCGGACCCCGCCGTTCCCCCGCTCTGTGACGTGTGGCACCATGCAGGCCACCCCCACCGGCACAGCCCTCACAGGAGACACTCCTCGTGCAGCAATCCGCCGTTCCGGAGCTCGCCCACACCCAGACCCGGCCCATCCACTGGGTCGCCACCGCCACAGCCGTCGCCGGGATCGTGGCCCTCTCCTCCGTCCTCCAGCCCGAACCGGCCACGGCCGCCCAGCCCGCCCACGGCACGGCGGCCGAACCCGCACCCGCCGCCGCGCCCCCCGGCACGGCCGGCGTGCGCTTCCCCCTGCAGTGCGGACCGGTCAAGGCCGTCGTCGTGAAGCAGGCCACCGGAGACCTGGACGGCGACGGCCGACCCGAAACGGTCGCGGTCGTCCACTGCGACGCCCCCATGGGCACCCCGCCCGACGGGGTCTACGTCCTCACCCGCCCCGCGGACGCGGCCTCGCCCCGCGTCATCGCCACCCTCGTCCGGCCCGAGGAGCGGCTCACCGTCACCGACGTCACCCTCCGCGCCCGCGCCTTCTCGGCCACGCTCCTCGGCTACTCGTCGGACTCCGTGCCCAGTTGCTGTCCCGACGTGAAAACCCCGGCCACCTGGCAGTGGAACGGCAGAGCCTTCCTGCGCTCCACGCCGGCCGGAGCCCACAGCGTCTGAACCGCACTCACTCCGCGTCGGGCCCGTACACCTCCACCCCGTCCGAAACCCGCCGCACATGGATGCACTCGCCCGGACACTCCTTCGCCGAGTCCACCACGTCCGCCAACAGCGGCAGCGGCACCGCCGTCGTCGCCCCGGGCGCCTGCAGCAGCTCGTCGCCCGCGCCCTTCACATACGCCAGCCCGTCGATGTCCAGCTCGAACACCTCCGGCGCGTACTGCGCGCAGATCCCGTCGCCGGTACACAGGTCCTGGTCGATCCAGACCTCCAGCGCCTCGCCGCCCGGAGCCTCCTGCTGCACGGTCATCTCTCCTGCCGTCGGTTCGCCGGGCGGCCCGGCGCCACGAGGGCCAGCCGGGTCCGCTCCAGCGGCTGTTGAACACCCTCGACCCTACCTCCGCCCGCATCCCGGCCCGGTTCGCCCGCCACCGGGTTTCCGGCCCGCCCCGCTCGGGTACCAGCGCCGGACCGGGCAAGGCACGCCCCGGCGGCCGGGTCGACCACTTCAGGCCGCCACGACAGTGACACCGACTGCCTGAACCGTCGCTCTGCGTGATGATCGCACGAGCGCTCTCCGTGCTGCCCGCACCCGGGCCCGCCCCCCGCGCAGCGGACAACTCCGGCCACTCCTGGCGGGTTTTGACCGCGCCCCGCATGGAACAAGCTGCTTTCCCATCACGTTGAGTGGGTATCCCCTCCGTGCGAGGGAGTGCGCACCGGGTGACCGACGACACACCTTGACAGTCTTTGTGATCTAGGGGTTTCAATCGACACCCACCCAGGTAGGGTCTGGAAGCGTCCAGCTCCCCTTGGAGGAGGTGAGGACCGTGGCAGCCCACGACGACGACATGAACCGCGGCATCCGCCCGGGACGCGGGTCCGACGACCCGGCCGGGCAGATCGCCTACCTTGAGCAGGAGATCGCCGTCCTGCGCCGCAAGCTCGCCGACTCTCCGCGTCACACGAGGATTCTCGAAGAGCGGATCGTCGAGCTGCAGACGAACCTGGCCGGCGTGTCCGCCCAGAACGAACGACTGGCCAACACCCTCCGCGAGGCCCGCGACCAGATCGTGGCCCTCAAGGAGGAAGTCGACCGGCTCGCCCAGCCGCCGGCCGGCTTCGGTGTCTTCCTGCAAGCCAACGAGGACGGCACCGCCGACATCTTCACCGGCGGCCGCAAGCTCCGCGTGAACGTCAGCCCCAGCGTCGAGCTCGACGACCTCAGGCGCGGCCAGGAGGTCATGCTCAACGAAGCGCTCAACGTGGTCGACGCCATGGAATTCGAGCGCGTCGGCGACATCGTCACCCTCAAGGAGATCCTCGAGGACGGCGAGCGCGCCCTCGTCCTCGGGCACACCGACGAAGAGCGGGTGGTACGGCTCGCCGAGCCGCTGCTGGACGTCACCATCCGCGCCGGCGACGCACTCCTTCTGGAGCCCCGCTCCGGCTACGTCTACGAGGTCGTGCCCAAGAGCGAGGTCGAGGAACTCGTCCTCGAAGAAGTCCCCGACATCGGCTACGAGCAGATCGGCGGTCTCGGCAACCAGATCGAGGCCATCCGCGACGCGGTCGAGCTGCCGTACCTCTACCCGGACCTCTTCAAGGAGCACGAGCTCCGCCCGCCCAAGGGCGTCCTGCTCTACGGCCCGCCCGGATGCGGCAAGACACTGATCGCCAAGGCCGTCGCGAACTCACTGGCCAAAAAGGTCGCCGAGGTCACCGGCCAGGCCGCCGGCAAGAGCTTCTTCCTCAACATCAAGGGTCCCGAGCTCCTCAACAAGTACGTCGGCGAGACCGAGCGCCAGATCCGCCTCGTCTTCCAGCGTGCCCGCGAGAAGGCCAGCGAGGGCACCCCCGTGATTGTCTTCTTCGACGAGATGGAGTCCCTCTTCCGCACCCGCGGCTCCGGCGTCAGCTCCGACGTGGAGAACACCATCGTCCCGCAGCTCCTCGCCGAGATCGACGGCGTCGAAGGCCTGCAGAACGTGGTCGTGATCGGCGCCTCCAACCGCGAGGACATGATCGACCCCGCCATCCTGCGCCCCGGCCGGCTCGACGTGAAGATCAAGATCGAGCGCCCGGACGCCGAAGCGGCGAAGGACATCTTCGGCAAGTACCTCACCGAGCGACTCCCGCTGCACGCGGACGACCTCGACGAACACGACGGCGACAAGGCCACCACCGTCCAGAGCATGATCCAGACGGCGGTCGAGCACATGTACGCCGAATCCGAGGAGAACCGCTTCCTGGAGGTCACCTACGCCAACGGCGACAAGGAAGTCCTGTACTTCAAGGACTTCAACTCCGGCGCCATGATCGAAAACATCGTGGGCCGCGCCAAGAAAATGGCGATCAAGGACTTCCTGGAAAAGAACCAGAAGGGCCTTCGCGTCTCCCACCTCCTCCAGGCATGCGTGGACGAGTTCAAGGAGAACGAGGACCTGCCCAACACCACCAACCCCGACGACTGGGCCCGCATCTCCGGAAAGAAGGGCGAGCGGATCGTCTACATCCGCACCCTCATCACCGGAAAGCAGGGCGCGGACACCGGACGCTCCATCGACACGGTGGCGAACACCGGTCAGTACCTGTAACAGCAGGGCGGCTGCGGGTGCCCTCCACGGGGTACCCGCAGCCGACTGTTTTCCAGGCCACGACCGGAGCAGCCAATGACGCAAATGATCTCCCCACCAGCGCAAAGGCGTTCTAGGCTCTTTCCTACCGCCGAGTCGCGCAGTGCGGGGACGGGCACCGCACACGCACCGGAGCGCCAGCGGTACGTGAGCGGCACCCACGACCGAGGGTGCCGCCGGGCAAGGAGGGCCGCATGACCGTACGGCGAGTAATGGGCATCGAGACGGAGTACGGGATCTCCGTCCCCGGCCACCCCAACGCCAATGCCATGCTCACCTCGTCCCAGATCGTCAACGCCTACGCGGCGGCGATGCACCGGGCCCGCCGGGCCCGCTGGGACTTCGAGGAGGAGAACCCGCTGCGAGACGCGCGAGGCTTCGACCTCGCCCGGGAAGCCGCCGACTCCAGCCAGCTCACCGACGAGGACATCGGCCTGGCCAACGTCATCCTCACCAACGGCGCGCGCCTGTACGTCGACCACGCCCACCCCGAATACAGCGCCCCGGAGGTCACCAACCCCCGCGACGCCGTCCTCTGGGACAAAGCCGGCGAGCGGATCATGGCCGAGGCCGCCGAACGGGCCGCCCAGCTGCCGGGCGCCCAGCCCATCCACCTCTACAAGAACAACACCGACAACAAGGGCGCCTCCTACGGCACGCACGAGAACTACCTGATGAAGCGGGAAACCCCCTTCTCGGACATCGTGCGCCACCTCACGCCCTTCTTCGTCTCCCGCCAGGTCTTCGCCGGAGCCGGACGCGTCGGCATCGGCCAGGACGGGCACGAACACGGCTTCCAGATCAGCCAGCGCGCCGACTACTTCGAAGTCGAGGTCGGCCTGGAGACCACCCTCAAACGCCCGATCATCAACACCCGCGACGAACCGCACGCCGACGCCGAGAAGTACCGCCGGCTGCACGTGATCATCGGCGACGCCAACCTCTCGGAGATCTCCACCTACCTCAAGCTGGGCACGACCGCCCTGGTCCTGTCCATGATCGAGGACGGCTTCATCGCCGTGGACCTCGCCGTCGACCAGCCCGTCCGCACCCTGCACCAGGTCTCCCACGACCCCTCCCTCAAGCGCCTGGTCACCCTGCGCAGCGGCCGCACACTCACCGCCGTCCAGCTTCAGATGGAGTACTTCGAGCTGGCCCGCAAGTACGTCGAGGAACGCTTCGGCGCCGACGCCGACGACCAGACCAAGGACGTCCTCAGCCGCTGGGAGGACACCCTCACCCGGCTCGAGAACGACCCCATGAGCCTGGCCGGCGAACTGGACTGGGTCGCGAAGCGGGAGCTGATGGAGGGCTACCGCCGTCGCGACGACCTCGACTGGGACGCCGCCCGGCTCCACCTCGTCGACCTCCAGTACGCCGACGTACGCGCCGAGAAGGGCCTGTACAACCGCCTCGCGGCCCGGGGACGCATCAAGCGACTCCTGGACGAGGCCGAGGTCGACAGGGCCCGTACGAAGCCGCCGGAGGACACCAGGGCCTATTTCCGCGGGCGCTGCCTGGAGCAGTACGCCGACGACGTCGCGGCCGCCTCCTGGGACTCGGTCATCTTCGACCTGCCCGGCCGCGACTCCCTCCAGCGCGTTCCAACCCTGGAACCGCTACGCGGAACGCGAAATCACGTCAAGGAGCTGCTGGACCGTTGCCGGACCGCGGAAGACCTGGTCAGGGTGCTGTCCGGCAACTGAACGCGATCAGCGGGTACCCGTACCGCCCCGGGCGGCCAGGGTGGAAAGCCCACCGCCCGGGAATCATCGAGGTGGCCCCCGCACGTTGTGGAAACTGCGGGGCCGATGTCGGACCCGGCCTATAGGGTCTGATCATCACCGATCGGCAGGCGAACTGAGCGGGGTGAGGGTTATGGCAACCAAGGACACCGGCGGCGGCCAGCAGAAGGCCACCCGGTCCACCGAAGAGGTCGAGGAGCAGGCGCAGGACGCGCAGGCCTCGGAGGACCTCAAGGAACGGCACGAGAAGCTGTCGGACGACGTGGACTCCGTGCTGGACGAAATCGATGACGTACTCGAGGAAAACGCTGAGGATTTCGTGCGTTCCTTCGTGCAAAAAGGCGGCGAGTAAAGGCAGATTGGTCGCTCTGCCTTCGAAGTGAAGGTCGCGGGGGAGTCGGGTGGCTGAGGAGCCGATCGCTAAGCGATGCAGGAAGTGCGGGCGGGATCTGCCTCGCGCGGCCTTCGCACGTGACCGGAACCGGCGTGACGGCCTCCAGGTGCACTGCCGGGAGTGCGTGGCGGAGTACAGCGCCGCGCACTACCGGCGCCGCCGGGAGGCCATGGGAAAGCCCGTCCGGGAGAAGGCGGACGTTCCGGCGGGGTACAAGCTCTGCCGCATGTGCGGGGAGATCAAGCCCCACAGCGAGTGGCACCGGAACGCGACCGCTTCCGACGGGCTGTCGACGCGCTGCAAGGCGTGCCGGGCGGCGCTCGGACGCGAGCATCACCTGAGGCGTACGTACGGCCTCACCAGAGCCGGACGTGACGAGTTGGTCGCCTCCCAGGGAGGCATCTGTTGTATCTGCCTGGCCGCCGTGCCGGTGCATGTGGATCACTGCCATGAGACGGGTAGGGTCCGTGGCGTACTGTGCTTCAGCTGCAATGCCGCGCTGGGGCAGTTCAAGGATCAGCCCGAGGTCATCAGGCGGGCTGCTGCTTACGTGGAAGGAATCGCGTGGAAGCCAACACTCGTAGCACCGGGCGTCTACCAGCTGCCTTCCTGACGCCAGGATCCTCCTCCTTCATGGACTTCCTCGCCGAGCACCAGCCCGAGCTGCTGCCCGGCAACCGGCAGCTGCCGCCCACGCAGGGCGTCATCGAGGCGCCGCACGGCACGACCATCGTGGCGGTGACGTTCCCCGGTGGCGTGGTGCTCGCCGGTGACCGCCGGGCCACGATGGGCAACGTGATCGCTCAGCGGGACATCGAGAAGGTGTTCCCGGCGGACGAGTACTCGGCGGTGGGTATCGCCGGTACCGCCGGTCTGGCCGTGGAGATGGTGAAGCTCTTCCAGCTGGAGCTGGAGCACTTCGAGAAGGTCGAGGGTGCGCAGCTGTCGCTGGAGGGCAAGGCGAACCGGCTGTCGACCATGATCCGTTCGAATCTGGGCATGGCCATGCAGGGTCTGGCGGTGGTGCCGCTGTTCGCGGGGTACGACGTGGACCGCGAGAAGGGGCGGATCTTCTCGTACGACGTCACGGGCGGCCGTTCGGAGGAGCACCACTACGCGGCGACGGGTTCCGGCTCGATCTTCGCGCGGGGTGCGATGAAGAAGCTGTTCCGGGACGACCTGACGCAGGAGCAGGCCACCACGCTGGTGGTGCAGGCGCTCTATGACGCGGCTGACGACGACTCGGCGACCGGTGGTCCCGATGTCGCCCGCCGGATCTACCCGATCATCACCGTGATCACCGAGGACGGTTTCCGCCGGCTCACCGAGGACGAGGCGTCGGAGCTCTCGCGTGCGGTGCTCCAGAAGCGGCTGGAGGAGCCGGACGGCCCGAAGGCCGCGCTGCTCTAGCGCGGGTGCGGTTCTTTGCAAGGTGATCCAGTGACCATGACAGAAAGGGACGGATAACCGGTGTCGACGCCGTTCTATGTCTCACCTCAGCAGGCCATGGCCGACCGGGCGGAGTACGCCCGCAAGGGCATCGCCCGTGGCCGCAGCCTGGTAGTGCTCCAGTACGCCGACGGCATCGTCTTCGTCGGCGAGAACCCGTCCCGTGCGTTGCACAAGTTCAGCGAGATCTACGACCGGATCGGCTTTGCCGCGGCCGGCAAGTACAACGAGTACGAGAACCTGCGGATCGGTGGTGTGCGCTACGCCGACCTGCGGGGTTACACCTATGACCGTGACGATGTCACCGCTCGTGGCCTCGCCAACGTCTACGCGCAGACGCTGGGCACGATCTTCTCCTCGGCGGCCGAGAAGCCGTACGAGGTGGAGCTGGTGGTGGCGGAGGTCGGTGAGACTCCGGAGGGTGACCAGATCTACCGGTTGCCGCACGACGGGTCGATCGTGGACGAGCACGGTTCGGTGGCGGTGGGTGGTAACGCGGAGCAGATCAGTGGCTTCCTCGACCAGCGCCACCGGGACGGTATGAGTCTGGCCGAGGCTCTGAAGCTGGCGGTGCAGGCGCTGTCGCGGGACACCAATGGCAGTGAGCGGGCGATTCCCGCCGAGCGCCTGGAGGTGGCCGTGCTGGACCGTACGCGTCCGCAGAAGCGCAAGTTCAAGCGGATCGTCGGCCGCCAGCTGGCCCGTCTGCTGGAGGCGGGCGGTGCGAGCACGGAGGCCGAGAGCTCCGAGGAGGAGTGATCGGTCCTTGCTTCGGTGTGCCCCGGCCGGTGTCTCCGGCCGGGGCACCGGTCTATCGGGAGGCGCGTGGCGGGGCCGTGGAGCCGCGGACGACGAGGTGGACGGGGATGTCTCCGGCGTCGGGCCGGCGCCCGTCGAGGACGGCGAGGAGGGCGCGCATGCCGTGTTCTCCGAAGAGTTCGGCGTCCAGTCGTACGGTGGTCAGTTCGGGGTCGAGGGCGGTGGCTAGGGCGAGGTCGTCGAGGCCGGTGACGGAGACGTCGTCGGGGACGCGGAGGTTGAGGCGGCGCAGGGCCTTGTAGGCGCCGGCGGCGAGTTTGTCGTCGTCGCAGAGGATGGCGGTGGGCCGGGGTCCGGGTGCGCTGAAGGCGGTTTCGGTGGCGGCGCGTGCGCCGTCGATGGAGATGGGGGCGCGGGCGGTGCGGATCTCGGTGCCGGGGACGGCGGCGGTGTGTGCGGCCAGTTCCCGGGCGCGGATGTCGAAGGTCCAGGAGGGTACGTCCGCGGCGAGGTGGAGGATGCGGCGGTGGCCGAGGCCGAGGAGGTGTTCGGTGACCTGGCGGATGCCGTCGGCGATGTCGAGGTTGACGGTGGCGGCGCCCAGGCTGCCGGCGGGGTCGCTGTCGAGCATGACGAGGGGGAGCTGGTCGCCGCTGATGGCGGTGAGGGCGTCGGCCGCCATGGAGGAGGCGATGACGCCGTCGAGGGCGGCTTGTGCGGAGGCGAAGGGGTCGCGGGCGGGGCCGATGCCTTCGGGGGAGGGGTAGAGCACGACGCCGAAGCCGTGTTCGGCGGCCACGCGTGCGGCGCCGGTGTAGACGCCGGCGAAGAATTCGGTGGTGAGGGCGGGTACGACGAGGAGGACGGTGCGGGTGCGGCCGAGGCGTAGGTGGCGGGCGGCGAGGTTGGGGCGGTAGCCGAGTTCGCGGGCGGCTTCGCGGACGCGTTCGGCGGTGGTCTCGGAGACCCGGCCGCGCCATTTGTCGCCCAGGACGAGGGAGACCGCCGCCTGGGAGACGCCGGCCGCCTGGGCGACGTCCCGGCTGGTCGGGCGCGTGCTGCTGCGTGCCACGGTGGGCCTGCTCCTCTTCTGCGGGCTGTCCGTCTGGACGTGTGAACAGCGCACATGGTACGTATGACGGGAGACGTTATACGTAACACTTCTGGCCGTCGCGGCGTCCCGGCGAGCCACGGGAGGGCAGGACATGGCCACGGGATACCTGGAGATCCTCCGGGCGAAGCACGCTCTCCGGCTGCTGACCGGCACCCTGGTGGGCCGGCTGCCCAACGCCACGGCCGCCATCGCCCTGGTGCTCTTCGTCCGCGCCCAGGGCGGCAGCTACAGCCTGGCGGGCGCCCTCGCCGCCGTGTACGGCGTCGCCAACGCCGTCGGCCAGCCGGTGCTGGGCCGGCTCGTGGACCTGTACGGCCAGCCGCGCGTCCAGCTGCCGGCGGCCGTCCTCGCGGCCCTGTCGATGACCGTCTTCGCCTTCTCGGGCACCGAGCCGCTGCCGCTCGCCTACGCGGCCGTCGCGGCGTCCGGCCTGTTCGCCCCGCCGCTGGAGGGCGGGCTGCGCGCCCTGTGGCCGTCCGTGCTGCGCCGCGAGGAGCAGGTGCACACCGCCTACGCCATGGACGCGGTCGCGCAGGAGATCATGTTCACCGTCGGGCCGCTGCTGGTGACCCTGTGCGTGTCCGTGTGGGACGAGCGCGCCGCCCTGCTGGTGCTGAACGTCCTGGGCGTGCTCGGCGCGCTCTGTGTGGTCCTCTCGCCGCCCTCGCGCGCGTGGCGCTCGGCCCCGCGCGAGGCGCATTGGCTGGGCGCCCTGCGTTCGCCGGGGCTGCTGGCCCTGCTCGCCGCCTTCCTGTTCGTCGGCGTCGCGCTGGGCTCCATCACGGTGGCTTCGGTCTCGTACGCGGACAGTCACGGCGGTGACGCGGTCTACGGCTGGCTGATGGCCGGGCTGGGCCTCGGCGCGCTCGTGGGCGGCACCGCCTACGGGGCCCGCCGGTGGGCCGGTGCGCCCGAGCGGCGACTGAGGGTGCTGGTGGCGCTTCTGGCGGTGTGTTATCTGCCCCTGCTGCTGATGCCGGGTGCGGTGGCGATGGTGCTGCTCAGCGTGGTCTCCGGCGTCTTCCTGGCGCCCTGCATCGCCTGTGCGTTCATCATCGTGGACCGGCACGCGCCGAGCGGGACCGTCACCGAGGCTTTCTCCTGGCTCGTGACCACGTTCACCGTGGGCGCCTCGGTCGGAACGGGCCTGGCGGGGCCGGTGGTCCAGGCCGGTGGGACGGTGTGGGGTTTCGCGCTTCCGGGTGCCGCCGGAGCCGTGTCGCTGCTGGTCCTGCTCGCCACCGGAGGGGTCCTCGCAGCTCCCGCGCGGGGCGGGGTCGTTGCGGCTTCATCGGAAAATGATCCAAATCGTGCCGTCGAACCCCGTTTCAGCTCGGGGGATCGGGCGTAATGTTCCCTCATGGACCGCCGCATTTTCGGGCTGGAGAACGAGTACGGCGTCACGTGCACGTTCAGGGGACAGCGCCGCCTGTCTCCTGACGAGGTGGCGCGGTACCTCTTCCGCCGTGTCGTGTCATGGGGCCGCAGCAGCAATGTCTTTCTGCGAAACGGCGCCCGGCTCTATCTCGACGTGGGCTCACATCCGGAATACGCGACCCCCGAATGTGACAACGTGATCGAACTGGTCACCCACGACAAGGCCGGCGAGCGCATTCTCGAAGGACTCCTGGTGGACGCGGAACGACGCCTGCACGAGGAGGGAATCGCAGGCGACGTCTACCTCTTCAAGAACAACACCGACTCGGCGGGCAATTCGTACGGCTGCCACGAGAACTACCTGGTGGCCCGGCACGGGGAGTTCTCCCGGCTCGCGGACATCCTCATCCCGTTCCTGGTCACGCGGCAGCTGCTGTGCGGCGCCGGCAAGGTGCTCCAGACCCCGCGGGGGGCGGTGTACTGCGTCAGCCAGCGCGCGGAGCACATCTGGGAGGGCGTCTCGTCGGCGACGACCCGTTCCCGGCCCATCATCAACACCCGCGACGAACCGCACGCGGACGCCGAGCGCTACCGCCGGCTGCACGTCAT
Source organism: Streptomyces sp. NPDC013455 (assembly GCF_040632975.1). NCBI lineage: Bacteria > Bacillati > Actinomycetota > Actinomycetes > Kitasatosporales > Streptomycetaceae > Streptomyces > Streptomyces sp. NPDC013455. Next base: position 157,435 of record NZ_JBEYCX010000017.1, on the reverse strand, counting down.
CGTCGGCGACTCCAACATGTCCGAGACGACGATGCTCCTCAAGGTCGGCGCCACCGACCTGGTGCTGCGCATGATCGAGGCGGGCACCGTGATGCGCGACCTGACCCTGGAGAACCCGATCCGGGCGATCCGTGAGGTCAGCCACGACATCACCGGCCGGCGCAAGGTGCGCCTGGCCAGCGGCCGGGAGGCGTCCGCGCTGGAGGTGCAGCGCGAGTACTTCGACAAGGCCCTGGACTTCTGCGAGCGCCGGGGCATCAACACCGGGGTCGTCGGTCAGGTCCTGGAGCTGTGGGGCCGCACGCTGGAGGCGATCGAGAACGAGGAACTGGACCGCATCGAGACCGAGATCGACTGGGTCATGAAGTACAAGCTCATCGAGCGGTACCGGGCGAAGCACAACATGACGATGTCGCACCCGCGGGTCGCCCAGATAGACCTCGCCTACCACGACATCCACCGCCGTCGTGGCCTGTACTACCTGCTGGAGAAGAAGGGCCAAGCCGCCCGGGTGTGCAACGACTTGAAGATCTTCGAGGGCAAGTCGGTGCCCCCGCAGACCACTCGGGCGCGGCTGCGCGGCGACTTCATCCGCCGGGCGCAGGAGCAGCGCCGGGACTTCACGGTCGACTGGGTGCACCTGAAGCTCAACGACCAGGCCCAGCGCACGGTCTTGTGCAAGGACCCGTTCCGTTCGGTGGACGACCGGGTGGAGAAGCTGATCGCCGGAATGTAGCGGAGGGCACGCGAGTCAAGCGTCAGGGCGGCGAATTGCCGGAACGCCACACGGGCGCCGTACGTTTCCCGTACGGCGCCCTTCTCGCGTCGTAGAGTTGCGCGCACGCCATCCGCAAGATCGACCGATTACGAGGCTCTCCCGTGCGCCGACGTTCACTTCTCCTCGCCGCCGTACCCGCAGGACTGGTCACGCTCGCCGGCTGCGGTGACGACACGTCCGACCCGAGCGGGCCGAGCGCCTCGCCCTCGGTGTCCTCCGCGCCGCCGCCCAAGATCGTGGACGGGCCGCTGCCGGCGATCACGGGGGGGACGAAGTTCGGCGAGAAGCCGACCGTGGCGAAGGGCGAGGGCGAGCCGTCGAAGTACCTGGCGGTGAAGACGGTGATCGCGGGCGGTGGCCGCACGATCGCGGAGAACGACTTCATCCGGGCCGACTACCTGGGCCAGATCTGGGACACCGCCAAGGTCTTCGACAATTCCTACGACCGCAAGCGTCCGCTGGTGATGCAGCTCGCCCAGAACAGCATCATCGACGGCTGGCGGTACGGGCTGGCGGGCAGGAAGACCGGCAGCCGGGTGGAGATCGCCGTGCCGCCGGAGCTGGGGTACGGCAAGGGCGGCAATGCGCAGGCGGGCATCAAGGGCACCGACACCCTGGTGTTCGTCATCGACCTGATCGACTCCTTCAACTCCAAGAGCTCCGCCAAGGGCGAGCCGGTTCCGCAGCGGGACGCCGCCCTGCCGAAGGTGGCCACCAACACCGACGGCCAGGTGCCGAAGGTGACCGTCCCGAAGACGGATCCGCCGAAGAAGCTCGTGTCGGTGTACGTCCTGGAGGGCGACGGCCCCGAGGTGAAGGCCGACCAGGCGGTGCTGTGCCAGTTCCAGGGGCTCGTCTGGGAGGGCGGCAAGACCTTCCAGCGCACCTATGGCTCCGGCCGGCTCAGCCAGTTCTCGCTGGAGCAGATGCAGCAGGCCGTCAAGGGCCTTTCCCAGGGCCTGACCGGCAAGAAGGTCGGCAGCCGGGTGCTGATCGTGGTCCCGCCGGAGCTGGGCTACGGCGACAACCCGCCGAGCGGCGGAACGATCAAGAAGGACTCCACCCTCGTGTTCACGGTGGACATCCTCGCGGCGATGTAGCGCCGGGGGCGCCCGGGGCGGACGGGGAGGCCGGGAAGATGAAAGACTGTCCGTGTTTCGTGTCGTACACAAGCAGGAGCTTTTGACGTGAGCATCGAGAAGCCCGAGATCGACTTCCCGGGCGGCGAGCCCCCGGCGGACCTCGAGATCAAGGACATCTGGGAGGGTGACGGTCCGGTCGCGCAGGCGGGCCAGAACGTCACCGTCCACTACGTCGGTGTCGCTTTCAGCACCGGCGAGGAGTTCGACGCCAGCTGGAACCGCGGCACCCCGTTCCGCTTCCCGCTGGGCGGCGGCCGGGTCATCAAGGGCTGGGACCAGGGCGTGCAGGGCATGAAGGTCGGTGGCCGCCGCCAGCTGACCATCCCCGCGCACCTCGCCTACGGCAACCAGAGCCCGACCCCGGCGATCAAGCCGGGCGAGACCCTCATTTTCGTGGTCGACCTGCTGGGTGTCTGATCCGCGCCTGATCGACCGGCCGGTTGTGACCGGATCCGATCATCTGGGGCCCATGCCTGCCCGGGCATGGGCCCTCGGCTTTTGCCACCGCCCCGCGGAGCGGTACGGTCATCGGTCGGAAGCACCATAGGGAAGGCGAAGGGCGTCGATGGCCATTGCCAAGGCCGAGCGGCTGATGAACCTCGCGCTGTGTCTGCTCGGCACACGCCGGCCGCTCAGCAAGCGCGAGCTGCGCGATTCCATCGAGGCGTACCGCGAGGCCGCCCGGCCGGAGAAGGGCGCGGCGGGCAGCGACGACTCCTTCAACCGGATGTTCGAGCGGGACAAGGACGACCTGCGCGAGCTGGGCCTGGTCATCGAGACCGTCGAGAACCTCGACGGCGAGGTCGGCTACCTCGCCCGCCGCGACAGCAACCGGCTGCCTCCCATCACCCTGGACGCCGAGGAGGCGGCCGCCCTCGGCCTGGCCGCCAAGGTCTGGCAGCAGGCCCGGCTGGCCGGCGCCGCCAGCGGGGCCCTGCAGAAGCTGCGCGCCGCGGGGCTGCCCGAGGACGTCGACCCCTACGAGGCGCACGGCGCCCTGGAGCCGCGCATCCCGGTGCACGAGGCCGCCTTCGAGCCGCTGATGCTGGCCTGCCGGGACCGCCGCCCGGTCGTCTTCGACTACCGCAAGGCCTCCGCCGCCCGTCCCGAGCCCCGGCATGTCGAGCCGTGGGCGCTGGAGTGCTGGCGGGGCCACTGGTACCTGGCCGGCTTCGACCGCGACCGGGGTGCCGAGCGCGTCTTCCGGCTGTCCCGGATCACCGGCAGGGTCCGCTCCCGCGGGACGGGTTTCACCGCGCCCGTGCCGGACGTCGTCACCGTGCGCGAGACCGTCGCGGGCTGGGCCGGCGAGATCGCGGACGGCACCGCGCTGATCCGGCTGCGCTCCGGCTGCGGGTACCCCCTTCGGGCGAAGGCCACCACGGTCCGGGAACTCGGTGACGGCTGGGACGAGTTGGAGATTCCGTACGGGCACGGCCTGGACGCCTGGCTGGTGGAGTTCGGGCCGGACGTGGTGGTCGTGGGGCCGGCCGAGCTGCGGGCCGACGTGGTGGACCGGCTGCGTGCCGTGGCCAAGGGCTGAGGGGGAGCAGGACTGTGGCAGGCAAACCGGTCAGGACCGTCAACGCCATCGACCAGACCCGGCGGATGCTGTCCCTGGTGACCTACCTCAGGGAGCGCCCCGGCGCCCGGATCGCCGATGTCGCGCGCGCTTTCGGCATCACCGAGGACGAGCTGGTCGCCGACCTCGATCTGCTGCCCATGTGCGGCACCAGCTTCCGCGGCGGCGACCTGCTGGACATCGACACGGACGGCGAGCGCATCTGGTGGCACAACCCGGCCGCGCTCGGCGAGGAGGCCGCCGAGCCGCTGCGGCTGGCCGCCGACGAGGCCACCGCCCTGCTGGTGGCCGCCCGCGCGGTCGCCACCCTGCCCGGCCTGCGGGAGGGCGACCGCCAGGCGCTGCTGCGGGCGACCGCCAAGGTGGAGGCGGCGGCCGGCGAGGCGGCCGGCGCCAGCTCCCGGCTGTCGGTGACCTTCGAGTCCGAGGGCGGTGTCTTCGCCGACGTCGACCGGGCGATCTCCGAGCGCCGCCGGCTGTGGATCCGCTACTACTCTCCGGCGCGCGACGAGGTCACCGAGCGCGAGATCGACCCCATCCGGCTGGTCAGCGTCGGCCACACCTATGTGGAGGCCTGGTGCCGGCGCTCCGAGGCCCGGCGCACCTTCCGGCTCGACCGGGTCGCCGAGATCCGGATCCTCGACGAGCCCGCGGCCCCGCCCGAGATAGAGCTGCGCGACCTCTCCGAGGGCCTGGTGCAGCCGGCCGCCGAGGACCCGGAGGTCGTGGTCGAGGTCGGCCCCGGCGGCCGCTGGGTCGCCGAGTACTACCCGCACGACAGCGCCGATGAGCTTCCCGACGGCGGGCTGCGTATCACTCTGCGCACTCCCGATCCGGCCTCCCTGCGCCGGCTGGCGCTGCGGCTGGGCCGCGACGGGCGGATCGTCTCGCCGCCGGAGCTGGCCGAGAGCGCCCGCCGGGCCGCGGCGGAGGCGTTGGCGGCGTACGACACGGCGGGTCCGGTGAGCGCCGGGCGGTGAGGCGCCCCGGAGGGTGCGGGTACCCGCGACCGGCCGCGCGGCACGGCGGCGGACACCGTCCGGCGGACCCGGGCACGTCCGGCGGCGCGCGTGGCGGAACGACCTGAAGGAGGAGCGAGGGCTGTGAGCGAGTCTTCCGAGCCGGCTGCGCACGAGATGACGGTGGCGACCGCCTTCGCCGGGATGAGGAGCGTGGTCCCGGTGGTGTTCCGGGCGGGCTGCCCGGACTGCCGTGGCCGCTTCGAACTCGCCGCGAGCGCGCTGCGGCTGGCCATCGGCGCGACCAGCCGGACGACGTTCTACTCCTTCACCTGCCCCGACTGCGGCGCCGCGGTCCGCAAGCCGGCCGGCGAGCGGATCGTCGAACTGCTCACCGGGGGCGGGGTCAGGACCCTGCGGCTGCACTCCACGGTGTAGCCGGCCGCGCGCCGGGGTCCGGCCCGCTGCGGCCGGCGCCGGCGGACGGTCTAGGCTCGACGTCATGTTCTGGCCGATGTTCGCGGTAGCCGTGGGTTTCGTGGGTCTCGCCGTCCTGGGGGTGTTCGCCGTCCGGGTGTTCCTGGAGGCGCGGCGCCTCGGGCGGCAGGTCACGGAGGCCGCCCGCCGTATCAACCGGGCCGCCGAGGATCTGGAGCGGGCGTCCGCGTCCGCGGCCCGTGCTGTGGACGCGCTGTGAGCCGTGCATGTGTGGTGCCTGTGAGTCCGGTGACGCATGCGCTTTGCGTCACTTCGCCCTGTCATGCTGCCCTCCGGGACAGGTACGCTGCTGGTCGCGATGCGGAGAACGAGGCCCGCACCGTGGACCGGGAGTACGCACGGGGATTGCCTCACGTTTACCCCTGAGCGTTACGATCGCTGTGAGCACGACCATCGGACACATGTCCGACTGGTCGGACAGCACCCCACCCAAGCCGCCTCGGTGAGAAGGTAAAGACTTATGTTCGGAAGGCTCGGAGCTCCCGAGATCATTCTCATCCTCGTCGTCATCATCCTGCTGTTCGGCGCGAAGAAGCTTCCGGACATGGCCCGCTCGCTCGGCAAGTCCGCGCGCATCCTCAAGAGCGAGGCCAAGGCGATGAAGGAAGACGGCAACGCCTCCGCCCAGGCACCCAGCTCCCCCGAGCAGCCTCCGGCCCAGCGCACCATCCAGGCGGCCCCCGGCGACGTGACCAGCTCGCGGCCGGTCAACGAGCCGACGGACACCACCCAGCGCTGACGCAGCGCCGGAAGTCCCCGGCCTGCCGCACGAGATGAGGACGTGGGTTGCTCAAGCCTGCCCGCAAGAAGGAGAAGGATCCCGAGGGGCGGATGCCCCTCGCGGATCACCTTCGTGAGCTCCGCAACCGGCTCGCGAAGGCGATGCTGGCCATCGTCATCGTGACGATCGTCGCGGCCTTCTACTACAACGACATCATCAACTTCCTGACGAAGCCGATCCTCGACTCGGTCGGCTGCCGGGAAACCTTCGAAGAGCTGGCGAAGTCCGACGGCAAGACCCAGTGCGCGGAAATCACGATCAACGGTCTCCTCGCGCCCTTCACGCTGGCCCTCCAGGTCTCGCTGATGGCCGGTGTCGTGCTCGCGTCGCCGATCTGGCTCTATCAGCTGTGGGCGTTCGTCGCGCCGGGTCTGCACAGGCACGAGAAGAAGTACGCGTACGCCTTCGTCTTCACCGGCGCCCCGCTGTTCTTCGGCGGCGCCTTCTTCGCGTACAAGGTGCTGCCGACCACCGCCAAGGTGCTGATCGACTTCACGCCGAGCGGCAACATCAAAAACCTGCTGCCGCTCGACGACCTGCTCCAGCTGGTCACCCGTATGGTGATCGTCTTCGGTCTCTCCTTCGAGCTGCCGCTGCTGCTGATCATGCTGAACCTCACCGGGGTGCTGACGGGCAGGCGCATGCTGAGCTGGTGGCGCGCGATGATCATGGGCATCACGGTCTTCGCGGCCGTCGCCACACCGAGCACCGACCCGCTGTCCATGCTGGCCCTCGCCGGGCCGATCTGGGTGCTGTACTTCGGCGCGACCGGTTTCTCGATCCTCAACGACAAGCGCCGCAGCCGCCGCGACGCCGCGGGCCCCGCCGACGACGAGGCCTCCGAGCTGGACCTCACGCCCGAGGCGATCGGCGAGGTGGAGCCGGTCCCGGCCAGCCGGGCGCTGCCCGAGCAGGCGAGCACGGACCGGGTCAACGGCTACGACGACGTGACCTGATCCGTCACCCGGCCGCCGCGCGGTGCCCCCGTCCCCGAGGACGGGGGCACCCGTCGTTCCGCCGCCCCCGCGCGCGCCCCTCCCTCGCCCGGCTCGCCCGTGCCGTCGGCAGGCCGACGATCCGGATAATGATCGTCCTGTTGTCAGTGGCTCCCGGTACGCTCGAAAGCACGATGACAGAGGACCTCTCACCGGCCGAGCGGTACGCGGCAGCCCGCAGGAGGGCAGCCGAGCAGGCCACCGCGCTCGCCTCCTTCCGCGAGATGTACGACTTCGGCCTCGACCCCTTCCAGATCGAGGCCTGCCAGGCGCTCGAGGCGGGCAAGGGTGTACTGGTGGCCGCCCCCACCGGCTCGGGCAAGACGATCGTGGGCGAGTTCGCCGTCCACCTCGCCCTGCTCCAGGGCAAGAAGTGCTTCTACACGACACCCATCAAGGCGCTGTCGAACCAGAAGTACGCCGACCTGTGCCGCCGCTACGGCGCGGCCAAGGTGGGCCTGCTCACCGGCGACAACAGCGTGAACTCCGATGCCCCGGTGGTCGTGATGACCACCGAGGTGCTGCGGAACATGCTCTACGCCGGCTCGCAGACCCTCCTCGGCCTCGGCTACGTGGTCATGGACGAGGTGCACTACCTCTCCGACCGCTTCCGCGGCGCCGTCTGGGAGGAGGTGATCATCCACCTGCCGGAGTCGGTGACCCTGGTCTCGCTCTCCGCGACCGTGTCCAACGCGGAGGAGTTCGGTGACTGGCTGGACACCGTCCGCGGCGACACCGAGGTGATCGTCTCCGAGCACCGGCCCGTGCCGCTGTTCCAGCACGTGCTCGCCGGACGCCGGATGTACGACCTGTTCGAGGAGGGCGAGGGCCACAAGAAGGCCGTCAATCCCGACCTGGTGCGGCTGGCCCGGATGGAGGCCACCCGGCCGTCGTACCAGGACCGCCGGCGCGGCCGGGCGATGCGCGAGGCCGACCGGGAGCGGGAGCGCAGACAGCGCTCGCGCGTGTGGACGCCGGGCCGTCCCGAGGTCATCGAGCGGCTGGACTCCGAGGGTCTGCTGCCCGCGATCACCTTCATCTTCAGCCGCGCCGCGTGCGAGGCCGCCGTCCAGCAGTGCCTGTACGCGGGCCTCAGGCTCAACGACGAGGAGGCGCGGGAGAAGGTCCGCGCCCTGGTCGAGGAGCGCACCGACCACATCGCCCCCGAGGACCTGCACGTCCTCGGCTACTACGAGTGGCTGGAGGGCCTGGAGCGCGGCATCGCCGCCCACCACGCGGGCATGCTGCCCACCTTCAAGGAGGTCGTGGAGGAGCTGTTCGTGCGGGGCCTGGTCAAGGCGGTGTTCGCCACCGAGACCCTCGCGCTCGGCATCAACATGCCCGCCCGCTCGGTGGTCCTGGAAAAGCTCGTCAAGTGGAACGGCGAGCAGCACGCCGACATCACCCCCGGCGAGTACACCCAGCTGACCGGCCGCGCGGGCCGCCGGGGCATCGACGTCGAGGGCCACGCGGTGGTGCTGTGGCAGCGCGGCATGAGCCCCGAGCACCTCGCCGGGCTCGCCGGCACCCGCACGTACCCGCTGCGCTCCAGCTTCAGGCCGTCGTACAACATGGCGGTGAACCTGGTCGAGCAGTTCGGCCGGCACCGCTCGCGTGAGCTTCTGGAGACCTCCTTCGCGCAGTTCCAGGCCGACAAGTCGGTCGTCGGCATCTCCCGGCAGGTGCAGCGCAACGAGGAGGGGCTGGCCGGCTACAAGGCCTCGATGACCTGCCACCTCGGTGACTTCGAGGAGTACGCGCGGCTGCGCCGCGAGCTGAAGGACCGGGAGACCGAGCTGGCCCGGCAGGGTGCGAACCAGCGCCGTGCGGAGGCCGCCGTCGCCTTGGAGAAGCTGAAGCCGGGGGACGTCATCCACGTGCCCGCCGGCAAGTACGCGGGCCTCGCCCTGGTGCTGGACCCGGGCCTGCCCGCGGGCCGTTCCAACGGCCACCGCGGCTTCGACCACCACGACGGCCCGCGCCCGCTGGTGCTGACCGCCGAGCGGCAGGTCAAGCGGCTGGCGTCGATGGACTTCCCGGTGCCGGTCGAGCCGCTGGACCGGATGCGGATCCCCAAGAGCTTCAACCCGCGCTCGCCGCAGTCCCGCCGGGATCTGGCCTCCGCGCTGCGCACCAAGGCCGGGCACATCCCGCCGGAGCGGGCGCGCAAGAAGCGGTCCCAGGCCGCCGACGACCGCGAGATCGCCCGGCTGCGGACCGCCATCCGGGCACACCCCTGCCACGGGTGCAGCGACCGCGAGGACCACGCCCGGTGGGCCGAGCGCTACCACCGGCTGATGCGCGACACCTCGCAGCTGGAGCGGCGCATCGAGGGCCGCACGAACACGATCGCGCGGACCTTCGACCGGATCGTGGCCCTGCTGACCGAGCTGGACTACCTGCGCGGTGACGACGTCACCGAGCACGGCAAGCGGCTCGCGCGACTGTACGGCGAGCTGGACCTGCTGGCCAGCGAGTGCCTGCGCGAGCGGGTCTGGGAGGGGCTGTCCGCCGCCGAACTGGCCGCGTGCGTCTCGGCGTTGGTGTACGAGGCGCGGGTCGGCGACGACGCGATGGCGCCCAAGCTGCCCTCCGGCAAGGCCAAGGCCGCGCTCGGTGAGATGGTCCGGATCTGGGGTCGGCTCGACGCTCTGGAGGAGGAGTTCCGGATCAACCAGACCGAGGGGGTCGGCCAGCGGGAGCCGGATCTCGGCTTCGCCTGGGCCGCGTACATGTGGGCGTCGGGCAAGGCGCTCGACGAGGTGCTGCGCGAGGCGGACATGCCCGCCGGCGACTTCGTGCGGTGGTGCAAGCAGGTCATCGATGTGCTCGGGCAGATCTCGGCGGCGGCTCCTGCGGAGAACTCCACCGTGGCGAAGGCCGCACGGAAGGCCGTGGACCAGTTGCTGCGGGGCGTGGTCGCCTACTCGTCGGTGGGGTGAACCGTCGGGCGGCGGGTGCGGGCCGGCACGGCCTGCCCGCGCCCCCTGAGGCCGGCTGTGGCCGGCCGTCCCGCAAGGGCCCGGACCGTCTTCGGACGGACCGGGCCCTGCGGCCGTTGATGGCGGTCACGGCGTAGGGAACGGCGGCAGGGGCCGGCCGGGTGTGGCCGCGGCCCCTTTTTCACCCTCCACGGTGAGCGGCTTTCGCACGCCCGTACGCCCTTACAGACCGTGTTCGAGTGGGCGCCCAGCGTGCAAAAAATGCTGAGCGTACTCCTGCCGCAGGGGTGATTTCAGGGGGTTGCCGAATATGACACGGCGATGATCCGGTCGGACTAAGCTCGCCCGCGACGCACCGGGTTGAGGTAATTCGTGCGTCTGTTCCCAAACATGCGGTAGATCCCGACAAGTTCCATGAATCTTCCCCCGAAAAGCTCTCCCGACACCCAGCCGATTCGTCTCAGAAGGCATCCATGGTGAGTGTTCAGAAGCCCCCACGCGGCCGTGAACGTCCCTATGCGCGCGTGCTGTTGCCCCCGGCCATAGTGATGGCCGCGGCGGCCGGGGCCGCCGTCGCCCTGGTACCGCCCACGGCCCGGCTGGCCGTCGGCGTATGCGGAGCGCTGGCCGTGCTGCTGGTCCTCGGCACGGCCGGGGAGGCCGCCCGCCGCGGCCGTCTGCTGCGCGAGGCGCAGGCCGAACAGGCCCGCCTCGCCGCGCACATGGACCGCCGGATCGCGGCGCACCACGCCGTGCTGGACCGGATCATCCACGACGTCCTGCCCCTCGGCTTCCTCCGGCTGCGCCGTGGCGAGGTGCTGCGGGACGTCGTGAGCTACGTCTACGACAACGACCCCGAACTGCGCGGCCTGCCCGAGGGCTACCGCGACCTGGTGCGCGTCGCGCTGCGCGGCGCCGACCACGAGATCTCCATGCGCGACGCCACCGAGCGCTCCTACGTGAGCATCGCCCGCCGCGTCCAGGCCATCGTCCACCAGCAGGCCAAGGAGCTGCGGGAGATGGAGGAGGACCACGGCCGCAACCCCGAGGTCTTCGACGACCTGCTCCGCCTCGACCACGGCACCTCGCTGATCGGCCGCCTCGCCGACACCATCTCCGTCCTCGGCGGCGGCCGCCCCGGCCGCCAGTGGCCCCTGCCGGTCTCCCTCTACAGCGTGCTGCGCGGCGCGATGTCCCGGATCCTGGAGTACCGCCGCATCAACCTCGCGTCCATCGTCACCATCAACATCAAGGGCACCGCGGTCGAGCCGATCATCCACGCCGCCGCCGAGCTCCTCGACAACGCCACCCGCTACTCGCCGCCGACGACCAAGGTGCACGTCACCGCCTCCGAGGTGCAGACGGGCATCGCCATCGAGATCGAGGACGCGGGTGTCAGCCTCAGCGAGGAGTCCCGCGCCCGTATCGAGCAGGCGATCGAGGACGCCAAGAACTTCGACGACGCGCACAACCTCGGGGAGAACCCGCGCCTCGGTCTGGCCGTCGTCGGCCGGCTCTGCAAGCAGTTCGACATGGAGGTCTCGCTGCGTTCCTCCGCCTACGGCGGCGTCCGCGCGATCCTCGTCGTACCCCGGGTGATGACGACCACCGAGCCCGGCGTCGGCGCCGCGCACGGCATCGGTGCCACCGGCATCCCGAAGCCCGAACTCGGCGCCGTCGAGGGCCCCAAGCGCCCGCCCAAGAAGCGCCGCCCCACCAGCCCCAAGATCCCCGCCGGGATCTCGATGGAGGACGACGTCCCCGAGGTCACCGAGTGGACCGCGGGCGGCCTGCCGCAGCGCCGCAGCCGGGTGAAGACCCCGCTCAGCCAGCGCATCGCCGAACAGGCCGCCATCGAGCGCGCCGAGCGCGAGGGCAGGCCCACGATCTGGTCCCAGACCCGGCAGGAGCCGGAACCCGAGCCGGAGATCGACCCGGAGCGCAAGAAGCTGATGGACCGGCCGATCGGCTCGGGCATCGAGGCCTTCTGGAAGGGCCTGCGGGAGGGCATGCCCCCGGACGCCACCGGACCGGAGCTGACCGACTTCACGATCCACCCCACCAAGTACCTGCATCTGCTCAAAGATTCGGCCGATCCCGCCGAGGGCGCCATCGAGGCCGACGACGAGGGGGACCTCAAGTGATCCAGCAGCGAGCGAACCTGGACTGGATGCTCAAGCAGCTGAACGACGGCGTGCCCGGCATCGAGATGATCGTGGTCCTCTCCGCCGACGGACTGCGCATCGCCCGCTACGGCGGCGACCCCGACGCCGCCGACCGGGTGGCCGCCGCCTGCGCGGGCGTGCAGAGCCTGGCCGGCGCCATCATCCAGGAGCTGCCCGGCGCCGGCGAGATGCGGCTCGTGGTCTTCGAGATCGAGGGCGGCTACTTCTACCTCATGAACGCCGGCCCCAACGCCTTCCTCGCCGTACTCGCCGACGTCACCTGCGAACCCGGCCGCATGAGCGGCATGATGCGTGACCTCGTCGTCCGGATCGGCGCCCACCTCACGAGTCCGCCGCGGCGCAACGGGCAGACCGTATGACACCTCCACAACGCAAACGGCGCCGGCCGCGGCACCTGCCGCCCCCGCCCCCGCCGCCCGTCGCACCGGCGGACGGCCCGCGCAAGCCCGGCAATCCCGAACGGCTGTACACCATCGCGGGGAGCGCCGACGGCGCCCGCGCCGAACTCGACCTGGTGACCCTGATCGTGGCGCGCTCCGCGCCCTCGCCGACCGCCTCGCCGGAGGAGGCGGCGGTGCTCCGGCTCTGCGTCGCCCCCCTGTCCGTGGCCGAGCTCTCGGCCTATCTCCAGCTGCCGTTCAGCGTGACGACCGTACTGCTCACCGAGCTGATCGCGGCCGAACTGGTGCAGGCCCGCGCCCCGATCGTCCGCCAGGCGGTTCCCGACCGATCACTCCTCGAAGCGGTGATGCATGGACTTCAACGGCTCTGACACGATCCCCGGCCCACGCGCCGAGGACCATCTGCCGCACACGGCCCAGGCCGCGGCGAAGATCGTGATCGTGGGCGGGTTCGGTGTCGGCAAGACGACCATGGTCGGTTCGGTCAGCGAGATCAGGCCGCTGACCACCGAGGAGACCATGACCCAGGCCGGCATCGGCGTGGACGACGACTACGGCTCCGAGTCGAAGACGGCCACCACCGTGGCCATGGACTTCGGCCGCATCAGCATCACCGACAAGCTGGTGCTGTACCTCTTCGGCACCCCCGGCCAGGAGCGCTTCTGGTTCCTGTGGAACGGCCTGTTCGAAGGCGCCCTCGGTGCGGTCGTGCTGGTCGACACCCGCCGCCTGGAAGTCAGCTTCGACGTCATGGGCCGGCTGGAGGAGCGCGGCGTGCCCTTCGTGGTCGCCGTCAACTCCTTCCCCGACGCCCCGCGCTACCCGACCGAGGAGCTGCGCACCGCGCTCGACCTGGGCCCGGAGATCCCGATCATCGACTGCGACGTGCGCCGTCGGGCCTCCAGCAAGGAAGTGCTGATGACCCTCGTGCGCTTCCTGCACGCCCTCGCCCTCTCCGGCGCCCTCACCTGACCCGCCGCCGACCGCCCCACCATCCGTTCCGGAGCGACACCGTGACGTCTGAAACGCCATCCCTGACCGGCACCGACCCCACCTCCGGCCCGCCCCCGGGCTGCCCGGCGCACGGCCTCGGCCTCGGCCCCGGGGGAGTGCACCGGCTCTACGGGCCCGACGCCGAGGACCTCGGCGACCTCTACGAGCGCCTGCGCGAGCAGCACGGCCCCGTGGCCCCCGTGCTGCTCCACGACGACGTGCCGATGTGGGTGGTGCTCGGGCACGCCGAGAACCTCCAGCTGGTACGCAGCCCCTCGCAGTACACCCGGGACAGCCGGGTCTGGACCCCGCTGCGGGAGGGCACGGTCAAGCCCGACCACCCCCTCATGCCGCACATCGCCTGGCAGCCCATCTGCTCGCACGCCGAGGGCGACGAGCACGAGCGGCTGCGTGAGGCGGTCACCGCGGCCATGGCCACCATCGATCACCGCAGCGTCCGCCGCCACATCGGCCGGCACACCCAGCTCCTGGTCAACGGCTTCTGCGAGCGGGGCCGGGCCGACCTGGTCTCCCAGTTCGCCGAGCACCTGCCGATGGCCGTGCTGTGCGAGATCCTCGGCATGCCGGAGGAGTACGACGACCGGATGGTGCAGGCCGCCCGGGACGCGCTCAAGGGCACCGAGACCGCCATCCAGAGCCACGCCTACGTCATGGACGCCCTCAGCCGGCTCACGGCCCGGCGGCGCGGCCGGCCCGACGACGACTTCACCAGTCACCTGATCACCCACCCGGCCCGGCTCTCCGACGACGAGGTCCGCGAACACCTGCGGCTCGTCCTCTTCGCGGCCTACGAGGCCACCGCGAACCTCCTCGCCAACGCGCTGCGCATGGTGCTCACCGAGCCGGGCTTCCGCGCCCAGCTCAACGGCGGCCAGATGACCGTGCCGGAGGCGATCGAGCAGTCCCTGTGGGACGAGCCGCCGTTCAGCACCGTGCTCGGGTATTACGCCAAGCAGGACACCGAGCTCGGCGGCCAGCGCATCCGCAAGGGCGACGGGCTGCTCTTCGCGCCCGCCCCGGGCAACGTGGACCCGCGGGTGCGGCCCGACCTGTCCGCGAGCATGCAGGGCAACCGCTCGCACCTGGCCTTCGGCGGCGGTCCGCACGAGTGCCCCGGACAGGACATCGGCCGCGCCATCGCCGACGTCGGTGTCGACGCGCTGCTGACGCGGCTGTCCGACATCCAGCTCGACTGCGCCGAGGAGGACCTGCGCTGGCGGTCGTCCATCGCCTCCCGGCACCTGGTGGCCCTGCCGGTGCGCTTCGAACCGAAGCCGCAGCAGGACGTCGACCTGCCGCCGCGGGCCATGCCCGTCCCGCCGCAGCGCTCCAACTGGCAGGTCGGCGCCCTCAGCAGCGACCCGGCCCCGGCCGTCGTCGAACGGCAGCGTGCGGACTTCGGTCCCCTCTTCCCGCCGGAGGCGATTGCCCCGGCGCTGGAACCGGCGTCCCGGCCGCGAGGGCTGTGGCAGCGGCTGAGGCGCTGGTGGCGGGGCCAGTGACGACGGGCCGGGACCTCCGTCCCGGCGCGGGCAGCTCCCTGCGGGCCACTGCCGGCGGGCCGCTCCCGGCCGGCCGCGCGTCGGCAGGGCAGGGGTGCGGGCCACCCCTAGCCGTCGTGGTGGTCCCCGTCCCAGTCGTCGTAGGAGGTCCAGCCGCGCAGCCGGCGCCGGCTGACGAACGCGTGGCGCGCCCCGGTGACCGGGTCGGTGAATTCCAGCTTCCGTGCGAGCAGCTGGAGCGGGCGGCGGAAGTCACCGGCCGGCACCGGGGCGGTGACCTCCGGGTACAGCGGGTCGCCGAGGATGGGCACGCCCAGCGCGGTCAGGTGCACCCGCAGCTGATGGGTCTGTCCGGTCGCCGGGAGGAGCCGGTAGCGGCCGAGGCCGGCCCGGTGCTCGGCCAGCTCCACCCGGGTCTCGGCGTTCGGCTCGCCCGCCACCTCCCGGGCGGCCGGCACCCCGCGCTCCTTCACGATCCTGCTCCGCACCGTGCGGGGCAGGGCGAGGGCGGGGTCGTACGGCGCGATCGCCTCGTACTCCTTGCGCACCCGCCGGTCCCGGAAGAGCGTCTGGTAGGCGCCGCGTTCCTCGGGGCGCACGGTGAACAGCACCAGCCCGGCGGTGAGCCGGTCCAGGCGGTGCGCCGCCGTGAGCGCGGGGATGCCCAGCTCGTGCCTCAGCCGGGCCAGCGCGGTCTGCGCGACGTGCGTGCCGCGCGGGGTCGTGGCGAGGAAGTGCGGCTTGTCGGCCACCACGATGTGCTCGTCGCGGTACACCACCTCGATGGGGAACGGCACCGGCACCTCGGCCGGCAGCTCCCGGTGGAACCAGACGAACATCCCCGGCCGGTACGGCGCGTCCGGCGCCACGGCGCGTCCGTCGGCGCCGACCACCAGCCCGGCGGCGAACATCGACTCGATCATCCCGGGTGCGGCGCCCGTGAGCCGTTCCACGAGATGCTCCCGCACGGTGGCCCACGCCCCGTCCACGGGCAGCCGCACCCGTACGGGGTCCACTCCTGCGCGCTGGGGGAGCGGGGCGGGCGGCGGCGGCGTACGGCGTCTCATCGGGGTCAAGCGTACGGGCGGGACGCCGGGCGGCCGCCCCGCGTCCCGCCCGGTGCACGGTCCGCACGGCGTCCGGCCGGGAGCCGGGACGGGAGGCGCGGTCCGCATCCCGGCGCCCGGGCGGCGCGGCCGGCCGAGCGCGGGCTCAGGCGGCGACGGCCGGCAGCGCGCGGGTTCAGGCGGCGACGGCCGGCAGCGCGCGGGCTCAGGCGGCGACGGCCGTGCCGCTCTCCTGCTCGGCCT
The DNA here is from genome assembly GCF_040632975.1 of Streptomyces sp. NPDC013455. Lineage (NCBI taxonomy): Bacteria > Bacillati > Actinomycetota > Actinomycetes > Kitasatosporales > Streptomycetaceae > Streptomyces > Streptomyces sp. NPDC013455. The sequence continues at coordinate 141,345 of NZ_JBEYCX010000017.1, read as the reverse complement.
CGATGCGGGCGTTCCACTCGCGCTTGGACGCCTGCCAGCCGTCCTCGTTGTGCCCGAGGCGCCAGTAGCCGGAGATCGACAGGTCCTCGCGCGGGATCTGCAGCTCGACCCGCAGCATCCGGCGCAGCTCCTTGACGAAGCCCGCTTCGCCGTGCACGAAGGCGTGCAGCCTGCCCTCCGGGAAGCGGAGCCCCCGCACGGCCTCCAGCAGGGCCTCGCCGACCGGCCGGTCGCCGCGGTGCAGCCAGACGACCGGTACCTCGGTGTCGATCTTCTGCTCCTCCTCGGGACCGGAAACCTCGATGAAGGCGTGTGTGCGGGCGCCGGCGGGCAGGGTCTCCAGAGCGCGGGCGATCGCGGGCAGCGCGCTCTCGTCACCGGCGAGGAGGTGCCAGTCGGCCGCCGGGTCGGGTGCGTACGCGCCGCCGGGTCCCATGAAACGCACCGTGTCGCCGGGCTGCGCCCGCATGGCCCAGGGACCGGCCAGGCCCTCGTCGCCGTGGATCACGAAATCGAGGGTGAGCTCGCGCTGCTCGGGGTCCCAGGCGCGCACGGTGTAGGTCCGGGTCACCGGCCACTGCTCGCGGGGGAACTCGGCGCGGATGCGGTCGAGGTCGAAGGGCTCCGGGTAGCTGACACCGGCGGGGCCGAACAGCAGCTTCACGTAATGGTCGGTGCAGGTGTCCGCGGCGAATCCGGCCAGGCCCTCGCCGCCGAGCACCACACGCTGCATGTGCGGGGTCAGCCGTTCGGTACGCACCACCTGGGCGGTATGGGGCTTGCGCGGCTTTCGTCCCGGGCGCTCTGCCATAGCGGCCTCCTGCAAGGTTGGTTAGGTTTACCTAAGTTAGCATCCCGTTCCGAGTCGACACCGTATTTCCGAGGTTCCGATGGGGGCCCTTTGCCGGAATATTCCGGTGGGCACCGCCGTGCTCAGTGCGCCAGGGTGGTCAGCAGCCGCTCCAGCGAGCCGCCGAGCCCCCACCGCCGCGCCAGTTCCCGCAGTGCGGCCGGGTCGCGCGGAGCGCGCGGCAGGACGGTGTCGACCTGCGGCAGCGGCACGTCGTCGGCCACCCGCACCACCTGGGGCGCCACCGCGACGTACGGCCGGGCCTCGGTGAGCCTCCTGCGCTGCGACGGGGTGAGCTTCGCCCGCGGGTCGTCGACCGCCGCCATGATCCCGGCCAGGTCGCCGAACTCGGCGAGCAGCTTGGCAGCCGTCTTCTCGCCGATGCCGGCCACGCCCGGCAGCCCGTCGCTCGGGTCGCCGCGCAGCAGCGCCAGGTCCGCGTACCCCCGCCCGTCGACGCCATACTTCTCGCGCAGCACCGCTTCGTCGGTCAGCTGGAGCGTGCCGACGCCCTTCAGCGGGTACAGCACCCGGATCCCGCGCTCGTCGTCCACCAGCTGGTACAGGTCGCGGTCGCCGGTGACGATGTCCACCGGGCCCCCGGCGCGCGCGGTGAACGTGCCGATCACGTCGTCCGCCTCGTACCCCGCGACTCCCACGCGCGCGATGCCGATCGCGTCCAGCACGGCCTCGATGACCGGCACCTGCGGGGCCAGGGTGTCCGGCACCTCCTCCGCGTCCGGGGCGCCCGCGTGCTCCTCGGCGACCCGGTGCGCCTTGTAGGTGGGGATGAGGTCCACCCGCCACCGGGGGCGCCAGTCGGCGTCCATGCAGGCCACCAACTGCTCCGGCCGGTGGTCCTTCACCAGCCGGTCGATGAAGTCCAGCAGCCCGCGCACGGCGTTCACCGGCGTGCCGTCGGGCGCCCGCACGGAGTCCGGGACGCCGAAGTAGGCGCGGAAGTACAGCGAGGCGGTGTCGAGGAGCATGAGTCGTCCGGTCACGTTCGCATCATGCCGTACGGCACCGACAGCGCCCTTCCGCTCCCCGCGCCGTTCCGTGCCCTTCCGCGCCGTTCCGCCTACGGGAAGGATCAGGCCAATCACACGGCGTCATGACCCATGGCCTGAGCAGGGGTGCCAGGCCCAGCTGGTCGGCATCTTCATCCACCCGGGCGACCGCGCCCCGGTCCCGTCGGCGCCCCCAGGACGCTGGCGCGAACCGTGAGGGTGGGGATCACGGTCGCGTCAGGGATGCGACAGGCACGTGAAACGGTTTGCCGAACATGCGTAGGGTGCAGAGAAGTCACTTGAAGAGGGATGCCCCGGCGCGGGCACCCGGACCGCGGCACGACGAGCGAGGGAGGGAGCCGGAGCGATGGGCGACCACAAAGAGCAGCAGCCCGTGCGGGTGGGCGCGGCCGTCCGGCGGCGCCGCCGTGCGCTGGAACTGACCCTCGCCGTCGTGGCCGAGCGCAGCGGCCTGTCGGTGCCCTTCCTCAGCCAGGTCGAGAACGACCGGGCCCGCCCGAGCCGGACCTCCCTGGAGAAGCTGGCCGACGCCCTGCGCACCACGGCCGTCGAGCTCCTCGCCGCCGCCGACCCGGCGGCCAGCGTGGACGTGGTCCGCGCCGAGCCCGTCGCCGAGGGCGACTTCACCCCGAGCACCCGCCCCCTGGTGCGCGGTCACCACCAGCTGCACGCCTCCGAGTTCACCGGCGACCACGACGCCGGCCGCGAGTTCCAGCACCGCAACGACGAGCTGATGTACGTCGCCGACGGCGCCGTGGAGATCGAGGCGGAGGGCCGCGCCTACCGCCTCGGGCGCGGCGACACCCTCTACCTGACGGGCGGGGTACGGCACCGGTGGCGGGCGACGGTACCGGACACCCGGGTGATCGTGGTGGCCGTGGCCGAGCACATCGAGGCGGTCCAGGACCGCTCCCGCTGACCGGGGGGAGGGCGAGATGCACCGTCGATCGTCCGCCGCCCCGGCGTGGCCGGTGGCTCCCGCGCGTCCTCGGCCCGGCCCGCGCCCGGGGGACCCCGGCCGCGGCGGAGCCGCGGGCCGCCGGCCCGGCCCCGCGCCCCTCGCGGCCGCTGCCCCCGCCGGAGTCGCGTAGTGCGCGTCGTCTCCCTCGTCCCGTCGCTCACCGAGGCCGTCGCCGTGACGCTGCCCGGGGTCCTCGTCGGCGCCACGGACTGGTGCAGCCGTCCGGCGGACCTGGACGTCACCCGCGTCGGCGGAACCAAGAACCCGGACGTCGCCCGGATCCGGGCGCTCGCCCCCGACCTGGTGATCGCCAACGAGGAGGAGAACCGCGCCCCCGACCTCGACGCCCTGCGGGCGGCGGGCGTCGAGGTCCTGGTCACGGTGCCGCAGGCGTTCACCGAGCTCGACCGGGTGCTCACCGCGTGCGGCGCGCCCGCCCGGCCCGGCTGGCTGGCCGAGGCCGAGGCGGCCTGGGCGTCGCCGCCGCAGCCGGCGGAGCGCAGGACGGCGGTCGTACCGGTGTGGCGGCGCCCCTGGACGGTCCTCGGCCGGGACACCTTCGCGGGGGACGTCCTGGCCCGCCTCGGTGTCGGCCATGTCCACGCCGGCCACCCCGAGCGCTACCCCCGCATCCCGCCGGACGAGCTGCTCGCCGGCCGGCCGGACCTGGTGGTCCTGCCCGACGAGCCCTACCGCTTCACCGCGGCCGACGGCCCGGAGGCCTTCCCGGGCCTGCCCTGCGCCCTGGTCAGCGGACGGCACCTGACCTGGTACGGGCCGTCCCTGACGGAAGCCCCCCGGGTGCTGGCCGCGGCCCTGCGGGCAGCTCGCCGCTGAGCAGGCCGCGCACGGTGCCCCAGGCGGTCACGGCCCAGCCGGCCACCAGCACGACGTACAGGCCGACGGCCCCGGCGGAGTACACCAGGAGACCGGTGTGGCGGGCGAGGGCCGCGGCGCCGGTGACGCAGGTGCCCACCGGGAAGATGAAGGCCCACCAGCTCATCGAGAACCCCATGCCCTGCCGCCGGGCCCGCACCACGTGCGCGGTCGAGAGGACCAGCCAGAGCAGCGCGAACCCCATGACCGGTATCCCGTACAGCACGGCGAAGACCTCAAGCCCGCGGTCGTAGGGGGCCGGTACGGCCCCGGGAGCGAGGTCCGCGATCAGGCCCACGGCGGTGGTGGACTGGCCGAGCGGGCCGAGGACCACGAACAGGGTCGGGGTGAGGGCGGGCGGCAGCGGGCCGCCGGTGATCAGCCGGACGAAGACCAGCGACAGCATCAGCAGCACGCCCAGCAGGCTCAGCCCGAACAGGGCGAAGCAGATCAGCAGCAGGGTCGCCCGGGGCTCGCCCGGCGGCAGATGGGGTACCAGCAGCGGGCCGAGCGAGGCCGACACCATGGGCGGGATCAGCGGCAGCAGCCACACCGGGGTGGCCTCGGCCGCCTCCACGCGGTGCCGGACGACCATCAGGTACGGAACGGCCACGGCGGCCGCGAGCCCGATCACCGTGCCGGCGGTGAACAGCACGGTGTCGAGGGCGACGGCCGCTGCGGTGCCGATCCACTCCCGCCCGGCCGTCATCGCGCTGCCGCCCACCGCGAGCAGCGCCATCGCCAGGCAGGCGTAGAACGGCACCATGGCCGGGTCGAGGAGGTCGGCGCGGACCTGATCGCGGTGGTGGGCCCAGTGCAGGGTCCGGGCGCCCAGCAGGGCCACGAGCATGCACAGGGACAGCGCCCACACGAACGCCAACGCGTCGTCCGGGAGGGGCACGGGCCCGGGCAGCGCGGCGCCGGCCGAGGCGACGATCGCGGTGCCCATGACGGAGGCGTACCAGTTCGGTCCTACGTGCCGGAACCTGGCGGCGCGGCGGGGGGATGAGGACGGGCGTCTGGTGATCATGCCCCCATGATCGGGCCGCCGGTCCCTTCCGCCCAGGGAGTTCGTGTCTATGGATACATAAACTGACCTTATGACCGACGCGGGGGAACGAAGAGAGCAGACCACGAACGAACGGACGGAACCGCTGGCGCACCGGGTGCCGGACCTCGCCGCGCTGGAGCTGCTGCTCGCGGTGGCGCGGCTGGGCAGCCTGGGTGCGGCGGCACGCGAGGTCGGCATCACGCAGCCGGCCGCCAGCAGCCGGGTCCGCTCCATGGAACGGCAGCTGGGGGTGGCCCTGGTGGACCGCTCGCCGCGCGGCTCCCGGCTCACCGACGCGGGCGTCCTGGTGACGGACTGGGCCCGCCGGGTGGTGGAGGCGGCGGCGGCCTTCGACGCGGGCGCACGGGCGCTGCGGGACCGGCGCGACTCGCGGCTGAGGGTCGCGGCGAGCATGACCATCGCCGAGTACCTGCTGCCCGGCTGGCTCCTCGCGCTGCACGCCGAACGCCCCGACACAGCCGTCTCGCTCCTCGCGGGCAACTCGGCGAAGGTCGCCGAACTCCTGCTGGCCGGCGAGGCGGACGTCGGTTTCGTCGAGGGCCTGACCCTCCCGCCGGGCCTGGACTCGACGGTCATCGCCCGCGACCGCCTGATCGTCGTCACCGCCCCCGGCCACCCCTGGGCCCGCCGCCGGCGGCCGCTGACGGCGGCGGAGCTCGCCGGGACCCCGCTCATCCTGCGCGAGCGCGGCTCCGGCACCCGGCAGGTCCTGGACGCGGCGCTCGGCGGCCTGGCCCGCCCGCTGATCGAACTGTCCTCCACGACGGCGGTCAAGGCGTCCGCGGTCAGCGGCGCCGGCCCGTCGGTGCTGAGCGAGCTGGTGGTGGGGGAGGAGCTGGCGACGCGGCGGCTGGTCAGCATCCCGGTGGAGGGTGTCTCACTGCGCCGGGACCTGCGCGCGGTATGGCCGACGGGACACCGGCCGACGGGCCCGGCACGGGAGCTGCTGTCACTGACACGCAGATGACACGGCCGCCTTCGCGAGCGGCACCGCCGGGGCACACCATGCCGGCCCGGCGCCTCGGGTTCCGGTGTGCCGCACCGCCGGGCGCGGCCTTCCGGCCCGGCGTACCCCGTGGTCAGTGCTCAGGAGGCGGCCGTGATCAGGGCCCGCATCACGCGGGGGTCCTCGCCCATCTCCGGGTGCCACTGCACGCCGAGCGCCCAGCCCCGGTCCGCCGGCAGTTCGACGGCCTCCACGGTGCCGTCCGCCGCGTGGGCCGACGGCACGAGCCCGGCACCGAGCCGGTCCACCGCCTGGTGGTGGTACGTCGGCACCATCACCTCCTCCGGGACGATGCCGCCGTACAGCGTCCCCGGGACCGGCTTCACGGGGTGCCCGCCGAACACCCCGACCACCTCCGCGTGCCCGTCCAGGTGCTGGACGAGCGTGCCGCCGAGGGCGACGTTCAGCAGCTGCATGCCCCGGCAGATGCCGAGCAGCGGCACGCCGGCCGCCAGCGCCGCCTCGATCAGCGCCAGCTCCCAGGCGTCCCGCTCCGGCGCGGGCGGCCCGGTGCGCGGGGAGCGCTCGGCGCCGTAGCGGGCCGGGTCGACGTCCGGGCCGCCCGCGATGACCAGCCCGTCGAGCCGGGCCACGGCGGCGGCGGCCCGCCCGGGGGCGTCCGGCGGCAGCAGGCAGGCCAGTCCGCCGGCCCGCTGCACCAGCCGCGGGTAGCCGGCCGGCAGCAGCACCGCCTCCAGCTCCCACACGCCCCAGCGGGCACCGGACTCCAGATACGTGCTCACGCCGATCAGCGGCGGTACGGTCATGCTGCCCTCCCTGGACTCGATGGTGCCCGCCCGGCGGCGCCGGGGTCACGACAGCCGCATCAGGGGCGCACTTTCCACCCGAAGCAAAGGTGCCACCCCAAACCTTTGCAGATCCGGCTCACGCCAGGAAGCCCCGCAGCAGGGCCGCCGTGCCCGCGCAGTGCTCGCGCATCATCTCCCGCGCACCGTCCGCGTCCCCGTCCAGTACCGCCTCCACCAGCGCGGTGTGCTGCCGCTGCGAGTGCTCCAGGTTGCGCACCAGCAGCGGGATGCAGTCCAGCAGGTCGTTGACCGTGGCCCGGACCGCCGCGTACTGCGCGGTCAGCGACGGCGACCCGCACAGCTCGGCCAGCGTCAGGTGCAGCAGCGTGTCCGCCCGCCGGTAGTCCGCCAGCGGGGCCTCGTGGGTGCGCTCGAGCGCCTCGCGCAGACGGCCGGCCTGCTCCTCGGTCAGTCCGTGCGCCGCGCACAGCCCGGCCGCGCCCACCTCCAGCACCTCGCGGAAACGCAGCACGTCCTCGATGTCGACCTCGGCGATCCGGCGCCGCAGCTCCACCTCGCCGCCCGCGTCCGGGCGCGGCAGCACGAACGTTCCGCCGTACCGTCCGCGCCGCGCCTCCACCAGCCCCTGGTCCTGCAGCACCTTCAGCACCTCGCGCAGCGTCACCCGGCTGATCCCGAGCCGCTCCGCCAGGTCCCGCTCGGCCGGCAGCCGCTCGCCGCCCGGCACCAGGCCCAGCCGCACGACCTGCAGGATCTGCTCCAGCGCCTCCTCGAAGCCGTTGCCCGCCCGCACCGGCCGCAGCACCGGAGTGAGCCGGTCGACCGCCCCACCCGCGTCCGTCTCCCGCGACATCCGCCGCACCCCCTTCCCAAGCAATGGTTCTCGGCAATACCTTATGGCTCCCGGCCCGGCCGAAAAAGCGCGATGGCGCCGAAGGAGGCTCTCCCGTGGCAGACCGCACACCCCCGCTGAGCGTCGAGGAACTGCACGCCCTCGTCGCGGGCGGTGAGATCGACACTGTCGTCCTGGCCTTCCCCGACATGCAAGGGCGCCTCCAGGGCAAGCGGTTCGCCGCCCGCTTCTTCCTCGACGAGGTCCTGCACCACGGCACCGAGGGGTGCAACTACCTGCTCGCCGTGGACACCGAGATGAACACGGTCGACGGGTACGCGATGTCCTCCTGGGAGCGCGGCTACGGCGACTTCGCCATGCACCCCGACCTCGCCACACTGCGCCGCATCCCCTGGCACCCGGGCACCGCGCTGCTCGTCGCCGACCTCGCCTGGAGCGACGGCTCCCCGGTCGTCGCCGCCCCGCGCCAGATCCTGCGCCGCCAGCTGGACCGGCTCGCCGCCCTCGGCTACACCGCCCAGGTCGGCACCGAGCTGGAGTTCATCGTCTTCAAGGACAGCTACGAACAGGCCTGGAACGCGAACTACCGGGACCTGACCCCGGCCAACCAGTACAACATCGACTACTCCATCCTCGGCACCGGCCGCATCGAACCCCTGCTGCGCCGGCTGCGCAACGACATGGCCGGCGCCGGCCTCACCGTCGAGTCCGCCAAGGGCGAGTGCAACCCCGGGCAGCACGAGATCGCCTTCCGCTACGACGAGGCGCTCGTCACCTGCGACCAGCACGCCCTGTACAAGACCGGCGCCAAGGAGATCGCCGCGCAGGAGGGCGTCTCGATCACCTTCATGGCCAAGTACAACGAGCGCGAGGGCAACTCCTGCCACATCCACCTCTCGCTCGCCGACACCGACGGCACCAACGCCATGGCCGGTGACCTGGACGGGGGCATGTCGGAGGTCATGCGCCACTTCCTCGCCGGACAGCTGGCCGCCCTCCGGGACTTCTCGCTGCTCTACGCCCCCAACATCAACTCCTACAAGCGGTTCCAGCCGGGCTCCTTCGCGCCCACCGCCGTCGCCTGGGGCCACGACAACCGCACCTGCGCGCTGCGCGTGGTCGGCCACGGCCGCTCCCTGCGCTTCGAGAACCGCCTCCCCGGCGGGGACGTCAACCCCTACCTCGCCGTCGCCGGCCTGGTCGCGGCCGGCCTGTACGGCATCGAGCACCGGCTCGAACTCCCCGGACCCTGCTCCGGAAATGCCTACACCGCCGGCTTCGCACACGTTCCGACCACCCTGCGCGAGGCCGCCGAGCTGTGGGAGAACAGCCCGATCGCCAAGGCCGCCTTCGGCGACGAGGTCGTCGCCCACTACCGGAACATGGCGCGCGTCGAGCTGGAGGCGTTCGACGCCGCGGTCACCGACTGGGAGCTGCGCCGCTCCTTCGAACGCCTGTGAAAGGTCGCCCCTTGACTGACGCGCACGAACTCCGCGTACTCAACCCCGCCACGGAAGAGCTCGTCGCCACCGTCCCCGCCGCGAGCGAGGAGGACGTGGCCGCCGCCGTCGCACGGGCCGTACGGGCCGGACGGGACTGGGCCGCCCTCGCCCCCGCCGACCGGGCCCGGCTGCTGCGCCGCTTCGCCGACGTCGTCGACGCCCACGTCGAGGAACTGGCCCGGCTGGAGGTCCGCGAGGCCGGCCACACCCTCGGCAACGCCCGGTGGGAGGCCGGCAACGCACGCGACCTGCTGCTGTACGCGGCCGGCGGCGCCGAACGCCTCCTCGGCAAGCAGATCCCCGTCCCCGGCGGCTGGGACGTCACCTTCCAGGAACCCCTGGGCGTGATCGGCGTGATCGCCCCCTGGAACTTCCCGATGCCGATCGCCGCCTGGGGGTCCTTCCCGGCGCTCGCGGCCGGGAACGCGGTCGTCCTCAAGCCCGCCGAGACCACCCCGCTCACCGCCCTCCGCCTCGCCGCACTCGCGCTGGAGGCGGGCCTGCCCGAACACCTCTTCCAGGTCCTCCCCGGCCACGGCGACACCGCCGGACGCGCCCTGGTCGACCATCCCGACGTCGCCAAGATCGTGTTCACCGGATCCACCGGCACCGGCCGCGAGGTCATGGAGCGCTGCGCCCGCCTGGTCAAGCCGGTCACCCTCGAACTCGGCGGCAAGAGCCCCAACGTCGTCTTCGCCGACGCCGACCTCCCGACCGCGCTCGACCCCTTCTCCTTCCTGGACAACTCCGGCCAGGACTGCTGCGCCCGCACCCGCATCCTCGTCCAGGAGTCCGTGTACGACGAGGCCCGCGCCTTCCTCGCCGACGCGCTCGCCGCGGTCGTCGTGGGCGACCCCGCCGACGAGAAGACCCGGATGGGTCCGCTGATCTCCCGCCGGCAGGTGGAGCGCGTACGGTCCTACGTCCCCGAGGACGCCCCCGCCCTGCGCGGCAGCGCGCCCGACGGGCCCGGCTTCTGGTTCCCGCCGACCGTCCTGACCGGCGAACGCCACGACAGCCGGGCGGCCCGCGAGGAGATCTTCGGACCCGTCGCCGTCCTCCTGCCCTTCACCGACGAGGAGGACGCCGTCCGGCTCGCCAACGACACCCCCTACGGCCTCGCCGGCTCCGTCTGGACCCGGGACCTCGGGCGCGCCCTGCGGGTGTCCCGGGCCGTACGCGCGGGCAACCTGTCCGTCAACTCCCACTCCAGCGTCCGCTACTGGACCCCGTTCGGCGGTTTCAAGCAGTCCGGCCTCGGCCGGGAGCTCGGCCCCGACGCCCTGACCGCCTTCACCGAGACCAAGAACGTCTTCATCAGCACGGAGGGCCCCGCACAGTGACCGACAACAGTGTCTGCCGCCGCCTGACCGGCCGTACCGCCGTCGTGACCGGAGCCGGCAGCGGCATCGGACTCGCCACCTCCCGCCGACTCGCCTCCGAGGGCGCGCACGTGGTCTGCGCGGACGTCGACGAGGTCCGCGGCAAGGCCGCCGCCGACGAGGTCGGCGGGCTCTTCGTGAAGACCGACGTCACCGACCCCGAGCAGGTCGAGGCGCTGTTCAAGGCCGCCTACGACACCTACGGCAGCGTCGACGTCGCCTTCAACAACGCCGGCATCTCCCCGCCCGACGACGACTCCATCCTGGAGACCGGCCTGGAGGCGTGGAAACGCGTCCAGGAGGTCAACCTCACCTCCGTCTACCTGTGCTGCAAGGCCGCCATCCCCTACATGCGCCGCCAGGGCAAGGGCTCCATCATCAACACGGCGTCCTTCGTGGCCCGCATGGGCGCGGCCACCTCCCAGATCTCGTACACGGCCTCCAAGGGCGGTGTCCTCGCCATGTCCCGCGAACTGGGCGTGCAGTTCGCCCGCGAGGGCATCCGGGTGAACGCCCTGTGCCCGGGCCCGGTGAACACCCCCCTGCTCCAGGAGCTGTTCGCCAAGGACCCCGAGCGGGCCGCCCGCCGCCTGGTCCACATCCCGCTCGGCCGGTTCGCCGAGGCCGAGGAGATCGCCGCCGCCGTCGCCTTCCTGGCCAGCGACGACTCCTCCTTCGTCAACGCCACCGACTTCCTGGTGGACGGCGGGATCGCGGGCGCGTACGTCACGCCCGTGTAGCACCGCGGGGCCCCCGGACCGCCACCCGTATCGATCTCGTCACGCGGGTGAGGCCGACCGCTGCCCGGTGCCACGATGAGCGCCGGGTGGCGGCTCGGAGGGGGTTCCGTGGAAGTCCGCACCGGTATCGACGGCGCTGACGAGGACGCCTCGCTCGCCTGGCTCTACCGCTGGCTCCTGCGCGACGAGGAGCCGACGGACGGGGCCGACCTCCATCGGCAACTGCGACATCCACGCCTTCAGCCGCCGGCGCGACCCGTTCACAGGAACGTCCGCCCCTCACCCCGGTAGGTCGGCACGGTCGCCGTCACCGTGTCGCCCTCGACCAGGTGCAGCGCGTCGAACCGCTCGCACAGCTCGCCCGCCTTCGCGTGCCGGAACCACACCTTGTCGCCGATGAGCAGGTCGTCGGCGGGCGAACCGAGCAGCGGGGTCTGGACCTCGCCGGGGCCCTCCTGCGGGTCGTACGCGAGCCCCTCCGGCAGGTACGGCACCGGCAGCCGGTCGGGGCCCGCGGCGCCGGAGGCCGGGTAGCCGCCGCCGAGCACGGTGACGACACCGACGCCGGGCCGCCGGACGACCGGCTGGGCGAACAGGGCGGCCGGGCGGCCGGTGAACGAGGTGTAGTTGTCGAACAGACGCGGCACGTACAGGCCCGAGCCCGCCGCGATCTCGGTCACCGCGTCCTCGGCGGCGGTGTGCTGCACGCTGCCCGTGCCGCCGCCGTTGACGAACTCCAGACCGGGGACGACCGCGCGTACCGCGCGCACCACGGCGGCCCGCCGCTCGGCCAGCTCCCGCCGGGCCGCCGACTGCATCAGCCGGATCGCCCGCGACCGCAGGGGTCGCCCGGCGACCGCGTCCCCGACCCCGGCGATGTGCCCCTCGTACGCCATGACGCCCACCAGCCGGAAACCCGGCCGCCGGGCCACCGACCGTGCCAGGTCGGCGAGTTGGGCGGGGGAGTGGAGCGGCGACCGCCGCGCGCCGACCCGCACCCGGCCGCCGAGCAGCTTCAGCGAGGTGTCCAACTCCAGGCAGACGCGGACGACTTCGCGTCCGCCGTCACGCGAGGCGTCGATCAGGTCCAGGTGCGCCGGGTCGTCGATCATCACGGTGACCGCGCCGGCCAGTTTGGGGTCGGCGGCCAGTTCCGCGAAGGCGGGCCGGTCGGCGGACGGATAGGCCAGCAGGATGTCCTCGAACCCCGAACGCGCGAGCCACAGCGACTCGGCCAGGGTGAAGGACATGATGCCCCGGAAGCCGTCCCGGGCCAGGACCCGCTCCAGCAGCGCCCGGCAGCGCACCGACTTGCTGGCGACCCGCACCGGCTTGCCGGCGGCACGGTGCACCAGGTCGGCCGCGTTGGCGTCGAACGCGTCCAGGTCCACGATCGCGAGAGGGGCGTCGAGATGGGCGGTGGCCCGGTCGTAACGGGCCCGGTCGGCGGCGCGCGCAGTCATGACGGAAGCGTGCCAGAGAGGATTACCGCAGGGTAGGGGGATGTTCCGGGCAGATGCCCCGGGTCCGCGGTCCGGTTCCGTACCGCCTGCCCACAACCCGTAGAGTGACGCGCACGTACGGCCTCGCCACCCGGACCACCACGTGAACCGGGATGCCGCTCCGGCCGTACGGGTATGCGTGCCCGGAGGAGTTCGAGCTGCCGGGCGCGGCCGATCGGCAGGGCGGCCCGCGTACGGAAACGGCCCGGGCACGAGGAAACGGGGGGTGCATGAGCACGGAAGCGCGTCACGCTCCGATCCCGCCCCGCCCCACCGCCCCACCCGCCACCCACCCCGGCCCCCCGCCCCAGCGGCCCCCTGCGCCCCCCATGCCCCCCGCGCCCCCGCACCCGTCCGACGACCTCGACGACGAGCCGTCGGTCTTCACCCCGCGCGACGCGACGACTCGCGCCGAGAACACCGTGACCGGCGGGACCGGCGGGACCGGCGTGGTCGGTGGTGCCGGCGTGGTCGGAGGTGCTGGCGTGATCCGTGGGGCTGGCGGGGCCGACGGGGGCCGACGGCGTGCGCCGGGCTTCCGGCAGCCGGCCGTGCCGGGTTTCACCGGCCCCGTGAGCCCACCGCCGCCCCCCGCCTCGGCCCGCTTCCCCGACGCACCGCCGAACTCCGGACGCGACATCCCCACGGGCTCGGCGGGCCGGACGGGTTCCGGTGACCGCGTCTCCTCGGCGTCCGGCGGCGCGGCCCCGAACATGCCGGCAGGCCCGGACGGGGCGTCGGCGTCGGTGCGGGCCGAGGAGGAAGGGGAGCCGACGGCCCGGCTTCGTCCCGGCGGGGCGCCCCGACGGCCGGGCGCACCGGCCGAGACTCCGTCGGAGACGACGGCGCGGCTCCGCCCGGTCCGCTCGGAGTCCTCGCCGTCCGCGTCGGCTTCGGCGTCGATGTCGTCGGTACCGTCCGCAGCGTCCGCACCGTCCGCACCGTCCGCACCGTCCTCCAAGTCTGCAGCCTCTTCGGCGCCCGCGGCATCTCCGGCGTCGACGGCGTCGGCCCCGCACGCGTCGTCCTCGGCGCCCATGTCGTCGGCACCGTCCTCGCCGCCCGCGGCGTCCTCGGCCTCCGCGGTGTCCGCAGCGTCCTCAGTGCCCTCGGCCTCTTCGCCGTCCTCCTCCACCGCGCCGCCGCATGCCGCCGCCCCCTCCTCCACCGCGCCCCCGCGCGGCGCCGCCGCCCCCTCCTCGGCGCACCCGCGTGCCTCGGCCCCGAGGCCACGGCACCCCGCACCCTCGCACCCCGCACCCTCGCACCCCACACTTCCGCACCCCGCGCCCCCGCACCCCGCACCCGGTCGTACCGGTCCCGCGGCCCCCCGTACCGGAGCCGTACCCGCGCCCGGACCGGCCAAGGCCCCGCGCCCCCCTGCCGTTCCCCCCGCCGCGGCCGAGCCGGGGCGCGGTGCCGGGGCCTGGAGTCCCGCGCCCGACCCGGCGCACGCGTGGAGTGCCGCGCAGGAGGGGCGGCCCGTGGTGTCGTTCGCGGAGCCCGATGTCTTCGGCGGGCGCCCGCGGCGGCTGCGGGTGGGACCGCGCGCCGCCGCTGCCGCCGCCTGCCTCGTACTCGGACTCGGCCTCATCGGCGGCGCCGTCACCGGGAGCTGGCTCACCGGGGACGGCGCGGAAGCCGGCGCCCGCAGCGCGTTCGGCACCGCCGGGACGCTCTGGCACAACGTGCCCGTGGACGAGCTGTTCCCGCCCACCGTCCAGGGCACCGGCGCCGGCCCCGGCGGCGCCGACCGCACCTGGACCCGGATCGCCGTCGCCCCGGACAGCGGCTGCGCCCACGCCTTCGACCCGCTGCTGCGCAAGGCCCTCGCACCGGTCGGCTGCCGGCGGCTGCTGCGCGCCACCTACACCGACTCCACCCAGAGCCACGTCACGACCGTCGGCCTGCTCTTCACCAAGGCCGACCCGGCCGGCATGTCCGCGCTCGCCGCCCGCTTCCGCGACGAGCGCCTGGACCGGCGCGCCGACCTGATGCCCCGCCCCTACGCCGCCCGGGGCACGGCCGCCGCCGGGTTCGGCGACCCGCAGCGCGCCGCCTGGACCATCTCCGTCCTCCCCGACGCCCCCGTCGTCGCCTACGCCGTCTCCGGCTGGGCCGACGGCCGCACCGTCGACTCGCCCCAGCCCGCCGCGGACGCCGTCCGCTCCGGCGCCACCACGGCACCGGCCCAGGCCGGCCTCGGCAACGAGGCCCAGGGGCTGTCCGACCGCATCGAACGGCGCCTGCGCCAGACCGTCGGCACGGCCACGGAGAACGCCGCATGAAACGTGTGTCGGGAGCGGCGGCGAGCCTGCTCCTCGCCGGCTGTCTCGCCCTGCTGCCCTCCGCCCCCGCCCGGGCCGACGGCCTGCGCGACCGGCAGTGGGCCCTGTCCGCCCTCCACCTCGACGAGGCATGGCAGACCACCAGGGGCCAGGGCGTCACCGTCGCGGTCCTGGACACCGGCGTGGACGCCGACCACCCCGACCTCGTCGGCAACGTACTGACCGCCAAGGACATGATCGGCTTCGGCGCCGGTCCGGGCGACCGCACCTGGGCCCGGCACGGCACCGCCATGGCCGGCATCATCGCCGGACACGGCCACGGTCCCGGCGACTCCGACGGCGTACTGGGCGTGGCCCCGCAGGCGCGGATCCTGCCCGTACGGGTCATCCTGGAGGACGGCGACCCGGCCCGCTCCAAGGCCCGCACCACCCGCGGCAACGCCCTCGCCGACGGTATCCGCTGGGCCGCCGACCACGGCGCCGACGTCATCAACCTCTCCCTCGGCGACGACTCGGTCTCCGCGCATCCCGAGCCGAGCGAGGACGAGGCCGTGCAGTACGCCCTGAAGAAGGGCGTGGTCGTCGTCGCCTCCGCCGGCAACGGCGGCGACAAGGGCGACCACGTCTCCTACCCGGCGGCCTACCCGGGCGTCATCGCCGTCACCGCCGTGGACAAGTACGGCACCCGCGCCGCCTTCTCCACCCGTCGCTGGTACGCGGCCGTCAGCGCGCCCGGCGTCGACGTCGTCATCGCCGACCCCGACCGCAAGTACTACGAGGGCTGGGGCACGAGCGCCGCCTCGGCCTTCGTCTCCGGTGCGGCGGCGCTGATCAAGGCGGCCCACCCCAGCCTCGGCCCGGCCCAGGTCAAGAAGCTCCTGGAGGACACCGCGCGGGACGCCCCGGTGGGCGGCCGCGACGACTCCCGGGGCTTCGGCATGATCGACCCGGCGGCCGCCCTGAAGTCCGCGGCCGGGCTCCGGCCCCGGGGCCTGCGCGCCGCGCCGTACGGCGAGAAGTACTTCGGCCCCGGTCCGGACACCCCCGCGGCCGAGGGCGGCGCCTCCGGCTGGGCGGCCCCGCTGGCCGGCGGCGCCGGAGGGGTCCTCCTGGTGGCCGCGGTGGTCGTCTGGCGGGGCCGCGGCCGACCGGACTGACTCCGCCGTCCGTGTGATGCCGGGGATGTACCCGCGTCCGGATCATCCGGCGGCCACGTACCCGCGTCCGGGTCATCCGGCGATGTACGCGATCTCCGGGTAACGCGGCGAGGCCCCGCACAGCAGCTGCCCGGTGCAGGGGCGGCCGCGCAGCCGGAGGTCGGAGAAGGCCCGCACGGTGGCCCGTACGGCCGCCACCGCCCGGTCGGCACCGCGGGCGCCTGCGCCGACGACACGGCCCCGTCCCGCCGTACGCCCGCGTCCTCACACAGGCCGTACCCCCGGCCGTGACCCCGCCCACGGCGACCCCTCCCGGCCCGCCCCACCTCGCCCTCCGGCCCCGTACGAGCCCGGCGGCTTCCCCCCTATAGGGTCGGTGA
Source organism: Streptomyces sp. NPDC013455 (assembly GCF_040632975.1). Classification (NCBI taxonomy): domain Bacteria; kingdom Bacillati; phylum Actinomycetota; class Actinomycetes; order Kitasatosporales; family Streptomycetaceae; genus Streptomyces; species Streptomyces sp. NPDC013455. The sequence continues at coordinate 124,975 of NZ_JBEYCX010000017.1, read as the reverse complement.
CCGTGGCGAACAAGAACATTCCCGACCCCGGCTTCTCCGACGACGACGGCTCCGCCGACCCCCGGCTGAGCGCCGCGCTCGCCGCGTGGGCCGAGGACCGCGGCGCCCTGGGACCCGTGCTGGAGGCGCTCAAGGGCGCCCGTCTGCTGGTTCCCGTGGTCGCCGTGCTGGGCGAGGTGGAGGAGGACGAGAACGGGCTGCGCCGCGAGAAGACCAGCGACATGGCCGTACCCACCCTCAAGGCCGGCGACCGCACCGCGCTGCCCGCCTTCACCTCGACCGACTCCCTCGCCCGCTGGGACCCCGAGGCGCGCCCGGTCGCCGTGCCCCTGCACCAGGCGCTCCAGGCCGCCGCGCACGAGAAGGCCGACACGGTGGTGCTCGACCTCGCCGGCCCCGTGCCGTTCGAGCTGACCGGCCCGGCGCTGCTCGCCCTCGCCGAGGGCCGCACCAGCACCGATCCGCTCACCGACCCGGCCGTGGTGGAGGCGGTCCGTACGGCGGTGGCGGCGGAGCCCGCCGTGCTGCGCGCCCACCTCGGGCCCGGGCGGGCCGACGGCACCCTCGCCCTGGTCCTCGACCCGGCGGCGCCCCCCGCCGAGGCCGCGCGCGCGGTCGCCGAGCGGCTGGCCGCCGACGAAACACTGCGGGCCCGCCTGGTGCGCGGCCTCGACCTGGCACTGCTGCCGGCCGGGACCACGCCTCCGGGCGAGCCCTTGTACGTGAAGGAGTAGGTCAGCCGTAGACGGGGCCGGTGTACTTCTCGCCCGGCCCCTGGCCCGGCTCGTCCGGGACGACCGACGCCTCGCGGAAGGCCAGCTGCAGCGACTTCAGGCCGTCGCGCAGCGGCGCCGCGTGGAAGGAGCTGATCTCGGTCGCGCTCGCGTCCAGCAGGCCGGCGAGCGCGGTGATCAGCTTGCGGGCCTCGTCCAGGTCCTTGTACTTCTCGCCCTCCTCGCTCAGCCCGAGCTTCACGGCGGAGGCGCTCATCAGGTTGACGGCGACCGTCACGATCACCTCGACGGCGGGGACCTCGGCGATGTCCCGGGTCATCGCGTCGAAGTCGGGGGAGTCAGGAGGGGTGTCACTCATGCCCCACACCATAGGTGGTCGCGCTCGGCGCCCCTCAATTAGCCCTTGTCAAGCGACCCTGGTAATCTGGAGGACGACCGGCTGGACATGACTGTGTCCGGCCCACAAGTGGAGGCTCCGATCTCCCACCCGACCGCCCCACGGGACGGCGGGTCACCCGGTCAGGCGGCCACCATCGTTCCGTACGGACGATGGAGTCGCCCGAAAGCGCGCCCCGCGGCATCGCGGCGGTGCTCCGGTAGTGCTTGGAGCCCCGCCTGTGATCGTCCGGGGCATTTTTTGTGCTTCGGCGCGGTTAGGTCTAACGAAAAGAGACGTTACGCGGCTGTCCGCCAGACCGCCGTGTGGTGCTACCGAGGAGGATCCATCAGCGCCGAGCCCCGCATCAACGACCGGATTCGCGTTCCCGAGGTGCGACTTGTCGGTCCCAGTGGCGAGCAGGTCGGCATCGTGCCGCTCGCGAAGGCACTGGAGCTTGCGCAGGAGTACGACCTGGACCTGGTCGAGGTCGCGGCGAACGCCCGTCCGCCCGTGTGCAAGCTCATGGACTACGGGAAGTTCAAGTACGAGTCGGCCATGAAGGCCCGTGAGGCGCGCAAGAACCAGGCGCACACGGTCATCAAGGAGATGAAGCTCCGGCCGAAGATCGACCCGCACGACTATGACACCAAGAAGGGTCACGTCGTCCGGTTCCTCAAGCAGGGCGACAAGGTCAAGATCACGATCATGTTCCGTGGTCGCGAGCAGTCCCGCCCCGAGCTGGGCTACCGACTGCTGCAGCGTCTCGCGGAGGACGTCCAGGACCTCGGTTTCGTCGAGTCGAACCCGAAGCAGGACGGCCGGAACATGATCATGGTCCTCGGTCCGCACAAGAAGAAGACCGAGGCGATGGCCGAGGCCCGTCAGGCGCAGGAGGCCCGCAAGGCCGAGGCGAAGGCGAACCCCGGCAAGTCGCAGAACCCTGCCGAGGCTGAGGCGCCGTCCGAGGAGCCCGCCGAGGCGTGATCCCGGGGGACGTCCGTCCCCGAGGATGTAACCGAAAGAAGAGCGACGCTCCACCGTGCCCGGTTTCACGACCGGGCACCGGAGCGCCACCGACGAGGAGAGAACGGCGCTATGCCGAAGAACAAGTCGCACAGCGGTGCCAGCAAGCGCTTCAAGGTCACCGGCTCCGGCAAGGTGCTCCGTGAGCGCGCCGGCAAGCGCCACCTGCTCGAGCACAAGTCGTCCCGCGTCACGCGTCGCCTCACCGGCAACGCCGAGATGGCCCCGGGCGACGCCGCGAAGATCAAGAAGCTTCTCGGCAAGTGACGCGGCGGCGCTCTGAGCGCCGTGCGTCTGGACCGGGACCGAATCGTTTCCGGGTCGTGTGAGGACCCCCACGACCCCGCTACAAGGAGTTAACAAGTGGCACGCGTCAAGCGGGCAGTCAACGCCCACAAGAAGCGCCGGGCGATCCTCGAGCAGGCCTCCGGCTACCGCGGTCAGCGTTCGCGCCTGTACCGCAAGGCCAAGGAGCAGGTCACCCACTCGCTGGTCTACAACTACAACGACCGCAAGAAGCGCAAGGGCGACTTCCGTCAGCTGTGGATCCAGCGCATCAACGCCGCTGCCCGCGCCAACGGCATCACCTACAACCGCTTCATCCAGGGTCTGAAGGCCGCGAACGTCGAGGTCGACCGCAAGATCCTGGCCGAGCTGGCCGTGAACGACGCCAACGCCTTCGCGGCGCTCGTCGAGGTCGCGCAGAAGGCTCTGCCGTCGGACGTCAACGCCCCGAAGGCCGCGTGACGCCGCGCTGGCTCTGAGCCGACGTTCACTTCAGGACCCGCAGGCTTCCGGCTTGCGGGTCCTGTTGTTGGGGGCCGTCGGCGGCCGTTCCGGCCGCCGTCCGGCGGGGGCCGGCCGCGCAGTCCCCCGCGCCCCCTCCAGGCGCTGCGCCCCGGCGTCGGAAACAGACCGCCGGCGGTGCAAGAAGACGACTCTCTGAAGGTGAAGAAGAGGATGGCTCCCGTCAGCCCCGAGCTGATCTCCCCCCGGTCCGCGCGGGTGTCCGCCGCCCGTCGGCTCGCCAGGCGGAACTTCCGCGGGAAGGACCGGCTGTTCCTGGCCGAGGGGCCGCAGGCCGTGCGGGAGGCCGCCGGGCACCGGGCGGACGGCGTTCCCACACTCGTGGAACTGTTCGCCACGGTCGAGGCCGCGGAGCGGTACGCCGACATCATCGGCGCCGCGCGGGACGCCGGCGCCCGGGTGCACCTCGCCTCCGAAGAGGTCATCGCCGACATCTCCACCACCGTCACCCCGCAGGGGCTGGTCGGGGTGTGCCGGTTCCTGGACACGCCGTTCGCGGACATCCTCGCGGCCCGGCCGAAACTGGTCGCCGTGCTGGCCCACGTACGCGACCCCGGGAACGCCGGCACCGTGCTGCGCTGCGCCGACGCGGCCGGCGCCGAGGCGGTCGTGCTCACCGACGCCTCCGTGGACCTGTACAACCCCAAGGCCGTCCGGGCCTCCGTCGGCTCGCACTTCCACCTGCCCGTCGCCGTCGGCGTCCCCGTCGAGCAGGCCGTCGCCGGGCTCCAGGAGGCCGGGGTGCGCATCCTCGCCGCCGACGGGGCCGGCGACCGCGACCTGGACGAGGAGCTGGACAAGGGCACCATGGGCGGGCCCACCGCCTGGATCTTCGGCAACGAGGCGTGGGGGCTGCCGGAGGAGACCCGCGCCCTCGCCGACGCCGTCGTCCGCGTGCCCATCCACGGCAGGGCCGAAAGCCTGAACCTCGCCACGGCCGCGGCCGTATGTCTCTACGCCTCGGCCCGTGCACAGCGCGCCTCCGGAGGGTGCCGCACCGTCACCGAGAGCTAGTAGGGTGACCAGCTCGGGGCCCTGCGCCGTCTGAGAGGTGGGGTACGGGGATGAGTGTGGCCGGCACGAGCACCGCGCCGGAGGGACGGGACGCGCGGCGCACACCCGCGCCCCGGCGCCCGGAGACGGCCGGCACCGGCGTCGATCCCGACCAGCTGCCGGACGGCCTCGTCATCGCCGACGAGCACGGCCGCGTGACCTGCTTCAACGCCGCGGCCGCCCGCATCACCGCCGTACGGCCCGCCGACGCCCTCGGGCAGCCGCTGGAGACGGCGCTGCCGCTGGAGGACCTGGAGGGCCGCCGCTGGTGGCAGCTCACCGACCCCTACGGCGGACTCGCCATCCGGGTGCGGCAGCCGGAGCGCAACCTGCTGCTGCCCGGCGGCCGGGAGGTGCTGGTCACCGCCCGCTACGTGCGCGACGAGCCGCTGGCACCGGTGCGCGGCGTGGTCGTCTCCCTGCGGGACACCGAGGCCCGCCGCCGTACCGAGCGCAGCCACGCCGAGCTGATCGCCACCGTCGCCCACGAGCTGCGCTCCCCGCTGACCTCCGTGAAGGGGTTCACCGCCACCCTGCTCGCCAAGTGGGAACGCTTCACCGACGACCAGAAGCGGCTGATGCTGGAGACGGTGGACGCCGACGCCGACCGGGTCACCCGGCTCATCGCCGAGCTGCTGGACATCTCCCGCATCGACTCCGGCCGGCTGGAGGTGCGGCGCCAGCCCGTCGACATAGGGGCCGCCGTCTCCCGGCACATCCAGGCGTACGTCGCCGCCGGCCAGCGCGCCGACCGTTTCCTGCTCCGCATCGAGCAGCCGCTGCCCGCCCTGTGGGCCGACCCCGACAAGATCGACCAGGTGCTCAGCAACCTCATCGAAAATGCCGTGCGGCACGGGGAGGGAACCGTCACCATTGACGTCACGCCCACCGCATCCCCGCGCGAGGGCGAGGAAACCGGCACGTCGGTCACGGTGGGCGACGAGGGGCCCGGCATCCCGGAGGAATCCATGAACCGCGTCTTCACCCGCTTCTGGCGGGGCAGCAAGCGCGGCGGCACGGGTCTCGGGCTGTACATCGTCAAGGGCATCGTCGAAGCCCACGGCGGCACGATCACGGTCGGCCGGGCCGCGAGCGGCGGCGCCGAGTTCCGATTTACGTTGCCCGTGGCGGCCCCGGCGTATCTCGCCTAGCGGCCCACGGGCCATTCGTCCACCCCCACCCCGTTAGACTCGGCCTTTGGCACCTTTGTGTCCTTCACGCGGCCCTCGCGCGTCGCTGACGGGGACCATCCGCCAGGGGGCACCTCCCAGCGTCAGCTGGGGGACAATCGGAAGCTTGGGAAGAGATGTCGGCACCCAATAAGTCGTACGACCCTGTCGAGGTCGAGGCGTTGAAACCGGAAGAGATCGAGCGCATGCGGGACGAGGCGCTCGCCGCCTTCGCCGCCGCGGGCTCCCTCGACGCGCTCCACGAGGCCAAGGTCGCCCACACCGGCCCGGCCTCCCCGCTGGCCCTCGCCAACCGCGAGATCGGCGCACTGCCCCCGCACGCCAAGGCCGAGGCCGGCAAGCGCGTCGGCATGGCCCGCGGCGCCGTGAACAAGGCCCTCGCCGCCCGCCAGGCCGAGCTGGAGGCCGAGCGCGACGCGCGCGTGCTGGTCGAGGAGGACGTCGACGTCACGCTGCCGTACGACCGTGTCCCGGCCGGCGCAAGGCACCCGCTGACCACGCTCTCGGAGCGCATCGAGGACGTCTTCGTGGCCATGGGCTACGAGGTCGCCGAGGGCCCCGAGGCCGAGGCCGAGTGGTTCAACTTCGACGCCCTCAACATCGGCCCGGACCACCCGGCCCGCGGCGAGGCCGACACGTTCTTCGTGCAGGGCCGCGAGGGCGGCGCCGAGTCCGGCGTCGTGCTGCGCACCCACACCTCGCCGGTGCAGATCCGCTCGCTGCTCGACCGCGAGCTGCCGGTCTACGTGATCTGCCCGGGCCGTGTGTACCGCACGGACGAGCTGGACGCCACGCACACCCCGGTCTTCCACCAGGTCGAGCTGCTCGCCGTGGACGAGGGCCTGACCATGGCCGATCTCAAGGGCACCCTGGACCACATGGTCCAGTCGCTGTTCGGCGAGGGCATGAAGACCCGGCTGCGGCCGAACTTCTTCCCGTTCACCGAGCCGTCCGCCGAGATGGACATGGTGTGCTACGTCTGCCGTGGCGAGTCCGTCGGCAACCCCGACCGGCCCTGCCGCACCTGCTCGTCCGAGGGCTGGATCGAGCTCGGCGGCTGCGGCATGGTCAACCCGCGGGTGCTGGCCGCCTGCGGTGTCGACCCGGAGAAGTACAGCGGCTTCGCCTTCGGGTTCGGCATCGAGCGGATGCTGATGTTCCGCCACAACGTCGAAGACATGCGAGACATGGTCGAGGGTGACGTCCGGTTCACCCGGCCGTTCGGGATGGAGATCTGATGCGGGTCCCGCTTTCTTGGCTGCGGGAGTACGTCGACCTGCCGGCGACGGAGACCGGGCGCGACGTCCAGGCCAAGCTCATTTCGGCCGGTCTGGAGGTCGAGACGGTCGAGCAGCTCGGCGCCGACCTCAAGGGGCCGCTGGTCGTCGGCCAGGTGCTGACCATCGAGGAGCTGGAGGGCTTCAAGAAGCCGATCCGCTTCTGCACCGTCGACGTCGGCCGGGCCAACGGCACCGGCGAGCCGCAGGAGATCGTCTGCGGCGCCCGCAACTTCCAGGTCGGCGACAAGGTCGTCGTGGTCCTGCCCGGCGCCACGCTGCCCGGCGGCTTCTCCATCGCCGCCCGCAAGACCTACGGCAAGGTCTCGCACGGCATGATCTGCTCCAGCGACGAGCTGGGCATGGGTGACGACGGCAACCACGGCATCATCGTGCTGCCGCCGGAGACCGAGGTCGGCAAGGACGCCATCGAGCTGCTGGAGCTGGTCGACGAGGTCCTGGACATCGCCGTCACCGCCAACCGCGGCGACTGCCTGTCCATCCGCGGCGTCGCCCGCGAGACCGCCATCGCCTACGGCCTGCCGCTGCGCGACCCGGCCCTGCTCGACGTACCGGCCCCGAACGCCTACGGTTACCCGGTCCAGGTCGCCGACCCCGCCGGCTGCGACCGTTTCACCGCCCGCACGGTGACCGGTCTGAGCCCCGAGGCCCGCTCCCCGATCTGGCTCCAGCGCCGGCTGCAGAAGGTCGGCATGCGCCCGATCTCGCTCGCGGTCGACGTCACGAACTACGTGATGATGGAGCTGGGCCAGCCGCTGCACGCCTACGACCGCACGCTGGTCCAGGGCACCATCGGCGTGCGCCGCGCCGAGGAGGGCGAGAAGCTCGTCACCCTCGACGGTGTGGAGCGCACGCTGCACGCCGAGGACCTGGTCATCACCGACGAGCGCGGTCCGATCGGCCTCGCCGGTGTCATGGGCGGCGCCAACACGGAGATCGCCGATCACGAGGTCACCGAGGACGGCGTCAACGGGACCACCGACGTGGTCATCGAGGCCGCCCACTTCAACGCCGTCTCGATCGCCCGTACGGCCCGCCGGCACAAGCTGTCCTCCGAGGCGTCCCGCCGCTTCGAGCGGGGCGTCGACCCGCAGGCCGCGGCGGCCGCCGCCCAGCGGACCGTGGACCTGCTGGTGCTGCTCGCGGGCGGCACGGCCGAGGCCGGTGTCACCGAGATCATCGCGCCCTCCGCCCCGCACACCATCACCGTCCCGGCGGACCACCCGGACAAGGTCGCGGGCGTGGTCTACGGCCGCGAGACGGTCGTCCGCCGGCTCCAGGAGATCGGCTGTGACGTCTACGGGCAGGACGAGCTGATCGTCACCGTCCCGTCCTGGCGGCCCGACCTCGCCGAGGCGAACGACCTGGCGGAGGAGGTCATCCGGCTGGAGGGCTACGAGAACCTGCCCTCCACGCTGCCCAAGCTCCCCTCGGGCCGCGGCCTGACCCACCGCCAGCGGCTGCACCGCCGTGTCGGCCGCGCGCTGGCCGGCGCCGGCTACGTCGAGGCGCCGAACTACCCGTTCGTCGCCGAGCAGGTCTTCGACCAGCTCGGCCTGGCGGCGGACGACCCGGCCCGCCGCGTGGTGAAGCTGGCCAACCCGCTCAACGACGAGGAGCCCGCGCTCCGTACGACGCTGCTGCCCGGCCTGCTGGGCGCCCTGCGGCGCAACGACGGCCGCGGCTCGCACGACCTGGCGCTGTTCGAGACCGGTCTGGTCTTCCTGCCGCGCGAGGAGCCGCGCGCCGCCGGGCACCTGCCCGTCGACCGGCGGCCGACCGCCGAGGAGATCACCGGGCTGAACGCCGCGCTGCCCGAGCAGCCGCGGCACGTCGCCGTCGTCCTCGCGGGCGCCCGCGAGCAGGCCGGCTGGTGGGGCAAGGGCCGTCCGGCGGACTGGGCCGACGCCGTCGAGGCGGCGCGCGCCGTCGCCCGGGAGGCGGGCGCGGACCTGATCGTCCGCAAGGGCCAGTACGGCCCGTGGCACCCCGGCCGCTGCGCCGAGCTGGCGGTCGTCGCCGACGGCACGGAGCGGGTCGTGGGCCACGCGGGCGAACTGCACCCGCGGGTCCTGAAGGCCCTGGGCCTGCCCGAGCGCACCTGCGCGATGGAGCTGGACCTGGACGCCGTGGAGGCGGTGGGCGACGGCGCCCCGCAGGCGCCGGGCATCTCCACGTTCCCGGTGGCCACCCAGGACGTGGCCCTGGTCGTGGACAAGCCGGTCCCGGCCGCGGAGGTCGAGGCCGCGCTGCGCGAGGGCGCGGGCGAGCTGCTGGAGGCCATCCGGCTGTTCGACGTGTACGAGAACGCCGAGCAGCTGGGCGACGGCAGGAAGTCGCTGGCGTACGCGCTGCGGTTCCGTGCGGCGGACCGTACGTTGACCGTGGACGAGGCGTCCGCTGCCCGGGATGCGGCGGTCGCGCTCGCGGGCGAGCGCACGGGGGCCGTGCTGCGGGGCTGACCGCCCCGGGTCAACCTGCATAAATGCAGGTTGACCCGGGTGTTCTCACTCGTTCGGGTGGGAAGTGAGGGTGATCCGACCCGCTCGGGTCATGCCGTCGACAGAATCGGACCGGCCTTTCGGGGTCGGTCCGTCTGCTCTGTCAGGGCCCACTTGGGGGACCAGAGGCATGATCCGCATCAAGGCACGGGCGCCCACCGCGCGGGGAGCCGTACTGCCCATGGTCTGGGGTGCCGTCGCGGTCGGCTACAAGTTCGGCTGCCCGCTCGCCCAGCAGGACGGGCTGGGGGCGCGCATCGTCAGCAGTGCCGTGTTCTTCGCCGTCGGCACGGTTCTCATAGTCCACGCCCGCCGTGCCCTGCTGCGGGAGCTGCGGCTCGTCCGGCGGGCGGCGCGGGCCGCGCAGAACGTCGTGCTGCGTCCGCTGCCGCCCCGCCTGGACGGGCTCAACGTCGCCGCCGCCCAGCTGTCGGCCGACCGGGGCGCGAGCGTCGGCGGCGATCTGTACGAGGCCATCGCCACCGAGCACGGCGTCCGGGTCGTGATCGGTGACGTTCGGGGACACGGTCTGGCCGCCCTCGGTACCGTCGCCGCCCTCCTCGGCAGTTTCCGCGAGGCCGCGCACGACGAGCCCGAACTGGGCCGTGTGCTCCGCAGACTGGACCGGGCGCTCGCCCGTCACCTGCGGGAACGGGCGCGCGCCGAACACCCGGCGAACGGCGGGCCCGATCCGGACAGCCCGGTGGCCGAGGAGTTCGTCACCGTCCTGCTCCTGGAGATCGACCGGGAGGGCGGGGTGCGCGCCCTGAACTGCGGCCACCCGTGGCCGTACCTGCTCGGCGCGAGGACGGTCGAGCCGCTCTCGCGTGCCGACCCGCTCCCGCCGCTCGGGCCCTTCCCGCTGCCGGTGGAGCTGGAGGCCGAGGCATGCCGCCGGCTGGAGCCGGAGGAGTCCCTGGTGCTCTTCACGGACGGTGCGGAGGACGCCCGGGACGGCCAGGGCCGGTTCTTCGCGCTGCCGGACGTGCTGCGCGAGGTGGTGCGCGAGCACCCGGTGTCCCCGCAGGCGGTGCTGCGCGCGGTCTTCGGAGCGCTGCGGCGGCACACGGCGGGCAGACCCGGGGACGACGTGGCGGTGCTGGTGCTGCGCAACGGCCGGAACGCGGCACGCCGGGGTTGCGGGTCCACGCGGACGGCCGCCGCGCACCCGGAGCCCACCACCCATCGCTAGCGGCCCCGGGCCGGCCGGAGCCGGGCCGCCGCTGTGTCGAGGGGGAGCCGACGGCCCGGCCGACCTCTCGCGAGGCGTCTCAGTCAACCGGCCCGGCACACTCCGCGACAGCGCGCGCACCGGGCGGATACGGGCACTCCGTTCACACCCCGTGTGAAGACGCACCCACTACGCTGACCGCACCAGGCCACCCGGGGGGCATCCCATGCAGCCCAACACTCTGCTCGACGCGATCCTGGACGAGGCGGGGATCTCGCACGCCGGTCTCGCCGCCCACGTCAACCAGGCGGGCCGCGCGCGCGGTCTCGCACTGCGGTACGAACACACCGCGGTGGCACGCTGGTTGAAGGGCCAGCGGCCGCGCGGCCAGGTCCCCGACCTGATCTGCGAGGTGCTCGCCGCCCGGCTGCACCGGCCCGTCACGCTGGACGACATCGGGCTCGGCGTGCCCGGCCAGCCCGCCGCACCGCACGCCGGGTCGCTGTCCGGCTTCGTGGAGCGGGCCACCGCCCTGTGGCGGTCGGACGAACAGCAGCGGCCCCACGTCCTGGGCGCACCCGCCGTCACCGGGACGCCCGCCGTGATGCCGGTGTGGGAGTGGGAGAACCCGCCCGAGGACGTCGACGTCTCCCGCGGCGGCCGGCACCGGGTCACCGCCGCCGACATCGAGATGCTGCGCGCGGCCCGGACGCACTACGAGCAGATGTACCGCAAGGCGGGCGGTGTCGCGACCCGCACCAGGGTCGTCGGGTTCCTGAACGCCGAGGCCGCGCCGCTGCTGCGCGGCAGCTACACGGACGCCACCGGCCGCCAGCTGCACCGGGCGACGGGCGGGCTGGTGGCGATCGCCGGGATCTGCGCGTACGACTCCGATGCGCACGGCCTCGCCCAGCGCTACTTCCACCAGGCGCTCAGGCTGGCGAAGGCCAGCGGGGACAGGGGGCTCGGGGCGTACGTCATCGCGCTCCTCGTCAACCAGGCGCTGTACATGCGGGAGTACCGCCAGGCCGTCGCCTTCGCCGAGGCCGCGCTGCGGGCCGCCGGCCGGCACATCACCCCGGCGCTGGCCTCGGACCTGTACGCGATGCAGGCCAAGGCGTACGCGCACCTCGGGGACGGCGGCAGCGCGCTGTCCTGCATCCGGCGCGCGGAGACGGCGGCCGAGCGGATCCGGCGGGGCTACGAGCCGGACGAGACCGGCTATGTGCAGCCGGGGCTGGTCAACGTCCAGGTGGCCGAGGCGCTGCTCAGTCTCGGGGAGCTCGCCGCCGCCGGGGAGCACGCGGCGGCGGCCGTCGACAGCCCCGCCCACGACCGGGGGCGGGTGCACCGGCTGGCCATGCTCAGCACCGTCGAACTGCGGCAGGGCAATGCCGACAAGGCGGTGGCAACCGCCGTGCAGATGGCCGAGCAGGCCCGCGGGATGGAGTCGCAGCGGCTGCGCGACCGGCTGCGCGCGGTGCGCGAGCATCTGGTGCGCTGCGGCTCGGCCGGCACCGCGGAAGCCGCCGAACTCATCGACGGAGCACTGCGCGTACCGCTGTAGGCGCACTGTGGGGCGCCCCGTCCCTGCTGCGATATTGCCACTTACTCGGCGGAAGGTGGCAGAACCGTGCAGTGGACGAAGCAGAACGAACAAACTGTGTATGAAAACCGCTGGTTCAGCGTCAATCTCGCAGATGTCGAGCTGCCGGACGGCCGGCACCTCGACCACTTCCTGATCCGGCTGCGCCCCGTGGCCGTGGCCACGGTGGTCAACGAGGCGAACGAGGTGCTGCTGCTGTGGCGGCACCGGTTCATCACCGACAGCTGGGGCTGGGAACTGGCCGCGGGTGTCGTCGAGGACGGCGAGGACATCGCGCGCGCGGCCGCCCGGGAACTGGAGGAGGAGACCGGCTGGCGGCCGGGACCCCTGCACCACCTCATCAGCGTGGAGCCGTCCAACGGCCTCACCGACGCCCGGCACCACATCTACTGGTCCGACCGGGGGGAGTACGTCGGACACCCCGTGGACGACTTCGAGTCGGACCGGCGGGAATGGGTCCCCCTCAAGCTCGTCCCCGACCTGATCGCCCGTGGGGAGGTCCCGGCCGCCAACATGGCGGCCGCGTTACTCCTGCTGCACCACCTCAGGCTCGCCGAAGGCTAATGGGCGGTCAGCGCCTGCCAGACCGTCACCACGAGCGCGCCGAGCGCGGTCAGGGCGGCGAGTGAGGGCAACGGCCAGCGTGCGTGTTCCAGCGAGGCCATCCGGGTGTTCAGTTCGTCCAGCTCCTTGGCGGTCTCCTCGGTGCGGTGCCGCAGCAGCGCCAGCCCTCCCTCGACGCGGGCGTAGGCCACGTCGAGGCGGCGCCGTAACTCTGCGAGTTCCCCATGGACCACGGGATGCTCCGGGTCGGCGGTCACGGGTCCACTCCTTTCCGTAGTCGAAATGGATGGTTCCGCATCGCTTGCATGCGCATGAAGAGTCAACTCGCCTGGTGGGCGCGTGGGGAGCGTGTGAGAGGCGCATATGCGTGCCCGGCGCGCACACGGTGTGTGAAACGGACGGGCCCGGCACCGTGATCCGGTGCCGGGCCCGTGGCCGTAGCGGAGCGTGATCAGCCGTAGGTGTAGAACCCCGAGCCGGTCTTCCGGCCGAGCCGGCCCGCCTCCACCATGCGCTGGAGCAGCGGGGGAGCGGCGTACAGCGGCTCCTTGTACTCGGCGTACATGGAGTTGGCGATGGAGACGATGGTGTCCAGACCGATCAGGTCGGAGAGCTTCAGCGGACCCATCGGGTGGGCGCAGCCCAGCTCCATGCCGTTGTCGATGTCCTCGCGGCTCGCGATGCCCGACTCGAACATCCGGATCGCGGACAGCAGGTAGGGCACGAGCAGCGCGTTCACCACGAAGCCGGAGCGGTCCTGGGCGCGGATGGCGTGCTTGCCGAGCACCTTCTCGGCGAACACCTGGGCGCGGCTGAGCGTGCCCTCGGAGGTGGTGAGCGCCGGGATCAGCTCGACGAGCTTCTGCACCGGGGCCGGGTTGAAGAAGTGGATGCCGACCACGTGGTCCGGCCGGGAGGTGGCGACGGCCAGCTTCACCAGCGGGATGGAGGAGGTGTTGGAGGCCAGGATCGCGTCCGCCCGGGTCACCACCTGGTCGAGCACCTGGAAGATCTCGGTCTTCACCGGCTCGCTCTCCACGACGGCCTCGATCACCAGGTCGCGGTCGGCGAACTCGCCGAGGTCCGTGGTGAAGCTGAGGCGCGCCAGCGTGGCGTCCCGTTCCTCGTCGGTGATCTTGCCGCGCTCGGCGGCCTTGGCCAGGGAGTTGAACAGCCGGGTACGGCCGATCTCCAGGGCCTCGCCGGTGGTCTCGGCGACCCTCACGTCCAGTCCCGCGCGGGCGCACACCTCGGCGATGCCCGCGCCCATCTGGCCGCAGCCCACGACTCCGACGCGCTCGATGTCGGTCACATCGTTCCCTTCGCTGTGTCTCCGGCTCGCTGGCAGACCTCCGGGTTCGGCGCCTGCTCCGATCGTGCACGTTACCGCCAAGTATCGATGATCGATCGCTCGGGTGGGGGCATCCTGAAGCGCGGAACGATCCGTGACGGAGCGGATCCGGAGTGTATGGGGGTGTGCGGATGGGGCGCATGTCGCGCCGGACTTTCGCGCTGGCCGCGCTGTCCACACTGTCCACCCTGTTCCCGGCCCCGGCCCCGGCCGCGGCGGCCCGCGGCACGACGGACCCCGGCCCGGACCGCCTGCCGCGTGCGGGCGCCGAGATGCGGGGGGTGTGGATCGCGACCGTCCTCAACCGCGACTGGCCCTCGCGCCCCGGCCTCCCGGCGAGTGCGCAGCGCAAGGAGCTGATCTCCCACCTCGACCGCGCGGTCCGCGGCCGGCTCAACACGGTCATCCTGCAGGTGCGGCCCTCGGCCGACGCGCTGTGGCCGTCGCCGTACGAGCCCTGGTCCGAGTACCTCACCGGCACCCAGGGCAGGCATCCGGGCTGGGACCCGCTCGGCACGGCCGTGAGGGAGGCCCATGCCCGGGGCCTGGAGCTGCACGCCTGGTTCAACCCCTACCGGATCGCCCACCACACCGACCTCACCCGGCTGGCCGCCTCGCACCCGGCGCGCAGACACCCCGACTGGGTCGTGCGCTACGGCGGCCGGCTCCACTACAACCCCGGTCTGCCCCAGGTCCGGGCGTTCGTGCAGCAGGCGATGCTCGACGCGGTCGCCCGGTACCCGGTCGACGCCGTCCACTTCGACGACTACTTCTACCCCTATCCGGTCGCCGGGCAGACCTTCGACGACGACGAGGCGTACGACCGCTACGGCGGTGCCTTCTCCGGCCGGGCCGCCTGGCGCCGGGACAACATCGACAAGCTGGTGCGGGAGACGGCCGCCGGCATCAAGCGGGTCAGGCCCGGCACCCGCTTCGGGATCAGCCCCTTCGGGGTGTGGCGCAACGCGTCGACCGACGCGCGCGGCTCCGACACGCGGGCGGGCGTCGAGACGTACGACGATCTGCACGCGGACACCCGCAGCTGGGTGCGCAACCACTGGATCGACTACGTCGTCCCGCAGCTGTACTGGCACATCGGCAACGCCGCCGCCGACTACGCGGAGCTCGCCGCCTGGTGGTCGGCGGTGGCCAAGGGCACCAGGACGCAGCTCTACCTCGGCGAGGCCCTGTACAAGGCGGGCGCCGCCGGGCAGCCGTCGGCCTGGCGGGATCCGGTCGAGCTGTCCCGGCACCTGACCCTCGCCGCCAGGCACCCGCAGGTGCGCGGGCATGTGTTCTTCGCCGCCAGGGACCTGGCGGACGATCCGATCGGAGCGATGGCACGGGTGGTCGCCGACCACTACCGGGAGCCGGCGACACCACCTCGGTGAGCTATCGCTGTTCTTCTTTCCTGTGCTCCACCTGGCAGTCGGGCCCCGGGGAGAGGATCGTCTCGTGTCCGTTCTCGCTCCGGACCCGGTAGGGCGGGGTGCCCTCGGGACCGAGTACTTCCACGACTTCCACGACATGGTCGTGTTGGCCGACCACCCTGCCGTGCTGGACAAGCCGGTCGCCCTTGGATGCGTGCATGTGACAGGCCCTCCTCACGATCACGACCGCTGCGTGACGGCGATGCACACGAGCACGGCCACGGCGGTCAGCGGAGCGGCCGCCGTGAAGTGCTCGCCCAGCAGCAGCGCCGACCACACCAGTGTGAGCAGGGGCTGAGCCAACTGCAACTGGCTGGCCCGGGGTATGCCGATGGCCGCCATCCCGCGGTACCAGACGACCAGACCGAGGAACTGCGAACCGAGCGCCACCCAGAGCAGGCCGGCGATGCCGTGCCCGGTCAGGTGTACGGGCTCGTACGCCAGCGCGAGCGCGGCGGCCGGCACGCCGATCGGCAGGCACAGCACCAGCGCCCAGCCGATGACCTGCCAGCCCGGCATGATGCGGGCCAGCCGGCCGCCCTCGGTGTATCCGGCCGCGCACACCAGCAGGGCCGCGAACAGATACCCGTCGGCCGCGGTGAGCGCGCCGCCGCTCTGGCCGACGGTGAAGGCGAGCACGGCCGCGGCACCCGCCACGGCGGCCAGCCAGAAGCGGCGGGAGGGCCGGTGGCCGGTGCGCAGGGCCGAGAACACGGCCGTGGTCAGCGGCAGCAGGCCGACCACGACGGCGGCGTGCGCGGTGGTCGAGGTCTGCAGGGCGAGCGTGGTCAGCATAGGGAAGCCCAGCACCACACCGGCGGCGACCACGGCCAGCCCCGCGAGATGGCGCCGCGCCGGCAGCCGCACCCCGAGCGCCAGCAGGCAGCCGCCGGCGACGACCGCGGCGAGGACGGCCCGCACCGCCACCAGGGACCAGGGGCCGAAGCTCTCCAGACCCCAGGCGGTCGAGGGGAACGTCAGGGAGAAGGCGACGACACCGAGGGCGGCCTGGACGGTGCCCACCGACCGGGAGTCCCCGGGAGCGGTGACCGCTATCGGTGTGGCGGCAGTAGCGCTACTCTGTGTTCTCATGCAACAGCGTAGCAGTGTGGGTGATTTGGTCGAAGAGCTTCGTCGGGAGCTGGACCGCTACTCGCCTGGTGGAAAGCTGCCGTCGAGCCGGGCGCTGGTGGAGCGGTTCCGGGTGAGTCCGGTGACCGTCTCGCGCGCCCTGGCCCAGCTCGCCGCCGAGGGTCTGGTCGTCACCCGGCCCGGCGCCGGGGCCTTCCGCGCCCGGCCACCGCGGGCGGAGACCCCGGCCGGAGACACCTCCTGGCAGGAGGTGGCCCTGAGCGCCGACGCCGCCGCCGACCTCGTACCGCGCACGGTGGACGCCTCCGGCGTCACGGTCTCGCTCGCCGCCCCGCCGCCCGGCGTGCTGGAGTTCAACGGCGGCTACCCGCACCCCTCGCTCCAGCCCGAGCGGGCCATGGCGGCGGCCCTCGCCCGCGCGGGGCGGCGGCCCGGCGCCTGGGGGAGACCCCCGCTGGAGGGGCTGCCGGAGCTGCGTGAGTGGTTCGCGCGCGGGATCGGCGGCGCCGTCACCGCGGCCGAGGTGCTGATCGCGGCCGGCGGGCAGTCCGCCCTGGCCACCGCCCTGCGCGCGCTCGCCCCGCCCGGCGCCCCGGTGCTCGTGGAGTCGCCCACCTACCCCGGCATGCTGGCCCTCGCCCGCGCGGCCGGCCTGCGACCCGTCCCGGTGCCCCTGGACCCCGACGGGGTCCGCCCCGACCTCCTCGCCGACGCCTTCCACGCCACCGGCGCCCGGGTCTTCGTCTGCCAGCCGCTGTTCCAGAACCCGACCGGCGCCGTGCTGGCTCCCGCCCGGCGCGCCGAGGTGCTGCGCATCGCCCGCGAGGCCGGCGCCTTCGTCGTGGAGGACGACTACGTCCGCCGGCTGGTGCACGCCGACGCGGGCCCGCTGCCCCGCCCGCTGGCCGCCGACGACCCGGACGGCGTCGTCGTCCACGTCGGCTCGCTGACCAAGGCGACCTCGCCGAGCTTCCGGGTGAGCGCGCTGGCCGCGCGCGGTCCGGTGCTGGAGCGCCTGCGCGCCATCCAGGTCGTGGACAGCTTCTTCGTGCCCCGGCCGCTCCAGGAGGCCGCCCTGGAACTCGTCGGCTCCCCGGCCTGGCCGCGCCACCTCCGCGCCCTGTCGGCCGAACTGAAGAACCGCCGCGACGCCATGACGGGCGCGCTCGCCCGCCACCTGCCCGAACTGGCCCTGCCGCACGTCCCGTCCGGCGGCTACCACCTGTGGCTGCGGCTGCCCGACGGGACCGACGAGGCCGCCCTGGCCGCCGCCGCGCTCCGCACCGGTGTCGCCCTCGCCCCGGGCCGCCCCTACTTCAGCGCCGAACCCCCCGCCGGACACCTCCGGCTCAGCTTCGCGGCGGTGGCCGGCACCGGGGAGATCACCGAAGGGGTGCGGCGGCTGCGGGCCGCGTGCGACGAGGTCCTGGGAAAACCGCTCGTACCGGACCGGCCGGGCCTGTGATGATCGCCCGCATGAGCGATACGGCGTTCCCCGAGGGATTCGAGTTCTCCGCCGACACCGCCCGCGTCGACGTCGAGCGCGTGCACGGCTGGCTGTCGACCGACACGTACTGGGCGACCGGCCGGCCGCGCGAGAAGCACGAGCGGGCGATGGCCGCCTCGCTGAACTTCGGCGTCTACGCGACCGCGTCGGGGGAACAGGTGGCCTACGCGCGCGTGGTCACCGACCAGGCGCTGTTCGCCTGGCTCGCGGACGTGTACGTCGACCCGTCCGTGCGCGGAAGGGGCCTCGGCACGGCGTTCGTCGGCCGGATCCTCGACCACCTGGAACCCTTCGGGCTGCGCCGGCTGCTGCTGGCGACGGAGGACGCGCACGGGGTGTACCAGAAGCTCGGCTTCCGGTCCCTGGACCGCCCCGAGCAGTGGATGGTGCGCACCTTCGAGTAAGCGTCGGCATACCTCTGGTAACTCCGCGGTCACAGCCCTTGACCCGCACCCTCCGGCGGCTCACCATCACCGCATGCCACTGAGGGTGACGTTCGTCGCCGCCGCGCGCAGCACCCCGCTGCTCGCGGAGCGCTTCGAGGACGACCGGCCGCTGGACCAGGCCGGGTGGGACGAGGTGCAGCGCGCCGCCGGGGACCTGCTGCCGCTGGCGGCGGCCGAGCTGCGCTACTGTTCGCCGGCCCCGCGCAGCCGGGCCACGGGGGACGCCCTGGGGTACGCCCCGCTGGTCCAGCTCGCGCTGCGGGACTGCGACATGGGCCGCTGGCGCGGGCTGACGCTGGGCGAGGCGATGGCGCGCGAGCCGCAGGCGGTCGACTGCTGGCTCGCCGACCCGTGGGCCACCCCGCACGGCGGCGAGTCCCTGCTGGCGTTCATCTCCCGGGTCGGCGGCTGGCTGGAGACCCGTCCGGTGGAGGACGGCGGCCGGATCGTCGCGGTGGCCGAGCCGTCCGTGATCCGCGCCGCGCTGGTGTACACCCTCAAGGCGCCGCCCGCGAGCTACTGGAACATCGACGTCCGCCCGCTGTCGACGACCACGGTCACCGGCCGCCGCGGCCGCTGGAACCTCCGTTTCGACGGGATACCGGCTCAGCCCTCGCGCACGTAGACGGGATACCGGCTCAGCCCTCCCGCACGTAGTCGGTGACCAGGAGAAGATCCTTGGCCGGGCCGCCGACCCGCCACACCGATCGCCACCGGTCGGCGTCCCGGACGGTGAACTCTCCGCGGTAGAGATCGGCCGCGCAGGGGTGCTCGGCGACGTACCGCCCCGTGGTCAGGTCCAGCTCGTGGAAGGGGCGCCCGTCCGCGAAGCGCACGTCCGCCCGGCCCGGCGCGGGCCCGGGGAGGAACCGCAGCGTCCGCGTGGCCGGCCGCGCAACCCCCTGCCAGCGGAAGGTGCCGGACTCCTCGTGCAGCAGCCCGCCGCCGTCCAGCGCGCCGAAGACGGTGGTACCGGTGAAGCGCCCCTGCCCGCCGCCCGCCAGATCCCGCACCCCGCGCTCCACGCGCCAGCGCCCGGCCAGATGGGCCAGGAGGTCGGACACCGGCCAGAACCCGTCCGTCACCGCGCCATCCATAGGGGGGAGCCTACGCCCGTCCGTCTTATTGACGTGCTCATACCCCTTCCCTAGGGTGCGTTCGAAGTGCTGACCAACGTCTGATATTTCGAACATCGAGCCGCGGAGTATCCATGTCACGCACCGCCCGCCGGAGACTCGGCCTGGGAGTGGGCGCCGTCCTGCTCGCCACGGCCGCCCTCCCCGCCCCCGCCCACGCGGAGGAGGTCACCGACTACACGATCACGGTCGACCCCTCCGCCCCCGGGCCCGCGATCGGCAAGACGATGTACGGCGTCTTCTTCGAGGACATCAACCGCGCCGCCGACGGCGGCCTGTACGCCGAACTCGTGCAGAACCGTTCCTTCGAGTACTCCACCGACGACAACCCGGCGTACACCCCGCTGACCGCCTGGACGGCCGCCGGCAGCGCCCGGGTCCTCGACGACTCCGGCCGCCTCAACGACCGCAACCGCGCCTACCTCTCCCTGGGTGCCGGATCGTCCGTCACCAACGCCGGGTACAACACCGGCATCGCGGTCCAGGACGGCAAGGCGTACGACTTCTCGGTGTGGGCCCGCGCCGAGGCCGGCAGCACCCTCACCGTCACCCTGCAGGACTCCGGCGGCACGCTCGCGACCGCCCGGCGGATCGCCGTGAAGAAGAACGGCTGGGCCCGGTACAAGGCCGCTTTCACCGCGACCCGCACCAGCACGGCCGGCCGGCTCACCGTGGCCGCCGGTGCCGCCACGGCCCTCGACATGGTGTCCCTCTTCCCGCGCGACACCTACCGGCACGAGCCCAACGGCCTGCGCAAGGACCTCGCCGAGAAGGTCGCCGCGCTGCACCCCGGCTTCGTCCGCTTCCCCGGCGGCTGCCTGGTCAACACCGGCTCCATGCAGGACTACAGCGAGGCGTCCGGCTGGCAGCGCAAGCGCGCCTACCAGTGGAAGGACACCATAGGCCCGGTCGAGCAGCGCGCGACGAACGCCAATTTCTGGGGCTACAACCAGAGCTACGGCCTCGGCTACTACGAGTACTTCCGGTTCGCCGAGGACATCGGCGCCATGCCGCTGCCCGTCGTACCGGCGCTGGTGACCGGCTGCGGCCAGAACCGGGCCGTCGCCGACGACGCCCTGCTGAAGCGGCACATCCAGGACACCCTCGACCTCATCGAGTTCGCCAACGGACCGGTGACGAGCGAGTGGGGCCGCAAGCGCGCCGAGATGGGCCACCCCAGGCCCTTCCACCTCACCCACATCGAGGTCGGCAACGAGGAGAACCTGCCCACCGAGTTCTTCGCCCGCTTCCAGCGGTTCCGCGCGGCCGTCCAGGCCAGGTACCCCGACGTGCGGGTGATCTCCAACTCCGGCCCGGACGACGCGGGGACCATCTTCGACACGGCCTGGCGGCTCAACCGGGACGCCGGGGTCGACATGGTCGACGAGCACTACTACAACAGCCCGCGGTGGTTCCTGCAGAACAACGACCGCTACGACTCCTACGACCGCTCCGGCCCGAAGGTCTTCCTCGGCGAGTACGCCTCCCAGGGCAACACCTTCGGCAACGGCCTCGCCGAGGCCGCCTTCATGACCGGCCTGGAGCGCAACGCGGACGTCGTCGAGCTCGCCTCCTACGCGCCGCTGTTCGCCAACGAGGACTACGTGCAGTGGCGCCCCGACCTGGTGTGGTTCGACAACCACGCCTCCTGGGGCTCGGCCAACTACGAGGTCCAGAAGCTGTTCATGAACAACGTGGGCGACCGGGTGGTGCCGAGCGAGGCCACCGGCACCCCGGGCCTGAGCGGGCCGCTCACCGGCGCCGTCGGCCTGTCCACCTGGAACACCAGCGCCGCCTACGACGACGTGCGGGTCACCGCGGCCGACGGCGGCACGCTGCTGAGCGACGACTTCTCCGGTGACGCCTCGCGGTGGACGCACACCGGCACCGGCAGCTGGACCGTCCGGGACGGGCAGTACGTCCAGACGAGCGACACCGCCGAGAACACCATGGTCCAGGCCGGCGACCCCTCCTGGCACGACTACGACCTGCACGTGCGGGCCACCAAGAAGTCCGGCAAGGAGGGCTTCCTCGTCGCCTTCGGCGTCAAGGACACCGGTAACCACTACTGGTGGAACATCGGCGGCTGGAACAACACCCAGACCGCCGTCGAGCAGACCGCGGACGGCGGCAAGTCCACGCTGATCTCCAAGGCCGGGTCGGTCGAGACGGGCCGTGCCTACGACGTCGACATCAAGGTGCGCGGCCGCCAGGTGACCCTGTACCTCGACGGCGAGGAGTGGGGCTCCTTCACCGACCGGCCCGCCGAGCCGTTCCGCCAGGTCGTCACCCAGGACGCGCAGACCGGCGAGCTGATCGTCAAGGTGGTCAACGCCCAGCCCGCCGCGGCCCGTACGGCCCTCGACCTGGGCGGTGCGAAGGTGGCGCGCACGGCCCGGGTGACCACGCTCGCCGCAGCCCCGGACGCGGTGAACACCAAGACGGCCACGGCCGTCGCCCCGGTCACGTCCACGCTCACCGGAGTCGCCGACCGGTTCACGTACACCTTCCCGGCCAACTCCGTCACGTTCCTCCGCATCCGGCAGAAGTAGCCGGCGCCCGGCGCGGGCCGCCGCCCCGGTGGCGGCGGCCCGCACGGGCCGCACGGGCACGGCCGGCCCCGCCCGGCGAGGCCCGTTCACCCCGAACACACCCGGCGGAAAGCCGAAGTTCTCCCACAGGACATTAAATTCACGCGGTGTTTCCCGTATTCGGAAGACGGCGCCTCACTTTTCGGTGAGCGCACAACCAACCCGAATCCCGCTCCGTCTAAGTCGGCGAATCAATGGGAAACACATTCTGTGGGGGACCGCCGAAAATGCACCGCAGTACTCCGCCCGGGGAAAACGGCATTGCCGACGGGAACTCCTTACGGCACCACTTGCTCCGGCACCCGGACGGGAACCGGGTGTGAAAGCCGTGACCCGGCCCGTGCGGGCGGCCGCACTGCTCGCCGCCGCCCTCACGGTCACCGCCTTCTGCGCCGGTGACCTACTCGCCCGCAGTTTCCCGTTCGGCCCCCGCACCCGCGGCGTCAACGACCTCGGCAACCAGTACGTGCCCTTCCACGCCCACCTGTGGGACCTGCTGCACGGCAGGGCCGGGGGCGGCCTCCTCGTCAACTGGCGGTCCGGCTACGGCGCCTCCTTCCTGCCGGACCTCGGCACCTACCTCGGCAGCCCGTTCGCCCTGCTCGTCGCCGTCTTCCCACGCGACCGGATCGACCTCGCGGTCTACGCCGTCACCGTGCTGAAGACCGCCTGCGCCGCCGCCGCCATGGCCTGGCTGCTGCTCACCCTGCGCCCCGGCCGCTGGTGGGCGGCGGGCCTGCTCGGCGCCTCCTACGCGCTGTGCGGCTGGAGCGTCGCCGACGCCTCCTACAACCCGATGTGGCTCGACGGCCTGATCGCCCTGCCGCTGCTGTGCCTGGTCGGCGAATGGGCGCTCACCGGGCGCCGGCGCGCGCTCGGCGTGCTGATCGTCGCCCTCGCCTGGACCGCCAACTTCTACACCGCCTACATGGCCACCCTGGGCGCCGCGCTGGTCCTGCTGCTGCGCCTGCTGCTCGTCCGCCCGCCGCGCCGGCAGGCGCTCGCGACGGCCGGCCGGGCCGCCCTGACCACCGCCCTGGGCGTGGGCCTCGCCGCCCCGCTGGTCGCGGTCGTCTACTTCGGCACCCGGCACGCCCACCCCGGCCGCGTACGGCGGTTCACCCCGGTGCCCGCCGAGGACGTCGCGGCCCGGCTGCTGCCCGCCACCTACGGGTTCGGCTCCCCGGCCCTGTACGTCGGGCTCACCGCCCTGCTCCTCGCCCTGGCGCTGCCCTTCCACCGGGCGGTCCCGGTCCCGGTCCGCGCCGGCTGGTCGGCACTGGTGCTCGCGGTGGCCCTGTCCCTCCAGTGGGGACCGACCCACCTGCTCTGGCACGCCTTCGCCACCCCGCAGGGCAGCGGCTACCGGCAGGCGTTCGTGCTGTGCGGCCTGCTGGTGCTCGCCGCCTGGCACGCCCTGGCGTACGGCGTACCCGACCGGCGCGCCCTCGGTGCCGCGACCGCGCTGCTGGCGCTGATCACGGCCGCCGCGAGCGGCAGCGCGCTGGTGCGGCCGTACACCTGGTGGGTGCTGGCGCCGGCCGTCGCGGGCGCGCTGGGCGGCCTGGCCCTGCTAAGCCGGGCCGGGCGGCGGGCCGGGCTCGCCGCACTCGCCGTCGTCCTGCTGCTCGGGGCCCAGGCGGGCGAGACGGCCGCCACCTCCGCCGTGGCCACCCGGCTGCGCCTCGGGCACCTGGACGACTACGCGCCCTGGGGCGAGCGGCAGGACCGGCAGGCGGCGGTGATCGCCGAGGCCGACGGCTGGCCGCGCTACCGCACCGACCCGGGCCGCGAGCAGACGGTGGGCAACGACCCGCTCCTGGTCGGCGGCGAGGGCGCCCAGTACTACAGCAGCCTGACCTCGGACGTCCTCAGCCGCACCCTGACCGCCCTCGGCGGCGGCTGGACCTCGCGCGGCCGGAACGTGCAGAGCCTGGACAACGCCGTCACGGACGTCGTCTTCTCGGTCGGCGCCCGGGTGCACTCCCCGCCCGACCCGCACCAGAGGTACCTCTCCCCGGCCGCCGGCCCGGTCACCGTGACCCGGCGGGACGTGCCGCCCCTGGTCACGGTCCGGGCCGCGCCCGACCGGTCACCCTTCGGGCCGTCGCCGTACCGCAACCAGGAACTGCTGCTCGGCAGCCGCGTCTACACCGTGCCCCGCGTCACCGTGCACGACGACGGCGGGCGGCCGGTCCGCAGCCGCCGGGTGGGCACCGGGGACGCCCGGACCGGGCCGTCGGTCACCGCCCGCTGCCCGGCGGGCACCCACGTGTACCTGTGGGCCCCGCACTTCTCCGGCACCGCACGGCTCGCCGGCGGCGCACCCGCCCGGTTCCGGTTCGAGGTCCCGCGCAACCGCGCCGCCATGGCGCCGCTGGGCACGGCGCCCGCCTCCGGGCGGCTGCGGATCGAGCTGTCCCCGGACCGGCCGGGCCGCGTCCCGCACGGCGCCGTCGGCTGCCTGGACACCGCCCGGCTGGACGCCGCCGCCGCCCGTCTGGAGGCCGCCGGCGCCACCGGGGTGAGCGTCTCCGACGGCACCGTACGGGCCGAGCTGCCCGCCGGCAGCAGGGGCATCGCGGTCGTCGCGGCGCCCCGGATCGCCGGCTGGCGGTGCGCCACGGGCGACGGGCCGGAGCGCCCCGCCGACGACTACCACGGGCTGATCGCCGTCCCTCTCGACCCCGGCGCCACCAGCCTGACCTGCACCTTCCACCCACCCGGCCGGCGACTTGGCACGGCCGTCGGGGCCGCCTCGCTGCTGACCCTCGCCCTGCTCACCGTGCCCACCGCCGTCCGCCGCCGGCGCCCCCCGGCGCCGCCGGCCACATCACCGCGCCGGCGCCCGACCGGCGCTTGCTGACCGCGCCCAGGGGGATCCACCATGCTGATATCGATCGTCGCGCCCTGCCACAACGAGGAAGACGTCGTCGCGCGCTTCCACGAGGAGGTCCAGAAGGTCGCCGAGGAGCTGCTGCCCCTCGGGCACGACATGGAGTTCGTGTACGTGGACGACGGCAGCCGGGACCGTACGCTCGCCGTCCTCCAGCGCCTGGCGGACACCGACTCCCGGGTGCGCTACGTCTCCTTCAGCCGCAACTTCGGCAAGGAGGCGGCCCTGCTCGCCGGACTGCGGCACGCCTCGGGCGACTCGGTGATCGTCATGGACGCCGACCTCCAGCACCCGCCGCGGCTGATCCGGCGGATGGTCGAGCTGCGCGAACAGGGCCACGACCAGGTCATCGCCAAGCGGACCCGCACCGGCGACCGGGTCACCCGGACCCTCACCGCGCGCCTGTACTACCGGCTCGTCAACCGCCTCGTCGACGTCGAGCTCGTCGACGGGGTGGGCGACTTCCGGCTGCTGTCGCGCCGGGTGGTGGACGCCGTGCTGGCCCTCACCGAGTACAACCGCTTCTCCAAGGGCCTGTTCGCCTGGGTGGGCTTCCCGAGCACCACCTTCGAGTACCAGAACGCCGCGCGCGAGGCCGGCCGCAGCTCCTGGAACCTGCGCGGCCTGCTCAACTACGGCCTCGACGGCCTGCTCTCCTTCAACAACCGCCCGCTGCGCGCCGCCCTCTGGCTCGGCGTGTGCCTGCTGCTGTGCGCGGGGCTGTACACCGCCTGGATCGTGGGCGCCGCGCTCGTCAACGGCGTCCGGACCCCCGGCTATGTGACCATCATCACCGCCGTCACCGCCCTCGCCGGCGTGCAGATGGTCATGCTGGGAGTCATCGGGGAGTACACCGGCCGCATCTACTACGAGGTGAAGGGGCGCCCGCACTTCCTGGTGAAGGCGACCAACGTGGAACGGACGAAGGACCTCATTCCCTGATGCGGCAGATGCTGACCTTCGCAGTGGTGGGTGTCGTCAACACGGCGACCTATTACTGCCTTTACCTGCTTTTCCTGAGCGCTTTTCCCTATCTGGCCGCACACGTCCTGGCGTTCACGCTCAGTATGACCGGGTCCTTTTTCCTCAACGCCCGCTTCACCTACCGGACCCGCCCCACCTGGCGGAAATTCCTGCTGTTCCCGCTGACGAACCTCAGCAACTTCCTGATCACGACGGCCGGGGTGTACCTGATCGTCGACGTCCTGCACGCCGGCAGCCGCTTCGCCCCGCTGCTCGCCTCCGCCGCCGCCGTGCCGGTCACCTTCCTCGTCTCCCGCCGCGTGATGCTGTGACTGAGAATTTCGGTTGGCACATCTCGCTCCGAGTCGTGCAGGTCCAGCGGGAGGAAGACCAGGGACATCACGGCGCCGAGCACGGTGGTCATCCGCTGGTCCTGCCCTTTCGGCGCTCGGCGCCCAGGCGGGCGAAGTGGTCGATGAGGCCGGGAGCGTCCACCGCGGCCGGATCCACGACCTGCTCGACCGGAGCGCCCTGGAGGAGCCGCTTGACCGGGACCTTCAGCTTCTTGCCGGTACGGGTGTGCGGGATGCCCGGCACTTCGATGACCTCGTCGGGGACGTGACGAGGCGAGGCGCCGGCACGGATGGCGTCCTTGATCCTCTCGCGCAGGGTGTCGTCCAGGGGCACACCGGCGGCGGGGACCACGAACAGCGGCGTCCAGTAGCCGCCGTCCGGCTCCTCGGCGCCGGTGATCAGGGCCTCGGCGATCTCGGGGAGTCGTTCGACGACGTCGTGGATGTCGGCGCTGCCCAGGCGTACGCCGTTGCGGTTCACCGTGCTGTCGGAGCGCCCGTGGACGATCACCGAGCCATGCCCCGTGACCGTGATCCAGTCGCCGTGCCGCCAGACACCCGTATAGGAGGAGAAGTAGGCGTCCCGGTAGCGGTGCCCTCGGGGTCGTTCCAGAAGCACAGCGGCATGGAGGGCATCGGGCGGGTGACGACCAGTTCGCCCACCTGGTCCACCACCGGCGAGGCGTCGGCGTCGTACGCGGCCAGCGCCATGCCCAGGTGTGGTGCGGACAACTCACAGGCCCACACCGGGGTGTTGGGGGCGCTGCCCGCGAAGCCGGAGACGATGTCGGTGCCGCTGATGGAGGCCGGCAGGACGTGCTCACCGACGTGGTCGCGGACCCACGGGTAGGCGGACGCCGGCAGGGGGGACCCGGTGCAGCCGACCACACGGATCGCGGACAGACCGTGCGCCGAGGGGCCGATGCCGAACTTGGCCATGCCCAGCAGGTACTGGGGGCTGGTGCCGAAGACGGTGACCCGGTGGCGCGCGGCCAGCTCCCACAGCATGTCGAGCTGGGCGCTGGGCTGCCGTCGTACGTACATGTCGTGGCGCCGGTCAGGAGGGGTGGAGGCGACCAGGTTCCACTAAAAGTCTCGGTCGCAGATGCTCCCCGGGACCGAGAGCAAGTCGATTGCATAAACGTGCAGCGATACGTATAGTCATGCCATCCAGAGGAGGGTGGACATGGCAGTACGTGCGGCGGTGGCCGGAGCGAGCGGATACGCGGGCGGAGAGGTCCTGCGCCTGCTCCTCGCGCACCCCGAGGTCGAGATCGGTGCCCTGACCGGGAACTCCAACGCCGGGCAGCGGCTCGGCACGCTCCAGCCGCACCTGCTGCCGCTGGCCGACCGCGTGCTCACCGAGACCACGCCCGAGGCGCTCGCCGGGCACGACGTCGTCTTCCTGGCGCTGCCGCACGGGCAGTCCGCCGCCGTCGCCGAGCGGCTCGGCCCCGACGTCCTCGTGATCGACATGGGCGCCGACTTCCGGCTCGAGGACCCGGCCGACTGGGAGACCTTCTACGGCTCCCCGCACGCCGGCACCTGGCCCTACGGCCTCCCCGAACTCCCCGGCGCCCGCGCCCGGCTCACCGGGACCCGGCGCATCGCGGTGCCCGGTTGCTACCCCACCGCGGTCTCCCTCGCCCTGTTCCCGGCCTACGCGGCCGGCCTCGCCGAGCCCGAGGCGGTGATCGTCGCCGCGTCCGGCACCTCCGGCGCCGGCAAGGCGCCCAAGCCGCACCTGCTCGGCAGCGAGGTCATGGGCTCCATGTCGCCGTACGGCGTCGGCGGCGGCCACCGGCACACCCCCGAGATGATCCAGAACCTCAGCGCGGTGGCCGGGGAGCGGGTCTCCGTCTCCTTCACGCCCACCCTCGCGCCCATGTCCCGCGGCATCCTCGCCACGTGCAGCGCCAAGGCCGCCGACGGGGTGACGGCTCAGTCCGTCCGCACCGCCTACGAGAAGGCCTACGCCGACGAGCCCTTCGTCCACCTGCTCCCCGAGGGCCGGTGGCCCGCCACGGCGTCCGTCCACGGTTCCAACGCCGTTCAGGTGCAGGTCGCGCACGACGCCGCCGCGGGCCGCATCATCGCGATCAGCGCCATCGACAACCTGACCAAGGGCACCGCCGGCGGTGCCGTCCAGAGCATGAACCTCGCCCTGGGTCTCGCCGAGACCACGGGACTGTCCACGATCGGAGTCGCACCGTGAGCGTCACGGCAGCCAAGGGATTCACGGCGGCGGGCATCGCCGCCGGGATCAAGGAGAACGGCAACCCCGACCTGGCCCTCGTGGTCAACGACGGGCCCCGCCGTGCCGCCGCGGGCGTCTTCACCTCCAACCGGGTGAAGGCCGCCCCGGTGCTGTGGTCCGAGCAGGTCCTGCGCGGCGGGCAGGTGTCGGCCGTGGTCCTGAACTCCGGCGGCGCCAACGCCTGCACGGGCCCCAAGGGCTTCCAGGACACCCACGCCACCGCCGAGAAGGTCGCCGAGGTCCTCGGCCGCGGCGCCATCGAGGTCGCCGTCTGCTCCACCGGACTGATCGGTGTCCTGCTGCCCATGGACAAGCTCCTCAAGGGCGTGGAGACGGCGGCCGGCTCCCTCAGCGAGCATGGCGGCGAGAAGGCCGCCATCGCCATCAAGACCACCGACACCGTCCACAAGACCGCCGTCGTGAGCAGGGACGGCTGGACCGTCGGCGGCATGGCCAAGGGCGCCGGCATGCTCGCCCCGGGCCTGGCCACCATGCTCGTCGTCCTCACCACCGACGCCGACCTCGGCGACGAGGAGCTGGACCGGGCCCTGCGCGCCGCCACCAAGGTCACCTTCGACCGCGTGGACTCCGACGGCTGCATGTCCACCAACGACACCGTGCTGCTGCTCGGCTCCGGTGCCTCCGGCATCACTCCGCCGTACGAGGAGTTCGCCGACGCCGTACGCCAGGTCTGCGCCGACCTCGGCCGGCAGCTCATCGGCGACGCCGAGGGCGCCAGCAAGGACATCAAGGTCGAGGTGGTCAACGCGGCCAGCGAGGAGGACGCCGTCGAGGTGGGCCGTTCCATCGCCCGCAACAACCTCCTCAAGTGTGCGATCCACGGCGAGGACCCCAACTGGGGCCGCGTCCTGTCCGCCATCGGCACCACGAGCGCCGCCTTCGAGCCGGACCGGCTCAACGTCGCCATCAACGGCGTCTGGGTGTGCAAGAACGGCTCCGTCGGCGAGGACCGCGAGCTGGTCGACATGCGCTACCGCGAGGTGCACATCGTCGCCGACCTCGCCGCCGGCTCCGAGACCGCGACGATCTGGACGAACGACCTGACCGCCGACTACGTCCACGAGAACAGCGCCTACTCCTCATGACCACGACGCGGAAACACACGGCACTGCCCAAGGCCCAGATCCTCATCGAGGCCCTGCCCTGGCTGACCCGGCACCACGGCAAGACCGTCGTCATCAAGTTCGGCGGCAACGCCATGGTGGACGAGGACCTGAAGGCGGCCTTCGCCCAGGACGTCGTCTTCCTCCGGCACGCCGGCCTCAAGCCGGTCGTCGTGCACGGCGGCGGCCCGCAGATCAGCGCCGCCCTCGACAAGCACGGCATCGTCAGCGAGTTCAAGGCGGGCCTGCGCGTCACCACCGAGGACGCCATGGACGTCGTACGGATGGTGCTCGCCGGGCAGGTGCAGCGTGAGCTGGTCGGCCTGCTCAACCAGCACGGCCCGCTCGCCGTCGGCCTCACCGGCGAGGACGCGCACACCATCACCGCCACCCGGCACCGGCCCGAGATCGACGGCGAGCCGGTCGACATCGGGCGGGTCGGGGAGATCACCGCGATCGACACGGGTGCGATCGAGGCGCTGCTCGCCGACGGCCGCATCCCGGTCGTCTCCTCGATCGCCCGCAGCCAGGACGACGGCCACGTCTACAACGTCAACGCCGACACGGCGGCCGCGGCGCTCGCCGCGGCGCTGGGCGCCGAGACCCTCATGGTCCTCACCGACGTCGAGGGCCTCTACGAGGACTGGCCGCACTCCGACGAGGTGATCAGCCGCCTCACCGCCTCCGAACTGGAGGTCCTGCTGCCGGAGCTGAGCTCCGGCATGGTGCCGAAGATGGAGGGCTGCCTGCACGCCGTGCGCAACGGTGTGACGACCGCGCGGGTCATCGACGGCCGGGTCCAGCACTCGATCCTGCTGGAGATCTTCACCGACGAAGGCATCGGCACCATGGTCGTTCCCGACGAGAAGCCGTACGAACAGGGGGAGTCATGAGCAACCAGGAACTGACCGCGCGGTGGCAGGGCGCGCTCATGAACAACTACGGCACCCCGCGCCTGCCCCTCGTCCGGGGTGAGGGCGCCAGGGTGTGGGACGCCGAGGGCCGGGAATACCTGGACTTCGTCGGCGGCATCGCCACCAACGCGCTCGGCCACGCGCACCCCGCGATCGTCCAGGCCGTCAGCCGGCAGATCGCCTCCCTCGGCCACATCTCCAACTTCTTCATGGCCGAGCCCACCGTCGCCCTCGCCGAACGTCTCCTGGCGCTCTTCGGGCGGGAGGGGCGGGTCTTCTTCTGCAACTCCGGCGCCGAGGCCAACGAGGCCGCCTTCAAGATCGGCCGGCTGACCGGGCGCACGCACATGGTCGCCACCGACGGCGGCTTCCACGGCCGTACGATGGGCGCCCTCGCGCTCACCGGCCAGCCCGCCAAGCAGGACCCGTTCCGGCCGCTGCCCGGCGAGGTCACCCACGTCCCCTACGGTGACGCGCAGGCGCTGGCCGCCGCGGTCACCGAGGACACCGCGCTGGTGATCATCGAGCCGATCCAGGGTGAGAACGGCGTGGTCGTGCCGCCGGCCGGCTACCTGAAGGCGGCCCGGGCGATCACCGCCGCCACCGGCGCCCTGCTCGTCCTGGACGAGGTGCAGACGGGCGTCGGGCGGACCGGGACCTGGTTCGAGTACCAGGCCCACGAGGGCGTGCTGCCCGACGTCGTCACCCTGGCCAAGCAGCTGGGCGGCGGACTCCCGCTGGGTGCGACCGTGGCCTTCGGCCGGGCCGCCGAACTGCTCGGGCCGGGGCACCACGGGACGACCTTCGGCGGCAACCCGGTCGCGTGCGCCGCCGGGCTCGCCGTGATCGACACCATCGAGAGCGAGGGCCTGCTCGACAACGTCAAGCGGCAGGGCGAGAGGCTGCGGGACGCGATCACGGCCCTGGACCACCCGTTGATCGACCATGTCCGGGGTGCGGGCCTGCTCCTGGGTATCGTGCTCACCGGGCCGCACGCGCCACAGGTGCAACAGGCGGCCCAGGAGGCCGGCTTCCTGGTGAACGCTCCCGCCCCCGACGTCGTACGGCTCATGCCGCCGCTGAACCTCCGCGACGACGAGGCGGGTGCGCTGCTCCAGGCGCTGCCCGGCATCCTCGACGCAGCCAACCCTGTGGATGGGGACGGACGATCCGGAGAATGAGACGACGATGAGCGAGGCGCAGGACCACGAGCACGCGGCGGGCGCCGGGCCCGCCGTGCCGCAGACCCGCACCGCACGGCACCGCCGGATCGTGGACATCCTCAACCGGCAGCCGGTGCGGTCGCAGAGCCAGCTGGCGAAGCTGCTCGCCGACGACGGGCTGAGCGTCACGCAGGCGACGCTGTCGCGGGACCTGGACGAGCTCAACGCGGTGAAGATCCGCAACACCGACGGCGACCTGATCTACGCGGTGCCGAGCGAGGGCGGTTTCCGCACCCCGCGGGCCCCGCTCGGGGGGTCGGCGAAGGAGGAGCGGATGCGGCGCCTGTCGCAGGAGCTGCTGATCTCCGCGGAGGCTTCGGCGAACCTCGTGGTCCTGCGCACACCGCCGGGCGCGGCCCAGTTCCTCGCCTCGGCCATCGACCAGGCGGAGCTGCACGACATCCTCGGCACCATCGCGGGCGACGACACCCTGCTGCTGATCAGCCGGGACCCGAGCGGGGGACAGGCGCTGGCGGACCACCTGCTGAGGCTGGCGCAGAACGGACACTGACCCGCACGGCGGCGGAGCCCGGCCGCCGGACGGAGGCCGGCAGGACGGTCTCCCACGGCGAGCGGCCGGGCGAGCAGCCCCCGGCGGCCACCGACAGCGTGCCGCCGTCGCCGCGCTCCCGCCCTTTCGTGGTGGTGAGGTGCCCATGGCGGCCCCGGCGGGTTCCGCGGTGATGCGGCGGGTTCCGCGGTGATGCCGGTGGTGACCAGAGGTGATGCCGGTGGTGACCAGTGGTGATGCCGGCGGTGATCGCGCCGGTGGTCAGCCCAGGCGCGCGGCCAGGCCCCCGGTGCACCGCACCTCGTCCCCCGCGGTGATCAGCAGCCCCTCCGTGTCCGGCAGGGACTCCAGCCAAGCGAGCCCCGCCCGCGAACCCATCGCGAACGCCGCCGTGGCCCAGCAGTCCGCCCAGAGCAGCCGGGGTCCGACCACCGTCACCGCCACCAGGTCCGTCACCGCCGGCCGGCCCGTGCGCGGATCCACGATGTGCGCCCCCCGCTCCGCCGTCCCCGAGGTGGCCACCGCCAGCTCCGGCACGCCGGCCGCCGAGACCACCGCGGCCAGCCCGCCGGGCCGGAGCGGGTCGGCCACCCCCACCCGCCACGCCCGCCGCGGCTCCGGCGCGCCGAGCAGCTGCACGTCCCCGCCGCCGTTCACGCTCACCCCGCACACCCCGGCCACCGCGGCCAGCGCCCGCGCCGCCCGCTCGACGGCCCAGCCCTTGACGATGCCGGTGGGGTCAAGCGAGCCCTGGTAGCGGGTGCTGAACCACCCCTCGCTCACCCGCTCCGCCTCGGCCGCCAGCTCCAGCACCTCGGCCACCTCGGGAGCGCACCCGGCCACGCCCAGCTCGCCCCGCGCCAGCCGCGACACCTCGCTGTCCGCGCGGTACGTGCTGAAGACGGCGTCCGCCCGGTGCAGACCGGCGACGGCCCCGGCGAGGGCCGCGCGTACCGCCTCCGGGTCCCCGCCGCGGACGTCGAAGGAGAAGACCGTCCCCATGACCTCCTCGGCGTGACGCAGCGCCGGCGTCCGCTCCGCCTCGGCCACCGCGTCAGCCACCGGCCTGGTCCAGGGCCGACTGGAGGGACTGCCGGTAGCCGGTGCTGGTGTAGGTGGCCCCGGACACCGTGTCGATGCCGGCGCTCTGCGCCGCCACCGCCTGCCGGTTGAGCCTGGGGACGGCGAGCTCGGTCTTCTGCGCGCTGAGGCCGCCCTCGGGCGCCTGGACCGCCTCCGCCTTGCTGATCTTCCCGCCGCTCACCGTGATCCGCACCTGGACCGGCCCGTACCGGGTCGGCACGGCCTTCCCGGTGACCGTGCGGGCCTGCGCGGCGCCGGACGGACCCGGGGACGCCGGTTCCATTCTGTCGAGCGCCGACTGGAGCGACTTCCGGTACCCCTCGCTCGTGTACGTGGCCCCGGACACCGTGTCGATGTCGGCGCTCTGCGCCGCCACCGCCTGCCGGTTGAGTTTCGGGACGGCGAGCTCGGTCTTCTGCGCGCTGAGGCCGCCCTCGGGCGCCTGGACCGCCTCCGCCCTGGTGATCCTGCCGTCGCTGACGGTCAGCCGTACCTGCACGGCCCCGTACTGCGTCCGTACCGCGTCACCGGTCACCGTGCCGGAGCCGGCCCGGGCACCGTCCGCCGCGCCGCCCTGCGGCGACTCCCGCCCCGCCGCCGACTGCTGCGGGGCGGTGCCCGCCGCCGACGCGGCGGCCGGATCGGACGCCGGCTTCAGCGACAGCATCAGCACGACTCCGGACACGGTCGCGGCGGTGGCCAGCACGACCCTCCGGACGGGGTGGCTCTTCCTCATCGCTTCGCAGCTCCGCTCACATCTCGAACGACTCGTGGTGGATACGGCGGGCCGGCACCCCCGCCTCGCGCAGGGCCTCGAACACCGACTGCGCGAAGCCGGGCGGACCGCACATGAACACGTCATGCGTCTCGACGTCCGGGATCTTCCGCCGGAGGCTCTCCGCGGAGATGTCCGGCCGCTCGCCCTCCGGGCTGTTCACCGCGTACATCAGCCGGGCGCCCCGCTCCTCGGCGATCGCCGCCAGCTCGTCCCACAGGGCCAGGTCCTGGGTGGTGTTCGCCCGGTAGAGGAGCGTGATGTCCCCGGCGGCTCCGGGCAGCGTCTCGAACAGCGCGCGCATCGGCGTGATGCCGACGCCGCCCGCCACCAGCAGCACCTTGCCCCGGCTGCGCCGCTGCGCGGTGAGCGCGCCGTACGGGCCCTCGGCCCACACCTTCGTGCCGGGCTCCAGCTCCCGCAGCCGGGCGCTGTGGTCGCCGATCGCCTTCACCGTGATCCGCAGCATGCCGGGGCGCGGGGCCGCCGAGAGGGAGTACGGGTGGGAGCTGAAGCGCATCCCCGGGGCGAGGAACCGCCAGCGGAAGAACTGGCCCGCCTCCGCCCCCATCCGGTGCAGCCTGCGCCCGCCGATCAGCACCGACACGATGCCCGGCGTCTCCTCGACCACCGCCTCCACCCGCATGCGGTGGCGCAGGTTCAGCCGGACGGGGGTGAGGATCCGGTACCAGAGCAGCAGCGCGGTGACCGCGCCGTACAGGCCGTACCAGAAGGTCTTGGCGGTGGGCTCCGCCGCGAACTCGTTGCCTGTGCTGATCTGGTGCCAGAACGTCAGGAACACCGCCGCGTAGGTCAGCAGGTGGACGTGGTACCAGGCGTCGTACGGCAGCCGGCGCCGGACCGGGCCGATCGACGTCAGGCCGATGACCACGAACAGGCCGGTGCCGACGGCGGCCTTGCCCATGTCCGGCAGCTGCTCGACCGATTCGACGGTCTGCGCCGCGATGTCGCCGAGCGACCTGCCCGCCTGGCGCGCGTACCCCCACATGGTGAGGAAGACGTGCGCCACGACCAGGCTCAGCGTGTACCGGCCGCTCATCGCGTGCCAGCGGGCCACCCGGTCGGAGCCGACCCGCCGCTCCAGCGCCGGGACGCGCGCCATCTGGAGCACGACCAGTGCCATCAGGTAGCCGGCCAGCAGGCCGGTGATCCGGCCCGCGCCGAGGATCCGGCCGGTGGTGTCGGCGATGGCGGGTGTCTGCTGCCACCACAGCCACAGCACGGCCGCCGCGCCCGCCCAGACGGCGAGCAGCAGCGGGACGGCCGGGGAGCGGCGCGGGCGGATGCGGCGCATCGTCTGTCGGCGGGCGGCACGTCCGCCTGCGAGCGTGGTGGTCACGGTTCCTCCGGGGGGACTTGACCCTTGGCCCACAGATACGTGCCGGGTGCGCCGAACGTTCAGGGGCCGCCCGAGCCGCCCCGCCTGGGCCCTCGGCCGGCGGAGCCCTGCCGGTGCCGCCCTGTCAGTACCGGGTGACGGCCGTGGCCCCGCTCGCCGTGCCGATGGCGATGTGCGGCTCCTTGCCGGGCACGGCCCACTGGAGGATCCGCCGCATGTCGGCCTCCGGCACCGACACACACCCGGCCGTCGCGCCCGGTCCGTCGACGTGCAGGAAGATCCCCGCCCCGCGCCCGCGCACGGGCCGGTCGTAGTTGAAGCCGATGACCAGGCCGTACGCGTACTGCTCCCGGAAGTCGACGAGGTGTTCGGACTCGGCGGCACGGCAGTCGGCGGGCAGGGGGTCGACCCAGCGGTTGTACGAGCGGGAGTCGTTGTCCTGGCACCACCAGGAGCTCTCCCGGACGGGCCGGTAGGGGACGGCCGTGCCGGCGGGCGCCGCCTTGATCCCGAAGCCGAAGGGAAGGCCGTACAGGCCGGTCGGCGTGGTGTTGGTGCCCTGCACCCGGGTGCCGCCCTCGACCAGCCCGCCCGCCCCGAACCGGGCCGGTGCCGAACCCGCCTGGACCCACTCGCCGTCCCGCAGGTCCCACCAGCCGACCGTGCCGGTCGTGGCGCCGGTGCCCGGGGCCTCGGCGACGATCAGCTGGCTGCCCCCGCCGGTGTCCGCCATCCGTGCCGGCAGCGGCGCCGGGCCGGGTTCGGGCGCGGCACCGAGCAGGGTGAGGCAGGAGAGGGAGACGAGGGCGGTGACCACACGGAGGCGCATGGTCCGGACGCTAGACGGCGGCAGCGGACCCGGCAGCCCGGGTGGTCCGTCCGGGCCCCACGCGACGCGCTCCCGGGCCCCACGCGACGCGCTCCCCGTTCACCATCCGTGCGGGCCCGTCGCGGTGTGTTCCGCCCCCCACCCGTGCGGGCCCGTCCGTGGTGTCTTCCGCCCCCCACCCGTGCGGGCCCGTCCGTGGTGTCTTCCGCCCCCCACCCGTGCGGCCGCCGTCACCCTTGAGGCTGATTGACGAATCATGCAGAGCCCTGCATACTCATGCATATCAGCGAATGCACTGTGAGGAGAAAACCCGTGACCGAGCGCGTCGTACTCGCCTACTCAGGCGGTCTGGACACCTCCGTCGCCATCGGCTGGATCGCCGAGGAGACGGGCGCCGAGGTCATCGCCGTTGCGGTCGACGTCGGCCAGGGCGGCGAGGACCTGGACGTCATCCGCAAGCGCGCCCTCGCGTGCGGCGCCGTCGAGGCCGAGGTCGCGGACGCCAAGGACGAGTTCGCCGACGAGTACTGCCTCCCGGCGATCAAGGCCAACGCCCTCTACATGGACCGCTACCCGCTGGTCTCCGCCCTGTCCCGGCCGACCATCGTCAAGCACCTGGTCGCCGCCGCCCAGAAGCACGGCGCCACCACGGTCGCCCACGGCTGCACCGGCAAGGGCAACGACCAGGTCCGCTTCGAGGCCGGCATCGTCGCCCTCGCCCCCGACCTGAAGTGCATCGCCCCGGTCCGCGACTACGCGATGACCCGTGACAAGGCGATCGCCTTCTGCGAGGACAAGCAGCTCCCGATCGCCACCACCAAGAAGTCCCCGTACTCCATCGACCAGAACGTCTTCGGGCGCGCGGTCGAGACGGGCTTCCTGGAGGACATCTGGAACGCCCCGATCGAGGACATCTACGAGTACACCTCCAACCCGGCCCTGCCGCGCGAGGCCGACGAGGTGGTCATCAGCTTCAAGGCGGGCGTCCCGGTCGCCATCGACGGCAGGCCCGTCACCGTCCTCCAGGCCATCCAGCAGCTCAACGAGCGCGCCGGCGCCCAGGGCATCGGCCGGATCGACATGGTCGAGGACCGCCTCGTCGGCATCAAGTCCCGCGAGGTCTACGAGGCCCCCGGTGCGATCGCCCTGATCACCGCCCACCAGGAGCTGGAGAACGTCACCGTCGAGCGCGAGCTGGCCCGCTACAAGCGGCAGGTCGAGCAGCGCTGGGGCGAGCTGGTCTACGACGGCCAGTGGTTCTCCCCGCTCAAGCGCGCCCTGGACGGCTTCATCGACGAGGCCAACCAGCACGTCACCGGCGACATCCGGATGGTCCTGCACGGCGGCCGCGCGGTCGTCACCGGCCGGCGCTCCGAGGAGTCGCTGTACGACTTCAACCTCGCGACCTACGACACCGGCGACACGTTCGACCAGTCGGCGGCCAAGGGCTTCATCGACATCTACAGCCTGTCGTCGAAGATCGCGGCCAAGCGCGACCTGGCCTGAGCGGGTACGGCCTCCGGGTCACCCCACACGCATCGGCCTGACAGCCGCCTCCCCGCCTGCAAGGGCGGGGAGGCGGTGGCACATCAGCGGCTGACGGCACATCAACAAGCTTCCGAGGAGCAGGCAAGTGAGCAGCAACAGCGGTGACGTACGGCTCTGGGGCGGCCGTTTCGCCGACGGTCCCGCCGAGGCCCTGGCCAAGCTGTCCGCGTCCGTCCACTTCGACTGGCGGCTCGCGCCCTACGACATCGCCGGTTCGCGTGCCCACGCGCGCGTGCTGCACAAGGCGGGGCTGCTCACCGAGGACGAGCTCCAGCGCATGATCGCGGGCCTCGACCGGCTCGAAGCCGACGTGGAGTCGGGGGCCTTCGTCGGCACCATCGCGGACGAGGACGTCCACACGGCCCTGGAGCGCGGCCTGCTGGAGCGTCTCGGCCCCGACCTCGGCGGCAAGCTCCGCGCCGGCCGGTCCCGCAACGACCAGGTCGCCACCCTCTTCCGGATGTACCTGCGCG
This sequence comes from Streptomyces sp. NPDC013455, assembly GCF_040632975.1. Classification (NCBI taxonomy): domain Bacteria; kingdom Bacillati; phylum Actinomycetota; class Actinomycetes; order Kitasatosporales; family Streptomycetaceae; genus Streptomyces; species Streptomyces sp. NPDC013455. The sequence goes on along the minus strand of NZ_JBEYCX010000017.1, from coordinate 86,787 downwards.
ACCACGCCCGCATCATCGGCGGTCTGATCGCCGACCTCCAGGACGCGCTGATCGGCCTGGCCGAGGCCCACCCGGACGTGGCGATGCCCGGCCGCACCCACCTCCAGCACGCCCAGCCGGTGCTCTTCGCCCACCACGTGCTCGCCCATGTGCAGTCCCTGTCCCGGGACGCCGAGCGGCTGCGCCAGTGGGACGAGCGGACGGCGGTGTCGCCGTACGGCTCCGGCGCCCTCGCGGGCTCCTCGCTCGGCCTGGACCCGGAGGCGGTGGCCGAGGACCTCGGCTTCGAACACGGCAGCGTCGGCAACTCCATCGACGGCACGGCCTCCCGCGACTTCGTCGCCGAGTTCGCCTTCATCACCGCGATGATCGGTGTGAACCTCTCCCGGATCGCCGAGGAGATCATCATCTGGAACACGAAGGAGTTCTCCTTCGTCACCCTGCACGACGCCTTCTCCACGGGCTCGTCGATCATGCCGCAGAAGAAGAACCCGGACATCGCCGAGCTGGCCCGGGGCAAGTCCGGCCGCCTGATCGGCAACCTCACCGGTCTCCTCGCCACCCTGAAGGCCCTGCCGCTCGCCTACAACCGCGATCTCCAGGAGGACAAGGAGCCGGTCTTCGACTCCTGCGACCAGCTCGAGGTGCTGCTGCCCGCCTTCACCGGCATGATCGCCACCCTCACCGTCAACCGCGAGCGCATGGAGGAGCTGGCCCCGGCCGGGTTCTCGCTGGCCACCGACATCGCGGAGTGGCTGGTCAAGCAGGGCGTGCCGTTCCGCGTCGCGCACGAGGTCGCGGGGGAGTGCGTCAAGGTCGCCGAGGCCGAGGGCAAGGAGCTGGACGACCTCACGGACGAGCAGTTCGCGAAGATCTCCCCGCACCTGACCCCCCGGGTGCGGTCCGTCCTCAACGTCCCCGGAGCCCTCGCCTCCCGCGACGGCCGGGGCGGTACGGCACCCGGCGCGGTCGCCGTCCAGCTGACGGAGGTCAAGGCGGACGTGGCGCGCCAGCACCAGTGGGCGCAGGCCAAGAAGAAGGGCTGAGGCGGGGGCGCGCCGGACGGGGCGGGGGAACCGCGCGGCACGCCGCCGCACGGGCGTACTCGCCGGAACACCGCGCCGGCCGAGTGCCGGGGCGAAGGTCATCAAGGGTTACGTTGGTCGCAGCCGTACCGGAGCCGACCGAACGGAGCCCGCGATGCCCTTCGCGCGACTGGCCGCAGCAACGACCCCCACCTGTCACATCGGCCTCGGCCTGGCCGCCGTCGGCCGCCCCGGCTACATCAACCTCGGCCGGGAGGAGGACCTCGGAGCGGACCGCAGCGTCGAAGCCCTCCGCACCCGCACGCACGACCTCCTCGACGCCGCCTACGCCCAGGGCGTGCGGTACTTCGACGTCGCCCGCTCCTACGGCCGCTCCGAGGAGTTCCTGGCCGGCTGGCTCCAGGCCCGGCCGGACATCGACGACGTGGTCGTCGGCAGCAAGTGGGGCTACACCTACACCGCCGGCTGGTCGGCCAGGGCCGAGACGCACGAGGTCAAGGACCACAGCCTCGCCACCTACGAACGGCAGCGCGCCGAGACCGAGGCCCTGCTCGGCGACCGGCTCGACCTCTACCAGATCCACTCGGTGACCCCGGACAGCCCCGCGCTCACCGACAAGGAGCTGCACGCCAGGCTGGCGGAAGCCGCCGCCGGCGGCCTGACCGTCGGCTTCTCCACCAGCGGTCCGGCGCAGGCCGACGCGATCCGCGCGGCGCTCGCCGTGACGGTCGGCGGCGAACCCCTCTTCCGTACCGTCCAGTCGACGTACAACGCCCTGGAGCCCTCGGCCGGCCCGGCCCTCGCCGAGGCCCACGACGCCGGGCTCACCGTGATCGTCAAGGAGGGCATGGCCAACGGCCGGCTGGCCGGACCGCACGCCCCGGACGCGCTGCGGGACGTGGCCGCCGCGACGGGACTCGGCTGCGACGCCGTCGCCCTCGCCTGGATCCTGCGCCGGCCCTGGGCCGGCGTCGTCCTCTCGGGTGCCGCGACCGTCGCCCAGCTCGTCTCCAACCTGCACGCCCCCGCCGTCGACCTCGACGTGGACCAGCTCACGCTGCTCGCCACGCTGGCGGAGGACCCGCACGCCTACTGGGAGCGGCGCGGGCAGCTGCCCTGGCACTGACGCTCACCCGCCGACCGGCACCGGCCGGCCACGGGCCATCCACCGACCCGCACCGACCAGCCGTGACCAGCACTGATGAGTCACGCGTGCCCGTTGTGAGACAAAGATGTCTCACGTGGGCTACTCTTGTCTCATGGCTCTCGATCGTGACCACGTGCTGCGCAGCGCAGCCGCCCTGCTGACCCGGAAAGCCACCGCGACCATGGACGAGGTCGCCAAGGCCGCCGGGATCAGCCGGGCCACGCTGCACCGCCACTTCGCCGGCCGGGACGCGCTCGTCCGGGCCCTGGAAGCGCTCGGTATCGCGGAGTGCGAGGCGGCGCTGGACGCGGCCCGCCTGGACGAGGGCCCCGCGGCCGATGCCGTGCGCCGTCTGGTCCGGGCGATCGAACCCGCCGCCGGACTCCTCGCGTTCCTCTACACCGAGAACCAGCTGTTCGAGGGCGAGGGGCAGAACCAGGGCTGGGCGCGCATCGACGAACGCCTCACGGCGCTGTTCCGGCGCGGCCAGGAGAACGGCGAGTTCCGTATCGACCTCACCCCGGCCTGGCTCACCGAGGCGCTCTACGGCCTGCTGGGCTCCGGTGCCTGGGCGGTGGCCGAGGGCCGGGTGGCCGCCAAGGACTTCACCTACATGATCGTCGAGCTGCTGCTGGGCGGCGCACGACGGACCGACACCCCACTGAGGAAGGAATCATGACCAGCACCCTGCAGCCGGCACCCGTGACCGAGGAGGGGAAGCGCCCGGGCCGCTGGCTCGCGCTCTCCGTCCTGGTCCTGGCCGTGCTGCTGGTGGCCGTCGACGCCACCGTACTCGGCCTGGCGACCCCCTACATCAGCGAGGACCTGGCCCCTTCCGGCACCCAGATGCTGTGGATCGGCGACGTCTACTCCTTCGTCATCGCCGGTCTGCTGGTCTCCATGGGCAGCCTCGGCGACCGCATCGGCCGCAAGCGGATCCTGCTGGGCGGCGCCACCGCCTTCGGTGCGCTGTCCGTGCTGGGCGCCTACGCGACGACACCCGAGACGATGATCCTGGCCCGGGCGCTGCTCGGTGTCGCGGGCGCGACCCTGATGCCCGCCACCCTGGCCCTGATCCGCAACATCTTCCACGACCCGCGCGAGCGCAGCATCGCCGTCGGCATCTGGGGCGCCACCGCCTCCGCCGGTACGGCCGTCGGCCCCATCGCCGGCGGATTCCTGCTGGAGCACTTCTGGTGGGGCTCGGTCTTCCTCATCAACCTGCCGGTGATGGCCGTCCTGGTCCTGGTCGGCATCCGCACGCTGCCCGAATCCCGCAACCCGCACCCGGGCCCCTGGGACCTGGCCAGCGTCGCCCTGTCGCTCGTCGGCATGATCGCCGTCGTCTACGCCGTCAAGGAGGCCGCCACCCACGGCGTCACGGCGGCGACCCTCGGCTCCGGCCTGCTCGGTGCGGCCGCCCTGTACGGGTTCGTCCGCCGCCAGCTGACCATGCCCGTCCCGTTGCTGGACATGCGCCTGTTCCGGCGCCGTGGCTTCGGCGGGGCGGTCCTCGCCGACCTGCTGACCGTCCTCGGCATGTCCGGGCTGGTGTTCTTCCTCTCCCAGTTCCTCCAGCTCGTGCAGGACCGGCGTCCGTTCGAGGCGGGCCTGGCCGAACTGCCCGCGGCGGTCGGTGCGGTGGCGGCCGGTCTGATCGCCGGCCGTGCCGCCCGGCGCTTCGCGGTCCGCACGGTGGTCGCGGGCGGCCTGGCCGCGGTCGGTGTGGCCCTGGCCGCCCTGACGACCGTGGGCCAGTCCACCGGCTACCCGGTCCTCGGCGCCGCCCTGCTGGTCGTGGGCGTCGGCGCGGGCTTCTCCTTCACGGTGACCGCCGAGGTCATCCTCTCCAGCGTCCCCAAGGAGCAGGCGGGAGCCGCCTCGGCGGTCTCCGAGACGGCGTACGAACTCGGCGCGGCCCTGGGCATCGCCCTGCTCGGTTCCATCGTGACCGGCGTCTACCGCGGCTTCCCGGGCCCGGCCGGCACCCCGGCCGAGGCCCACGAGTCCCTGGGCGCGGCGGTGCAGGCCTCGGCCGAGATGCCCCCGCACCAGGCGCAGGCGCTGCTGGACGCGGCCCGGGACAGCTTCGTCCACGGCCTCCACCTGGCCTCGGCGGCGGGAGCGGCCGTGCTGCTGGCGGCAGCGGCGGTGGCGTGGTTCCTGCTGAAGGGACAGAAGCTGGACGGCGCCGGCTGACGGTCAGCGCTTGTAGCCCAGCACCGTCATCATCCCGCTCTCCGAGTGGTACTGGTTGTGGCAGTGCAGCATCCACAGCCCCGGATTGTCGGCGTCGAAGTCGATCACCAGCTTCCGGTGCGGCAGCACGAGCGCGGTGTCCTTGCGCGCGCCCACGGAGTCCAGGCCGGTCAGCGAGAAGGTGTGCCCGTGCAGGTGCATCGGGTGCCACATGTCCGTGGCGTTGACGAGGGTGAGCCGCACCCGCTCGCCGGCTCGGACGGCGTGGCGCTGCTGCGGGGAGTACGGCTTGTGGTCGAACCCCCAGTCGAACTTCTGCATGGTGCCGGTGATCCGGATGCGCATCTCGCGGTCGGGCTTCCGGTCGTCGAGCGCCACGGAGTCCTCGGGCAGGAGCCGGCGGGCGGGGACGGTCTTCCCGTCGAGCTCGTCCGGGCGGACGCCGGCCGGGGGCAGGCCGCCGGAGCCCTTGTCGGTGCGCAGCACGGCGAGGGCCTTGCCCTTCTTGCCCTCGGGGAGCGCGACCAGCGGGAAGACACCGTCCCGGGCGGTGATCAGGACGTCGTACCGCTCCGCCATGCCGACCAGCAGGGCGTCGGTCTCCTTGTGCTTCACCGGATAGCCGTCGGTGTGCGTGACGGTCATCCGGTGGCCGCCCAGCGCGACCCGGAAGGCGGTCTCGGACCCGGCGTTGATGATGCGCAGCCGCACCCGGTCGCCGGGACGGCAGCGGAACACCGACGGATCGCCCGGCAGCCGTCCGTTGACCAGGTAGTGCGGATAGGCGACGCTGCCGCCCTCCCCGTGGAGCATGCGGCTGTGGGACTTGTGCAGCACCCGGTTGGGACCCGTGCTCTTCCTGGACGGCGACGGGTGCGCGCTCGCCGGCCGGCCGTGGCCCTGGCTGCCGTGGCCGGAACCCATGTCCATGCCTCCCATGTCCATGGAGCCGCCGGGCTTGAGCTGGCTCAGCACCCCTTCGGGGGTGGAGCCGTCCACGTCGTCGAGCCAGTCGTCCAGGACCACGAGCCACTCGTGGTCGTAGGAGAGGGGCTCCCTGGGGTCGTCGACGACGAGGGGCGCGTACAGCGCGCGGTCGGGCTGCATCCCGACGTGGGAGTGCAGCAGGTAGGTTCCCGGGTGCTCGACGGCGAAGTGGTACCGGAAGTCGGCGCCGGGGTGGATGGCCCGCTGGGTCAGGTCCGGCACGCCGTCCATGTCGCAGCGCAGCCGGACCCCGTGCGAGTGCAGGGTCGTCGTCTCCGGCAGCCGGTTGGCGAGCGTCAGGTCGAGTACCTCGCCGGCGGTGGCCCGCACCAGCGGGCCCGGCACCTCCTCGTTGTACGCCCACGTCCGGACGGTCCGTCCGCCGAGGTCCAGTTCGGTTTCGGCGGCGGTGAACCTGACGGTGCGGACGCGGCCGGACCCGCGTTTGCGCTCGGCGGCGAGGACCTCCGGATCCGACGGGTTGACGTACCCCTTGGGCCCGTCCGGGACGAACTTCTCCCCGCCGCTCGCGCGTTGGGGGCCGGAGCTGGGCTCGGAACCGGAGCTGGTGCAGGCTGCCAGGAATCCCGCGCCGGCGGCGGCGATCGGGGTGCGGAGCAGAGTGCGCCGAGAAGGTTTGTACATGTCTGAATCAGACATGTTGTGTGGTCATTAGGCCGCTCGCATACGGCCGAATGCCGGATGTGTCGCCGGTAGATTCCACCGGCAGGCGGACGGACGCCCGTACGGCGCCCGCCCGGCGGACGCCGCTAGGCGGCCTTCGCCTTCGTGGCGTACATGTCCACGTACTCCTGGCCCGACAGCCGCATGACCTCGGCCATCACGGAGTCGGTCACCGCCCGCAGCACGTACCGGTCCCGGTCCATGCCGTCGTAGCGGGAGAACTCCAGCGGCTCACCGAAGCGGACGGTGACCCGGCCCGGCCGCGGGATGCCGCGCCCGCCCGGCTGGAGCTTGTCCGTGCCGATCATGGCGAACGGGACGACCGGCGCCCCGGTCATCAGCGTCAGCCGCGCGATGCCGGTGCGGCCGCGGTACAGCCGCCCGTCGGGAGACCGCGTGCCCTCGGGGTAGATCCCGAAGATCCGGCCCTCCTCCAGGATCCGCCGTCCCGTCATCAGCGCGGCCACGCCGCCGCTCGCGCCGTCCCGGTCCACCGGGATCATGCCGACGCCCGTGAAGAACCACGCCATCAGCCGGCCCTTGAGGCCCTTGCCGGTGACGTACTCGTCCTTGCCGATGAAGAACACCTGCCGCTTGGTGACCAGCGGCAGCACGATGGAGTCGATGAAGGTGAGGTGATTACCGGCCAGAATCACCGGTCCGTCCCCGGGAATGTTCTCCACGCCCTCCACCTGTGGGCGGAACATCAGGCGCATGATCGGTCCGAGCACTGCCTTGATGAGCGCGAAGCGGGACAACGGGTCCTCCGATGTCGAGGGGGCGTTATGTGTCTGTGCAGGTGAGGACATTACTCGGGGGCACGGTCCGTGCGCACATCGGGGACGCCCGGTTCACCGAGGTCTTACGAAGTATTGACACGGGTTTACCTGCGGTGGCGCGCCGAGGACGGCGCGTGACGGCCGGACGGCGATGTGACGGACATCGCGTGCGCCGGGGCGCCGGTACGGACGGCCCGTCACCTTCCGCCGCCCGCACGACACACGAGTTCACCCGCGTGTTCGAACCAGAGCCTCCCACCCGTCATGTGCGCGCCCCTACGATCGGGCCGCACCGACGGACGAAGGCGACAGGAGGGCGCTCATGGACAGTGACCAGGCGAACGGGCGGAAGCGGCAGACGGGACGGCGGGCGCTTCTCGGCGCCGCGGTGCTCGGCGCGGGCGGAGCGGTCCTCGGTCTGCCCGGCACCGCCCAGGCCACCGGGACCCGGCCGGCGGGGCACGGCGGCCGCGGACTGAAGAGCCTGCCGGTGCCGACCGTCATCGGCCACCGCGGTGCCAGCGGTTACCGCCCCGAGCACACCTTCGGCTCCTACGACCTGGCCCTGGACCTCGGCGCCGACGTGGTGGAGGCGGGCGACCTGGTGCCCACCAAGGACGGCCACCTGGTCTGCCGTCACGAGCCGGAGATCGGCGGGACCACGGACGTCGCCTCCCGCCCGGAGTTCGCCGGCCGCAAGACCACCAAGGTGCTGGACGGCGTTGCGACCACCGGCTGGTTCACCGAGGACTTCACGCTCGCCGAGCTGAAGACGCTGCGCGCCGTGGAGCGCATCCCGGCCAACCGGCCGCACAACACCCTCTACAACGGCCGCTGGGAGATACCCACCTTCGAAGAGGTCCTGAAGTGGCAGGACGAGGAGACCCGCAAGCGCGGCAAGCAGGTCTGGATCTACCCCGAGACCAAGCACCCCACCTACTTCCGCAAGCTGGGCCTCGGCCTGGAGGAGCGGGTCGCGAAGCTGCTGCGCAAGTACGACAAGGACGGCCGCAACTCCCCGGTCATCCTCCAGTCCTTTGAGCCCACCAGCATCCAGAGGCTGAACCAGCTGGTCGACAACCCGCTCGTCGTCCTGCTCTCCGCGGCGAACAGCCGCCCGTACGACTTCGTCGAGGCGAACGACCCGCGCACGGTCGCCGACCTGATCACGCCCAAGGGCCTGCGCGAGATCGCCGGCTACGCCCAGGGCATCGGCCCGACGCTGGACCTGGTCATCCCGAAGAAGGCGGACGGCACCCTGGGCGAGCCGACCACGCTGGTCTCGGACGCGCACAAGGTGGGCCTGATCCTGCACCCCTATACCGTGCGCAACGAGAACCCCTTCCTGCCGGCCGAGTACCGCAAGGGCGGCGCGGCCGACGCCTACGGTGACGTCTTCGGTGCCTACCGGAGGTACTTCGCGACGGGTATCGACGGCGTCTTCACCGACAACCCCGACACCGGTCTGCTCGCCCGCGCCGACTTCCTGGACGGCTGACCGCGGCGGCCGCCGCGTCAACCGGCGCACCGGCCGGCACCCCGTTCGGGGTCACTGTGCACCGCCCCGGCAACCCGCCGCCGGGGCGGCTCGTCGTTCCGCATATGACGCACGACCTGGTAGCCACCCTGCGCCCGCTGCTCACCGCCGAGGCGGCCGCGGAGGCATATGCCTTCGGGGACGAGCCGAACGACCTGGAGCAGGCCGTCTGGCTCCGCCTCCTGGAGCGGCTGGAGACCGACGGACCACCGCGGGACCCGCACGGCTGGCTGCGCAAGGCCGTCCGCGCCGAAGCCCGCCGCAGCCGGCGTGCCACCCGCCTGGAAGGGCCGTACGACGGCGAGCCGGCCGACGAGGCGCGGCCCGGGCCCGAACAGCTCGTGCTCACCGCCGCCCGGCACCGCGCCCTGCGGGACGCGGTGGGCCGCCTGCCCGGCCGCTGCCCCCGCCTGCTGGAGGCGCTGCTGTCGCCGAAGGACCTGACATACCGGGAGATCGCGGGGGAGTTGGGTATCTCACAGGGGAGTCTCGGCCCGGAACGTTCCCGATGTCTGGGATGTCTGCGCCGATTGCTCACTCCGGAGGTTGCGGCCTGCGAAGTGCGGGGATAGGAGTGGGGGACGACAGGTGATCAGGTGAGCGGGAGGCATGCGCACATGGGCATGAGCGTGACCATCTCGGTGGCGACCGAACAGGACGCGGAGCAGATCTTCCGGCTCCAGTACCTGTGCTTCCAGAGCGAGGCGGCGCTCTACGGCAACTACCGCATCGACCCGCTCGTGCAGACCCTGGACTCCGTCCGCCAGGAGGTCGCCGCCGACTGCGTCTTCGTCGCCCGGCTCGGCGAGGAGGTGGTCGGCTCGGTGCGCGGCAAGGTGACCGAGGACGGCGCGGCGGACATCGGCAAGCTCTGCGTCCACCCCCGCCTCCAGGGCCACGGCATCGGCGCGCGGCTGCTGCGCGCGGCCGAGGCGGCGCTCGCGGACGAGCGGGGTGCCACCAGGTTCCGCCTGTTCACCGGACACCGCAGCGAGGGCAGCCTGCGCCTGTACCGCCGGGTCGGCTACCAGGCGGTGGGCCGGGCCAAGGGCGCCGACGGGGTGGAGATGATCATCCTGGAGAAGCAGGCGGGCACCTACGTGGCCACGGCCTGAGACGCCCGGCGCGGGGGTGCGGGGCCGCACCGGCCGGCGGCCGCCCCGCGTGAGCGCGACCTGGCACGGGCTGCCCGCCGCCGCGGCTCAGGCGCCCTGCGCGGTCCGTGCCTTCCGCAGCCAGTACAGCGCGGAGAGCGGCAGCAGCACCGGGATGAAGACGTACCCCGCCCCGTAGTCCGACCAGACGGTGGCGTCCGGGAAGGCCGAGCGGTCGGCCAGGGTCCACGTCCCCACGACCAGCACTCCGGCGAGCTCGGCGGCGCAGCACACCAGTGCCGCCCGTCGGGCGGTCTCGCCGCCCCGGACCAGCGTGTAGGTGATGAACCCGTACACCACCCCGGCCAGCGCCGACAGGGAGTAGGCGAGCGGCGCCCGGTCGAACTCCGTGGCGATCTGGTACGCCGACCGCGACACCGCCCCCACGACCATCACGCCGTAGAACCAGACCAGCAGCATGCCCGGTCCGCTGATCAACCGGGCCGGCTTCTCCTCCACCGCCGTCACCTCAGCCTCCCCAGATGTCGTAGAGCCGCACCTGGAGCACGGCCAGCACCACACCGCCGGCGGCCACCGTCACCGAACCCCAGCGGGTCCGCTCGGCCAGCGACATCAGGCCCGCCGCCGGAACGCACGCGAACGCGCCCAGCAGATACGCCACGAAGATCGTCGTGCCCTGTTCCGGCTTCTCGCCCCGCGCCAGCTGCACGATCCCGATCACCAGCTGGACGAGGGCGAGCAGCGACACCACGGCCATGCCGATGAAGTGCCAGTCCTTCGTCGGCTGGCCGCGGTGGGCGGCCCAGCCGCACCAGGCGGCGAGCAGCAGCGCGGCGACCCCGGTCACCAGCGTCAGGGCATTGAGCATGCCGCGACCCTATTACGGCCCGTACGGCCCCGGGCCGTCGCCCCCGCCGTACGCCGTAGGGTCTAGACCATGACGATCCACGCGCACGCCCTCCTGTTCGACAACGACGGCACCCTCGTCTCCTCCCTCGACTCCGTCGAGCGCTGCTGGACCCGCTGGGCCCGGGAGTACGGGATCACGGCCGAGGAGTTCGGGAGGGTGGCGCTGCACGGGCGGCCCGCCGCCGAGATAGTCGCCGACCTGCTGCCCGCCCACCTCGTGGCCGAGGCGGTCGCCCGGGTCGAGCAGCTGGAGGTGGACGACGTTCCGCAGGGCGGTGTACGGCTCCTGCCCGGCACCCGGGACTTCCTCGACTCCCTGCCGGCCGACGCCTGGGCCGTCGTCACCTCCGCCACGCGGCGGCTCGCCGAGGCCCGCCTGGACGCCGTCGGCATCCTGCCCAAGACGCTGATCGCCGCCGACGACATCACGCGCGGCAAGCCCGACCCCGAGCCCTACCTGCTCGCCGCCCGGCGGCTCGGCGTCGACCCCGCCCGGTGCGTCGTCTTCGAGGACGCCCCGGCCGGACTCCAGGCGGGCCGCGCCGCCGGGATGACCACCGTGGCGTTGGCCACAACCCACCGCGCGCAGGAGCTGGAGGCCGACCTGGTGGTCGAGGACCTGTCGGCCCTGTCCGCACTGGTCACCGACCGGGGTGTGGAGATCTCCGTGCGCCGCTGAGGCCCCGGCGCGCCCTGTCCGCCGCTGTCCACCATCCGGACAGCGGCGGCCGGTCAGGACCGTCCGTCTGGTTTACTGAGCGCATGACCACGACGAGCTGCCGCACCCTTGCGACCGAGGCGACCATGACGCCCGGTGCTCGTTGTATGTGTCGCCTGATGTGTCGAATGTGCGCCTTCTAGAGGGCCCCCGCATCAGCTGAGCCTCGCGCCCCGAAGCGAGAGCCGTGGCATGTCCGTGCGCCGTAGCCGTACTGGACGCACCACTCTCCATGCCTGAACCGCATGCACCCGTGCCCGGGCACACCCACGCCCGCGCACTCGACAGTGACGGAAACCCACGTGATCACCACCTCGGGCCTGACCAAGGTCTACCGCTCACGCGGCCGTGAGGTCACCGCCCTCGACGGCGTCGATCTCCACGTCCGCGAAGGCGAGGTCTACGGCGTCATCGGCCAGTCCGGCGCCGGCAAGTCCTCCCTCATCCGCTGCGTCAACCTGCTGGAGCGCCCCACCTCCGGCACCGTGACCGTCGCCGGACAGAACCTCACCGCCCTGGCCGGCCGCGGACCGCGCGCCGGCAGGGAACTGCGCCGCGCCCGCAGCCGGATCGGCATGGTCTTCCAGCACTTCAACCTGCTCTCCTCGCGGACCGTGCAGGACAACGTCGAGCTGCCGCTGGAGATCCTCGGCCAGGCGGGCCGGGCACGCTCCCGCAAGGCGCTGGAACTGCTGGACCTGGTCGGCCTCGCGGACAAGGCCAAGGCCTACCCCGCCCAGCTGTCCGGCGGCCAGAAGCAGCGCGTCGGCATCGCCCGCGCCCTGGCCGGCGACCCCAAGGTCCTCCTGTCCGACGAGGCCACCAGCGCCCTCGACCCGGAGACCACCCGCTCCATCCTCCAGCTGCTGCGCGACCTGAACCGGCAGCTGGGCCTGACCGTCCTGCTCATCACCCACGAGATGGACGTCGTGAAGTCGATCTGCGACTCCGCCGCCCTCATGGAGCGGGGCCGGATCGTGGAGTCCGGCACGGTCAGCGAGCTGCTGGCCACCCCGGGCTCCACGCTCGCCGCCGCGCTGTTCCCGGTGGGCGGCGAGGCCACCGGCGCCGACCGGACCGTCCTGGACGTCACCTTCCACGGCGAGGCCGCCACCCAGCCGGTCATCTCCCAGCTCTCACGCACCTACAACGTCGACGTCTCGATCCTCGGCGCCGCCATCGACACCGTCGGCGGCCTCCAGGTCGGCCGCATGCGCATCGAACTGCCCGGCCGCTACGAGGACAACGTGGTGCCGATCGGGTTCCTGCGCGAACAGGGCCTCCAGATCGACGTCGTGGGCCAGGACGCCCTGCTGGTGAAGGAAGGTGCCAAGTGACCTGGTCGGAGATGCAGCCGCTGCTGTCGCAGTCGTGTTCCGAGACGCTCAGCATGGTGCTCTGGTCCACCCTGATCGCCGTCGTCGCCGGCCTGCCGCTCGGCATCCTCCTCGTCCTGACGGACCGGGGCGGCCTGATCCAGAACGTGGTCGCCAACAAGGCGATCGGCCAGATCGTGAACATCGGCCGGTCCATGCCGTTCATCATCCTCATGGTCGCGCTGATGACCTTCACGCGCTGGGTCACCGGCACGACCATCGGGACCACCGCGGCGATCGTGCCGCTGGCCATCGGCGGCATCCCCTTCTTCGCCCGCCTGGTGGAGACGGCCGTCCGCGAAGTGGACCACGGACTGGTCGAGGCCGTGCAGTCCATGGGCGGCAACACCTGGACGATCGTCCGCAAGGTGCTCGTCCCGGAGGCCCTGCCCTCGCTGATCGCCAGCACCACCACCACGATCATCGCCCTGATCGGCTACTCCGCCATGGCCGGCACGGTCGGCGGCGGCGGCCTCGGCGACCTCGCCGTCCGCTACGGCTACCAGCGCTTCGAGACCGAGCTGATGTGGATCACCGTGGCGATCCTCGCCGTCGTCATCTCCCTCATCCAGTTCGCCGGCGACTTCGCCGCCCGCTCCCTGCACCGCCGCGGCGCCCGCTCCGGCCCCGCGCCCAAGCTCCGCCTGCTGAAGGCGAAGGAACCGGCCTCGGCCGACGTCGGCAAGGTCGCCTGAGCCCCCGAGACTCCCCGTTCACCCATACACGGGGTCGCACCACCCTTAAGGAAAGGCACTTTTCGTGCGTAACACCGCCAAGCTCACCACCGCCGTCCTCGCCACCGGAGCCCTCACCCTCGGGCTGACCGCCTGCGGCTCCGACAAGGACTCCGGCTCCGCCGACACCAGCGGCCCGCTGATCGTCGCCGCGAGCCCGACCCCGCACGCCGAAATCCTCAACTTCGTCAAGGACAAGCTGGCGAAGAAGGCGGGCCTCGACCTGCAGGTCAAGGAGTTCACCGACTACATCGCGCCGAACACGGCGACCGAGGACGGCTCGGTCGGGGCCAACTACTTCCAGAACCAGCCCTACCTCGACGACTTCAACAAGAAGCGCGGCACCCACATCGTGCCCGTCGTCACGGTGCACCTGGAGCCGCTCGGCCTGTACTCCCACAAGGTCAAGAAGGCCGACGCCCTCAAGAGCGGTGCGACCATCGCCGTCCCGAACGACGCCGTCAACGAGGCCCGCGCCCTGAAGCTGCTCGCCGCCAACGGGCTCATCACCCTCAAGGACGGCGCCGGCAACGAGGCCACCCCGCGGGACATCACCAAGAACCCCAAGAACCTCAAGTTCAAGGAGGTCGAGGCGGCCCAGACCCCGCGCTCCCTTGACGACGTGGACGCGGCCGTGGTCAACGGCAACTACGCCATCTCCGCGGGCCTGAAGCCGGCCAAGGAAGCCCTCGTCCTGGAGTCCGCGAAGGACAACCCGTACGGCAACTTCCTCGCCGTGAAGGAGGGCAACGAGAAGGACCCGCGGGTCAAGAAGCTCGCCAAGCTCCTCACCTCGCCCGAGGTCAAGAAGTTCATCGAGGACAAGTACCAGGGCTCGGTCATCGCCTCCTTCTGAACCCGACCCGCCCGGCCCGTGACCTGACGGGCCGCCGACGGCACGTACACGGCGTTTCGCGACGCACGGGGTCCACTCCCTCACCGGGTGTGGACCCCGTCGTGCGATCGAGTGGTTTCATGCTGCATGCTGGGCAGTTCAGCAGGGCTGACGGCACCGATGGTCGTCCGAGGATTCCCGAAGGTTACGGAGCGGCGCATGACGAGCACCTTCCCCAACATCTCCATCAGCACGGAGCGGTTGGTGCTGCGTCCCCTCGACGAGGACGACGTCCCCGCCATGGCCGAGATGATGAACGACGAGCAGGTCGTCGCCTGGACCACCGTCCCCCACCCCTACACCGAGGCCGACGCCCGCCGGTGGATCACCCGGATCGCCCCCGGCGAACGCACCGAGGGCCGCGGCATCGTGCTCGCGATCACCGAGTTCCTCACCCAGCGGCTCGTCGGCGTCGTGCATGTGCGGAACACCGACTGGCGGGTCCGCTCCAGCGAGATCGCCTACGTCGTCGCCCCCTGGGCCCGCGGCGAGGGCTACGCCTCCGAGGCCGCCCTGGCCACCGCCCAGTGGCTCTTCCACGACCAGGGGTTCGAGCGGCTCGAACTGCGCACCGCCGCCGACAACACCGCCTCCCAGCAGGTCGCCCAGAAGATCGGCTGCATCAGCGAGGGCGTGCTCCGCAACGCCTGGATAGCGCGGACCAGGACCGAGGACGGTGCCTGGACCGAGGTGCGCACGGACATCATCGTCTGGAGCCTGCTGCCGGAGGACCTCGCCGGAGTCAGCGAGCAGCTGGCCGACACGGGCGGTTTCACGTCGTACTCGGACTGGAACTGAGCCCGCGGGCGACCGGCCCCCGCACCGCACCCGATACCCTCACGGAGCCCGCCCCGGGCTCTTTCCCGCAAGACCCGCGCAAAACCCCTGGAGACTGACGACGATGGCCGACCGGGTCACGGTGATCGGCTGGGACGGCTCGCCGCTGACCGATGCGGCACGGGCCGCCCTCGGCGCCGCCACCCTCGTGGCCGGTGCCGCCCACCACCTGGCGCTGCCCGAGGTGCCGCCCACCGCCGAGCGGATCCGCCTGGGCAGCCTCGCCCTGGCCGCCCGCCGCATCGCCGCCCACCGCGGCACCGCGGTCGTGCTCGCCGACGGCGACCCCGGCTTCTTCGGTGTCGTACGGACGCTGCGCGCACCCGAGTTCGGCCTGGAGGTGGAGGTCGTCCCCGCCGTCTCCTCGGTGGCCACCGCCTTCGCCCGCGCCGGCATGCCCTGGGACGACGCCCAGGTCGTCGTCGCCCACCCGCGCACCCTGCGCCGGGCCGTCAACGTCTGCCGCGCCCACCCGAAGGTCGCCGTCCTCACCGCGCCCGGCGCCGGCCCCGCCGAACTCGGCCTGCTGCTGGAGGGCGTCCACCGCACCTTCGTCATCTGCGAGGAACTCGGCACCGACCGCGAACAGGTCACCGTCGTCACCTCCGACAAGGCCGCCGACCACACCTGGCGCGACCCCAACGTCGTGATCGTCATCGGCGGACCGGCCGGCGCGGGGGAGGGCGGCGGCTGGATCGCCGGACGCGAACCGGGCGCCGGCCCGCGCGGCTGGGTGCAGCCCGACGAGACCTACGGCGCCGGACCGGGCGGAGGGCTCGGCGAGGGCGAGCGCGAACTGCTCCGCGCCGCCCAACTCGCCCGCCTCGGGCCCCGCGTCGGCGACCTGGTGTGGGACATCGGCTCCGGCTCCGGCGCATTCGCCGCCGAGGCCGCGCGGGCCGGCGCCGCCGTGATCGCCGTCGACCGCGACCCGGCCGCCTGCGCCCGCGCCGAGGGGGCCGCGCGCCGGTTCGGCGTCCAGCTCCAGGTGGTCTGCGGCACCGCCCCGCACGTCCTGGAGAACCTGCCCGAGCCGGACGTCGTACGGGTCGGCGGCGGGGGACCGGCGGTCGTCTCCGCGGTCGCCGACCGGCGCCCGCAGCGCATCGTCACGCACGCCGCCACCCGCGACGCGGCCGAACGCGTCGGCCGCGACCTGACCGAGCACGGGTACCTGGTCGAGTGCGCCCTGCTCCAGTCCGTCGAACTCGACACACGTGCCTGGACGGAGACCGAGCGGAGTGTCGCGTTCCTGCTCAGCGGGGTGCTGCCGGACCGCGCCCCGTGATCCTGTTGTCGTACCGGCGCGGTAGGCTGGCCGATCGTTGTACCGCACCGGTGGCCCGAACTTCGTGCGCCAATGTCCGGAACGCACACCCGTTTTGGGGTGGGTGTGGTACGGCGGAACCGGAGGACGCGCAACGTGGCGCAGTCCACAGCGAGCTGTCGCGGATCATGCTGTCGCTACGGCGGCACGGCCGGGACAATGCCACTGAATGGCTTTGTCGCCTTTTCCGGCGGGTCGTTCGTGCCGCTGGGCACGGACGCTCGTTCTTCACTGCGGGGCGGTCGGTGCGCCGTTCCGGGTGAGCTGGTCGTAGGAGCACTAACCGATGGGCGAGGGGTACGCATGACCGACACCGGCCAGGTCCCGGGCGAGGGGCAGCCGGAGAGCGCAGGCATGGTGGAGCAGCCGGGCGTCCACGCGCACGGCGCGTACACCTACCTCTCCGAAGCACCCGCCGAGGACGAAGACCTGCTGCTGCCGGGTGCCCAGGGCGCGTGGGGCAACGAGCTGCCGCCCCCCGCCCCGGAACCGGTCGTCGAGGCCGTCCACGAGCCGGGCCCCCACGAGATGAGCGGCCGGGACAGCGGCTCCGTCGACCTCAGCGGCGTCCGGCTGCCGCATGCGGGCCCGGCCTCCGTGCCGCCGTCGCCCATCCTCTCGACGCCGCACGACCCGGCGGCCGCGCCGCAGCCGCAGCGCCGCCCGCTGCACCTCGGCCCGCCGATCCCCGACGCCTCCGCCAGCCCGGTCCGCTCCCTCGCCGACCGAGGCCCCGCGGGCGCGCCGGTACGCCAGCCCGGTCCGCCGGCCGCCGGCCCCGAGTACCTCGACGCGCAGCCCCTGGGTGACATGGCCCCGCAGAGCGCGGCCCCCTGGGGCGCGGCCCCGGCCGCCCCGGCCCAGGTCGACACCCGGGCCCCGGCTGCGGAAACGGTTAGTCCGCCCGCGCCCGCGCCCGCCGAGCCGGCCGACGCCGCCCAGGCCGCGGTGGCCCGCCTCGCCCACCAGGCCGCGGCCCGGGTACACCCCGGCGACGCCGCCCACGCGCCGGGCCCGGCGGTCGTGCACGCCCACGACGGGGTGCAGCCGGTGCACGGTCACGACGGGGTGTACAGCGCGCCGGCCGTTCCGCCGGCCGAGAACCCGCCGGCCGCGGCCGAACAGCCCGCCCCGGACGCCGGGGCCGCCCCCGAGCCGCTTCCGGCGGAACAGGGCGCGCAGGGCGTTCCGGTCCCGGGGGAGCAGGGCGCCGAGGGCGCTCCGGCATCGCCGGCGCAGGGTGCCGAGGGCGTTGCGGCCCCCGGGGAGCCGGCCGCCGAGGGCGTTCCCGTGCCGGTGGCGCAGGGTGCCGACGGCGGACTCGTGGCCGAGGTGACCCCGGCTGAGCAGACGGTGCCGACGGAGCAGGCGGTGCCTGCCGCCGAGGGCGCCGTGCCCGCGCCCGGGGAGGCGCTCGGGCAGGTGCCCGTAGGGGAGGGGCAGACCACCGGGGTGCCGGGCGGTGCCCAGGGCCCGGAGCCGGCTGAGAGATCCGCCGCCGTCGCCGACCAGGACGTGGCGGAGCCTCAGGAACAGGCCGTTCCGGCGTCGGAGGGCGCCGAGGCCCCCCAGGCCGCACCGGCCGCCGAGGCCCCCCAGACCGCTCCGGCCGCCGAGGCCCCCCAGACCGCTCCGGCCGCCGAGGCCCCCCAGACCGCTCCGGCCGCCGAGGTCCCCCAGGCCGCACCGGCCGCCGAGGCCCCCCAGACCGCTCCGGCCGCCGAGGCCACCGCCCTCGCTCAGTCCGCCGAGGTCATCGACCCCGCTCAGTCCGCCGAGGCCACCATCCCCGCTCAGTCCGCCGAGGCTCCCGCTGCCGTGGCCGCACCTGCGACGCCCGAGACGGCGGCGAGCGGTACGGCGGCCGACGGTACGGCGGTGATCGGTACGGCGGTGGCAGAGACGGCTCAGCCGGTCGCCGCAGCCGCAGAGCCGGTGCAGGCCGTGCCGCCCGCCGGGCCCGCTCAGCAGGCCGCGGCCGCCGCGCCGTCCACCGAGGGCGTGCAGCCCGCTGCGGCCGCCCAGCCCGCCGACGCCACCCAGGTCGCCGACGCCCCGCAGCCCGCCGACTCCGTCCAGGTGGCCCCGCAGCCCATGGCCGTGCCGGACGCGACCCCTTCCGCGGACGCGACCGCTGCTCAGGACGCGGCAGCATCGGATGTGACCGCTGCTCAGGAAGCCGCTGCACCGCATGAGGTGATCGCCGCTCAGGGAGTGGCCCCGCAGGAGGGCACAGACCCCACCGGCGTGCCCACCGCCCCGGAGGCCGGCGATTCCGCCGGCGCGGCCGTCGCTCCGGAGGCCGGCGCGCCTGTCGGCGCGGCCGCCGCCCCGGACGTCACCGACACCGTCGCTCCGGACGTCACCGACCCCGCCGGTGCGGTCGCCGCCGTGGCCGTCACCGACCCCGCCGGCGCCGTGCCCGCCCCGGACCCCGCCCAGCCCGCCGGCCTGCCTGCCGTCGAGGCGACCGTCCCGGTGACCGCCCCCGCCGCCGAGCCCGTCGCCCCGCAGGACGCGCCGGCCGTCACCGACCCCGCCGCCCCGGTGCAGCCGGCCCCGGACGCTCCCGGTGCCACCGACGCCGTACCCGTCGTGGCGGAGGCCGCCGCCCTCCAGGAGCCCACCGTGCCCGTCGCGCAGGCCCCCGACGCCCAGGCGCCGCAGGCCGACGCACCGGCCGGGGAAGCGCCGCAGGCCGACGGGCCCGCCCGGCCCGCCGGTGCCGGAGCGCCCGAGGCCGCCGAGGTGGTGGCCGAGCCGGCCGTGCTCCAGGCGCAGGGCCCGCAGCTCGCCGGGAGCATGCCGCAGGACGCCGCCCCCCCGGCCGCGACTGACGCCCTGGCCGCGACTGACGCCCTGGCCGCGACTGACGCCCTGGCCGCGACTGACGCCCTGGCCGCGACTGACGCCCTGGCCGCGACTGACGCCCCGGCCGCGACGGACGCCCCGGCCGTGGCCGCCGTGCCCCAGCAGGCGCAGGCCACGGACGTCGCCGGGCAGGACGCGGCCGCCGGGACCGGCACCCCCGTTCCGGCCGCCGGCCCGCAGCTCCCGTCGCAGGCGCAGGTCACCGGCGTAGCGGATCCGGCGGCGGCCCCGCAGCCGCAGTACCCCGAGCAGCCGCTCGGGCAGTTCGTGCCGGTGGAGGGCCAGGTGCCCACCACGCCGCACCTGGCGCCCACCCCGCCGCAGCCGCTCGTCGTACCCGCGGAGGCCCTGGTGGCCGGCGAGCCGCAGGAGCCCCAGGGGGCGCAGGACCTGCAGGGTCCGCAGGAGCTGCAGGGTCCGCAGGGGCAGCCGGAGCCGGTGGCGATGGTGCCCGCGCCCCGGGAGGGCGAGCCGGGGGCCGCGCCGGACGCGGAGCCCGCACCCGATGTCGTACAGCACGCGGAGGACCTGGAGACCAGGGCCGCCGACCAGGAAGAGAGCACGGCCGAAGTGGCGGAAGCACGAGAGTCCACCGGTCCGGCGGCGCCCGGATACGCCGACGCCGAGCGCGAGGCCGTCCTGAAGGTGATGCGCGAGCGCCGCGACATCCGCAACGGCTTCCGCAGCGACCCCATCCCGCACGAAGTCCTGCTGAGAGTGCTGGAGGCCGCGCACACCGCGCCCTCCGTCGGCCACTCGCAGCCCTGGGACTTCGTCGTGATCCGGTCCGCCGAGACCCGGCGGACCATGCACGAACTGGCGATGCGCCAGCGCGAGGCCTACGCCAAGTCGCTGCCCAAGGGCCGGGCCAAGCAGTTCAAGGAACTGAAGATCGAGGCCATCCTCGACACCCCGGTCAACATCGTCGTCACCGCCGACCCCACCCGCGGCGGCCGGCACACCCTCGGCCGCCACACCCAGCCGCAGATGGCGCCCTACTCCTCGGCGCTCGCGGTGGAGAACCTCTGGCTCGCCGCCCGCGCCGAAGGCCTCGGCGTCGGCTGGGTCAGCTTCTTCGACGAGCGGGAGATGGTCCGCGCGCTCGGCCTGCCCGAGCACCTGGAGGTCGTCGCCTACCTGTGTGTCGGGTACGTCGACGAGTTCCCGGACGAGCCGGAGCTGATGCAGGCCGGCTGGTCCAAGCGGCGCCCCCTGTCCTGGGTGGTGCACGAGGAGACGTACGGCCGCCGCGCCCTGCCCGGAGAGGAACCCCACGACCTGCTCGCCGAGACCGTCGCACAGATCCGCCCGCTGGACGCCAAGGCGCTCGGCGAGGCGTGGGAGCGCCAGAAGCGCATGACCAAGCCGGCCGGCGCGCTGGGCATGCTGGAGATCATCTCCGCTCAGCTGTCCGGGCTGTCCCGGCAGTGCCCGCCGCCGATCCCGGAGCCCGCCGCCGTCGCCATCTTCGCCGGCGACCACGGCGTGCACGCCCAGGGCGTCACCCCGTGGCCGCAGGAGGTCACCGCCCAGATGGTGGCCAACTTCCTCGGCGGGGGAGCCGTCTGCAACGCCTTCGCGAGCCAGGTCGGTGCCGAGGTGTGCGTCGTGGACGTCGGCGTCGCCGCCGACCTGCCCGCCACCCCGGGCCTGCTGCCGCGCAAGATCCGCGGCGGCACCTCCGACATGACCACCGGCCCCGCGATGACCCGCGAGGAGGCCAAGGCGGCCATCGAGGTGGGCATCGAGACCGCCCGCGACCTGGTGGCGGCCGGCAACAAGGCGCTCCTGACCGGTGAGATGGGCATCGCCAACACCACCGCGTCGGCCGCGCTGATCTCCGTCTTCACCGGTGCCGATCCGGCCGAGGTCACCGGCCGCGGCACGGGCATCAACGACGAGACGCTCGCCCGCAAGACCGACGTCGTCCGCCGCGCCCTGGAGCTGCACCAGCCGGATCCGGCCGACCCGATCGGCGTCCTGGCGGCGCTCGGCGGCTTCGAGCACGCGGCCATGGTCGGCCTGCTGCTCGGCGGCGCCTCGCTGCGGACGCCGGTGATCCTGGACGGCGTCAGCGCCGGCGCGGCGGCCCTCGTCGCCCGCGCGATCGCCCCCGAGGTCCTCGCGGCCTGCATCGCCGGCCACCGCAGCGCCGAACCCGGCCACGTCGCCGCCCTCAACAAGCTCGGCCTCAGGCCGCTGGTCGACCTCGACCTCCGCCTCGGCGAGGGCACGGGCGCCCTGCTCGCGCTGCCGCTGGTGCAGAGCACGGCGCGGGCGATGCACGAGGTGGCCACCTTCGATTCGGCGGGCGTCACGGAGAAGTAGGTCCCGTAAGACGGGTGGTTCGGTGTTCAGCAGTCGGACCACCCGTGTCCTGTGGCCGGCCCACACCCTAAAATCTGCACGTCAGGGCCGCTCCGAAGGTGCAGCGCGCCCATCGCACAGCTGCACGAGGAGTCGCCCCTCATGGCCGAACACCCCGCCTACCCCGTAGGTCTCCGCCTCTCCGGCCGCCGCGTGGTCGTCCTCGGCGGCGGTCAGGTCGCCCAGCGCCGCCTCCCGGCGCTCATCGCGGCAGGCGCGGACGTCGTCCTCGTCTCCCCCTCGGCGACGCCCTCGGTGGAGGCGATGGCGGACGCGGGCGAGATCACCTGGCTGAGGCGCGGCTACGAGGACGGCGACCTCGCCGAGGCCTGGTACGCCCTCATCGCCACCAGCGACGCCGAGGCCAACACGCGGGCCTCCGCCGA
Source organism: Streptomyces sp. NPDC013455 (assembly GCF_040632975.1). Classification (NCBI taxonomy): domain Bacteria; kingdom Bacillati; phylum Actinomycetota; class Actinomycetes; order Kitasatosporales; family Streptomycetaceae; genus Streptomyces; species Streptomyces sp. NPDC013455. Next base: position 64,873 of record NZ_JBEYCX010000017.1, on the reverse strand, counting down.
GGCGGAGCGGCACCGCGTCTGGTGCGTCCGGTCCGACGACGCCGACCAGGCGACGGCGTGGACCCCGGCGACCGGCCACAGCGAGGGCGTCACGGTGGCCGTACTGACCACGCACGCGCGTGGCCGTGACCCCCGGCACACCGCCGCCATCCGGGACGCGGTCGTCGAGGGCCTGCGCGACGGCACGCTCGTCGCCCCGCACCACCGCACCCGCACCCCCGGCGTGGCCCTGGTCGGCGGCGGCCCCGGCGACCCCGACCTGATCACGGTCCGCGGCCGGCGCCTCCTCGCCGAGGCGGACGTCGTCATCGCCGACCGGCTCGGCCCGCGCGACCTGCTCGCCGAGCTCCCGTCGCACGTCGAGGTGATCGACGCGGCGAAGATCCCCTACGGGCGGTACATGGCCCAGGAGGCCATCAACAACGCGCTGGTCGAGCACGCCAAGCAGGGCAAGGCGGTGGTCCGGCTCAAGGGCGGTGACCCGTTCGTCTTCGGCCGGGGGATGGAGGAGGTGCACGCGCTCGCCGAGGCCGGCATCCCGTGCACGGTGGTGCCGGGCATCTCCAGCTCCATCTCGGTGCCGGGCGCGGCCGGCATCCCGGTCACGCACCGGGGGGTGGCCCACGAGTTCACCGTGGTCAGCGGCCACGTGGCGCCCGACGACGAGCGTTCCTTGGTCGACTGGCCGTCGCTGGCCAAGCTGACCGGTACGCTCGTGATCCTCATGGGCGTCGACAAGATCGGGAAGATCGCCGAGACGCTCGTCGCGCACGGCAGGTCCCCCGAGACCCCGGTCGCCCTGGTCCAGGAGGGGACGACCGCCGCGCAGCGGCGCGTGGACGCCACTCTGGCCACCGTCGCCGACACGGTCCGCGCCGAGGACGTGAGGCCCCCGGCGGTCATCGTCGTCGGCGAGGTCGTCCGGGTCGGCCCCGAAACCCCGGCGTGACGGTCCACGACCCTGGCTTGATCACGCGTAACCCGGGGTAACCCGCCCCCGCCCAGCCGTTGGCACCACACCCAGGACAAGGCAGTATCACCCCCGTGGCCGAACTCATCACCATCGAGGACCCCGACGACCCGCGCCTCACCGACTACACAGGCCTGACCGACGTGGAGCTGCGCCGCAGGCGCGAGCCCGCCGAGGGCCTGTTCATCGCCGAGGGCGAGAAGGTCATCCGCAGGGCCAAGGAGGCCGGCTACGCGATGCGGTCGATGCTGCTCTCGGCCAAGTGGATCGACGTCATGCGCGACGTCATCGACGAATCCCCGGCCCCGGTGTACGCCGTCAGCCCGGAACTCGCCGAACGCGTCACCGGCTACCACGTGCACCGCGGCGCCCTCGCCTCCATGCAGCGCGAGCCGCTGCCGACGGCCGGCGAACTGCTCCGTTCCGCCCGCCGGGTGGTGGTCATGGAGTCGGTCAACGACCACACCAACATCGGCGCGATCTTCCGCTCGGCGGCGGCCCTCGGCATGGACGCGGTCCTGCTGTCGCCCGACTGCGCCGACCCGCTGTACCGGCGGAGCGTCAAGGTCTCGATGGGCGCGGTGTTCTCGGTGCCGTACGCCCGTCTGGAGAGCTGGCCGAAGGACCTGGACTCGGTCCGCGAGGCCGGCTTCACCCTGCTCGCGCTCACCCCGGACGAGAAGGCCCGCATCCTGGACGAGGCCGCCCCGCACCGGATGGACAGGGTGGCGCTGATGCTCGGTGCCGAGGGCGACGGACTCTCCACCCGGGCGCTGGTCGCCGCCGACGAGTGGGTCCGCATCCCGATGTCCCACGGCGTCGACTCCCTGAACGTGGGCGCGGCGGCCGCGGTGGCGTTCTACGCGGTGGCGACGGGCCGGCCGCAGTCCTGACCGGGGCGGTGCCCTGACACGGCCGGAGCGGCGTCGTCCGCCCCGGCCGTCCGCCGTCCGGTGCCCTCAGTTCCCGGCGTCGCGGCTCACCGTGGACGTGTACGGGTCCGGCCCGGCCTTGCCGTCACCGGACGGCACGTAACTCGGCTGGGCCTGCCGCTGCCGCTGTACGCCGTCGTCGCCGAGCCCGCGCGCCGGGCCCTGGCAGCCCTGGGCCACCGCGATGCCGAGTGCCACCAGCAACGTCACCACCACGAACACGAACAGCCGCTGCCGCAGCAGCCGTGGATTGGCCGGCCGCCGCCCGGTGCCCGTCGGCCGCCGCCCCGGCCGCCCCTGGCCGCTGCGCGGAGCGGGCCGGCCGCCGCTGGAACGCGGGCCGCCGCCGCGCGGCGCCGGGGTGGGACGCGGCGTACCCGGCCGGGACGAGGAGGCGCCGCCACCGCGCCCACCGCCGTCGCCCCGCGAGGCCACGCCACCACGGGAGGGGACGTCGCCGCGCGAGGCCGGTCCGCCGCGCGAGGGGAGGTCGCCCCGCGAGGCCGGCCCGCCGCGCGAGGGAACGCCCCGGGACGGGGTGCCCCCGCGCGGCAGCGGCGTACCCGGGGAGGTACGCCGCTGGACGCGCTGCTGGTCGGGATAGGTGTCGGCGAGCCGCCCGGTGGGCCGGTCCGCCTCGGCGGAACGCGGCGCGGGCGGTCGTACGTCGGACAGGCCCTGCGCCTCCCGCGCGGCGATCTCCTTGAGCCGCAGCGACAGCTGGAGGGTGCTCGGCCGCTCCTCGGGATCCTTCGCCAGGCAGGCCCGGATCAGCGGGGCGAGCGCGTCCGGCACGCCGTACAGCTGCGGCTCCTCGTGCACCACCCGGTACAGCATCACCTCGGAACTGCCGTGTCCGAAGGGCGAGTCACCGGTGGAGGCGTAGGCCAGGGTCGCCCCCAGGGAGAACACGTCGGTGGCCGGTGTGACCGCCGCGCCGCGCACCTGCTCGGGGGCGAGGAAGCCGGGGGAGCCGACGGCGGTGCCCACGTGGGTGAGCGTGGAGGCGCCGGTGGCCCAGGCGATGCCGAAGTCGATGATCCGCGGCCCCTTGGGGGACAGCAGGATGTTGGAAGGCTTCAGGTCCCGGTGGACGACACCGGCCTCGTGCACCGCGACCAGCCCCTCGGACAGGGCCGCGCCGACCGCCGCGGTGTCCGCCGCGCCGAGCGGGCCCTCGTCGGCGACCTTGTCGTGCAGGGAGGGGCCGGGCACGTACTGGGTGGCGAACCAGGGCCGCTCGGCCTCCAGGTCGGCCGCGACCAGCCGCGCCGTGCAGCCGCCGCGGATGCGCCGGGCCGCCGAGACCTCACGCGCGAACCGCGACCGGAACTCCTGGTCCTCCGCCAGGTCGGGCCGGATCACCTTGAGCGCGACCCGCTGCCCCTTCTTGTCGGAGCCGAGATAGACCACGCCCATCCCGCCCGCGCCGAGCCGTCGGTGAAGCCTGAACGAGCCGACGACGCGCGGGTCCTCGCGCCTCAGGCGCATCATCGCCATGTTCATCCCCGCTGCCCGGTCCCTGTGACGAGGCACAGCTTACGTTTCCACGGCCGCCTGCGCGCAGAGGCCGCGCCCTCTCGGCCGGACGGATTGTGCGGGCCGTTCGGGGGAGGTGAAACGCGGTCAGGAAGCCCGGCGCAACGGCGACTTCAGACGGTCCGCGGTCCCAACCGCCCGGTGCCGGGCGGAGGTTGGGACCCCGGGACGGCGCCGTGCCCGGCTCCGCCCGCCCGTCGGCCCACGGGCGCGGCCGGCACGCGCGCCCGGCCGCGCCCCGGATCGAGAGCCGTGTCCGGCGCCCCCGGCGGTCCCGCCCCCAGTGATCGAAGTCACTCCCGGTCCACCCTCAAGGACGCTTCGGAAAAGACCGGACACAGCGGGCGACCCTTCGGGGAAGACCCCGAGACCTAGGACCCCGCCTCCACCCAGGGGAGTACTCCACAGGCCGGGGCTCATCCTTGCGGAGGCCCGCTATTCGGTACGAAGGCATGACGCCCGCCGGCTGCCGCGCGCCTAGATTTGAGGTCAAGCGGCGGGTGCAAGCACTCGTCCCCCGAGGTCGGACACCCGCCGCTTGCCGATGACAACCGAAACGGTCAGGAGAGGGACCATGGCCCACACGGCTCCGCGACGCACGACGTTCGCCCCCCGCCGCACGGGCCGCCGCCACCCCCTGGTGGCGACGCTCATGGCCCTTCCCCTGGCGGCCCTGCTCCTGCTCGTCTTCGACGGCTGGGAGACGGTGGCCACACAGGCGTCGTCCGTGGGTGCGATGCTGGGGCGCTGAGCGGCGACCCCAGGCCCGGAAGAGCGGTCCGGGCGGGGACATCCATCCATGAAACCCCGTGGGGACGGGGGTGCGGCGGACGGCACAGATGCCGGCGCAGCTGGGGAGCTGCGCCGGCATTAGCCGTTGCAGCCCCTCCCGGCGTCCCCCTCCCACTCCGGCCCGGCAGCGGCACGGCGCGCCGCGCCGAGAGGCCCGGCGAGGCCCCCGCCCGGCGGCAGCCCGGTGCACTCCGCACGGCGCAGGCAGACGGAGGCCCCCCGGTGCCCCCGGTACGCTCGGCCGAACAGCCCACCCCGCCCGAGGCAGCCTTGACCGCAGAAACGCACCCGGCCGCAGCCACGCACCCGGCCACCGCCCCATACCCGCGCCAGGCCACCGCCCGGAACCCGGCCGCAGACCCGGCCCCGAGCGCAGACGGGCACCCGGCCGCAGACATGCCCCCGGCCCCGGCCGCACACGCACACCCGGCCGCAGCCGCCGTAGACGCAGCCCCGGCCGTGGACGCAGCCCCGGCCGCACACGCACTTCCGGCCGCAGCCGCCGTAGACGCAGCCCCGGCCGTGGACGCAGCCCCTGCCGCACACGCACACCCGGCCGCAGCCGCCGTAGACGCAGCCCCGGCCGTGGACGCAGCCCCGGCCGCACACGCAGCCCCCGCCCCGGACCCCGGCCCGGCCGCGCCCGCACACCCCGGCGCCGGCGCGGACCCGCGCGCCCTCGTCCCCGTGCTGGCCGCGAAGGCCAGGGCCGCCGCCCACCCCGGCACCCCCACCGCGCCCTGCTCCTGCGGCAGCACCGCCCTCGCCACCCGCCCCGACGCCACGGTCGTCCGGCACGCCGGCACCGTCGCCAAAGCGCACGCGCCGGAGACCGACCGCAGCGCGCTGGCCCTGCGCGTCGCCGTGGCAGCCCGCCTCCCCGAGCTGCTCCTGCCGCCACTCACCCCCGCCCCGGCCCCCCTGCACGGCCGTCTCGTGACGTGCTGGCCGTACGGCGCCCCCGTCGACCCGGACGACCCGGACGCGGCACCCTGGGAGGCCGCCGCCGCCCTCCTGGCCGGGCTGCACCGCACCCCGGTCCCCACCGGTCTGCCCCCGATGCGCGGCCCCGCCAAGGCCGCCCGGGCGGTCGGCCGGCTCCGCGCGGCGCTCCGTACCGCCCCGCACGCCGCAGCCGCCCGTCCCGCCGCCCGCCCCGTCCTGGCCGCCTGGGCCGCGCTGCCGGACTGGGCCGGGGCCGCGGCCCCGATGCCCGGCCCGGCGGCCCTCTGTCACGGCGATCTCCACCTCGGCCAGCTCGTCCGGCACCCGGCACCGGACGGACCGTGGAAGCTCATCGACGTCGACGACCTCGGAGCCGGCGTCCCGGCCTGGGACCTCGCCCGTCCCGCCGCCTGGTACGCCTGCGGTCTCCTCCCGCCCGACGAGTGGACCCGCTTCCTGACGGCGTACCGGCAGGCCCGCGGCCCGGCCGTGCCCGTGACCGGCGACCCCTGGCCCGCCCTCGACGTCCCGGCCCGCGCGCTGACCGTGCAGACCGCCGCCCTGGCGATCACCAAGGCGCTCGCCGCGGACCGCCCGCTGGACGAGGTGGAGCAGGCCCTCGTCGACGCCTGCGCGCGCATGCCGTCACCGCCCCCCGGTTCCGCGCCCGGCTCCCCGCACTAGGCTGCAACCGCCCGGGGCCGAACGGAGTCTGTCCTGGGGAAACACGAAGCAGTACCGACCGGCGAGGAGTTGAGCCGACCATGCAGTGTCCGAAGTGCCATGCGCCGATGCACACCTACAACCGCAACGGCGTCCAGATCGAGCAGTGCAGCGGCTGCCGCGGCATCTTCCTCGACTACGGCGAGCTGGAGGCGCTGACCCGCCTGGAGGCCCAGTGGTCCCAGCCGGCCCCGCCGCCCCCGCCCGCCCCGCAGGCCTACCCGGCGGCCCCGGCCGCGCCCGCCTGGGGCGCCCCGCAGGGCGGTCACGGTCACTACGGCCACCACCGCCACAAGAGCTTCGGACACATGCTCTTCTCCAGCTGAGGACACGCGAAAGCCCCCGGCCGTACGAGACGGCCGGGGGCTTTCCGGTGTGTGGACGATACTGGGATTGAACCAGTGACCTCTTCCGTGTCAGGGAAGCGCTCTCCCGCTGAGCTAATCGTCCGCGGGCTGTGACCCACGGGTCACAGACAGTGCGCGATACTGGGATTGAACCAGTGACCTCTTCCGTGTCAGGGAAGCGCTCTCCCGCTGAGCTAATCGCGCGGGTGGGGATCTTCGAGAAGACCCGGGATCCGAAGATCCAGTGGACGATACTGGGATTGAACCAGTGACCTCTTCCGTGTCAGGGAAGCGCTCTCCCGCTGAGCTAATCGTCCTTGGAGGTGGAGACGGGATTTGAACCCGTGTAGACGGCTTTGCAGGCCGTTGCCTCGCCTCTCGGCCACTCCACCAGGAGTGTAGGGGATCGGGATGACCCCTTCTTCCTTCGAGCGGACGACGAGGCTCGAACTCGCGACCTCAACCTTGGCAAGGTTGCGCTCTACCAACTGAGCTACGTCCGCTTGTCGTTTCCGGTCCGCTTCCGCGTCCCGGCGACGTGTTGAACTCTAGCGGATTCCCCGGCCAGTACAAAAACGCGTTTGCGCAGCGTGCTGCGGTGCACCCGGCGGGCCCGGTGGTCAGGGGCCCCTGCGGGACATCCCCGGGCCGCCTGACGGACACCCGACCTAGACTCGACCACGTGCTCCACCACCCTCCTCTCGCCCGTTTCGGCGACCGCGTCGCCACCGGCCTCCTCGACGTCACGAGCGATCCGGCCGCCCTGGACTCCACCGGCTTCTGGGCCGTCTGCGCGGACTTCGAGGGCCGGCTGACCTGCGCCCGCTTCGCGGACGTACGGCACGACCCGGTGCCCGCGCCGGTGCCCGGCCGCTGGCGGGGCCCGCGGCCGGGGGACTGGACCTCCTCCCTGGACCGCGCCGCGTACACCGCGGCCGTCGGCCGGATCCGCGCGCACATAGCCGCCGGCGAGGTCTACCAGGCCAATCTCTGCCGGGTGCTCGGCGCGCCCGTCGCGCCCGACGCCGACGTGGACGCCCTGACCGCCCTGCTGGCCCGCGGCAACCCGGCGCCGTACGCGGGGACGATCCGCCTGCCGGAGCACGGCCTGGAGATCGCCACCGCCTCCCCCGAGCTGTTCCTGCGCCGCAGCGGCCGTACCGTCGAGTCGGGCCCCATCAAGGGCACCGGGCGCACCGAGGCGGACCTCCTGGACAAGGACTACGCCGAGAACGTGATGATCGTGGACCTGGTCCGCAACGACATCGGGCGGGTCTGCGCGACCGGCAGCGTGACCGTCCCCGACCTGTGCGCCGTGGAGAAGCACCCCGGCCTCGTCCACCTCGTCTCCACCGTCCGCGGCGAGCTGCGCGAGGACGCCGGCTGGCCGGAGCTGCTGGCCGCGGCCTTCCCGCCCGGCTCGGTCACCGGCGCACCCAAGTCGAGCGCCCTGCGGATCATCGAGGCGCTGGAGACGGCGCCCCGCGGCCCGTACTGCGGCGGCGTCGGCTGGGTGGACGCCGACCGGGGCACCGCCGAGCTCGCCGTGGGCATCCGCACCTTCTGGATCGACCGGGCCGAGGGCCTGCTGCGCTTCGGCACCGGGGCCGGCATCACCTGGGGCTCCGACCCCGAGGGGGAGTGGCGGGAGACCGAGCTGAAGGCTTCCCGGCTGCTCGCGGTAGCGTCGGGAGCGTACGAGGAAACCGAAGGGGCGCTGCTATGAGGATCTGGCTGGACGACGGACTGCGGGACCCGGACTCCGCCCGGATCTCCGTGTTCGACCACGGGCTGACCGTCGGCGACGGCGTCTTCGAAACCGTGAAGGCGGTCGACGGCGAGCCGTTCGCCCTCACCCGGCACCTCGACCGCCTGACCCGCTCGGCCCACGCCCTCGGCCTGCCCGGTCCGGACCACGACCAGGTGCGCCGCGCCTGTACGGCCGTCCTGGAGGCCAACCCCATGCCGCTCGGCCGGCTGCGGATCACGTACACCGGCGGCCACGGCCCGCTCGGCTCCGACCGCGGCGAGCACGGCCCGACACTCGTGGTCGCCGTGGCCGGGACGACCCGCCGCCCGGACTCCACGGCGGTGATCACCGTCCCGTGGACCCGCAACGAACGCGGTGCTCTGGCCGGCGTGAAGAGCACGTCGTACGCCGAGAACGTGGTCGCCCTGGCCCGCGCCCACCAACACGGCGCGTCCGAGGCGCTGTTCGGCAACACGGTGGGGCAGTTGTGCGAGGGCACCGGGTCGAACGTCTTCGTCGTCCTGGACGGCGAGATCCACACCCCGCCCGTCGCCTCCGGCTGTCTCGCGGGCATCACCCGGGCCCTGGTGATCGAGTGGACGGGCGCCAAGGAGACCGACCTGCCGCTGGACGTCCTCCGGCGTGCCGACGAGGTCTTCCTCACCTCCACGCTGCGCGACGTCCAGGCCGTGCACCAGGCCGACGAGCGCGAACTGCCCGGGACCGCGGGCCCCGTGACCGCCAAGGCCATGCGGATCTTCGCCGAGCGCTCCGGTCACGACCAGGACCCCTGATCCCGGCCGCCCGGGGCCGACGACCGCGGCCGGCGACCGGGGGATACGACAGAGGCCGGCGACCGGGGTCGGCAACAGGGGCATACGACCGGGGCCGGCGACCGGGGCACAGGACCGCGGCCGGCGGCGAACACGGCTCCGGGCTGCGAGCTGCCGGGAACGGGCCGCGAAAAGAGGCTGACGAGGCCGGTCGTCGCGGGTAGAACACCTGTGATGACCACGACCCTGCGGCCGGCCGAGCCGCTCCGGCAACACCCCGACGGAACCCGCTCCCGCCGCTACGCGGTGTGCGTGAACAGCCGTCCCGTCGGCGAAGTCCACCTCGGCACCTCCCCGTCCCTGGGCGACTCGGTGGCCCGCATCATCGAGCTGCGGATCGCCGAGCCCGACCGGCGGCGCGGCCGGGGCACCGTGGCCGCGCTCGCCGCGGAGGAGGTGGCCCGCGGCTGGGGCTGCGCACAGATGGAGACCGCGGTTCCGGCGGCGGCGGAGACGGCCCTGCGCCTGTTCGGCGCCCTCGGCTACACGCCGCGCAACCGGGGGATGGAAAAACGCCTCGGCGCCGCCCCGCCCGCGCTGCCGCCGGGCAGCCACGCCCGGCCGATGACCGAGGCCGAGTTCGAGGTCTGGCGCGCTACGGAGGGCGAGCGCTACGCCCGCTCGTGGATCGAGCGGGGCCTCCCCGAGGCCGCGGCCCGCGCCAAGGCCGCCGCCGACCACGCGCGGCTGCTGCCGCACGGGCTCGCGACCGACGGCGTGCTCTTCAGCGTGCTGGAACACGCGGGCGACCGGGTGGGCACGCTGTGGCTGGCGCTGGAGGAGGGCCGGGCCTTCGTGTTCGACGTCGAGACCGACGCGGCCCACCGCGGCCGGGGACACGGCCGTACGCTCATGCTGCTCGCCGAACGCCAGGCGATCGAGGCCGGCCGGCCGGTCCTCGGCCTCAACGTGTTCGCGGGAAACACCCCGGCCGAGCGGCTGTACGCGTCACTCGGCTACGAGACGGTGACCCACTTCCTGACCAAGCCCCTGCTGTAGCGTCGTCCACCCGCCGTCCGGCAGCGCCCTCCGGCCGAGACGCCACCCGGGGCGCCCTGGGGGCAGGCCGGGGTGGCCCGGAGGGATCGAACCTCCGGCTGCACCGGGCGGCTCGAACCCTCGGACCGGGTCGTCCGGGACGGCCCTTGCGGGCTCCCGACCTCTGCCCGTGTCGCCGGGGCCGGCCCCTGCGGGTTCACGGGCCCGGGCCCGTGACCGTGGCGCAGGCCGGCGGCGGCCCCTCCCGGACTCAGGCCCCCTGCTCGTCGCGCTCCGCGAGCAGCCGGTCCGCGATCTCCTCGACGCGCCCGCGCAGCCCCTCCTGGCTCGTGCCGCCGTCGAGGCGCTCGCCGCCGATGACGTACGTCGGGGTGCCGGTCACGCCGATCGCCTTGCCCTCGGCCTGGTCGGCGTCGACGATCAGGATGTGCCGGCCGTCGATCAGCGCGGTGTCGAACTCCTCGGCGTCCAGACCCAGTTCCCGGGCCACCTCGACCAGGAAGGACTCCCCCCGACGGTCCAGCTCCTCGACCCGCTCCAGCACGGCCTCCACGTACGGCCAGCCCTTGCCCTGCTCCAGCGCCTCCTCGACCGCCTGGGCGGCGGCGAAGGAGTGCTTGTGCTTCTCCATCGGGAAGTGCCGCAGCCGCAGCTCCAGCCGGTCGCCGTAGCGGGCGCGCAGGGCGCGGACGTCGTCCAGGGCGCTACGGCAGTCGGGGCACTGGAGTTCGCACCAGACGTCCAGGAGGACGGCGTCGGTGCCGGCGGGGGAGAGGTCGTTCATGCCCACCAGTCTTCCAGGCCGGACGCGGGCGGCCCAATCGTGATCTCGGCGGCCCGGACCCGGAAGGTGCGGAGGGACGGCAGGGGGCACGGACGTCGGCGCGGACGCGCACGGCCCTGTCCGGAACCAGGACCCCGTCATGAGGCGACCCGGAGATGTCCCTGATGTCCGGCCGGACCATGGCATCGCGGGGAGCCGACGATGCAGGATGGAAGCGACGAACCCGAGCCCGCCAGGAGGACCGGATGATTGCCGAGACAGTGTGCTCCGCCGTGTCCGCGGCGGGCCTGGGCATCGCGGTGGTCACGGCCTACCGCAGGCGCTTTCTGGCCGCGGCCCGCATCGCGGCCTACTCGCTGGTGCCGATCGGCCTGGTGATGACCGGTGTCGTCGGCTGGCTCGCCGACACCGCCCTGAGCCCCACGGCCTGGGCGGGGTTCGGGGTGCTGGGCGCGGCCTGGCTCCTCTTCGCCGGGACACGTGCCGTGGAGCGCCGGCGCGGCGACGCGGGCGCCGGGCGCGGGGCGGCCGGGCGGTCCGGACGGGACGCGGTGGCGCCCGCGGCCTCGGCGCCGCCCCTGGGCGGTTCGGCCCGCCCCGGGGCGCGGCGCCCCGCCGCCGCACCCCGGGCCGGCGAGGCGTCCGAGGACTTCAGTGACATCGAGGCCATCCTCAAGAAGCACGGCATATGACAGTCACATGACTCGCTGAAACGACACAGAAGGTCCGTGGACGTCCGGATTCGTTCACCAGTCGGACGAGACCTCGCGGGATTCGGTGAACTCCCGCAAGATCCTCTGCGGTGATCGCGGGCGGGGCGCCCGGTGCGTCATGATCTGCGGCGAGATGCTGGACACGACACAGAGCCAGGCCGCGCCGCCGGAGGACGAGCCGCGCGGGTGCCTCTTCGCCCTATCCCAGCCACCGCTGATGATCTTCCTTGCGGTGATCGGGTGTCTGCTGCTCATGGCTGCGCTGCACGATCTGCTGCTGCTGTGAGCCGTACACGTCCGTCCCGGCGCCACCCGCCGGGACCGACGTAGCACCGTGCGCCTCGGTCGCGGGCGGGCGCCGGGCCGGACCGGGCACCGCGGCCCACGGGACCGCCTGGCCCTGGGCGCCGTGTCCCAGCAGGCTCAGCCCGAGGGGCGGCCCCCTTCCGGCCCGTCGCTCAGCCCGCCGCTTCCTTGCGCCGGGCCCGGTAGGCGGCGACGTGCAGCCGGTTCCCGCAGGTGCGGCTGTCGCAGTAGCGGCGTGAGCGGTTGCGGGACAGGTCCACGAAGGCGCGCCGGCAGTCCGGTGCCTCGCAGCGCCGCAGTCTCTCCTGCTCGCCGGCGACCACGAAGAAGGCGAGTGCCATCCCGCAGTCGGCGGCGAGATGGTCGGCGACGGACGCGCCGGGTGCGAAGTAGTGCACGTGCCAGTCGTAGCCGTCGTGGTCGGTCAGCCGGGGGGTGGTGCCCGCCGCGGCCACCAGATCGTTGATCATCCCGGCCGCGGACCGGGTGTCCGGGGCCGCGAAGATCGCCGCGAAACGTCCCCGGATCCGGCGCACCGCCGAGAGGTCGAACTCCGACAGCACGCCGACATCGCTGATTTTGTGGTTCCGCACGAACTCCGTGAGGGCCGGGACATCGGGCAGTCCGTCCGCCGCCGCGTCGTCCTCCGGCACGGTGTTCACCAGATCCACCACGGTGTCGAGGGCACACCGGGTGTCGTGGGTGATCAGCACGTTTCGCTCCCTGGCCTGAGGGGTCGGGCGGGCGCCCGCCGATGCTGGCCGATGGTAGCGACAACCGTGCCCGCCGTACCGGCCCCTGTCCGACCTCGACTGCCCTGAGAACGCCTCCGCGCCGCCGGCGGTTCCCGATAACCGCCGTCCAAGCGGCGGCGGACGGGCCCGCGCACAGCCCGTACCGCCGTCCAAGCGGCGGCGGACGGGCCCGCGCACAGCCCGGCGCCGCCCCGTGATCACTCACGGTGACGACGCCGGTCTGTGCCGCATACGGCTGTCTTGGCCCGAGCCGTCTCCCCGAGTGGACGGCGCCGGGCTGCTTGAAGGGGCCGCGACCTAGCTCTCCGCCAGGATGTGCGAGAGCTCCTGATCAAGGTCGAAGTGCCGGTGTTCCGTGCCGGGCGGCACGGCGGCGTCGGTTCGCTTCAGGAAGGACTCCAGGGCCCGCGCCGGGGCCTCGAGCAGGGCCTCCCCCTCCGGGGAGCTGAGGGCGATGCACACGACGCCCTGACCATGACTGCGCGATGGCCAGACGCGGACGTCGCCGGTGCCGGTTGGCCGGTGGAGGCCCTCGGCGAGGAGGTCGCGGGCGAACACCCACTCGACGGTCTCCTCGGCTCCGGTGTGGAAGGTGGCGTGCACGGCGTAGGGGTCGGCCGTGTCGTACCGCAGGCCTGCGGGGACAGGCAGGGAGGACTCGCTCGACACAACGAGGCGCAGGTGCAGCTCGCAGCTGACCGTGGTGTTCATAAGCGCCAGGGCCTTTCGCTCAGTGTGCGCTCGGGGATTCGCACGTCGGCGAAATCGACATGCCACCTACGGTGCCGTTGTAAACCCCTCTGAGGGTTTTGCGTGTGTTTACGTAACTCTTCCGGCCGAGAACTCGTACCACACCTGCGTCCATTCCGGTGACCGGATTCACTCCGGTAGGGTTTGTGTGTATGAATACGGGGAGTGACGAGCTGGGCGAGGTCGCCGTGGCATCGGAGAAGGCGAAGACGGACCGGCCCGAGGCCGGTGAGGAGGCCGGGCAGGGGCTCGGCTCACGTGCGCCGGAGTTCATCAAGGCCCGCCGGTACCTGCACCTGAGCTGGCAGGTCGGCGTCTTCGTGGTCGGCCTGGCGGTGGTCGGCGCGGGCATCATCATGCTGCCGCTGCCCGGCCCCGGCTGGGTGGTGATCTTCGGCGGCATGGCGATCTGGGCGACCGAGTTCGTCTGGGCCCAGCTGGTGCTCCGCTGGACGAAACGCAAGGTCACCGAGGCGGCCCAGCGCGCCCTCGATCCCAGGGTGCGCCGTCGCAACATCACCCTGACCGTGATCGGCCTGGTGATCATCGGCGTCCTGGTGGGGATCTACCTCTGGAAGTTCGGCCTCGTCATGCCCTGGAAGATCGAGGACCAGTGACACCGGCGCGGGGCGGGGCGGCGCCCGACGTCCGCCCCCTGGTCGGACGCACCCCCTGACATGGGGTAATGTTCTTCCTGCGCCCGGGCGATTAGCTCAGTGGGAGAGCGCTTCGTTCACACCGAAGAGGTCACTGGTTCGAACCCAGTATCGCCCACCCGGACCGACGGCCCACCTGCACCAGCAGGTGGGCCGTCGGCGTATGCGCACCCGGGGGGGCGGAGGCGGTCGTCGGCGTATGCACCCGAGTGGGGCGGCGGAGGCGGCTGTAGGCATGAGCGCGCCAGGCGGGGCGGCAGAGACGGCCGTAGGCGCGACGCACTCGGGGGGCGTGGGCCTGCCGAGCGGGCCGGTGCGGAGCCGGCACCCGTGCGCCGGGCGCGCAGGGCGGCCCGGACGGGGCAGCGGGCGAGGCGGGCGGCCGGGACGGCAACGGGCACGCAGGGCGGCCGGGACCGCGACGGGTGAGGAGGGCGGCCGGGACCGCAGCGGCGCGCAGGGCGGCCGGGACGGCAGCGGGCGCGCAGGGTGGCCGGGACGGCAGCGGGCGCGCAGGGTGGCCGGGACGGCAGCGGGCGAGGCGGGCGGGTCGGGTCCCCCGGCGGCGGCGTTCGAGAGGGGGCGTGTGCCGGGGCGGTACGCGTCGTCGGCGGGCGGTTGCCGGGGCGGCGCGCCTGTGGCGACCGGGTACCGGGCGGCGTGCCTGTGGCGAACGGTTGCCAGGGGCGGCGCGCCCGGAGCGGGCGTTGCCCGGCCCGCGTCCGTCCCTCCCGAAGCCCTCGTACGCCGTCGGCGCCGGCACTTCTCACGCGGTTCGGCGTCAGCACTCACCGTGACCGCCGCTCCACCGCCCGGCCGGCCCCGAGCGCGTTGCCCGCCACTCTCGGCCACTCCGCCCGGCTCCCATCTCAGCCCCCATCACCTCACCAGCCCGAACGGCCTCCGGTCCCGCTCCCCGCCCCGCCGCCCCGAAGAAATCCTGTCCGAATCATTGACGCACCCCCGGCCCCTCCGTACCTTGTGCCAGCAAGCGCTTACTTGAAACGATTCACGACGTCGCTCGACATCGTTCAGGACATCGTCGACGGCGGCGGCGACGACGCTGCGGGAGGGCCCGACTGTGGGAAACAGGAATCTTGAGAGGCGTACGATCCTGAAGGCGGCCGGGGTCTCGGCGGCCACGCTCGGGCTCGCCGCGACGACCGGCTGCGGAAGCGGCGCCGGTTCCGGCGACGGAACGGTGACGATCCGTTACTCCTGGTGGGGTGCCGAGGAGCGGGCCAAGAAGATCAACCGGACGATCGCGCTCTTCGAGAAGAAGAACCCCAAGATCAAGGTCAAAACGGACTTCCAGACGTATCAGAGCTTTTGGGAGAAGTTCCAGACCCAGGCCGCCGGCGGCAATCCCCCCGACGTTTTCCAAAGCGCCGTCACATTCCTTCGGAAGTACGACAAGCGAGGAATTCTCCTCGATCTGAAGCCTCAGGTGCAGGCAGGAAATCTGAGCCTGGATCACTTCCGCGAGGGGGTCACGAAGGTCGGGGAGGTCGACGGCAAACAGCTCGGAATCCCGGTCGGCTCCAACACCATGGCGCTCGTCATCGACAAGAAGGTCTTCCGCGAGGCCGGTGTCGAGCCGCGTCCGGGCTGGACCTGGGACGAGTACTTCAAAGCCCTGAAGACCATCCACGACAGGACGAAGGTTCCCGGGGACACCGGTTACTTCGCGATCATGTACCTGTACGACCTCTACCTCCGCCAGAACGGCAAGGCGTTCTTCACCGACGACGGACTCGGCTTCGACAAGGCCGATCTGACGGAGTGGTGGAACGACGGCTACAACCGCGTCAAGGCCGGCATCGTCACCGACCCGAAGGTCGTTTCCCAGGACCTGCCCAAGTCCTCCCTCTCCGCCGGGCACGGCGCCTCGGAGTTCACCTGGGACAACTTCACCGTCCGCTACTCCGCGGAAGGGGACAGCGAGTACGGCCTCGCGCCGATCCCCACCACCGACGGCAAGCAGACCGGCCAGTACCTCGCCTCCCTGATGCTCAGCGCCTCGGCCCGCACCGCGCACCCCGAGGAGGTCGCCCGGTTCATCGACTTCATGGTCCACGACCCGGAGGTCGGCAGGATCATGGGCTACGACCGGGGCATCCTCGCCGGCACCGAGCAGTACGAGGCCTACGAGCCGACCGACGCGACCAACAAGGAGATCGCGCGGTACGAGGAGGACACCGCCGAGTCCGGCGTCCTCGGCACCATCACCCCGCACCCCTCCGGTGCCGACACCGTCGAGGCCGCCTTCCTGCGCATCGGCGGCGACCTCGGACAGGGCAAGACGAGGGTCTCGGACGCGGTGAAGCAGTTCTTCACCGAGGCCGAGGCCGCCTTCCAGGCCTGATGGGAACCGCCGTGACGCTCGTCAAGGACTCCGTGCCCGCGTCCCGCGCGGCCCGCCCGGCCGCCACCGCGAGGACGGGACGGCCGGGCCGGCGGCGGGAGAACCTCGCCGGCTACCTCTTCATGTCCCCGTGGATCGCCGGCTTCCTGCTGCTGACCGCGGGCCCGATGATCGCGTCGCTGTACTTCGCGTTCACCGACTACAACCTCTTCAACACCCCGAAGTGGGTCGGGTTCGACAACTTCACCAAGATGTTCGACGACCCGCGCTGGCAGAAGTCGGTGGAGGTGACGGCCAAGTACGTCGTCATCGGCACCCCGCTGAAACTGCTGCTCGCCCTCGGGGTCGCGCTGCTCCTCGCGCAGAGCCGCCGCGGCCAGGCCTTCTACCGGGCGGCGTTCTACGCCCCCTCGCTCATCGGCGCGAGCGTCTCGGTCGGCTTCGTCTGGCGGTCCCTGTTCTCCGACGGCGCGGTCGTGGACCGTACGCAGTCCTTCTTCGGCTGGCACGTCGGAGGGTGGGTCGGCAACGCGGACTGGGTGCTGTACTGCCTGGTGGCGCTGACGGTGTGGCAGTTCGGCGCGCCCATGGTCATCTTCCTGGCCGGCCTCAAGCAGGTGCCCAGGGAGCTGTACGAGGCGGCGGAGGTGGACGGCGCCGGACCGCTCAGGAAGTTCTGGAACATCACCCTGCCGATGATCTCCCCGGTGCTCTTCTTCAACGTGCTGCTGGAGACCATCCACTCCTTCCAGATCTTCGGCTCGGCCTACGTCGTCTCGAACACCTCCTGCGGACCGGCCGACGCCACGCTCGTCTACACCTGCTACCTGTACCAGCAGGGCTTCAAGAACTCCCAGATGGGCTTCGCCGCGGCCATGGCCTGGATGCTGCTGCTCGCGGTGACCCTGGTGACGGCTGTCCTCTTCTGGTCCCAGAAGAAGTGGGTGCACTACGAGGAGGGTGCCCGATGAGCTCCCCGCGGCTCTCCGCTCCGCTCGACCGGGCGGCACCGCCGTCCACCACCAAGCCGCCCGTGCTCACCCGCCGGCGCACCGGCTCCCTCGCCTGGCACCTGGGCGCCCTGCTCATCCTGGCCGTCATCCTCTACCCGGTCGTCTGGGTGATCGGCGCCTCGTTCAAGCCGAGCAAGGACATCATCAACAGCCTCACCCTGTTCCCGTCCCACCCGATCCCGTCCAATTTCCAATCCCTCACCGACGGCATAGCGGATGTAGGGATATGGACGTTCTTCCAGAACTCCCTCGTCTACGCGGTCGGAGCGGTGGTCGGCGTCCTGGTCTCCTGCTCGCTGACCGCGTACGCCTTCGCGCGCATCCGCTTCGCGGGCCGCAACCTGCTGTTCTCGCTCATGATCGGCACGCTCCTGCTGCCGTACCACGTGCTGCTCATCCCGCAGTACGTGATGTTCCAGAAGCTGGGCTGGATCAACACCTACACCCCGCTGCTGATCGGCAAGTACCTCGCCACCGAGGCGTTCTTCGTCTTCCTCATGGTGCAGTTCATGCGGAACCTGCCCCGCGAACTGGACGAGGCGGCCCGGCTCGACGGCTGCGGCCACCTGCGCATCTACTGGTCGATCGTGCTGCCGCTGTGCCGGCCCGCGCTGATCACCAGTGCCATCTTCACCTTCATCAACGCCTGGAACGACTTCATGGGCCCGCTGATCTACCTGAACGAGCCCGGCAAGTACACCGTCTCCCTGGGTCTGATGATGTTCCGCGACTCCGACGGCGTGGCCGCCAACTACGGCGGCATGATCGCGATGTCGCTGGTGGCGCTGCTGCCGGTGCTGCTCTTCTTCCTCGCCTTCCAGCGCTATCTGATCGACGGCATGGCGACCTCCGGACTGAAGGGCTGAGCCGTGGCGCGAGCACAGGTGAGAGCGCGCCGGGAGACTCCGTCCGCGACCGGGGCCTCCCCTGACCGGACGGAGCCGAAGGAGGGGGGAACGTTCGGACTCTTCGCCGAATGCCTGCTGACCGGGGTCTGGATCGCGGTCGCCTCCCTCGGCGTCGTCACCGTTCCGGCCGCGTTCGCCGCAGGGGCCCGGCACCTGCGCCGGCGCACGGCCCACGAGCGCGGCGGCCTGCGGGAGTTCATGGCCGACCTCCGGTCCGCGCTGCGCGGCGGATGGGCGGTCGGCGTCGCCGGGTGGGCCGCCGTGCTGCTCGCCCTGGTGGACGTCCAGGCCGTGCGCGCCGGGCTGCCCGGCGGGCCGCTGGTGGGGGCCGCGGGGCTGTTCGCGCTGATCGGGCTCGCCGTGACCGGGCTGCGCGCGGCGGCGGTCTGGGCACCGGGGGAGCGCTGGCGGGTGCTGCTCGCCGACGCCGGGCGGCGTACCGTCCGGGACCCCGCCGGCTCCTTCCTGCTCGTCGGCGGAGCCGTCCTGACGTGCGGCTCCGCCCTGCTGATCGCGCCGCTGGCGGTTCCCGTGCTCGGCGCGGTCGCGGCGGCGGCCGTCGCCGTGGAGGAGCGCTGCCGGCGCCGGTGAGCCGCTGACGGCCCGGTCCGGGGGAGGCGCCTCCCGGCACCGGACCCTGCCTGTCATGTCCCTGATTAGTTCGACGGAAGGAAGGCCATGTCCCCCATTCCCCGCAGGTCCCTCTTCAAGGCCGCCGCCGTCGCCGGAGCCGCCGCGCAGTTCAGCTGGGCCCTCGGGGCCCGGGACGCCGGGGCCGCGCCCCGGGCCGCCGCGGGCGGCGCCGGCCCGGTGACCCTGGACTGGCTGGAGGACGGCGGCCTCGGCGCCGCTCCCGGGACCACCGTCGGCGTGCCCTGGCCGATGGGCACCCACCGGGAGGACCAGACCTTCGCCGTCACGGACGCCGACGGCGAGGACGTCCCCGTACAGACCTGGCCGCTGGCCTACTGGCCCGACGGCTCCCTCAAGTGGACGGCACACGCGGTCGCCTCCGGCACCGGGAAGCTCACCCTCCGCGCCGGGACACCCGCCGCGCCGCACCGGAAGGTGACCGTCGACGACAGCGGCGGCACCATCGACGTCTCCACCGGCGTCATCACCGCGAAGCTCGGCAGGAACGGCTCCACCCTGATCAGATCCGTCACCCGCGGATCGACGGAGATCGCCAGGAACGGCAGGCTCGTCCTCATCCGGCAGCCCGAGATCGAGGACGAGGACCAGGGCTCGGTCCGCACCGAGCGGTTCGACGGCGCCGTCGACGCGGTCACCGTCGAACAGGACGGACCGGTCCGCGCGGTGGTCCGCATCGACGGCAAGCACCGCAAGGGGAACCGCGGCTGGCTGCCGTTCTCCCTGCGCCTGTACTTCTACGCGGGCTCCGACTCCTTCCGCATGGTGCACACCGTCACCTACGACGGCACCCAGGAACCCGGCAGGGCCAGCGGGGACTTCATCCGCGGCCTCGGCGTCCGCTTCACCGTGCCGATGCGCGACGCGGCGTACGACCGGCACATCCGCCTCGGCGGTGAGGGCACCGGCCTGCTGCGCGAGGCCGTCCAGGGCATCACCGGCCTGCGCCGGGACCCGGGCGCGGCCGTGCAGGCGGCCCAGTACGAGGGCCGGAAGCTGCCCGACCCGGCCGGCTGGGACCAACGGGTCACCACCCGCCTCGCGTACATCCCCCACTGGGGCGACTACACCCTCTCCCAGCTCTCCGCCGACGGCTTCACCGTGCGCAAGCGCACGAAGAAGGGCCACGGCTGGATCGCCGCCGGCGGCGGCAGGCGGGCCTCCGGCTTCGGCTACGTCGGCGGCGCGAGCGGCGGACTCTCCTTCGGGCTGCGGGACTTCTGGGAGAAGTTCCCCGCGCAGCTCGACATCCGCGACGCCCACACCGACGCGGCCACCGTCACCCTCTGGCTCTGGTCGCCCGAAGCCCAGCCCATGGACCTGCGCTTCTACCACGACGGCATGGGCCAGGACACGTACGCCGAGCAGCTCGAAGGGCTCAACATCACCTACGAGGACTACGAACCGGAGTTCGGCACCCCCTACGGCATCGCCCGCACCTCCGAACTCCTCTTCTGGGCCAACGAGTCCACCCCGGCCGCCGAGACCCTCGCCCGGCAGGCCGAAGCCGTACGGGTGCCGCCCCAGCTCGCCGCCCCGCCCCGGCAGCTCATCGGGGCCGGGGTCTTCGGCCCGGGCCTGTACGCCGAGCCGGACCGCTCCACCCCGGCCAAGGCGAAGATCGAGGACCACCTCGACTTCCTCTTCACCTACTACAAGGACCAGGTGGAGATGCGCCGCTGGTACGGCTTCTGGGACTACGGCGACATCATGCACACCTACGACACGGCACGGCACGTGTGGCGGTACGACATCGGCGGCTACGCCTGGGACAACTCCGAGCTCTCACCGGACCTGTGGCTCTGGTACGCGTACCTCAGGAGCGGCCGCTCGGACATCTTCCGCTTCGCCGAGGCGATGACCCGGCACACCGGCGAGGTCGACGTCTACCACCTCGGGAAGTGGGCGGGCCTCGGCACCCGGCACGGCGTGCAGCACTTCGCCGACAGCGCCAAGCAGCAGCGCATCGCCAACACGACGTACCGGCGCTTCTACTACTTCCTCACCGCGGACGAACGCGTCGGCGACCTCATGCACGCCAATGTCGACTCCGACGAGACCTTCCTCGTCCTGGACCCGCAGCGCAAGGTCCGCACCGACCCCTACACCCCCGACCCGCACGCCCTGTCCATCGGGTTCGGCACCGACTGGAGCGGCCTGGTGTCGGCGTGGCTCACGGAGTGGGAGCGCAAGGGACCCAAGTGGGAGAAGGCCAGGGCGCGGGTCCTGTCGACCATGGAGACCATCGCCGCCCAGCCCAACGGCTTCGTGCAGGGCAGCGGCCTGTACGACCTCGACACCGGGAGGTTCGCCGTCGCGGACAAGCCCGCGGTGTCCGTCTCCCACCTCTCGGCTGTCTTCGGCCTCAACGAACTGTGCGCCGAACTGATCCACCTCGTCGACATGCCGGCGTTCAGGGACGCCTACCTCGACTACTGCCGCTACTTCAACGCCACCAAGGCCGAACAGGCGGCCCGTTACGGTTCCCACTTCGGCACGCTGCTGCTCTTCCAGGGCCACTCGCGCCTGGACGCCTACGCCGCCGTGCAGACCGGGGACGCGGCCCTCGCCGAGCGCGCCTGGGCCAAGTTCTACCGCTCCGACGGCTACACCGAGTCCGCGCCGTGGAAGACCGAGAAGCTGACCGGCCCGGCCGCCCTGGTCGGGGGCGGCGAAGCGGCCTGGGTGTCCACCAACGACACCGCCCTGTACGGCCTCGCCGCCATCGAGAACCTGGCCCTGCTCGGCGACCGGATGCCGACCTAGCCGGAACTGGGGGAGCGCCGTCGCACGGGCGGCGGCGCTCGCGCCCTCAGTGTGACCTCGGCCACGGTCCGGCGCATGAGTACGCGTACTCAGATTTATGCACCGGTTCACGCCACACTCGTCCCATGGACTGGAACCACTACCGCTTCCTCAGCCTGTGGACCCTGCCCGCCCCGCCGGCCGTCGTGCACGCGGTGCTGGCGCGGCCCCAGGACTACCCCCGCTGGTGGCCGCAGGTGCGGGCGGTGACCCGGCTCGACGGCACGACCGGGGTGATCACCATCCGCTCCGCCCTGCCGTACAGCCTCACCGCCACCCTGCGGGAGACCCGCCGGGACCCCGTCGCCGGTGTCCTGGAGGTCGCCCTGTCCGGCGACATCGACGGCTGGGCCCGCTGGACGGTCACCGCCGACGGCCCCGGCACGCTCGCCCGGTACGAACAGGAGGTCCGGGTACACAAGCCCCTGCTCAGGCGGCTCGCGGTGGTGGGACGGCCGCTCTTCCGCCTCAACCACCGGCTGATGATGCGCGCCGGACGGCGCGGACTGCGGCGCCACCTGGAAGCGGTTTGAAGGAAGGGCGCCCGGACCTGTATTGTTCAGTGCGTTCCCGGGCGATTAGCTCAGTGGGAGAGCGCTTCGTTCACACCGAAGAGGTCACTGGTTCGAACCCAGTATCGCCCACCGGGAAAGGCCGGTCCGCCACAGCGGACCGGCCTTGTTCGTGCCGTTCTTGCTGTTCATGCCGCTCATACTGCTTCGTGCCGTCATGCCGCCGCGGACGTCACGCCGCCGCCGGCAGCTCCGGACGCAGCGGCCACTCCGTGCTCACCGTCTCCTCCGAGCCGCTGCGCGCGAACCACGCCTGGAGCCCCCGCGCCTGCGCCGCGTGCCAGTTCGCCTGGAGCGTGTGCAGCTCGGCGGGGGAGAGGCGCTCCAGCCGGGTCGCGAACCGGCGGCCCACGGCCCGTACGACGTCCAGCGCGGCCAGCGCGTCCGCCGCCGCGTCATGGGCGCCCTGCAGCGTCACGCCGTAGTGCGCGCACAGGTCCGTCAGCGTGCGCCGGCCCTTGCGGTACCGGTCCAGGTGCTTGTCCAGCACCCGCGGGTCCAGCACCCGCAGCGGGGTCGCCTCGAACCAGCGCTCCAGCGAGGAGGCGCGGTGCCGGCGCAACTCGCGGTCCAGCAGGGTCAGATCGAACGGCGCGTTCATCACCACCAGCGGGCGGCCCAGCGCCGCGTGCTCGGCCAGCTGCTCGGCTATCTCGTACATCACCGGCGCCGGCCAGCGGCCGTTGTGCTGGAGGTGCTCCTCCGTCAGTCCGTGCACGGCCGTCGCCGCCTCCGGCACCGGGACGCCCGGGTTCACCAGCCAGCGGGTGACCCTGGGCCGGGTCCCCGGCGCGTCCTGGACGACGACGGCGGCCGACACGATCCGGTCGGTCTCGACGTCCACGCCCGTCGTCTCCGTGTCGAAGGCGGCCAGCGGCCCCTCGTACCAGGTCGTCATGCCAAGCCAACTCCTCGCTCACCCACGGCAGGTGACGTTCCGTCTTCTGCCAGTTTGGTGATACCCGGGCCGTTTGCGCCGTACGCCGGGAGGAGACAACAGGAGTACGGGTCTTTGCAGTTCAGCAGCCCGTGACAGGAAACCCCTGGTTGGGAAGGCTGTTCGTCATGGCCATCGCGCAGCCCGAGCGGGGCGGGCTGCTGCCCGAGCGCCCGGGCACCCTCCGCGGCACGCTCGCCACCACCGCCTGCATGGAGACGCTGCAGGTCGGCTATCTGCACGCGGTCGCCGCCGCGGCCGGCTGCTCGCTGTCCCAGCCCTTCCCGGACAACGGCATCGACTGGCACGTCAGCCACAGCGCGCCCGGGCACACCGTCGACGACGAGGTCACCATCAAGGTGCAGCTGAAGGCCACCTACCAGGTCCCGCCGAACCCCCCGGGCCGCTTCTTCTCCTTCACCCTCGACAACGACCACCTGCGCAAGCTCGCCCGCACCCCGGTCTCGGTGCACAAGATCCTGGTCGTCATGCTCGTGCCGCGCTCCCAGGGCGACTGGCTGCGCGCCAGCCACGACCGGCTCGACCTCAGGCACTGCTGCTACTGGGTCAACCTCGCCGGCCACCCGGTCACCGGCCGGCACCGGAGCACCGTGCGGATCCCGACCTCGCGCATCTTCGACGACCGGGCGCTCTGCGAGATCATGACCCGGGTGGGGACGGGAGGCAGACCATGAGGAACCGTCCCCCCGAGGAGCCCGTACGGCCGGCCGGGCCGCACCCCGGCGACCTCCCCTGGCACCGGGCCCCCCGGCCCGCCGACGTCGACCCCGCCGTGCTCGGCGCCCTGCTGCACCGGCACGGCTGGCAGCGGCGCGGCGGAGCCGCCGGCCGCTACGGCCGCTGGACCCCGCCCGGTCCCGGCGGCGGCGGGACCAGCCTGCTCGTCCCCGAGAGCCGCGCCTTCCCCGACAGCGACGACCTGCTCGGCGAGGCCCTCGACGCCCTCGCCCGCAGCGCCGCCCCCGCCGCCCGCGAGGTGCTGATCTCCCTCGCCGTCCCCAGCGACGAGATCCGCTGGTGGCGCGACACCCCCGGCGGCCCCGCCGGGGCCACCCCGTGGACCGCCGACGACCGGCTGCGCGGCGCCGCCCGGCAGATGCTGCTCGCCGCCGCGCTCGCCACCCGGGCGCGCGCCGGCTACCACGGCGCCCGCCACCGCCGGGCCGCCGCCTCGCTCCTGGCGGACGTCCTCGTCGGCCCCGCCGCCGAGGGCCGCACCCTCACCGCCTTCGCGCCCCTGCCCACCGGACGCCCCGTCGCCGTCCGCCTCCACCAGGCCCTGCACGCGGCCCGCGAGGCCATCGACTACCAGCGGGCCACCGGCGGCATGGACGCCTTCGACGGCGCGGTCGAGGCCGGTGTCAGCCGCGAGCTGACCGAGGCGCTCGGCGCGCTCGTCCGGGGCACCGAGGGCGCCCGCGTCGCGGTGTCCTGGGCCCCCGGCGCGGGCGTCCCCGAGAACTGCGTCCCCTCCGCCGAACCGGTCGAGTTCTCGCCCGGCGACCTGCCCGCGCTCCGCGAGGCCGCCGCCCGCTACCTGCACGCGGAACCCTCCGTCCCGGTCCGCGTCACCGGCGCCGTCGTCCGCATGCACCGCTCCGGCCCCGGCGGCGAGGGCACCGTACGCCTGCGCGTCCTGGCCGGCGCCGACGTCCCGCACCTGCGCGTCACCCTCGACGAGGAGGACTACCGCGTCGCCGGCCACGCCCACCTCGTCGGACTCCCCGTCCGCGTGCACGGCCGGCTGGAGCGCCGGGGCGGCTTCCGGCGGCTCACCGGCGCCGGCGGAGTCGTCCCCGTACAGGTGGACGAGGCCGAGCGGGACCGGCTGATGAAGGCCCTCCAGGAGAACCACGACTTCTTTGAGGAGGGGTGCGAGGACGGCGAGCCGGGAGCGTACGGGGACGGGGACGCAGGGTGACCGTTTAGCGGTCGGTGCCGTGCGGTCGGTACGATCGCCTGTGCGCGCGCTCCTGGTATGGCGCCGCACCCCACCTTCAGTCAGGAGAGACCGGTGTCAGACGTCCGTGTGATCATCCAACGCGATTCCGAGCGGGAAGAACGCGTGGTGACGACGGGCACTACGGCCGCCGACCTCTTCGCGGGCGAGCGCTCGGTCATCGCCGCACGCGTGGGCGGCGAGCTGAAGGACCTGACCTACGCCCTGTCCGACGGTGACGAGGTCGAGGGCGTCGAGATCTCGTCCGAGGACGGCCTGAACATCCTGCGCCACTCCACCGCGCACGTCATGGCGCAGGCCGTGCAGGAGCTGTTCCCCGAGGCCAAGCTGGGCATCGGCCCGCCCGTCAAGGACGGCTTCTACTACGACTTCGACGTCGAGAAGCCGTTCACGCCCGAGGATCTCAAGGCCGTCGAGAAGAAGATGCAGGAGATCCAGAAGCGCGGGCAGCGCTTCTCCCGCCGCGTCGTCACCGACGAGGCCGCCCGCGAGGAGCTCGCGGACGAGCCGTACAAGCTGGAGCTGATCGGCCTCAAGGGCTCCGCGTCGCACGACGACGGCGCGGACGTCGAGGTCGGCGCCGGCGAGCTGACGATCTACGACAACCTGGACGCCAAGACCGGCGAGCTGTGCTGGAAGGACCTCTGCCGCGGTCCGCACCTGCCCTCCACCCGCCTCATCCCGGCGTTCAAGCTGATGCGCAACGCGGCCGCCTACTGGCGCGGCAGCGAGAAAAACCCGATGCTCCAGCGCATCTACGGCACCGCCTGGCCGTCCAAGGACGAGCTGAAGGCGTACCTCGACTTCCTCGCCGAGGCCGAGAAGCGCGACCACCGCAAGCTCGGCAGCGAGCTGGACCTCTTCTCCATCCCCGAGCAGATCGGCTCCGGCCTCGCCGTCTTCCACCCCAAGGGCGGCATCGTCCGCCGCGTCATGGAGGACTACTCGCGGCGCCGCCACGAGGAGGAGGGCTACGAGTTCGTCTACACCCCGCACGCGACGAAGGGGAAGCTCTTCGAGACGTCCGGGCACCTGGACTGGTACGCCGAGGGCATGTACCCGCCCATGCAGCTCGACGAGGGCGTGGACTACTACCTCAAGCCCATGAACTGCCCGATGCACAACCTGATCTTCGACGCGCGCGGCCGCTCCTACCGCGAACTGCCGCTGCGCTTCTTCGAGTTCGGGACCGTGTACCGGTACGAGAAGTCGGGCGTCGTGCACGGCCTGACCCGCGCCCGCGGCTTCACCCAGGACGACGCGCACATCTACTGCACCCGTGAGCAGATGTCCGAGGAACTGGACAAGACGCTCACGTTCGTCCTCGGCCTGCTGCGCGACTACGGCCTGACCGACTTCTACCTGGAGCTGTCCACCAAGGACCCGGAGAAGTTCGTCGGCTCCGACGAGGTCTGGGAGGAGGCGACCGAGACCCTGCGCCAGGTCGCCGAGAAGCAGGGCCTGCCCCTCGTGCCCGACCCGGGCGGCGCCGCCTTCTACGGCCCGAAGATCTCCGTCCAGGCCAAGGACGCGATCGGCCGCACCTGGCAGATGTCGACGATCCAGCTCGACTTCAACCTGCCCGAGCGCTTCAACCTGGAGTACACCGGCCCGGACGGCTCCAAGCAGCGCCCGGTCATGATCCACCGCGCGCTGTTCGGCTCCATCGAGCGCTTCTTCGCCGTCCTCCTGGAGCACTACGCGGGCGCCTTCCCGGCCTGGCTGGCCCCGGTCCAGGCGATCGGCATCCCGATCGGCGACGCGCACGTCGAGTACCTGGAGAAGTTCGCGGCGGCGGCCCGGAAGAAGGGCCTGCGCGTCGAGGTGGACTCCTCCTCGGACCGCATGCAGAAGAAGATCCGCAACGCCCAGAAGCAGAAGGTGCCCTTCATGGTCATCGCGGGCGACGAGGACATGTCGAACGGCTCGGTGTCCTTCCGCTACCGCGACGGCTCGCAGGAGAACGGCATCCCGTTCGACGAGGCCATCTCGAAGATCGCGAAGATCGTGGAGGAGCGGACCCAGGTCTGAGCCGCCCCGGCACCGAAGGCCCCCGGGATCACCGTCCCGGGGGCCTTGGCACGTCCTCGTCGTCGCCCTCCCGGCGGAACCGCTGCAGCAGCAGCGACGAGAACGAGCCCGTCACCGCGCCGAGCAGGGCGAGACCGCAGGCCATCAGGCCCACGGCGATGGTCCGCCCCCACGGCGTCACCGGCGCCACATCGCCGTACCCGACCGTCGCCAGGGTCGAACAGGTCCACCACACCGAGTCGCCGAACGTCCGGATCGTGGCGTGCGGGGCCGCGTGCTCCTGCTGGTACACCGAGAGCGCGCCGGCGAAGCCCAGCAGTGCCGCCGAAAGGCCCGCGTACACGATCACGCGCGCGTGCAGGGCCAGCCGCGGGCGACCGCCCCGGCGCTGCACGGCCTCGTACGTCCGCACGATCCGCACCGGCCGCATCAGCGGCAGCAGGACGACCACCGTGTCCAGCCAGTGCCGCGGCACGAACCGCAGCCCGGCACCGCTGAGCCGCCAGCGCACCGCGTAGTCGACCACGAACAGCGCCCAGGCGAGCAGCTGCACGGACCGGAGGGTGACGCGGACCGGCCCCGGCAGACCGGGCAGGAGGACGTGCGCCGCGTAGGAGGCGAGGTAGACCAGGGAGGCGATGCCCAGCGGGAGGGCCGCCCCGCTCTCCCAGCGTGCCGTACGGCTGTCGTCGTCCACCGGCCAAGCTTGGCCGGAGACCGTCTCCCCCCGGCCCCGGCGACACGCCGCGATCGGGCGAAGCCATATGCTGCCTAGCATGACGAGTGAGCCGGAGCAGCAGATCGGAGTGGGGACGCAGGACGCGTTCCAGCGCCTGTGGACGCCCCACCGGATGGCCTACATCCAGGGCGAGAACAAGCCGACCGGTCCGGGGGCCGACGACGGCTGCCCCTTCTGCTCCATCCCGGCCAAGTCCGACGAGGACGGGCTGGTCGTCCGGCGCGGTGAGCACGTGTACGCGGTCCTCAACCTCTACCCGTACAACGGCGGCCACCTGATGACGGTCCCCTACCGCCACGTGGCCGACTACACCGGCCTGACCGGCCCGGAGACCGCCGAGCTGGCCGAGCTGACCAAGCAGGCGATGACGGCCCTGCGCACGGCGTCCGGCGCGCACGGCTTCAACATCGGCATGAACCAGGGCGCGGTCGCCGGCGCCGGCATCGCCGCGCATCTGCACCAGCACATCGTCCCGCGCTGGGGCGGCGACACGAACTTCATGCCGGTGGTCGGCCACACCAAGGTGCTGCCGCAGCTGCTGGCCGACACCCGCAAGATGCTCGCGGAGGCGTGGCCGGCGTGAGGCCCCGCGGTGCCCTCGGCCGAGGGCACCGCTCACGCGTCGTACACGTCGGCCTTCCGCGGCGTCGGATCCTGTACGTTGCCGCTGAGGAACGCCGACCGGGCACCGAACTTCTCCGTGTTCACGCCGTTCTCCTCCAGCACCTTGATCGCGGCCGAGTGGACCACGCGCAGCACCGGAGTGGCCGCGCGCAGCGCGTCGTCGGCCATGAAGCGGTGCCGCCAGGGCTGGTCGGCCCAGGCGTGCCGCAGTCCGAACGGCTCGGGCAGCCCCAGCGAGCCGCCGAGCCACTTCAGCAGCGGCGGGTACCAGGTCAGCGGGGCGCGCACGGCCAGCCGTACGACCTCGTCCGGACCGACCAGCGGCAGCGTGACGGTGCGGTTCTCCCACGGCTTGAAGGACTTGGCGACCTCCTTGGTCGGCGCCGCCGGCTTCGTCGTGAACAGCGGGTTCACCGGTCCCAGCGCATGCCCGGTGACCTCGATGCGCAGCGTCTGGTGCAGCACGGTCACCGTGATCAGCATGGTGATGACCAGCTGGCCGTCCCACAGCGTCCACTGCACGCCCAGGTAGTAGCGGTCGCCGCTGCCGAACTGCTGCTTGTTGCAGATCTCCTGTATGGCGTGCGGTTTGACCTGGAACGCCTCCACGTCGGTGCCCTCGGGCCGGGACACGGACGTGGCCTTCTCGCCGATCGGGGTGACGATCCAGTGCTTGATCGACGGCTTGGGGAAGCCGCCGGTGTGCAGCGGGCCGCGCTCCAGCAGGGCCAGCTGGTCGTGGATCGCACGTATGACGTCCCAGCTGCGGAAGGGGTGGATCTCCCGGCCCGGGTCGGCGGGCACCAGGTCCTCGGCGAGCTGCCAGGCGCCCCAGCGGGTGCCCATGCCGAGTATGCCCTTGGGGCCGGCGTAGAAGACGGAGTTGGACTGCTGTTCCGCGCTGAGCCGGGCCAGGGACAGCCGCAGGTCCTCGGCGGCGGTGTGACCCGGGCCGCGCGGCACGGCCTCGGGGACCTTGGCGCCGACGCTGGTGCCGGAGAGCAGACCGTCCCAGCGGGCCCGCAGATCCTTCGCGGTGCGCTCGCAGATCCGCTTCGCCCAGAACCAGCCGAGCACGGGGGCGACGACGGCCGCCCGGCCGTACAGCGCCCAGAAGCCGGAGAAGGGCATCTTGAGCAGGAACAGGGCGGCGAGCAGGCCGACGCCCAGCAGGAGCACGGTGCCCAGCGTCCCGGCCCGCTTGTCGTCACGCTTGGCGACGAAGGTGCGCAGCTGGAAGACGAGCAGCCAGACGAGCATGCCGGGCAGGAAGAGCAGGCCGCACACGACGGTGACGGCGGTCAGACGGTTGTCGCGCTCCCGCCGGATGTTGTTCGCCGCCAGGCAGTGCTCCACGACGAACTGGGGATCGGTGCCGAAGGACTGGATGAGCGCGGCGCGGCCGGGGGCGAGCATCCGGTCGACGACGGCCCGGGAGAACGCCTCCCCGAGATTGGGCCGGAACAGTCTCATCCGGCCGGCTTTCACGGTCGACTGGTGCCACTCGTTGTCGGCCTTCTTGATCTCCTCCATCGGGCTGTCCCGGTACGCGGCGGACGCCAGCGCGGAGGTCGCCGCCTGTCCCTCACCGCCCGAGACGGGCACCTGTGGCCCGTCCCACTCCGTTCCAAACGACATTCCCGCCCCCATCACCGCCGGTGCCGTTCCTGCGGCCTTCCCGACTTCCCTGCTCCGCACACCTGTTGGACCGGTCGCCGTGCCGATACCGGACGCCTTTCGGCACGACGTGATCAGGTGATCAGCGTATCCGCCGGCACCGACAGCCCGCGGGCGGACGGCCGAAGCCGCCCGCCCGCGCGCCGGGCCGCACCCCTCGTACTACCCCTCGTCCCCGGCCTGTTCACGGATCCGCTCGGCGATCTGCGGCGGCATCGGCTCGTGCCGGGCGTAGCTCCGGTCGAAGCGCGCCGTGCCGTGCGAGAGCGAGCGCAGGTCGACGGCGTACCGGCCGATCTCGAACTCGGGCACCTCGGCACGGATCAGGGTCCGTCCCGTGCCCACCTGTTCGGTGCCCAGCAGCCGGCCGCGGCGCCCGGACAGGTCGCTCATCACGGGGCCCACGTAGTCGTCGCCGACCAGCACGGTCACCTCGGCGACCGGCTCCAGCAGGTGGATCCGCGCGTCGGCCGCGGCCTCCCGCAGCGCCAGCGCGCCCGCCGTCTGGAAGGCGGCGTCGGAGGAGTCCACCGAGTGCGCCTTGCCGTCCAGCAGCGTGACCCGCACGTCCACCAGGGGATAGCCGGCGGCGACGCCCTTGGCGGCCTGCGCCCGCACGCCCTTCTCGACGGACGGGATGAACTGGCGGGGCACCGCGCCGCCGACCACCTTGTCCACGAACTCGATGCCCGAGCCGCCCGGCAGCGGCTCCACCTCGATCTCGCAGATGGCGTACTGGCCGTGGCCGCCGGACTGCTTGACGTGCCGGCCCCGCCCGGTGGCCCGGTGCGCGAACGTCTCCCGCAGCGAGACCCGGTGCGGGACCACGTCGACCTGGACGCCGTAGCGGCTGCGCAGCCGCTCCAGGGCGACGTCCGCGTGGGCCTCGCCCAGACACCACAGGACCACCTGGTGGGTGTCCTGGTTCTGCTCCAGGCGCATGGTGGGGTCCTCGGCCACCAGCCGGGCCAGCCCCTGCGACAGCTTGTCCTCGTCGGCCTTGCTGTGCGCGTGGATGGCGAGGGGCAGCAGCGGGTCGGGCATCCGCCAGGGCTCCATCAGGAGCGGATCGTCCTTGGCGGAGAGGGTGTCGCCGGTCTCGGCGCGGCTCAGCTTGGCCACGCACACCAGGTCGCCGGCGACGGCCCGGGTCACCGGGCGCTGCTGCTTGCCGAACGGCATGGACAGGGCGCCGACCTTCTCGTCGACGTCGTGGTCCTCGTGCCCGCGGTCGGCGAGGCCGTGCCCGGAGACGTGCACCGTCTGGTCCGGGCGCAGCGTGCCGGAGAAGACGCGGACCAGCGAGATTCGTCCCACGTAGGGGTCGGAGGAGGTCTTCACGACCTCGGCGACCAGCGGACCGCCGGTGTCGCACGGTTCCAGCTCCCGGGGCTTGCCGTCGATGGTGGTCACCTCGGGCAGCGGGTGCTCGAACGGGGTCGGGAAGCCACCGGTGACCAGCTCCAGCAGCTCGACCGTGCCGAGGCCCTGCCGGGCGCCCTCCGCGGCGGGGGCTGCGGCCAGCACCGGGAAGAACGAACCGCGCGCCACGGCCCGCTCCAGGTCCTGGACGAGGATCTCGACATCGATCTGCTCGCCGCCCAGGTAGCGGTCCATGAGGGTCTCGTCCTCGCTCTCGGCGATGATCCCCTCGATGAGCCGGTTGCGGGCCTCCTCGATGTCCGGCAGCTGGTCCTCACCGGGCTCGGACTCCTTGCGCTCCCCGGTCGAGTAGTCGAAGAGCCGCTGCGTCAGCAGCCCGATCAGCCCGGTCACGGGCGCGTGCCCGTCGGGGCCCTCGGGCCCGCGCAGCGGCAGGTACAGCGGCAGCACGGCGTCGGGGTCGTCCCCGCCGAAGACCTCCGCGCAGATCCGGGTCGTCTCCTCGAAGTCCGCGCGCGCGGACTCCAGGTGCGTGATCACGATCGCGCGGGGCATGCCGACGGCCGCGCACTCCTCCCACACCATCCGGGTCGAGCCGTCCACGCCGTCCGAGGCCGAGACGACGAACAGGGCCGCGTCGGCGGCGCGCAGACCGGCCCGCAGCTCCCCGACGAAGTCGGCGTAGCCGGGCGTGTCCAGCACGTTGACCTTGATGCCGTCCCATTCGACCGGCACCACGGAAAGCTGTACCGAGCGCTGCTGCCGGTGCTCGATGTCGTCGTAGTCCGAGACGGTGCCGCCGTCCTCGACCCGGCCCGCCCGGTTCACCGCCCCCGCGGTCAGCGCGAGGGCCTCCACCAGAGTCGTCTTTCCCGAGCCGGAGTGGCCGACCAGCACCACGTTCCGTACGGACGCGGGGTGGTCGGCCGACAGAGCCCTGCCGGCGGCTCCGGGGTGGTGAGTGTGTGCCTTGTCGCCCATGATCCTGCCTCCCGTGCACGGTGAGGTCACTGTGGGCGCGGACACGCGGGATCCGCGTGCTCTGGCGGCTCCGGCGACGCCCGCGGTTATTCGAGCTTTCCACTCCCGTCACGTGGCGTCCATACGAACGGCCGCGAAGGGTACGGACCGGTACCGATCGCGCCACTCACGCTCCGTGCGCGGCGGCACGCACCGGTTCACGCCACGAGCCGCGGGTGCCCGCCCGTCACGCGCCCGCGCGCGTGGCTACGATGGGCCAGCCGGGGGCCACCAGGGGCCGCGGCACACCGACCGTCGGGAAGGCCATGCTGAACAAGTACGCGCGTGCATTCTTCACGCGTGTCCTCACACCGTTCGCCGCGTTTCTCATCCGCCGGGGCGTGAGCCCCGACACGGTCACGCTCATCGGCACGGCCGGTGTGGTCGCGGGCGCGCTGGTCTTCTACCCCCGGGGCGAGTTCTTCTGGGGCACGGTCGTGATCACCTTGTTCGTCTTCTCCGACCTGGTCGACGGCAACATGGCCCGCCAGCTGGGCCGCTCCAGCCGCTGGGGCGCCTTCCTGGACTCCACCCTGGACCGGGTCGCCGACGGCGCGATCTTCGGCGGTTTCGCGCTCTGGTACGCGGGCCAGGGGCACAACGACGCCCTGTGCGCGGTGTCGATCTTCTGCCTGGCCAGCGGCCAGGTGGTGTCGTACACCAAGGCGCGCGGCGAGTCGATCGGGCTGCCGGTCGCCGTCAACGGGCTCGTCGAGCGCGCCGAGCGGCTGGTGATCTCGCTGGTCGCCGCCGGTTTCGCGGGTCTGCACGCGTTCGGTGTGCCGGGCATCCAGTGGCTGCTGCCGGTCGCCCTGTGGATCGTCGCCGTCGGCAGCCTCGTCACGCTGATCCAGCGGGTGGTCACCGTCCGCCGCGAGTCCGCCGAGGCGGAGGCGGCGGCCCCGCAGAACGCGGCCCAGGGGAGCGAGGCGGCGCAGTGAGCGCGGCGGAACGGCTGAGCGACACGCTCTACGGCCTCGGCTGGAGCACCGTCAGGAAGCTCCCCGAGCCGGTTGCGGTCCGCCTCGGCCGGACCATCGCCGACCTCGCCTGGAAGCAGCGTGGCAAGGGCGTGCAGCGGCTGGAGGCGAACTACGCGCGCGTGGTGCCCGACGCCGGCCCCGAGCGCCTCGCCGAACTGTCCCGCGCGGGCATGCGCTCCTACCTGCGCTACTGGATGGAGTCCTTCCGGCTCCCGGCCTGGAGCGCCGAGCGGGTACGGACCGGCTTCGAGGCCAAGGACCTGCACTTCCTCACCGACGGCCTCGCCTCCGGCCGGGGCGTGATCATCGCCCTGCCGCACCTGGCCAACTGGGACCTGGCCGGCGCGTGGGTCACCACCAAGCTGCAGACACCGTTCACGACGGTCGCCGAGCGCCTGAAGCCCGAGACGCTCTACGACCGCTTCGTCGCCTACCGCGAGGGTCTCGGCATGGAGGTCCTGCCGCACAGCGGCGGGTCCGCCTTCGGCACCCTGGCCCGCCGGCTGCGCGACGGCGGCCTGGTCTGCCTGGTCGCCGACCGCGACCTGTCCGCCTCGGGCGTGGAGGTCGACTTCTTCGGCGAGCCGGCCCGGATGCCGGCCGGACCGGCCCTGCTCGCCCAGCAGACCGGGGCGCTGCTGCTGCCCGTCACTCTCTGGTACGACGACTCGCCCGTCATGAAGGGCCGCGTCCACGCCCCCGTCGAGGTGCCGGAGGCAGGTACCCGGGCCGAGAAGACGTCCCTCATGACACAGGCGCTGGCCGACGCCTTCGCCACCGGCATCGCCGACCACCCGGAGGACTGGCACATGCTCCAGCGGCTGTGGCTCGCCGACCTCGACCCCGCGAAGGGACCCGCGTGAGAATCGGGATCGTCTGCCCGTACTCCTGGGACGTCCCCGGGGGCGTCCAGTTCCACATCCGCGACCTCGCCGAGTACTTCATCCGGCTGGGCCACGAGGTCTCGGTCCTCGCCCCGGCCGACGACGACACGCCCCTGCCGCCGTACGTCGTCTCGGCCGGCCGCGCGGTCCCGGTGCCGTACAACGGCTCGGTGGCCCGGCTGAACTTCGGGTTCCTGTCGGCCGCGCGGGTGCGCCGCTGGCTGCACGACGGCGCCTTCGACGTGGTGCACATCCACGAGCCGACCTCGCCCTCGCTGGGCCTGCTGACCTGCTGGGCGGCGCAGGGCCCCATCGTCGCCACCTTCCACACCTCCAATCCGCGCTCGCGCGCGATGATCGCCGCCTACGCGATCCTCCAGGCCGCCCTGGAGAAGATCAGCGCGCGGATCGCGGTCAGCGAGTACGCCCGCCGGACGCTGGTCGAGCACCTGGGCGGGGACGCGGTCGTCATCCCCAACGGCGTCGACGTGGACTTCTTCGCCGAGGCCGAGCCCAAGGCGGAGTGGCAGGGCGGGACCATCGGCTTCATCGGCCGTATCGACGAGCCCCGCAAGGGCCTGCCCGTCCTGATGAAGGCGCTGCCGAAGATCCTCGCGGCCCGCCCCGGGACGCGGCTGCTGGTGGCGGGCCGGGGCGACGAGGAGGCGGCCGTCGCGGACCTGCCCGAGGAACTGCGCCCGCGCGTGGAGTTCCTCGGCATGATCAGCGACGAGGACAAGGCGCGCCTCCTGCGCAGCGTCGACCTGTACGTCGCCCCCAACACCGGCGGCGAGAGCTTCGGCATCATCCTGGTCGAGGCGCTGTCCGCGGGCGCGCCCGTCCTCGCCTCCGACCTGGACGCCTTCGTGCAGGTCCTCGACCAGGGCGAGGCCGGGGAGGTGTTCGCCAACGAGGACTCCGACGCGCTCGCCGAGGCGGCCGTGCGGCTGCTGGCGGACCCGGCCCGCCGGACGGAGCTGCGCGAGCGCGGCAGCGCCCATGTACGGCGGTTCGACTGGTCGACGGTCGGCGCGGACATCCTGTCGGTCTACGAGACGGTCACCGCCGGCGCGGCCGCGGTCGGCGCCGACGAGCGCACCACGGGCCTGCGGGCCCGGTTCGGCCTGGCCCGGGACTGACCCGGGGAGCGTGCCGGGGCAGCCGATAGCCTTCGGCCGTGACCGCAACCCTCATCTGGATTTTCGTCGCACTCCTCGCCATCGGCATGTACCTGAGCTGGACGGCCGGGCGGCTGGACCGGCTGCACGTGCGGATGGACGCCGCCCGGGCCGCGCTCGACGCCCAGCTGCTGCGGCGGGCCTCCGTGACCCAGGAACTGGCGACCTCGGGCGTGCTGGACCCGGCCGCCTCGATCGTGCTCTACGAGGCCGCGCACGCGGCCCGGCAGGCCGAGGAGGAGCAACGGGAGGTCGCCGAGAGCGAGCTCAGCCAGGCGTTGCGGGCGGTCTTCGAGGACCCGGCGCAGGTGGAGGCGGTCCGGGAGGCCCCCGGCGGCGAGGAGGCCACCCGCGAGCTCGCCGAGGCCGTACGCCGGGTGCCGATGGCCCGCCGCTTCCACAACGACACCGTGGGCGCGGCCCGCAGGCTCCGCGAACACCGCAAGGTCCGCTGGTTCCGCCTGGCCGGCCACGCCCCCTTCCCGCTGGCCTTCGAGATGGACGACGAGCCGCCGGCGGCCCTGGCGGAGCGGGCCGCCTGAGCCCGGGCGGACCAAAAGGATCCACCGGCTTGCCATTGGCCCTTGCTGTGGCCTGGTCCACTCGCGTTTCCTCATCGGAGCAGAAACCCTCTTTCACTTCAGTGAGGTCACCCGTGTCCACCATCGAGAACCAGGCTCCCGAGACCGGCACCGCCCGCGTGAAGCGCGGCATGGCCGAGCAGCTCAAGGGCGGCGTGATCATGGACGTCGTCACGCCGGAGCAGGCGAAGATCGCCGAGGACGCGGGCGCCGTCGCCGTCATGGCCCTGGAGCGGGTCCCGGCCGATATCCGCAAGGACGGCGGCGTGGCCCGCATGTCCGACCCGGACATGATCGAAGGCATCATCGACGCCGTCTCGATCCCGGTCATGGCCAAGTCCCGCATCGGCCACTTCGTCGAGGCCCAGGTGCTCCAGTCCCTCGGCGTGGACTACATCGACGAGTCCGAGGTGCTCACCCCGGCCGACGAGGTCAACCACTCCGACAAGTGGTCCTTCACCACCCCCTTCGTCTGTGGTGCGACCAACCTGGGCGAGGCCCTGCGCCGCATCGCCGAGGGCGCCGCGATGATCCGCTCCAAGGGCGAGGCCGGCACCGGCAACGTCGTCGAGGCGGTCCGCCACCTGCGCCAGATCAAGGGCGACATCGCCCGCCTGCGCGGCCTGGACAACCACGAGCTCTACGCCGCCGCCAAGGAGCTGCGCGCCCCGTACGAGCTGGTCAAGGAGGTCGCCGAGCTGGGCAAGCTGCCGGTGGTCCTCTTCTCCGCCGGTGGCGTGGCCACCCCGGCCGACGCCGCCCTGATGCGTCAGCTCGGTGCCGAGGGCGTCTTCGTCGGCTCCGGCATCTTCAAGTCCGGCGACCCGGCCAAGCGCGCCGCCGCCATCGTGAAGGCCACCACCTTCTACGACGACCCGAAGATCATCGCGGACGCGTCCCGCAACCTCGGCGAGGCCATGGTCGGCATCAACTGCGACATCCTGCCCGAGTCCGAGCGGTACGCCAACCGCGGCTGGTGACCACCGGTACGGAAACCCGTACCGAAGCCCAGGCACTGAAACCCAGGTACTGACTCCATGAACACTCCTGTCATAGGCGTCCTGGCCCTCCAGGGCGACGTACGGGAGCACCTCATCGCCCTGGCCGCGGCCGACGCCGTGGCCAGGCCGGTGCGGCGCCCCGAGGAACTCGCCGAGGTCGACGGCCTCGTCCTGCCCGGCGGCGAGTCCACCACCATCTCCAAGCTGGCCGTCCTGTTCGGCCTCATGGAGCCCCTGCGCGCACGCGTGCGCAGCGGCATGCCCGTCTACGGCACCTGCGCCGGCATGATCATGCTCGCCGACAAGATCCTCGACCCGCGCTCGGGCCAGGAGACCATCGGCGGCATCGACATGATCGTGCGCCGCAACGCCTTCGGGCGGCAGAACGAGTCGTTCGAGGCGGCGCTCGACGTGCGGGGCATTCCGGGCGATCCTGTGGAGGGCGTCTTCATCCGCGCCCCCTGGGTGGAGTCCGTGGGCGCGGGGGCCGACGTGCTCGCCGAGCACGAGGGCCACATCGTCGCCGTACGCCAGGGCAACGCGCTCGCCACCTCGTTCCACCCCGAACTGACCGGCGACCACCGCGTGCACTCCCTGTTCGTCGACATGGTGCGCGCCAACCGGACACCGGAGTCCTTGTAGGATCTCCGGGGGTCCCCCCGGCCTTCCCGCCAGGGGGCGTTCGTACAGGATGGGTTACGCGAAGGAGACAGGCAGATGTCCGGCCACTCTAAATGGGCCACGACGAAGCACAAGAAGGCCGTGATCGACGCCAAGCGCGGCAAGCTCTTCGCGAAGCTGATCAAGAACATCGAGGTCGCGGCGCGGATGGGCGGCGTCGACCTCGACGGCAACCCGACCCTCTACGACGCTGTCCAGAAGGCCAAGAAGCAGTCGGTTCCCAACAAGAACATCGACTCGGCCATCAAGCGCGGTGGAGGTCTCGAGGCCGGCGGCGCCGACTACGAGACGATCATGTACGAAGGCTACGGCCCGAACGGCGTCGCGGTGCTCATCGAGTGCCTCACCGACAACCGCAACCGCGCCGCCTCCGAGGTCCGTGTCGCGATGACCCGCAACGGCGGCTCCATGGCCGACCCGGGCTCGGTGTCGTACCTGTTCAACCGCAAGGGCGTCGTGATCGTCCCCAAGGGCGAGCTGACCGAGGACGACGTGCTCGGTGCCGTCCTGGACGCGGGGGCCGAGGAGGTCAACGACCTCGGCGAGACCTTCGAGGTCATCAGCGAGGCCACCGACCTGGTCGCGGTCCGCACCGCCCTCCAGGACGCCGGCATCGACTACGACTCCGCCGACGCCAACTTCGTCCCGACCATGCAGGTCGAGCTGGACGAGGAGGGCGCCAAGAAGATCTTCAAGCTCATCGACGCGCTCGAGGACAGCGACGACGTGCAGAACGTCTTCGCCAACTTCGACGTGAGCGACGAGGTCATGGAGAAGGTCGACGCCTGACCCCCGCCGGTACGGCGGCGATGACGGCGGGCCGGTGGGACACGTCCCACCGGCCCGCCGTCATTGTCAGTGGGACCCGATAGCCTGCACAAACATGTGATCGAGGCGATCGGAGGGAGGGGCGCGGTGCGTGTTCTGGGGGTGGACCCCGGGCTGACCCGGTGCGGGATCGGCGTCGTCGAGGGGGTCGCGGGCCGGCCGCTCACCATGGTCGGCGTCGGCGTCGTCCGAACCCCGGCGGACGCCGAGCTCAGCCACCGGCTGCTCGCCGTCGAGCAGGGCATCGAGCAGTGGCTGGACGAGCACCGGCCCGAGTTCGTCGCCGTCGAGCGCGTCTTCAGCCAGCACAACGTGCGCACGGTCATGGGCACCGCCCAGGCCAGCGCCGTCGCCATGCTGTGCGCCGCCCGGCGCGGCATCCCCGTCGCCCTGCACACCCCCAGCGAGGTCAAGGCCGCCATCACCGGCAGCGGCCGCGCCGACAAGGCGCAGGTCGGAGCCATGGTGACCCGGCTGCTCCGGCTCGCCGCGCCGCCCCGGCCCGCCGATGCCGCCGACGCCCTCGCGCTCGCCATCTGTCACATCTGGCGCGGCCCCGCCCAGAACCGGCTCCAGCAGGCGGCCGCCCGGCACACAGCCCACGCAACGAAAGGCCGTACGGCATGATCGCCTTCGTCAGCGGCACGGTCGCCGCGCTCGCCCCCGACGCAGCGGTCGTCGAGGTCGGCGGCGTCGGCATGGCCGTCCAGTGCACGCCGAACACCCTGTCGGCGCTGCGCGTCGGCCGGCCGGCCAAGCTGCACACCTCGCTCGTGGTCCGCGAGGACTCGCTCACCCTCTACGGCTTCGCCGACGACGACGAGCGCCAGGTCTTCGAACTGCTCCAGACCGCGAGCGGCGTCGGCCCGCGCCTGGCCCAGGCGATGCTCGCCGTGCACACCCCGGACGCGCTGCGCCGCGCGGTCGCCACCGGCGACGAGAAGGCCCTCACCGCCGTGCCCGGCATCGGCAAGAAGGGTGCCCAGAAGCTGCTGCTGGAGCTGAAGGACCGGCTCGGTGAGCCCGTCGGCGCCCCGGCCGTCGGCGCGCCCGTCAGCCAGGGCTGGCGCGACCAGCTGCACGCGGCCCTCATCGGCCTCGGCTACGCCACCCGGGAGGCCGACGAGGCCGTGACCGCCGTGGCGCCCCAGGCGGAGGCCGCCGGCGGCACCCCGCAGGTGGGACAGCTGCTGAAGGCCGCTCTCCAGACCCTGAACCGCGCCCGCTGACCTGCGCCACCTCGCTAGGAGAACCTCGTGAACTGGGACGACTCGACCGACACCCCCGCTCCCGAGCGGCTCGTCGGTGCGTCCGCCGACCGGGAGGACCAGGCCGTCGAGGCCGCCCTGCGCCCCAAGGACCTCGACGAGTTCATCGGCCAGCAGAAGGTCCGCGAACAGCTCGACCTGGTCCTGCGCGCCGCCCGGGCGCGCGGTGCCACCGCCGATCACGTGCTGCTCTCCGGCGCGCCCGGCCTCGGCAAGACCACCCTCTCGATGATCATCGCGGCCGAGATGGGCGCCCCGATCCGCATCACCTCGGGCCCGGCCATCCAGCACGCCGGCGACCTCGCCGCCATCCTCTCCTCCCTCCAGGAGGGCGAGGTCCTCTTCCTGGACGAGATCCACCGCATGTCCCGGCCCGCCGAGGAGATGCTGTACATGGCGATGGAGGACTTCCGCGTCGACGTCATCGTCGGCAAGGGGCCCGGCGCCACCGCGATCCCCCTGGAACTGCCGCCGTTCACCCTCGTCGGCGCCACCACCCGCGCGGGCCTGCTGCCGCCGCCGCTGCGCGACCGCTTCGGCTTCACCGCGCACATGGAGTTCTACGAACCGCACGAGCTGGAGCGCGTCGTCCACCGCTCGGCGCAGCTGCTGGACGTCGGCATCGAGCCGGACGGCGCCGCCGAGATCGCCGGCCGCTCCCGGGGCACGCCCCGTATCGCCAACCGCCTGCTGCGCCGCGTCCGGGACTACGCGCAGGTCAAGGCCGACGGGGTGATCACCCGGGAGATCGCCGCCGCCGCCCTCGCCGTCTACGAGGTCGACCCGCGCGGTCTCGACCGGCTCGACCGCGCGGTCCTCGAAGCGCTGCTGAAGCTCTTCGGCGGCGGACCGGTCGGCCTGTCCACCCTCGCCGTCGCGGTGGGGGAGGAGCGGGAGACCGTGGAGGAGGTCGCCGAACCCTTCCTGGTGCGGGAGGGCCTGCTCGCCCGCACCCCGCGCGGCCGGGTCGCGACGCCGGCGGCCTGGGCGCACCTCGGCCTCACCCCACCGCGCCCGGCGGCCCCGGGAAACGGACAACAGGACCTGTTCGGGGCGTGATGGCCGCCGCTCGGCGAGGGCGATGGCCAGGGGAGGAACCCAGGTGCCATGCTGAGCGTTGTTCCATGAGAGCGGACTCGCTTAGACTCCGCCGATGCCGCCCTTCCGGGCGGCGCCGACCACACCCCCATCCAACAGGCCGCTCACCGCGCGGTCGCGCGAAGGAAATTCCGTCCCGTGAATGCCTATACCCTTCTCCCCTTCATCGTGCTCATCGCGGCCATGTTCCTGATGACGCGCTCGGCCAAGAAGAAGCAGCAGCAGGCCGTCGACATGCGGAACCAGATGCAGCCCGGCTCCGGTGTCCGCACGATCGGGGGGATGTACGCGACGGTCAAGGAGGTCAACGAGGACACGGTCCTCCTCGACGCCGGGCCGGGCGTCGAGCTCCTCTTCGCCAAGAACGCCATCGGCGCCGTCCTCACCGACGACGAGTACAACCGCATCGTCCACGGCATCGAGCACGACCTGAAGTCCGACGCCGACCTCGTCCCGGACGACGCCTCCTCCCTCACCGAGACCGACCGGACCGACGGATCCGCCGCCGCTGCCGCCGCCTCCGACGACAAGATCGACCTCGGTAAGAAGGACGCCGCGAAGGACGCCGACGCGGCCGGTGCCGCCGACGCCAAGGCGGAGGACGAGCCGAAGAAGACCGACGGCGACTCCGACGCGAAGTAGTCACGCCCCGGGAGGCGCGGCGGCGGCATGATGGCGCCCCGCGCATCCCGGGCGCGTCTGTTTCCCGCACGGGAGCCCGACACCATGTCATGGCCGACCGCGCCGACCGGGCGCGGGGCGGCCCGAGAGGGAGTACGAGAAGGTGGCAGCACCTAAGAGGGGCCGAAGCGCGAGCGCCCCGAGCAAGCCAGGGCGCTCGCTGGCCCTCATCCTGATCGCCATCGTGGCGCTCACCGGGGGGATGTTCCTCTCCGGGCACACCACCCCGCGTCTCGGCATCGACCTCGCCGGTGGCACGAGCATCACGCTCAAGGCGAAGGCCGACCAGGGGTCCGCGATCAACAAGGCCAACATGGACACCGCGGTCGACATCATGAACCGCCGTGTCAACGGTCTGGGTGTCTCCGAGGCGGAGGTGCAGACCCAGGGGAACGACAACATCATCGTCAACATCCCCAAGGGCACCAACTCCGAGGAGGCCCAGGAGCAGGTCGGCACCACCGCAAAGCTGTACTTCCGGCCGGTCCTCGCCAGCGAGCCCAGCGGCCAGGCCGCGAAGAGCCCCTCGCCGAGCGCCTCCTCCAGCGGCAGCTCCTCGCCGAAGCCGAGCGCGAGCCCGTCCTCCAGCGCCTCCTCCAAGGAAGAGGCCTCCTCGTCCGGCACCGCGTCCCCCGGCGCCTCGGCCACCTCCCAGGGCCGCGCCGTCACCGACGCGCTGAAGAAGGCGAGCCCCACCCCGTCGGCGAGCGCCTCCGCCTCCGGCAGCGGCACGCCGTCGGCCACCCCGTCGGCCTCCTCCAGCGGCGGCACGGCCACGGACTCCAAGCTCCAGGCCCAGTACGCGGCCCTCGACTGCACCAAGCCCACCGCCCGCGCCAACGCCGGCAAGCGCGCCAAGCCCGGCCAGTCCACCGTGGCTTGCGGCGAGATCGACGGAACCTGGTACAAGTACCTGCTCGGCCCGGCCGCCGTGGACGGCACCGAGGTGAAGAAGGCGCAGGCCGTCTTCGACACCCAGGGCGCCGCCGGCTGGCAGGTCCAGATGAACTTCACCAAGAGCGGTGCCGACAAGTTCGCGGACATCACCGGCGAGCTCGCCAAGAACCAGCCGCCGCAGAACGAGTTCGGCATCGTCCTCGACGGCGAGGTCGTCTCCAGCCCGTACGTGC
Organism: Streptomyces sp. NPDC013455; assembly: GCF_040632975.1. NCBI lineage: Bacteria > Bacillati > Actinomycetota > Actinomycetes > Kitasatosporales > Streptomycetaceae > Streptomyces > Streptomyces sp. NPDC013455. The sequence continues at coordinate 22,060 of NZ_JBEYCX010000017.1, read as the reverse complement.
AGCAGGCCATCACCGGCGGCCAGGCGGAGATCTCCGGCAGCTTCAAGCAGGAGGAGGCGCAGGGCCTCGCCAACATGCTGTCGTACGGCGCCCTGCCGCTGTCCTTCCAGGAGCAGTCCGTCACCACCGTCACCGCCGCCCTCGGCGGTGAGCAGCTGCGCGCCGGCCTGCTCGCCGGCGCCATCGGCCTCGCGCTGGTCGTGCTCTACCTGGTGGTCTACTACCGCGGTCTGTCGCTCGTGGCCATGGCCTCGCTGGTGGTCTCGGCGATCCTCACCTACGTGATCATGTCGCTGCTCGGCCCGGCCATCGGCTTCGCGCTGAACCTGCCGGCCGTCTGCGGTGCCATCGTCGCCATCGGTATCACCGCCGACTCGTTCATCGTGTACTTCGAACGCATCCGGGACGAGATCCGTGAGGGCCGCTCGCTGCGCCCCGCCGTCGAGCGGGCCTGGCCGCGCGCCCGGCGCACCATCCTCGTCTCCGACTTCGTGTCCTTCCTCGCCGCCGCGGTGCTGTTCATCGTGACCGTCGGCAAGGTCCAGGGCTTCGCGTTCACGCTGGGTCTCACCACCCTGCTGGACGTGGTCGTCGTCTTCTTCTTCACCAAGCCGCTGATGACACTGCTCGCCCGCCGCCCGTTCTTCGCCAACGGCCACAAGTGGTCCGGCCTCGACCCGAAGAGCCTGGGTGCCAAGCCGCCGCTGCGCCGCACCCGCCGTCCCGCCGGTCCCGTCGCCGGCCCTGTCGACCCGAAGGAGGCGTGAGCGATGTCGAAACTCGGCAACCTCGGCGCTCGGCTGCACCGCGGCGAGATCTCCTACGACTTCGTCGGCAAGCGCAAGATCTGGTACGGCATCTCGATCCTGATCACCATCACGGCCATCGTCGGCCTGGCGGTGCGCGGCCTGAACATGGGCATCGAGTTCCAGGGCGGCGCGGTCTTCACGACGCCCACGAAGATGAGCACGTCGGTGGCACAGGCGGAGGAGTTCGCCCAGGACGCCTCCGGCCACCAGGCGATCGTGCAGAAGCTCGGCAACGGCAGCCTGCGCATCCAGATCGCCGGCATCGACACCGACCAGTCCGACAGGATCAAGCAGGAGCTGGCCGAGGACCTGAAGCTCGACCCGGAGAAGCTCGCCGCCGACCTGGTCGGCCCGAGCTGGGGCGAGCAGATCGCCAACAAGGCCTGGGAGGGCCTGGCGATCTTCATGGTCCTGGTGACGATCTACCTGGCGATCGCCTTCGAGTGGCGCATGGCCGTCGCCGCGCTCGTCGCGCTGATCCACGACATCACCATCACGACCGGTATCTACGCCCTGGTCGGTTTCGAGGTCACGCCCGGCACGGTCATCGGTCTGCTGACCATCCTCGGCTACTCGCTCTACGACACGGTCGTCGTCTTCGACAGCCTCAAGGAGCAGACGAAGGACATCACCAAGCAGACCCGCTTCACCTACGGCGACATCGCCAACCGGTCGATCAACGGCACGCTGGTCCGGTCCATCAACACCACGGTGGTCGCCCTGCTGCCGGTCGCCGGCCTGCTCTTCATCGGCGGCGGCTTCCTCGGTGCGGGCACGCTCAACGACATCTCCCTGTCGCTGTTCGTGGGTCTCGCGGCCGGTGCCTACTCCTCGATCTTCATCGCCACGCCGCTCGTCGCCGACCTCAAGGAGCGCGAGCCGGCGATGAAGGCCCTCACCAAGCGGGTGCTGGCCAAGCGCGCCCAGTCCCCGGCGGACGAGGACCTCGCGGACGCCCGTACCCTCGCCGTCGACGACTCCGACGAGGCCACCCCCGCCGTCGTGGGCCCGCGCAACCAGCCCGTCTCCCGCGGCCGGGGCCGCGGCCGCACCTCGGGGAAGCGCCGATGAGCGACATCGAGGAGCTGCTGCTCAGCCGTATCCGCGACGTGGCCGACTACCCGGAGCCGGGCGTGATGTTCAAGGACATCACCCCGCTCCTGGCCGACCCGGCGGCCTTCACCGCGCTCACCGGCACGCTGGCCGGCATAGCGGCCGACACCGGCGCCACCAAGGTCGTCGGGCTGGAGGCGCGGGGCTTCATCCTCGGCGCGCCGGTCGCCGTCCACGCCGGCCTGGGCTTCATCCCGGTCCGCAAGGCCGGCAAGCTGCCCGGGGCCACGCTGCGCCAGGCCTACGACCTGGAGTACGGCTCGGCGGAGATCGAGGTGCACGCCGAGGACCTGGCCGCCGGCGACCGCGTCCTCATCGTGGACGACGTCCTGGCCACCGGCGGCACCGCCGAGGCCGCCATCCAGCTCATCCAGCGCGCGGGCGCCGAGGTCTGCGGCCTCGCGGTCCTGATGGAGCTGGGCTTCCTGGGCGGCCGTCTCCGCCTGGAGGAGGCCCTCGGCGAGGCCCCGCTGGAGGCCCTGTTGAAGGTCTGACGGACCTGCGCCACGACGACGGCCGCCCCGGGAGCCCCGGGGCGGCCGTCGTCGTCCGGACACCTGCCGCACACCCGGGGAACCCCCGGGGGACATTCGCCGGAATCCCGCGGGAGCCCCGTGCGTTGCACGGGTACACGGTCCTCACAGCGGCCTGGAGACGATGACCGGGCGCAGGATCGCTACCATGGGGTCTCCGGAGCCTGACCGGGGGACCCGGATCGCGCACGAGGAGCCCTCTTGCCAGACGAGGCCCAGCCACTGACCGCCGCCAAGCCCGAGCCCGCCTCGGCGGCCGCGGCGAAGCCCGCGCCGAGCGCTTCCCAGGTGAAGAACGACTCCCGCGGGACGGTCGAGCACGCCCAGTCCGCGCCCGTCGAGAAGAGCGCCGAGTCCGCGCGCCCCAAGCCCGCGCCCGCCCCCGACGCCGCCCGGGCGGGCGGACAGCGGACGCCCGAGCGTCCGCCGCAGCCGCCGGTGGTGCGCCCGCCGGCCGTCCAGCCCGGCCGCACCGGCTCCTCCAACCGCGTCCGGGCCCGCCTCGCCCGCCTCGGTGTCCAGCGCGCCAACCCGTACAACCCGGTCCTGGAGCCGCTGCTGCGGATAGTGCGCAGCAACGACCCCAAGATCGAGAACTCCACCCTGCGCCAGATCGAGCGCGCCTACCAGGTCGCCGAGCGCTGGCACCGCGGCCAGAAGCGCAAGAGCGGCGACCCGTACATCACGCACCCCCTCGCGGTGACCACCATCCTCGCCGAGCTGGGCATGGACCCGGCCACCCTCATGGCGGGCCTGCTGCACGACACCGTCGAGGACACCGAGTACGGCCTCGACGACCTGCGCCGCGACTTCGGCGACGTCGTGGCCCTGCTCGTCGACGGCGTCACCAAGCTGGACAAGGTCAAGTTCGGTGAGGCCGCCCAGGCCGAGACCGTACGCAAGATGGTCGTGGCGATGGCCAAGGACCCGCGCGTGCTGGTCATCAAGCTCGCCGACCGCCTGCACAACATGCGCACCATGCGCTACCTCAAGCGCGAGAAGCAGGAGAAGAAGGCGCGCGAGACGCTGGAGATCTACGCTCCGCTCGCCCACCGCCTCGGCATGAACACCATCAAGTGGGAGCTGGAGGACCTCGCGTTCGCGATCCTCTACCCCAAGATGTACGACGAGATCGTACGGCTGGTGGCCGAGCGGGCGCCCAAGCGCGACGAGTACCTGGCCATAGTGACCGACGAGGTCCAGGCCGACCTGCGGGCCGCCCGGATCAAGGCGACCGTCACCGGCCGCCCCAAGCACTACTACAGCGTCTACCAGAAGATGATCGTGCGGGGCCGCGACTTCGCCGAGATCTACGACCTGGTGGGCATCCGCGTCCTCGTCGACACGGTCCGCGACTGCTACGCCGCGCTCGGCACGGTGCACGCGCGGTGGAACCCGGTCCCCGGCCGGTTCAAGGACTACATCGCGATGCCCAAGTTCAACATGTACCAGTCGTTGCACACGACGGTCATCGGACCCAACGGCAAGCCGGTCGAGCTCCAGATCCGCACCTTCGACATGCACCGCCGCGCCGAGTACGGCATCGCGGCGCACTGGAAGTACAAGCAGGAGGCCGTCGCCGGCGCCTCCAAGATCCGCACCGACGCGCCCCGGACGTCCGCGAAGGACAAGGACGCCATCAACGACATGGCGTGGCTGCGGCAGCTGCTGGACTGGCAGAAGGAGACCGAGGACCCCAGCGAGTTCCTGGAGTCCCTGCGCTTCGACCTGTCCCGCAACGAGGTCTTCGTCTTCACCCCCAAGGGCGACGTCATCGCACTGCCCGCCGGCGCGACCCCGGTGGACTTCGCCTACGCCGTCCACACCGAGGTCGGCCACCGCACCATAGGGGCGCGGGTCAACGGCCGCCTCGTACCGCTCGAGTCCACCCTGGACAACGGCGACCTGGTGGAGGTCTTCACCTCCAAGGCGCCCGGCGCCGGCCCGTCCCGCGACTGGCTCGGCTTCGTCAAGTCGCCCCGGGCGCGCAACAAGATCCGTGCCTGGTTCTCCAAGGAGCGCCGGGACGAGGCGATAGAGCACGGCAAGGACGCCATCGTGCGGGCCATGCGCAAGCAGAACCTGCCGATCCAGCGCATCCTCACCGGCGACTCCCTCGTCACGCTCGCCCACGAGATGCGGTACTCGGACATCTCCGCGCTGTACGCGGCGATCGGTGAGGGCCATGTCTCCGCGCAGCACATCGTGCAGAAACTCGTCCAGGCCCTCGGCGGCGAGGAGGCCGCCACCGAGGAGATCGACGAGGCGGTCCCGCCGACCCGCAGCCGCGGCCGCAAGCGGCGCTCCAGCGCCGACCCCGGCGTCGTCGTCAAGGGCGTCGACGACGTGTGGGTCAAGCTGGCCCGCTGCTGCACGCCCGTACCCGGCGACCCGATCATCGGCTTCGTCACGCGCGGCAGCGGTGTATCGGTTCACCGCAGCGACTGCGTCAACGTGGAGTCACTGTCCCGGGAGCCGGAGCGGATCCTCGACGTCGAGTGGGCGCCCACCCAGTCGTCGGTCTTCCTGGTCGCCATCCAGGTCGAGGCGCTGGACCGGTCCCGGCTGCTGTCGGACGTCACGCGCGTCCTCTCCGACCAGCACGTCAACATCCTCTCCGCGGCCGTCCAGACGTCCCGCGACCGGGTCGCCACCTCCCGGTTCACCTTCGAGATGGGCGACCCCAAGCACCTCGGCCACGTCCTGAAGGCCGTCCGGGGCGTGGAGGGCGTGTACGACGTCTACCGCGTGACCTCGGGACGCACCCGGTCGTAGACCCGCCGGCGGAGCCCGCCGCGAAGCGGGCCCGGCACGGAAAGGGCCCCGTACGCGCGTACGGGGCCCTTTCGCGGGTGCGGTGGGGTGTTCAGCCGCCGAACTCCTGAAGGCCCTTCAGAGCCTGGTCCAGGAGCGCCTGACGGCCCTCCAGCTCACGCTCCAGCTTGTCCGCCTTGGCGTTGTTGCCCTGGGCGCGCGCCTGCTCGATCTGCGCCCTGAGCTTGTCCACGGCGGCCTGGAGCTGACCGGTCAGGCCCTCGGCACGCGCGCGTGCCTCCGGGTTGGTCCGGCGCCACTCGGCCTCCTCGGCCTCCTGGATCGCCCGCTCGACGGCGTGCATGCGGCCCTCGACCTTCGGCCGGGCGTCCCGCGGGACGTGACCGATGGCCTCCCAGCGCTCGTTGATCGAGCGGAAGGCGGCTCGGGCGGCCTTCAGATCGCCGATGGGCAGGAGCTTCTCGGCCTCCTCGGCCAGCTCCTCCTTCAGCTTCAGGTTCTCCGACTGCTCCGCGTCCCGCTCGGCGAAGACCGAGCTGCGGGCCGCGAAGAACACGTCCTGGGCACCGCGGAAGCGGTTCCACAGGTCGTCCTCGTGCTCGCGCTGGGCGCGGCCCGCGGCCTTCCACTCCGCCATCAGCTCGCGGTACCGGGCGGCCGTCGGCCCCCAGTCCGTCGAACCCGACAGCGCCTCGGCCTCGGCGACCAGCCGCTCCTTGGTCCGGCGGGCTTCCTCGCGCTGCGCGTCCAGCTGCGCGAAGTGCGCCTTGCGCCGCTTGGAGAACGCCGACCGGGCGTGCGAGAAGCGGTGCCACAGCTCGTCGTCGGACTTGCGGTCCAGGCGCGGCAGCCCCTTCCAGGTGTCCACCAGCGCCCGCAGCCGCTCGCCCGCGGCCCGCCACTGGTCGGACCGCGCCAGCTCCTCGGCCTCCGCGACCAGGTCCTCCTTGGCCTTGCGGGCCTCGTCGGACTGCTTGGCCCGCTGCGCCTTGCGCTCCTCACGGCGCGCCTCGACGGTCGCCACGAGCTTGTCCAGCCGGGCCCGCAGCGCGTCCAGGTCACCGACCGCGTGGTGCGCGTCCACCTGCTCGCGCAGGTGACCGATGGCGGCCTGGGCGTCCTTCGCCGACAGGTCGGTGGTCTTCACTCGCTTCTCGAGGAGGCCGATCTCGACAACCAGGCCCTCGTACTTGCGCTCGAAGTAGGCCAGCGCCTCCTCGGGGGAGCCTGCCTGCCAGGAACCGACGACCTGCTCGCCGTCGGCCGTACGCACGTACACGGTCCCCGTCTCGTCGACGCGGCCCCACGGGTCGCTGCTCACAGCGCCTCCTCCACATGATGCCTGCGGGGGGCGTCAGCACCCCCGGGCATCGTCCACAGTTTCGTCACGGCCAACATAGGCGACCAGCGGGTTGCCTGTCCGCATCCAGCACGACCGAAATTCCACGGTCGGCCGTTCCCGGACCGCGGTCGTCGTCAGGACTTGGCGACGGTCGCCTTGTCGATCACCACGGTCGCGTTGGGAGCGGTGTTGCCCGTGGTCGGATCGGCCGGCTGCGCACCGGCGTCGGCGATCTTCTTCAGCACCTTCATGCCCGCCGCGTCGACCGTTCCGAACGGGGTGTACTGGGGCGGCAGCGGGCTGTCCTTGTAGACCAGGAAGAACTGGCTGCCGCCGGTGTGCTTCTGACCGGTGTTGGCCATCGCGACCGTCCCCGCCGGGTAGGTGTCGCCCTTCAGGACCTTGTCCTTCAGGTTCTCGTCCGGGAGCGTGTAGCCGGGACCGCCCATACCCGTGCCCTGCGGGTCGCCGCACTGGAGCACGAAGATGCCCTCGGCGGTGAGCCGGTGGCACTTGGTGTGGTCGAAGTAGCCCTTGCCCGCGAGGAACGCGAACGAGTTCACCGTGTGCGGGGCGGCCGAGGTCTTCAGGTCGACGCCGATCTCACCGCACGTCGTGGCGAGCTTCATCGTGTACTTCGCCGACGTGTCGATCGTCATCGCCGGCTCCTTCTTCCAGCTCAGCTTCTTCGCCGAACCGGCCGCCGGCTTCGCGCACGGGTCCGGGGCCTTGCTGGTCGGCGAGGCGCTCGGCGTGGTCTCCGCGCTCGCGTTGGCCTTCTTGTCGTCGTCCTTCAGCACGCCGGTCGTGTACAGGGCGACGCTGCCGATCACGACCACGCCGAGTACCGACGCGATCACGGAGTTGCGCAGGCGGGCCTTGCGCCGCGCCTGGGTGCGCCGCTGCTGCTGCCGCAAGAACTTCTCCCGGGCGAGCTGACGCCGCCGCTGCTCCTGGCTGACCACCGGTGTTCTCTCCTCATGCGTGTCGTGTGTCGGGCGGTACGCGTACGTCCTCGTGATCCGACCGCTGCGTGTAGCCCCGTACCGTATATGGGTTCGCTGAGGAAACGGCAGCGCCGGTAGGCTCTGACAGCAGCCGAAGCCGCCGTAGTCGACACAAACGAAGGACGATCGTGCTCATTGCCGGGTTCCCCGCCGGGGCCTGGGGGACGAACTGTTATCTCGTCGCCCCCGCCGCCGGTGAGGAGTGCGTGATCATCGACCCCGGCCACCAGGCCGCCGAAGGCGTCGAGGAAACGCTGAAGAAGCATCGGCTCAAGCCCGTGGCCGTCGTCCTCACCCACGGCCACATCGACCACGTCGCCTCGGTCGTCCCCGTCTGCGGGGCGCACGACGTGCCGGCCTGGATCCACCCCGAGGACCGCTACATGATGAGCGACCCGGGGAAGGCGCTCGGCCGCTCCATCGGCATGCCGCTGCTGGGCGAGCTGACCGTGGGGGAGCCGGACGACGTCAAGGAGCTGACCGACGGCGCCACGCTCGAACTGGCCGGGCTGAGGTTCTCCGTCGCGCACGCGCCGGGCCATACCAAGGGGTCGGTGACCTTCCAGATGCCCGAGGCCGCGGACATCCCGTCGGTGTTCTTCTCGGGCGATCTGCTCTTCGCCGGCTCCATCGGACGCACCGACCTGCCCGGCGGTGACATGGCCGAGATGCTCGACTCGCTGGCCCGCGTGTGCCTGCCGCTCGACGACTCGACCGTGGTGCTGTCCGGCCACGGCCCCCAGACGACCATCGGCCAGGAGCGCGCCACCAACCCGTATCTGCGGCAGGTGGCCGCCGGCCTCGGGAGCCAGGACGCTCCCCGACGAGGAATGTGACGAGACCTTCCGTGAGCACCTTCAAGGCCCCCAAGGGCACGTACGACCTGATCCCGCCGGACTCCGCCGCCTACCTGGCCGTCCGGGAGGCGATCGCCGCCCCGCTGCGCAACTCCGGCTACGGCTACATCGAGACGCCCGGCTTCGAGAACGTCGAGCTCTTCGCGCGCGGTGTCGGCGAGTCCACCGACATCGTGACCAAGGAGATGTACGCCTTCGAGACCAAGGGCGGCGACCGGCTCGCCCTGCGTCCCGAGGGCACCGCCTCCGTGCTGCGCGCGGCCCTGGAGGCCAACCTGCACAAGTCGGGCAACCTCCCGGTCAAGCTCTGGTACTCGGGCTCGTACTACCGCTACGAGCGCCCCCAGAAGGGCCGTTACCGCCACTTCTCCCAGGTCGGCGCCGAGGCGATCGGCGCCGAGGACCCGGCGCTGGACGCCGAGCTGATCATCCTGGCGGACCAGGCGTACCGCTCCCTGGGCCTGCGCGACTTCCGCATCCTGCTGAACAGCCTGGGCGACAAGGATTGCCGGCCGGTGTACCGGGCCGCGCTCCAGGACTTCCTGCGCGGCCTGGACCTCGACGAGGACACGCGCCGCCGGGTCGACATCAACCCGCTGCGCGTCCTGGACGACAAGCGGGAGTCGGTCCAGAAGCAGCTTGGGGACGCCCCGCTGCTGCGGGACTACCTCTGCGACGCGTGCAAGGCGTACCACGAGGAGGTCCGGGCGCTGATCACGGCGGCGGGCGTGGCCTTCGAGGACGACCCGAAGCTGGTGCGCGGCCTGGACTACTACACCCGCACCACGTTCGAGTTCGTGCACGACGGCCTGGGCTCCCAGTCCGCGGTGGGCGGCGGCGGCCGCTACGACGGTCTGTCCGAGATGATCGGCGGTCCCGCGCTGCCGTCCGTCGGCTGGGCCCTCGGGGTGGACCGCACGGTGCTGGCCCTGGAGGCCGAGGGCGTACGGCTGGACATCCCGGCCTCGACCAGCGTCTACGCGGTGCCGCTCGGCGAGGAGGCCCGCAGGGTGCTGTTCGGGAAGGTCGCCGAGCTGCGCAAGGTGGGCATCGCGGCCGACTTCGCCTACGGCGGCAAGGGGCTGAAGGGCGCCATGAAGAACGCCAACCGCAGCGGGGCCCGCTACGCGGTCGTGGCCGGCGAGCGCGACCTCGCCGAGGGCGTCGTCCAGCTCAAGGACATGGAGTCCGGCGAGCAGACGGCGATCGGCGTCAACGAGATCGTGGCGGAGCTGGAGTCCCGGCTGGGCTGAGGCGGCCGGGGCGGGGGAGCGGGCGTGTCCGGCCCTCCGCCCCATCCGCGGCCCGTGCCGGTCAGGCGTTGAAGTTGTGCGTGTGGTTGGGCTTGCTCACGACGATCTCGTGCATGAGGATCTGCCGTGAGCTGGTGTCGGCCGTGTTCGAGCACCATTCGAAGGCGCGGCTGGGGACCAGCTCCTGGTACTGGTCGCGCCACTCCGTCCCGTCGGACGCGTGGGCGTAGCCGTACCAGATCGGGTTCACCGCTCTGGCGTCGCCGCCGAAGACGACCGCGGACTGCCCCGGGTCGATGCGCCACCATCCTTTCTTCAGCCAGTTGCTGCCGTCGGAGCAGTTCGGCCGGTACCACTCGACCATCGCCCAGATGGTCTGGTGGTAGTTGTTCCTGAAGGTCATCGACATGGCGCTGCTCCTACTCCGATTCCGGTTTCCTGCGGGCGGCCGGGCTGCCGTCGGGCCGGGCCTGGGCGCCGGAGGCCCGGGCCGGGTGCACCTCGCTCACGCTCTCCCCGTGCTCGGACGCGGCGGTGTCTCCGCGTGCGGCCAGCACACGCTCCAGCACGGCCTCGTCGGCGTCCGTCGTCGGGTCCGCCTCGACGTCGTTCTCCTGGGACATGGTCTTCTCCCGTCACGAGTGGTACGGCGGCACTCTTCCCGGCCGGGAGCCGGGCCGTACCGGACGGAACGCGCTTCCGCCCCGTGCGGGTGAACCGGGTGGGGCGCCGGGAGCACGGCCGCGGACCGATGCCCCCTCCGCCGGACCGCCGGGCACCTCGGCCTCCGGCATCCGGCTCCGGCCGGAACCGAACGCTCCGGGTCTGTCCCGCGTACCTCATTTATGTCCAGCGAACGGTGGACGGGGCCGCCGGTGCGGCACAATGGCCCCTGCCCGAAGAAGGTCCAACTCTCAAGCAGACGGAATCGGCGTGATGAGCAAGACGACAGTCACAGACGTCTCAGCGGAGCCCGGTCCGGACCGGGGCGCCGGCACCCCGCGCCCGGCGGGCGGCAGCCGTGCCTTCGCCATGCTGCTGGTGATCACCGGCGCGGCCGGGCTGCTGGCCGCCTGGGTCATCACGATCGACAAGTTCAAGCTGCTCGAAGCCAAGGTCGAGGGCAAGACCTTCACCCCCGGGTGCAGCCTCAACCCGGTGGTCTCCTGCGGCAGCGTCATGGAGAGCAAGCAGGCCGCCGCCTTCGGCTTCCCCAACCCGATGCTCGGCCTGGTCGCCTACGGCATCGTCATCTGCGTCGGCATGAGCCTGCTGGCCCGCGCCCGCTTCCCGCGCTGGTACTGGCTGACCTTCAACGCCGGCACCCTCTTCGGCGTCGCGTTCTGCGGGTGGCTCCAGTTCCAGTCGCTGTACCGGATCAACGCGCTGTGCCTGTGGTGCTCGCTGGCCTGGGTCGCCACGATCACCATGTTCTGGTACGTGACCTCGTTCAACATCCGCAACGGCTTCCTGCCGTCCCCGCGCTGGCTGAAGTCCTTCTTCGGCGAGTTCACCTGGGTGCTGCCGGTCCTGCACGTCGGCATCATCGGCATGCTGGTCCTCACCCGCTGGTGGGACTTCTGGACCAGCTGACGGTCCTTGGGGGATTGTCGGTGCGGTGTTCTAGGGTTTCAGCGTGGAACCCGACCTCTTCACCGCCGCAGCAGAAGAACGCCAGGAGAAGGACCCGGCGGCCAGTCCCCTGGCGGTGCGCATGCGCCCGCGCACGCTGGACGAGGTCGTGGGCCAGCAGCACCTGCTGAGGCCCGGCTCCCCGCTGCGCCGGCTGGTCGGCGAGGGCGACGGCGGCCCCGCCGGGCCGTCCTCGGTGATCCTGTGGGGCCCGCCCGGCACCGGCAAGACCACCCTGGCGTACGTGGTCTCCAAGGCGACCGACAAGCGGTTCGTGGAGCTCTCCGCGATCACCGCGGGCGTCAAGGAGGTCCGCGCGGTCATCGACGGCGCCCGCCGCGCCAGCGGCGGCTTCGGCAAGGAGACCGTCCTCTTCCTGGACGAGATCCACCGCTTCAGCAAGGCCCAGCAGGACTCCCTGCTCCCGGCCGTGGAGAACCGCTGGGTGACCCTGATCGCGGCCACCACGGAGAACCCGTACTTCTCGGTGATCTCCCCGCTGCTCTCCCGCTCCCTCCTGCTCACCCTGGAACCGCTCACCGACGACGACGTCCGCGGGCTGCTCCGGCGCGCCCTCGCCGACGAGCGCGGGCTGCGGGGCGCCGTCGGCCTCCCCGAGGACACCGAGGAGCACCTGCTGCGGATCGCCGGCGGAGACGCCCGCCGTGCGCTGACCGCCCTGGAGGCCGCCGCCGGGGCCGCCCTGGACCAGGGCGAGAGCGAGATCGGCCTCCGGACGCTGGAGCAGACGGTCGACCGGGCCGCGGTGAAGTACGACCGCGACGGCGACCAGCACTACGACGTCGCCAGCGCCCTCATCAAGTCCATCCGCGGCTCCGACGTGGACGCGGCGCTGCACTACCTGGCCCGCATGATCGAGGCCGGCGAGGATCCCCGGTTCATCGCCCGCCGCCTGATGATCTCCGCGAGCGAGGACATCGGCCTGGCCGACCCCAACGCCCTGCCCATCGCGGTCGCCGCCGCCCAGGCCGTCGCCATGATCGGCTTCCCGGAGGCCGCCCTCACCCTCAGCCACGCCACGATCGCCCTGGCCCTCGCCCCGAAGTCCAACTCGGCGACCACCGCGATCGGGGCAGCCCTGGAGGACGTACGCAAGGGAAAGGCGGGTCCGGTGCCGCCGCACCTGCGCGACGGGCACTACCAGGGCGCGGCCAAGCTCGGCCACGCCCAGGGGTACGTGTACCCGCACGACCTGCCCGAGGGCATCGCCCGGCAGCAGTACGCCCCGGACGCCCTCAAGGACCGCGAGTACTACGCGCCGAGCCGGCACGGCGCGGAGGCCAGGTACGCCGACGCCGTCGAGTGGACCCGCGCGCACCTCGGTCGCAAGCGGCCCTGAGCGCCCTGTAGACTGCTGCGAAGTGCTGTGTCCCGTGCTGTCAGAGCGGGACGGTCAGCCGGAGATCCGGTCCCGAGCGGACCGGCTCCAGGAGCGTCGCGCACCGTCGAACGGTGTCGCGGGCAGCCCACCACCACCCGAACTCCGGGATCGGTCGGTGGGCCACTCGCGTGCTGCACGTATGTGCCCAGACCAGGGAAGCGGCTGCCCGGCAGGTCCCCCGTGGACCCGACGGGTTTTCCCGGCTGCGGATGCGACCTCCGTAACCCTGACGAGCCGGAATCTAGGAAAGAGACAGAACAAGTGGCGAACCAGTCCCGCCCCAAGGTCAAGAAGTCGCGTGCCCTCGGCATCGCGCTGACCCCGAAGGCCGTCAAGTACTTCGAGGCCCGCCCCTACCCGCCGGGTGAGCACGGCCGCGGCCGCAAGCAGAACTCGGACTACAAGGTCCGTCTGCTGGAGAAGCAGCGCCTGCGCGCTCAGTACGACATCTCCGAGCGCCAGCTGGTCCGCGCCTACGAGCGTGCGTCCAAGGTCCAGGGCAAGACCGGTGAGGCCCTGATCGTCGAGCTGGAGCGCCGCCTCGACGCGCTGGTCCTGCGTTCGGGCATCGCCCGCACGATCTACCAGGCCCGCCAGATGGTCGTCCACGGCCACATCCAGGTCAACGGCCAGAAGGTCGACAAGCCGTCCTTCCGCGTCCGCCCGGACGACGTCGTGCAGGTCCGCGACCGCTCCAAGGACAAGACGCTCTTCCAGATCGCCCGTGAGGGTGGCTTCGCCCCCGAGGGTGAGACCCCGCGCTACCTGCAGGTGAACCTCAAGGCCCTGGCGTTCCGCCTGGACCGCGAGCCGAACCGCAAGGAAGTTCCGGTCATCTGCGACGAGCAGCTCGTCGTCGAGTACTACGCCCGCTGACCCCAGCCCCGGCGCAGCACCTCAGCCCGCCGTCTCCCCGCCCTTCCGGGTGGGCGAGGCGGCGGGTTCGCGTTTCCCGCCCCCACCGCGCTTCCCGGCCCCACCGCGCTTCCCGTGCCGACCGGGCTCCCCGGCGCGCCCCTGTTTCCCGGCGTCCTGCTGCTCCCCGGCGTGCCCCCGCTCCCCGGCGTGCCCCCGCTCCCCGGCGTCCTGCTGCTCCCCGGCGTGCTCCTGCTCCCTGGCGTGCTCCTGCTCCCTGGCGTGCTCCTGGTCCCCGGCGTCCTGCTGCCTCCCGGGGTCGCCGGCCCGCCGGCCCGTCTGCCCGCGCGGCGCGGGAAGCGCCCCCGCCGGCCGTACCCCCCGGCCCCGCAGCGCCCGCGCCACGGCCGCCTCCCGGTCCAGCGCGGCACCCTCCCGCAGGCACTGCGCGTACCGGGCGTCGCCGAGCGCCCGCCGTGCGGTCGCCTCGCACTGCTCGTGCGGGGCGTTGTAGTACGCCGAACCGAACAGCGGCAGGCCGACCGAGGGCCACAGCCCGCTCGCGGCGCCCTGCAGCACCGCCGCCTCCGCCGCATCCCCCTGACCCGCCGTCACCAGGGCCAGCAGTTCGATCGCCAGCACCGAGCCCAGCAGGTCGCGGAAGGCGTGCGCGTTGCGCAGGCAGTCCGCCAGCAGCTCCCGCGCGCCCGCCGGATCGCCGTCCAGCCAGGCCGCGTACGCCAGCACGTACAGCGCGTAGGACCGGGCCCACCGCTCCCCGTGGTCCTCGCACACCCGGCGCACGTCCTCGCACAGCCGCACCGCGTCCGGCAGATCCCCCTGGAACGCCCGGGCCATCGCCAGCTCCACCTGGCCCATCAGGACGTTGCTGTTCAGCTCGCCGGTCTCCCGGTAGCGGCGCAGCGCCGACCGCAGCAGCGTCTCCGCGCGGGCCATGTCATCCGTGACCAGGGCCAGGCAGCCGGTGCGGTGCTCGGCGTACGCCACCGCCGTCGGGTCGGCGGACCGTTCCGCCTGCTCCCGGCACGCCCGCAGCACCCGCAGCGCCGGCACGGTGTCGCCCTGGAGGATCATCACGTAGCCGAGCACCCACAGCGCCTTCAGCCGGGAGCGCTCGTACCCCGACGCGAGCTCCACGCTGCGCTCCAGCCAGCGCCGCCCCTCCGCGAGCCGGCCGCAGCCCACCCAGCAGAACCACAGCGAACCGGCCAGGTACTGGCCGAGGTGGGCCTCGTCCGGCTCGGTCAGGCAGAACTCCAGCGCGGTCCGCAGGTTCGGCAGCTCGGCCTCGACCCGCGCGGCCACCTCCCGCTGCCGGGGCGAGAACCACTCCAGTTCGCACCAGGTCGCCAGGCCCAGGTACCAGTCGCGGTGCCGTCTGCGCAGCCGGCCGGCGTCCCCGGTCGCCGCCAGCCACTCGGCGCCGTAGGCGCGCACGGTGTCCAGCATCCGGTACCGGGGGCCCGCCGGGGCCTCCTCACGGGCGATGACCGAC
The DNA here is from genome assembly GCF_040632975.1 of Streptomyces sp. NPDC013455. Taxonomy (NCBI): domain Bacteria; kingdom Bacillati; phylum Actinomycetota; class Actinomycetes; order Kitasatosporales; family Streptomycetaceae; genus Streptomyces; species Streptomyces sp. NPDC013455. The sequence continues at coordinate 6,966 of NZ_JBEYCX010000017.1, read as the reverse complement.
TGCGCGAGCAGTTCCGACAGCACGTCCAGGACCTCGTGCGCGGGGAGCCCCTCGCCGCTGCACAGGTACTCGGCCGCCTCCAGGTCGAAGGTTCCGGTGAACACCGACAGCCGTGCCCACAGCAGCCGTTCGGCGGGCGTGCACAGTTCGTGGCTCCAGCCGATCGCCGTGCGCAGCGTCTGGTGCCGGGGGAGGGCGTCCCGGCCACCGCCCGTCAGCAGCCGGAACCGGTCGTCGAGACGCCGCAGCAGCTGGGCGGGGGACAGCGCCCGCAGCCGCCCGGCGGCCAGCTCCAGCGCCAGCGGGATCCCCTCCAGCCGGCGGCACACCGCACGCACCTCGGCGCCGTCGGCCACCGGCGTCCCCTGCGCCCGGGCCCGGTCCGCGAACAGCTCCACCGCCTCGTCCTCGCCGAGCGGCGCCAGCGGGAACAGCCACTCGCCGGACAGCCCCAGCGGCCGCCGGCCCGCGGCCAGCACCCGCAGCCCCGGCAGCTTCCGCAGCAGCTCCGCCACCAGCGCGGCACAGGTGTCCACCAGGTGCTCGAAGCCGTCCAGCACCAGCAGGGCACGGCGGCCGGCCAGGTGCTCCAGCAGCATCTCCCGGGGCGTTCGGGCCGTGTGGTCGGTCAGTCCCAGCGCCTCCACGACGGCGTACTCCACGAACTGCGGATCGCGCACGGACGCCAGCTCCACCACGCCGCAGACCGCCGCGGGAGCCCCGCCCGCCGGGGCGCCGGACGCCCACCGTGCCGCCGCCCGCCCGGCCAGCCGGGACTTGCCGACCCCGCCCACGCCGGTCACGGTCACCAGGCGGGACCGGCCGAGCGCCGCCGTGAGCGCGGCCAGCTCGGCCGCACGCCCGACGAACGCGGTGAGTTCGAGGGGCGGATCGCCCTCCGTCCAGTGACCGGGGCTGTGAGGACCTCGCATGGGACACGGAGCGTACTGAAGTGTGTGCATTGCGTACAATCGCTTCCCGCAACTCGCGCCCGCCCGACACTAATCCGGTGCGGGACCTCCGCCCCGGCGCGATAGGCTCGGGGCACTGCTTTTTTGCATGGTTCCGATGTTCAGAGCACGTTTCAGGGAGCGGGTGCGCACAGTGTCCGGTGGAGAGGTGGCCGGGATCCTGGTGGCCGTCTTCTGGGCGATCCTGGTCTCCTTCCTCGCCGTCGCACTGGCGAGGCTGGCCCAGACGCTCAAGGCGACCACCAAACTCGTCGCGGACGTGACCGACCAGGCGGTTCCCCTGCTCGCCGACGCCTCCCAGGCCGTGCGGTCCGCGCAGACCCAGATCGACCGGGTCGACGCGATCGCCTCCGACGTCCAGGAGGTCACGTCGAACGCCTCCGCGCTGTCGACCACCGTCGCCTCCACCTTCGGCGGCCCGCTGGTCAAGGTCGCGGCCTTCGGCTACGGCGTCCGCCGGGCGCTGGGCGGCCGCAAGGAGGACATGCCCGCGAAGTCGCCACGGCGTACCGTGATCGTGGGCCGGACCGTCCCCGCCGCACGACGCAAGCGGAAGTAAGGACTGAGACCGAGCGATGTTCCGCCGTACGTTCTGGTTCACCAGCGGTGTCGCCGCCGGAGTGTGGGCCACCACCAAGGTCAACCGCAAGCTGAGGCAGCTGACCCCGGAGAGCCTGGCCGCCACCGCGGCGAACAAGGCCCTGGAGACCGGTCAGCGGCTGAAGGACCGCGCGGTCGGCTTCGCGCTCGACGTCCGCGACAACATGGCCCGGCGGGAGGCGGAGCTGGAGGAGGCACTCGGCATCCAGGACAGCCCCGAACTGCCCGCGCCCCGGCGGCTCGCCGCCATCGAGAACGACCGCAGCAAGCCGAAGTACGTCGAACCCACGACGTACTCGTACAACCGGAATGAGGACCACTGATGGAGTCGGCAGAGATTCGCCGCCGCTGGCTGAGCTTCTTCGAGGAGCGCGGGCACACCGTCGTCCCTTCGGCGTCGCTCATCGCGGACGACCCGACTCTGCTCCTCGTCCCCGCCGGCATGGTGCCCTTCAAGCCCTACTTCCTGGGTGAGGTCAAGCCGCCGTTCCCGCGCGCCACCAGCGTGCAGAAGTGCGTGCGCACGCCCGACATCGAAGAGGTCGGCAAGACCACGCGCCACGGCACGTTCTTCCAGATGTGCGGCAACTTCTCCTTCGGTGACTACTTCAAGGAAGGCGCCATCAAGCTCGCCTGGGAGCTGCTCACCAGCGCCCAGGACAAGGGCGGTTACGGCCTCGACCCCGAGCGCCTGTGGATCACCGTCTACCAGGACGACGACGAGGCCGAGCAGATCTGGCACGAGGTCGTCGGCGTGCCCAAGGAGCGCATCCAGCGCCTGGGCATGAAGGACAACTTCTGGTCCATGGGCGTCCCCGGCCCGTGCGGCCCCTGCTCCGAGATCAACTACGACCGTGGCCCCGAGTTCGGCGTCGAGGGCGGCCCCGCCGTCAACGACGAGCGGTACGTGGAGATCTGGAACCTCGTCTTCATGCAGTACGAGCGCGGCGAGGGCATCGGCAAGGACAACTTCGAGATCCTCGGGGACCTGCCGAGCAAGAACATCGACACCGGCCTCGGCCTGGAGCGGCTCGCCATGATTCTGCAGGGCGTGCAGAACATGTACGAGATCGACACCTCGATGGCCGTCATCGACAAGGCCACCGAGCTGACCGGCGTCCGCTACGGCGACGCCCACGCCTCGGACGTGTCCCTGCGTGTCGTCACCGACCACATGCGCACCGCCACCATGCTCATCGGCGACGGCGTCACCCCGGGCAACGAGGGCCGCGGCTACGTGCTGCGCCGCATCATGCGCCGCGCCATCCGCAACATGCGCCTGCTCGGCGCCACCGGCCCGGTCGTCAAGGACCTGGTCGAGACCGTGATCGGCATGATGGGCCGGCAGTACCCGGAGCTGGTCACCGACCGCGAGCGCATCGAGAAGGTCGTCCTCGCCGAGGAGAACGCCTTCCTCAAGACCCTGAAGGCCGGCACCAACATCCTCGACACCGCCGTCACCGAGACCAAGCAGGCCGGCTCGACCGTCCTGCCCGGCGACAAGGCATTCCTGCTCCACGACACCTGGGGCTTCCCGATCGACCTCACCCTGGAGATGGCCGCCGAGCAGGGCCTGTCCGTGGACGAGGACGGTTTCCGCCGCCTGATGAAGGAGCAGCGGGAGCGCGCCAAGGCCGACGCCCAGGCCAAGAAGACCGGCCACGCCGACATGGGCGCCTACCGCGAGATCGCCGACACCGCCGGCGAGACCGACTTCATCGGCTACACGGACACCGAGGGCGAGTCCACGATCGTCGGCATCCTGGTCGACGGCGTCTCCTCCCCGGCCGCCACCGAGGGCGACGAGGTCGAGGTCGTCCTCGACCGCACCCCGTTCTACGCCGAGGGCGGCGGCCAGATCGGCGACACCGGCCGCATCAAGGTCGACTCCGGCGCCGTCATCGAGATCCGCGACTGCCAGAAGCCGGTCCCGGGCGTGTACGTCCACAAGGGCGTCGTCCAGGTCGGCGAGGTGACCGTCGGGGCCAAGGCCCACGCCTCCATCGACGCCCGCCGCCGTACGGCCATCGCCCGCGCCCACTCGGCCACCCACCTCACCCACCAGGCCCTGCGCGACGCCCTCGGCCCGACGGCCGCCCAGGCCGGCTCGGAGAACCAGCCGGGCCGCTTCCGCTTCGACTTCGGCTCTCCGTCCGCCGTTCCGACGGCCGTGATGACCGACGTCGAACAGAAGATCAACGAGGTGCTCGCCCGCGACCTCGACGTGCGCGCCGACGTCATGGGCATCGACGAGGCCAAGAAGCAGGGCGCCATCGCCGAGTTCGGCGAGAAGTACGGCGAGCGGGTCCGGGTCGTGACCATCGGCGACTTCTCCAAGGAGCTGTGTGGTGGCACCCACGTGCACAACACCGCCCAGCTGGGGCTGGTGAAGCTGCTCGGCGAGTCCTCCATCGGCTCCGGTGTGCGCCGTATCGAGGCCCTCGTCGGGGTGGACGCCTACAACTTCCTCGCCCGCGAGCACACGGTCGTCAACCAGCTGACCGAACTGCTCAAGGGCCGTCCGGAGGAGCTGCCGGAGAAGGTCTCCGCGATGCTCGGCAAGCTCAAGGACGCCGAGAAGGAGATCGAGAAGTTCCGCGCCGAGAAGGTGCTTCAGGCCGCCGCCGGTCTCGCCGAGTCCGCCAAGGACGTCCGCGGCGTGGCCGTCGTCACCGGCCGGGTCCCGGACGGCACCACCCCCGACGACCTGCGCAAGCTGGTCCTCGACGTACGCGGCCGCATCCAGGGCGGCCGGGCCGCCGTGGTCGCCCTGTTCACGGTGAACAACGGCAAGCCGCTGACGGTCATCGCCACCAACGACGCCGCCCGCGAGCGCGGCCTCAAGGCCGGTGACCTGGTCCGTACGGCCGCCAAGACCCTCGGCGGCGGCGGTGGCGGCAAGCCGGACGTCGCCCAGGGCGGCGGGCAGAACCCGGCCGCCGTCGGCGAGGCCGTCGAGGCCGTCGAGCGGCTCGTCGCCGAGACGGCCAAGTAGGGCGGCCGGACCATGCGCCAAGGACGCCGGCTCGCGATCGACGTCGGGGACGCCCGCATCGGGGTCGCCTCGTGCGACCCCGGCGGGATCCTCGCCACCCCGGTGGAGACCGTCCCCGGCCGGGACCTCCCCGCCGCCCACCGCCGGTTGCGTCAACTGGTGGAGGAGTATGAACCGATCGAGGTCGTCGTCGGCCTCCCTCGCTCCCTCAAGGGGGGCGAGGGCCCGGCCGCGGTCAAGGTCCGCGCGTTCGCCCAGGAGCTGGCCACGGGCATCAAGCCGGTGCCGGTCCGCCTGGTGGACGAGCGTATGACGACCGTCACGGCCAGTCAGGGGCTGCGCGCCTCGGGCGTGCGGTCGAAGAAGGGCCGCGCCGTCATCGACCAGGCGGCCGCCGTCGTCATCCTCCAGCAGGCCCTGGAATCCGAACGGGTGTCAGGCGAAGCACCCGGCGAGGGCGTCGAAGTGGTCATCTGATCGCGATACGGTAACGTTCCGCGCGATGCGCCGGTGTTCGAACAGCCGGGGCACAGCAAGAGGCGGAACGGAAGCCGGCCCACCGGCCGCGCGACCGTCGGCCTCGCGGCTCTAGGGGATCGATGACTGAGTATGGCCGGGGCCCAGGCTCCGAACCGTGGCATCCGGAGGACCCGTTGTACGGGGACGGCGGATGGGCAGGACAGCAGACCCAGGCGGGTCGGCAGTCCCCTTACGGCGGCCAGCCGCAGCACTATCCGCAGACGCCGCAGTACGACGAGTGGAGCCACGAGCAGCACTCCGGGCACATCGGGGGGCAGCAGCACCACGACGGGTCCGGGCAGCAGCACCACCAGCCCGGGCAGCAGCAGTACGACCAGCAGTTCGCCGGCCACACCCAGCAGCAGTTCCACCAGGGCGGCTGGGACGCCACCGGCACCCACGGCCACGTGCCGTACGCCGCCGACCCCGGGGACCCGTACGGCCAGCAGCCCGTGGCCTACGGCGGCGAGCAGCCCGACCTCTACGGCACCGAGGACGCCTACCCGCCGCCGGAGCCGCCCGGCCGCCGGCGCCCCGGGCCGGAGCCCGGGCCGGAGACGGCGGACGGGGAGGAGCACGCCGTCCTCGCGGGAGGCGGCGGCGAGGACGACGAGGAGCACGAGCTCCAGACCCGCCGGGAGCGGCGGGGCAAGGGCCGCAAGCCCGCCAAGGACAAGAAACGACGCACCGGCTGCGCCTGCATGGTGGTCGTCCTCGTCTTCGGCGGCGGCCTGGGCGGAGTGGGCTACTTCGGCTACACGTTCTACCAAAATCGTTTCGGCGCCGCCCCGGACTACGCGGGCGACGGCAACGGCGAGCAGGTCACGGTCGAGATCCCCAAGGGCGCGGGGGGCTGGGAGATCGGCCAGAAGCTGAAGGACGCGGGCGTCGTCGAGAGCGCCGCCGCGTTCGTCTCCGCGCTGCAGGCGAACCCCGACAACGCATCGCTGCAGGACGGCGTCTACACGCTGGAGAAGCAGATGTCCGCCGCGAGCGCGGTGGAACTGATGCTGAGTCCGAAGAGCCGGAGCAACCTGATCATCGCCGAGGGCCTGCGCAACACGGCGGTGTACGCCCTGATCGACAAGCGCCTCGAAGTCTCGGCGGGCACCACCGCGCGTGTCGCGAAGAAGGAGTACAAGCACCTGGGGCTGCCCGCCTGGGCGATGGGCCGCACGAACCTGAAGGACCCGCTGGAAGGGTTCCTCTACCCCTCGAGCTACGCGGTCACCAAGGGGCAGAAGCCCGTGGACGTGCTCCGGAAGATGGTGAGCCAGGCCACCGCCGAGTACAAGGCGCTGGGCCTGGAGAACAAGGCGAAGGCGCTCGGTCTCGACGGCCCCTGGCAACTGCTCACGGTGGCGAGCCTGGTGCAGGCGGAGGGCACCAGCCATGACGACTTCCGCAAGATGGCGGAGGTCGTGTACAACCGTCTCAAGGTCGACAACCCGCAGACCTACGGGCGACTGGAGTTCGACTCCACCTACAACTACGTGAAGAACCAGAGCAAGCTCGACCTGAGCATCGCCGAGCTGCGCAGGTACGGCAATCCCTACAACACCTACTACTCCAAGGGACTGCCGCCGGGGCCCATCGACAACCCCGGCGAGGAAGCGCTCAGGGGCGCGCTCGACCCGACGCACGACGGCTGGTACTACTTCATCTCCATGGACGGCAAGACCAGCAAGTTCACGAAGACGCTCGCCGATCACGAGAAGCTCGTCGAGGAGTGGAACGCGTCCCGGAACAAGGACTGACCCCGGGCGCCCCGCCGTCGTGGGCGGGGGGGGCCGGCGGGGCCCGGGGGGCGGGGCGGGGGGGCGGGGGGGGGGCGGGGGCCGAAGCCCCCCCCCCCCCGGCCCCCGCCCCCGGGGGGCCCCG
>NZ_JBEYCX010000016.1:0-174006 GCF_040632975.1 Streptomyces sp. NPDC013455 | reverse complement strand
GGTTACATACCGAACCCGGAAGCTAAGCCTCACAGCGCCGATGGTACTGCAGGGGGGACCCTGTGGGAGAGTAGGACGCCGCCGAACAATCTTTGGAGGACCCCTGGTCACCAGCGTTCAGCTGGGACCAGGGGTCCTTTTGTTTTTACAATGCTTGTGGTACCGAAGACAGGAGTCACCATGTCCACCAACTCTCCCGACGACCGACCGGAGCGCGACCAGCGGCGACGGGACAGTGGTGACCGTGGCGACCGCGGTGGCTTCCGCCGTGACAACGACCGCCGTGACAACGACCGGCGTGACAACGACCGTGGTGGGTACGGCCGTCGCGACGACCGCCGTGACGACCGCCGCGGTGGCGGCGGCTACCGACGCGAGGGTGAGCGCGGTTCGCGCCCGGGGTTCCAGCGCGACGACCGCGACCGTGGTGACCGCGGCGGGTTCCGCCGCGACGACCGCCGTGACGACAACCGCGGCGGGTCCGACCGCCGCGACGACCGCCGGGATGACCGTCGGGGCGACGACCGTGGCGGGTTCCGCCGTGACGACCGCGGTGACCGGGGCGACCGTCCGTCCTTCCGCCGCGGTGACGACCGCCCCGGCTACGGCCGGCGTGACGACCAGCGCGGTGGCTTCGCCCGCCGTGACGACCGCCGTGACGACCGTCGCGACGAGCGTCGGGGCGACGACCGTGGCGGGTTCCGTCGCGACGACCGCCGCGACGACCAGCGCGGTGGCTTCGCCCGTCGTGACGACCAGCGTGACGACCGCGGTGGCTTCCGCCGCGACGACCGGCGCGACGACAGCCGTGGCGGCGGCTACCGCCGAGAGGGCGACCGGGGCGGGCGCCCGGCATTCCGCCGGGACGACCGCCGCGACGACCGCCGGGATGACCGTCGGGGCGACGACCGTGGCGGGTTCCGTCGCGACGACCGCCGCGACGACCGCGGTGACCGCCCGTCCTTCCGTCGCGACGACGACCGCCCCGGCTACGGCCGGCGTGACGACCAGCGCGGTGGCTTCGCCCGTCGTGACGACCAGCGTGACGACCGCGGTGGCTTCCGCCGCGACGACCGCCGTGACGACCGGCGTGACGACCGCCGGGGCGACGACCGTGGCGGGTTCCGCCGCGACGACCGCCGCGACGACGACCGCGGTGGCTTCCGCCGCGACGACCAGCGTGACGACCGTGGTGGTTTCCGCCGTGACGACCGCCGTGACGACGACCGCGGTGGTTTCCGGCGCGACGACCGGCGTGGTGACGACCGTGGCGGGTTCCGGCGGGACGACAGCCGGGGCGAGCGCGGTGGTTTCCGGGGCCGTGACGACCGGGGGGCCCGTGGGCCCCGCAGGGACGACCGGGGCGGCCGGCCCGGTGGCTTCCGCGGGCGCGACGGCCGGGACGACCACCGCGGTGGTGGCCGCTTCCGTGACGACCGCGACCGGGACCGGGAGCCGATCAAGCGGCTGCCCATCCCGGAGGACGTCACCGGCGACGAGATCGACAAGGACGTCCGGCAGGAGCTGCAGAGCCTGCCCAAGACGCTCGCGGAGGACGTCGCCAGGAACCTGGTGATGGTCGCCCGGCTGATCGACGAGGACCCCGAGGGCGCCTACGGCTACTCCAAGGTGGCCCTGCGCCTGGCGTCCCGCGTGGCCGCCGTCCGCGAGGCCGCCGGGTTCGCCGCGTACGCCAACCAGAAGTACGCCGAAGCCCTCGCCGAGTTCCGGGCCGCCCGGCGGATGACCGGCAGCGTGGAGCTGTGGCCGGTGATGGCCGACTGCGAGCGCGGGCTCGGGCGGCCGGAGAAGGCGCTGGACATGGCAGGCGCCCCGGAGGTGCACAAGCTGGACAAGGCCGGCCAGGTCGAGATGCGGCTGGTCGCCGCCGGTGCCCGGCGGGACATGGATCAGCTGGACGCGGCCATCGTGACGCTCCAGAGCCCCGAGCTGGCCTCCAACTCGGTGCAGCCGTGGACCGCGCGCCTGCGGTACGCGTACGCCGACGCCCTGCTGGCCGCCGGCCGGGAGGGCGAGGCACGGGAGTGGTTCGCGAAGGCCGTCGAGGCGGACCGGGACGGCAGCACGGACGCCTCCGACCGGCTCGCCGAGCTGGACGGTGTCGAGTTCGTCGACGCCCTGGCCGAGGACGCGGCCGACGAGCCGGCGGAGAAGGACGCCCCGGAGGACGGGGACGAGGACTGACGCCGGTCGGTGACGGCAGACGAAGAGGGCGGGCTCCCCTGGGAGCCCGCCCTCTTCGTCGTCGTGGCCGCTTCTCGCCGGCGGTGGCCCCCTCCGCCTCACCGTGGTGGCCGCATCCCGAGCCGTCGGCCGGCTCAGATCTCCAGCGCCCGCAGTACCAGCCCGGACGCCGGCTTCGGGCCGAAGGACGTCGACTTGCGGGGCATCGTCACGCCCTGCCGGGCCAGGTCGCGTACGACCTCCTCGCGGACCGGGTGCATCAGGACGGCCGTGGAGCCGTCGCGCTCCGCCTTCTCGACGGTCGCCGCCGTGTCGTGGATGTAGGCGATGTGGGCCGAGGAGTCCTCGGGGATGTGCCACACGTGCTCCAGGAGCGTGGCGTGCAGCACCGTGGCGTCCAGCGAGCGCCAGGCGGCCGGCCGGTCCGCCGGGATCGTGCGGGCCAGCAGCTGCGGGTCCGGGCGGTCCAGCAGGTGGAAGGCGCCGTCGCCGGCCAGCAGGAAGGCGTTGCCCGCGCAGCAGGCGTCCGCCAGCGCCGCCATGGCCTCGGACAGCGGCAGGTCGAGGCGTCGTACCCGGAACAGACCGTCCACCGCCGACAGCGCGTCGGGGACCCGCAGGCTGTGCAGCAGCCGGTGGATGGCGCGGACGCGCAGGGGATAGCGGACGGTGTCGACCAGCAGCACCAGACCGTAGTCCCAGGGGCTGGGGGAGGGGTGCTCCGCGCGCAGCCGCCGGTAGGTGGCCCAGCGGTGGTGGCCGTCGGCGATCAGGGCCTGGCGGCCGGCGAGGTCGCCCTGGACGAGGGCGAGGTCCTCGGGGTCGGTGACCGACCACAGGCGGTGCAGGAAACCGTCCTCGGTCGTCGTGGCCAGCAGCGGCGGGCGCTCCGCGGTGCGCTCGACCACCTCGGCCGCAGCGCCGTCGCCCCGGTAGGTCAGCAGGAGCGGCTCCAGGTTCGCGCGGGTGGCCCGCATCAGGGCCGCGCGGTCGGCGACCACGGGCGGCATGACGTCCTCGTGCGGCAGCACCACGCCCTCCGCCGGTTCCGAGACCCGCAGGGTGCCGATGATCCCGCGCTGGATCATGCCGTCACCGTCCCGCTGCTCGTACACGTACAGGCCGGGCTCCGGGTCGGCGGTGAGGACGCCCTCGTCCAGCCAGCGGCGCAGCGTGTCGGCCGCCTGCTCGGTGCCGGCGCTCGGCGTGCCGGCCTGGGGCAGGATCAGCCGGACGATGTTGTACGGGTCGGCCGACTGGAGGTGGTGCAGACCGTCGGGCCGTACGACGACGTCGTAGGGAGGTGACGTGACGGAGGCGAGGCTGCCGACCCGGTCCGGGTCGTAACGGAGGCCCCGGAACGGGGTGAGTTCCAGACCGCGGCGCTCGGTTGCCTCCTGGTGACCTGCTGTGTTCATCCCGGCATCGTACGTGTGTCAGTGGCATGCGGGATGATCGGGGGAAAAGCGAGTGAGCGAGGAGCGATGCGGACATGAGCCAGGGCGTCAGGACGAGGCCGAAGAGCAGTGGGCGGCCCCTGAGCGAGGCGTACGACACGGCGCTGCTCGACCTGGACGGGGTGGTGTACGCGGGCGGGAACGCGATCGCGCACGCGGTCGACTCGCTGGCGGCGGCACGGACGGGCGGTATGCGTCTCGCGTACGTCACCAACAACGCGCTGCGCACCCCGGACGCGGTGGCCGCGCACCTGACGGAGCTGGGCATACCGACGGGGGCGGAGGACGTCATCACCTCGGCGCAGGCGGTGGCGCGGCTGATCAGCGAGCAGGTGCCGGCCGGGGCGCGGGTGCTGGTGGTCGGCGGTGAGGGGCTGCGGGTGGCGCTGCGCGAGCGCGGTCTGACGCCGGTGGAGTCGGCGGACGACGACCCGGCGGCGGTCGTGCAGGGGTACGGCGGTCCCGAGTTGCCCTGGGGCCGGTTCGCGGAGGCGTCGTACGCCGTCCGGCGCGGGGTGCCGTGGTTCGCGTCCAACACCGATCTGACGATTCCCAGCGGGCGGGGCATCGCGCCGGGCAACGGGGCGGCCGTGGAGGTCGTCCGGATCGCGACCGGCGCCGAACCGCAGGTCGCGGGCAAGCCGCTGCCCCCGATGCACCGGGAGACGATCATCCGGACCGGTGCCGAGCGCCCGCTGGTGGTCGGGGACCGGCTGGACACGGACATCGAGGGCGCGTTCAACGGCGGGGTCGACTCGCTGCTGGTGCTCACCGGCGTCACCGACGGGGCGCAGCTGCTCGCCGCGCCGCCGCGGCACCGGCCGACGTACGTGGACGCCGATCTGCGCGGCATGCTCACCGGGCAGCCGGATATCACCCGTGAGGGTGAGGGTTTCCGGTGCGGCGGGTGGACGGCGTCGGCCGGCGCGGACCGGTTGGAGCTGGCGGGCGACGGTGAGGCGCTGGACGGGCTGCGGGCGCTGTGCGCGGCGGCCTGGACGGCGGCCGGAGACGACGCGTGCGCGCTGGACGGGGGCAAGGCGCTGGCCAGGCTCGGTCTCTGACGGATCCTCGGCACGGCGGGGGCGGGAAGCTCACGGCAACCGGGGATCGTGATCGAATGCGAGGGTAGGCTAACCTAACCTCGTGTTGGTCGACAGTCCTCCGGAACAGCGCGCGGAGACCGCCCCCGCGCCCCCAACCCGCCGGGCGGCGCGAGCCTTTGGGCTCCTGCTCTCGGTCCTGCTCCTGCTGCTCGTCGCTCTGGCGAGCATCGCGATCGGAGCGAAAGCGCTGTCGCTGGACCAAGTCTGGCACGGTCTGTTCCACGACTCCGGGACCTACGGTGACGTGGTCGTGGACGCGCGGCTCTCGCGCACGGTGCTCGGGCTGCTGACCGGTGCCGCGCTCGGTCTCTCCGGCGCGGTGCTCCAGGCGCTGACCCGCAACCCGCTGGCCGACCCCGGGCTGCTCGGCATCAACGCGGGCGCCTCCGCCGCCGTCGTGACGGCCATCACCTTCTTCGGTGTCACCAGCCTCAGCGGCTACGTGTGGTTCGCGTTCGCCGGCGCCGCGGCGGTGGGCGCGCTGGTGTGGTTCCTGGGCGGCAGCCGGGGAGCCACCCCGGTCCGGCTCGCCCTCGCCGGCACGGCGGTCAGCGCGGCGCTGTACGGCTATCTGCAGGCCGTGATGATCACGGACGGCGCGGCGCTGGGCCGCATGCGCTTCTGGACGGTGGGTTCGCTGGCCTCGGCCTCCGACGCGACCATCATGCAGGTGCTGCCGTTCCTCGCGGCCGGCACGGTCCTCGCGCTCGTGCTGGCCCGGCCGCTGAACGCCGTGGAGCTGGGCGACGACACCGCCCGCGCCCTCGGCGCGAACCTCAACCGCACCCGGGCGCTGGCCATGCTGGCCGCCGTGGTGCTGAGCGGTGCCGCGACCGCCGCCTGCGGTCCGATCGTCTTCGTCGGCCTGATGGTGCCGCACGTCGTGCGCTCGTTCACCGGCCCCGACCTGCGCTGGATCCTGCCGTACGCGACGGTGTTGGCGCCCGTGCTGCTGCTCGGCGCCGACGTCATAGGCCGGGTGGCGACCCGCCCGGCGGAGCTCCAGGTCGGCATCGTCACCGCGGTCATCGGCGGCCCGGTCTTCATCTTTCTCGTACGACGGCGGAGGACGGCCCAGCTGTGAAGACTCACTCCAGGAGCCGTGCCGTACGCATGCCCGGCGGTCTCTCCCTGCGCCTGGACCCGCGTGCCCTCGTCGTGGTCGTCGCGCTGCTGGCCACCGCCGGTGCCGCCGGCGTCGCGCTGATCGGCACCGGGGAGGCGAACATCCCGGCGGCCGACGTGCTGCGGACGCTCGCCGGGAACGGCACCGCCTACCAGGACTTCATCGTCAACGAACTCCGGCTGCCGCGCGTCCTGGTCGGTCTGCTGGTCGGTGCCTCGCTCGGCCTGGGCGGCGCCCTCTTCCAGTCCGTCTCCCGCAACCCGCTCGGCAGCCCGGACATGCTCGGCCTCTCGCAGGGGTCGACGGCCGGGGCGCTGTCCGTGATCGTGCTGATGTCGGGCAGCGCCTTCCAGGTCACCATGGGCGCCCTCGTCGGCGGCCTGGTGACCGGCGTCGCCATCTACGTGCTCGCCTGGAAGCGCGGTGTGCACGGGTACCGGCTGGTGCTGGTCGGCATCGGCGTCAACGCCGTCGCCACGGCGGTCAACGGCTACCTGCTCACCAAGGCCGACCTGGTCGACGCGGCCCGCGCGGTGGTGTGGATGACCGGATCGCTGAGCGGCCGCGACTGGCAGCAGGTCTGGCCGCTGCTCGCGCTGTGCGCCGTTCTCGTCCCGCTCGTCCTCGCCAATGCGCGCGGCCTGCGGATGATGGAGATGGGCGACGACATCTCGAACGCGCTCGGGGTGCGCGTCCAGCGCGTCCGGCTCGTGCTGGTGGTCTCCTCCGTCCTGCTCACCGCCGCCGCCACGGCCGCCGCGGGGCCCGTCAGCTTCGTCGCGCTGACCGCGCCGCAGCTCGCCCGCCGCCTGACCCGCTCGCCGGGGCCGAACCTGGTGCCCTCCCTCTGCATGGGCGCCACCCTGCTGGTCGCCGCCGACTGGGCCTCCCAGCGCCTCTTCGGCGCCGACCAGCTGGCCGTCGGCGTGGTCACCGGCGTCCTCGGCGGCGCGTACCTGCTGTGGCTGCTGGCCACCGAGCGCCGGGCGGGCCGGATATGAGGCGCGCGCAGGGCCCGCAGACGGGGGGCACGACCATGAACACCACGAGGAGCACAGTGAACCGCCTGTCCGCCGAGAACGTCACCCTCTCCTACGACCAGCGCGTCATCGCCGAGCAGCTGTCGGTGGAGATCCCCGACAACTCCTTCACGGTGATCGTCGGTCCGAACGCGTGCGGCAAGTCCACGCTGCTGCGGGCGCTGTCACGGATGCTCAAGCCCAGCCGCGGCCGGGTCCTGCTGGACGGGCAGACCATCCAGTCCATGCCCGCCAAGAAGGTCGCGCGGACCCTGGGCCTGCTGCCGCAGTCGTCCGTCGCGCCCGACGGCATCACGGTCGCCGACCTCGTCGGGCGGGGCCGCTACCCGCACCAGGGCCTGCTGCGGCAGTGGTCGGACGAGGACGAGCGGGTCGTGCGGGAGTCGATGCGGCAGACCGGGGTCGCCGAGCTGGCGGAGCGGTACGTGGACGAGCTGTCCGGCGGCCAGCGGCAGCGGGTGTGGATCGCCATGGCTCTGGCCCAGCAGACCCCGCTGCTCCTGCTCGACGAGCCCACCACCTACCTGGACATCCAGCACCAGATCGACGTCCTCGACCTGTGCGCCGAACTGCACGAGACGCAGGGCCGCACGCTCGTCGCCGTCCTGCACGACCTCAACCACGCGGCCCGTTACGCCACGCACCTCATCGCGCTGCGCGGCGGCCGGGTGATCGCCGAGGGTGCCCCGAACGACATCGTCACCGCCGAGCTGGTGGAAGAGGTCTTCGGGCTGCGCTGCCAGGTCATCGACGACCCGGAGACGGGGACCCCGCTGGTGGTGCCGGCGGCCCGCAGGGCACGCGCGGAGCGGGTCACAGCAGTTTCCTGAGCCGGAACAGGTCCAGCAGGCTCGCCTCCAGCCGTACCCGGCCCGAGCCCCAGGCGGTGGCGAAGTTCAGCTCGCCGTCCACCAGGGCCACCAGGTCGTCCCCGGCCATGGCGAGCCGGATCTGCGCCTTCTCGCGGGGCGGCCCGGGCCGGGTCGTGTCCACCTCGATCCGGCCGCCGGTCATCCGGCCCGCGAAGGTGACGTCCAGGTCGGTGATGTGGCAGCTCACCGAGCGGTCCAGGGCGGCGGCCGCGCGGGTCTCCCCCTCGGCGCCCTGCATGTTGTCCGAAAGCTTCCCCAGTGCGGCGCGGCACTCCTCGATCGTGGCCATCGCCCACGACGGTACCCCAGCCGTTCGGGGTAGCGTCTGGGCATGAGCGAGTCCGTGCCCGAGCCCCAGGACGGCACCGAGGCGGCGCCCGCGTACGACCCCGCGGCCCCCGCCCCCCTGAACGTCCCGCGCACCCCCACCGGCAACGCCGAGGTCGACGCCCGGCTCGCCCGGCTGGGCGACGCCGACCACCTCGCCACCGACGGCCATGTCGAGGTGTACGAGGATGTACACCGGGGGCTGCGCGACGCGCTCACCGCGCTCGACGCCCGCCCGGGACCTCCGGTGCCCCCACCTCCGTACCCGGCGTCCCGGACGTCGCACCAGAGCAGGAGCTGAACCGAACGTGGCAGGAGTCGCACGCCGCCGTCTCGACGCGGAGCTGGTCCGCCGGAAGCTCGCCCGCTCGCGCGAGCACGCCAGCCAGCTGATCGCCGCCGGACGGGTCACCGTCGGCAAGACCGTCGCGACCAAACCGGCCACCCAGGTGGAGACCGCGGCGGCGATCGTCGTCCAGGCCGACGAGGGCGACCCGGACTACGTCTCCCGCGGCGGGCACAAGCTGGCCGGCGCGCTCGCGGTCTTCGTGCCGCAGGGGCTGGTCGTCGAGGGCCGGCGGGCACTGGACGCCGGGGCGTCCACCGGCGGCTTCACCGACGTCCTGCTGCGCGCGGGCGCCGCCCGGGTCGTCGCCGTGGACGTCGGCTACGGCCAGCTCGCCTGGTCGCTGCAGAGCGATGAACGCGTCACCGTCAAGGATCGTACGAACGTACGCGAGTTGACGCTTGAGGCGATCGATGGGGAACCTGTGGATCTTGTCGTGGGCGATCTGTCCTTCATCCCGCTCGGGCTGGTGCTGCCCGCCCTGAAGCGGTGCGTGACGCCGGACGCCGACCTGGTGATGATGGTCAAGCCGCAGTTCGAGGTGGGGAAGGAGCGGCTCGGCAGCGGGGGTGTCGTGCGGAGTCCGCAGCTGCGGGCGGAGGCCGTGCGGGGAGTGGCCGAGAAGGCGTGGGAGCTGGGGCTCGGGGTGCGAGGCGTCACCGCGAGTCCGCTGCCCGGGCCCTCGGGGAACGTCGAGTACTTTCTCTGGCTGCGGGCGGGGGCACCCGAGGTGGACCCGGCCGACGTCGACCGTGCAGTGGCGGAGGGGCCGCGTTGACACAGAACCTGGCGCGTACTGTTTTCCTGCTCGCCCACACCGGGCGGCCCGCGGCGATCCGCAGTGCGGAACTCGTCGTCA
Source organism: Streptomyces sp. NPDC013455 (assembly GCF_040632975.1). NCBI lineage: Bacteria > Bacillati > Actinomycetota > Actinomycetes > Kitasatosporales > Streptomycetaceae > Streptomyces > Streptomyces sp. NPDC013455. The sequence goes on along the minus strand of NZ_JBEYCX010000016.1, from coordinate 164,668 downwards.
AGGGCCTGCTGCGGCATGGCATCGGGGTGCGGGTGCTGGAGGAGGAGGCGCGCGACCTGCCGCTGCCGGACGAGGTGGTCCTCGTCAAGGAGGCGACTCCGCAGTGCCTGGACGGGTGCGAGCTGCTGATCGTGCTGGGCGGCGATGGCACGCTGCTGCGCGGGGCGGAGTTCGCGCGGGCCTCCGGGGTGCCGATGCTCGGCGTCAACCTCGGCCGTGTCGGGTTCCTCGCCGAGGCGGAGCGGGACGACCTCGACCGGGTGGTCGACCGGGTGGTGGCGCGGTCGTACGAGGTCGAGGAGCGGATGACCGTCGATGTCGTCGTGCACCGCAACGGGGACATCGTGCACACCGACTGGGCGCTGAACGAGGCGGCCGTGCAGAAGGCCGGCGCCGAGAAGCTGCTGGAAGTCGTGCTGGAGATCGACGGGCGGCCGGTGACGGGGTTCGGCTGCGACGGCGTGGTGCTGTCCACGCCGACCGGGTCCACGGCGTACGCCTTCTCGGCCGGCGGGCCGGTGGTGTGGCCGGAGGTCGAGGCGCTGCTGATGGTGCCGATCAGCGCCCACGCGCTGTTCGCCAAGCCGCTCGTGACCTCCCCGGACTCGGTGCTCGCGGTGGAGGTGCTGCCGCACATCCCGCCCGGTGTCCTCTGGTGCGACGGGCGGCGGACCGTGGAGCTGCCGCCCGGGGCGCGGGTCGAGGTGCGGCGCGGCGCGGTGCCGGTGCGGCTGGCCCGGTTGCACCATTCGTCCTTCACCGACCGATTGGTGGCGAAGTTCGCGCTGCCCACCACGGGATGGCGGGGGGCGCCGCACCACTCCTCGGAGTGACACGGGCGGGCCATGTGCGCTCCCCGCCCCGGACCTCGTATGGTCTGTTCCGTGTTGGAGGAGATGCGGATACGGTCGCTCGGGGTCATCGACGACGCGGTCGTCGAGCTGTCGCCGGGGTTCACCGCGGTCACCGGTGAGACGGGTGCGGGCAAGACCATGGTGGTCACCAGCCTGGGGTTGCTGCTCGGCGGCCGGGCGGACCCGGCGCTCGTGCGGATCGGCGCGGAGAAGGCGGTCGTGGAGGGACGGGTCACCGTTCCCGCGCACGCCCCCGCCGTCGTACGCGCCGAGGAGGCCGGGGCCGAGCTGGACGACGGGGCCCTGCTGATCAGCCGTACCGTCTCCGCCGAGGGCCGCTCCCGGGCCCACCTGGGCGGGCGCAGCGTCCCCGTCGGGCTGCTCGCGGAGCTGGCCGACGACCTGGTGGCCGTGCACGGGCAGACCGATCAGCAGGGGCTGCTGAAGCTGTCCCGGCAGCGGCAGGCACTGGACCGGTACGCGGGCGACGCCGTCGCCGTGCCGCTCGCCAAGTACACCGAGGCGTACAAGCGGCTGCGGGCCGTCTCCGCCGAGCTGGAGGAGATCACCACGCGCGCGCGTGAGCGGGCGCAGGAGGCCGACATGCTGCGGTACGGCCTCGACGAGGTCGCCGCCGTGGAGCCGCGGGCCGGTGAGGACGTCGAGCTGGCCGAGGAGGCCGAGCGGCTGGGGCACGCCGAGGCGCTGGCGTCCGCCGCGACGGCCGCGCACGCCGCCCTCGCGGGCAATCCCGAGGACCCCGAGGGGATCGACGCGGCCACGCTCGTCGCGGGCGCCCACCGGGCGCTGGAGGCCGTGCGGGCGCACGACCCGGCGCTGGCCGCGCTCGCCGACCGGATCGGGGAGATCAGCATCCTGCTCGGCGATGTGGCGGGCGAGCTGGCGGGGTACGCCGACGATCTCGACGCCGACCCGCTGCGGCTGGCCGCCGTCGAGGAGCGCCGGGCCGCGCTGACCGCGCTGACCCGCAAGTACGGCGAGGACGTGACCGCGGTCCTCGCCTGGGCCGAGCAGAGCGCCGCGCGCCTGACCGAGCTGGACGGCGACGACGAGCGGATCGCGGAGCTGACCGCCGAGCGGGACGCGCTGCGCACCGAACTGGGCGGCCTGGCCCAGGCGCTGACCGACGCGCGGGCCGAGGCCGCCGAGCGGTTCGCGGCCGCCGTGACCGCCGAGCTGGCCTCGCTGGCGATGCCCCACGCGCGCGTCTCCTTCGATATCCGGCAGACCGAGGACCCCGAGGGGGTCGAGGTCGGCGGGCGGCCGGTGGCCTACGGCCCGTCCGGCGTGGACGAGGTCGAGCTGCTGCTCGCCCCGCACCCGGGCGCCCCGCCGCGGCCCATCGCCAAGGGTGCCTCCGGCGGTGAGCTGTCCCGGGTGATGCTGGCCGTCGAGGTGGTGTTCGCGGGCACCGACCCGGTGCCGACGTACCTCTTCGACGAGGTCGACGCGGGTGTCGGCGGCAAGGCCGCGGTCGAGATCGGCCGGCGCCTGGCGAAGCTCGCCAGGACCGCGCAGGTCGTCGTGGTCACCCACCTGCCCCAGGTCGCCGCGTTCGCCGACCGGCAGCTGCTGGTGGAGAAGACCGACGACGGCTCGGTCACCCGCTCCGGGGTGAAGGTCCTGGAGGGCGAGGACCGCGTCCGCGAGCTCTCCCGCATGCTCGCGGGCCAGGAGGACTCCGAGACGGCCCGCGCCCACGCGGAGGAGCTGCTGGCGACGGCCAGGGCGGACCTTTAGCGGTTCCCTGGGGATGTCCCGCCCCTAGGGTGGCGGGATGACCGTCAGGCGAACGTCCCGCTCCCTCCTGTTGTCCGCAGCGCTCACCCGGGCCGGCGCGGCGCTGCTGCACGCGGCGCCGCCCGGCGGCCGGCGGCGCTGGGAGCGGACCAACCACGCGGGGCGGCCCGTCGGGCTGTACGCCGGGCCCGCCGCGGTGCTGGGGGCGGCGGTCGCCGCGGGGCGGGTGCACCCGGCGGCCGGGTTCGCGGTGCTGGCCGCGGGCGGCTGCGGGGCGTACGACGATGTCGCCGGGGACCACCGCCGGGGCTTCCGGGCGCATCTGCGGGCGCTGCGCGAGGGCGACGTCACCAGTGGCACCGTGAAGTTGTTCGGGATATCGGCCGCGGGGCTGGCGGCGGGGGCGCTGATGAAGGAGCGGCCGCTCGACCGGCTGCTCGCCGGGGTCGTGATCGCGGGCACCGCCCATCTCGTCAACCTCGTCGACGTACGGCCCGGGCGGGCCGCCGGCGCGGTGCTCGCGCTCGGTGCGCCGGGGCTGCTGCGGACGGGGCCCGGGGCGCGGCTGGCCGCCGCGGCGGCGGGGGCGGCCGCGGCCGTGCTGCCGGAGGACCTGGGGGAGCTCACGATGCTCGGCGACACGGGGGCGCACGCCCTCGGTGCCGCGCTGGGGGCGGCCGCCGTAGCGGGAAACCGGCGCGCGGGGCTGCTCGCGCACGCCGTCGCATTGGTGGCCGCGGCCCGGTACGGAGACCGGGTGAGCGCGTGGGCGCGCACGCTGTGACGGGCTGACCTCGTCGTATGCCCTGCCGCACCGTTCGGCCCCGACGGGCTTCGCCTCACCCGTGTGGGTGATGTGCTCCGGCGCATTGCCCCGGCCCGCCGCACGGTGCGCCCTCCGGGATGTCCCTGAACGGCCGTACGGGCTGGCATGCTTGGCAGGGAACACGGGGCGGGCAGCGGGTCCGGACGGTCCGCCCGGCAGGCGCGCGGGGTGAGTCCTCCAGCCCCCCTGGGCCCGCTACCTTCTGTACGTTTCCTCGTGACCGCCCCACGTGAACCAGGAGCCCCGGCCCCGTGACCCCCGTGAGCAGCAACGCACCGCACGGCCAGTCGCCGCTGCGCACCGTGCAGGTGCTCGGCGGGGGCAACGCCGGCAGCAGCGCGCACGTGCGCTCCCTGGCGGAGGGGCTCGTGGCGAGGGGCGTGCGGGTCACCGTGTGCGCCCCGCTGGAGGCGGAACGCGCCTACGACTTCACGGGCACCGGTGCCGAACACGTGCACGTGCCGCGCAGCAGCGACCCGGTCTCCGTCGCCGCGCTCCGGACGGCCTGCGCCAACGCCGACCTGGTGCACGCCCACGGGCTGCACGCCTCCTTCCGGACCGTGCTCGCCCTCGGCGGCCGCACCACTCCGCTGGTGGTCACCTGGCACAACCGCGCCCACGCCGAGGGACCGCGGGGGCACCTGCTGCGGATGCTGGAGCGGCGGGTGGTGAAGACGGCGGCCGTGGTCCTCGGCACCAGCCCCGACCTGGTTCACCGGGCCCGGCGCACCGGCGCCCGGGACGCCCGGCTCGCGGCCGTCGCCCTGCCGGCCCGGCGCCGGACCGGCGATCTGGCGGACCTGGAGGACCCCGACCGGCTACGGCCCAAGATCCGCGCCGAACTCGGTGCCACCGGCCGTCCCCTGCTCCTCGCGATCGGCTCCCTGGACCGGCAGCGCGGCTACGAACTGCTGCTGGACGCGGCCCGTGCGTGGCGGGACCTGGACCCCGTGCCGCAGGTGGTCGTCGCGGGGGAGGGGCCGCTGCGGCCGGTGCTCCAGCGGCGGATCGAGGACGAGGAGCTGCCGGTGCGGCTCATCGGGCGCCGCGAGGACGTGTCCGAGCTGCTCGCCGCCGCCGACGTCGCCCTGCTGACGAGCAGTTGGGAGTCGCGGTCGGTCTTCGCCCAGGAGGTCCTGCACGCGGGCGTGCCGCTCGTCGCGACCCGGGTCGGCGGCATCCCGGACCTCGTCGGCGACGCTGCGGAACTCGTCCCGTACGGCGACCCGGGAGCCCTGGCCGACACCGTCGTACGGCTGCTCGCGGACCCCGAGCGGTGCGCGCTGCTGCGCGAGCTCGGGACGCGGCAGGCCGCGAGTTGGCCGACGGAGGACGAGACCGTCGCCCAAGTGCTCAGCGTCTACGACGAGCTGACCCAGCCCAGGCCGCTGCCCTGAGGGGTGAGCCCCCTGCCAGGGGCGTGTCTCACCGATGCGCCGGGCTCTGGGGCACGTGGCGGCGGGCGCGCAGGGCCAGGCTCAGGGCCAGGACCGTCTGCGGGTCGTCGAGGTCGGTGCCCAGCAGTTCCCCGATGCGGGCCAGCCGGTTGTACAGCGTCTGCCGGTTGAGGTGCAGTTCGCGGGCCGTCTCCGCCTTGCGGCCGGCGTGCGCCAGATACGTCTCCAGGGTGGGCAGCAGCGGCGGCTTGGACCGGTGGTCGTGGTCGCGCAGCGGGCCGATCGCGCGGTCCACGAAGGCCGCCAGGTCCGGGTGGTCGCGCAGCCGCCACAGAAGGAGGTCGATGTCCAGGCGGCGGGCGTCGTACCAGGGGCGGTCGGTCAGGCCCTGCGCCGCCGTCGCCGTCTCCGCCGCGTGCCGCAGCCCGGCCGACGCGGCCGCCCAGCCGCCGGCCACCCCGACGACCACGACCGGCGGCGGGGAGCCCGGCCGCCGCATACCGGCGCGCTCCACACCCGCCCGCAGCGCCGCCGCCACCCGGTCCGCGACCGCCGCCCGCTCCGACTCCGAGCGCAGCCCCAGCAGCACCGGCACCCGGCCCTCCACCGGCCGGACGCCCAGCAGCACCGGCACCCCGACCGCGGCCAGTTCCTCGGAGACCGCCCGGGCCAGCACCGCCCAGCCCCCGCCGGGGGAGAGGCTGTCCCCGATCCGCATCACCACGGGCAGCAGCGGGCCGTCGCCGGGCTTGAAGCCGAGGACCCGGGCCTGCGCCGGGGCGTCCTCCGCCGCGATCCGGCCCTCGGCGAGGTCGGTGAGGAAGTCGCCGCGCCCGCGCGCCGCCAGCTCCTCCTCCTGCCGGGCCTGCATCAGCACCACGGCCAGGATGCCCGCGGCCCGCTCGGCGGCGATCCGGTGGACCGGGGCCAGCGGGGAGCGGACCGGCAGCAGCACCAGGCGGGCGCGCACCGAGCCCGCCGTACCGGGGCCGCCGCCGGGCACGTCCACCAGCACCGAACCGGCGGGCGGCGGGGCCTCCTTGTGCGGGCCGCGCAGCCCCTCCCACACCTGGAGCGGGTCGGCGCCCTCCGGCCCGGCCCCCGCCGCGTACAGCAGCCGGCCGTCGGCCGTCTCCAGGAACACCGGGTTGGCGCTGAAGTCGGCCAGGATGCCCAGCACCTGCGGGATCCCGCCGCCGGCCAGCAGGGCCTCGGTGCAGCGCCGGTGCACCTCCTCCGCGCGCTGGAGCAGCGCGTAGTGGCCGTTGACGATCTCGGTGTGGATCTCCTCGGTCACCGTCACGAACGGCACCTCGCGGTGCAGCTGGACCAGCGGCAGACCGGCCGCCCGGGCCGTGTCCACCAGGGCGGCGGGCAGCCGGCCGAACCTCGGGCCAAGCTCCACCACGAGGGCGGCGATCCCCCGTTCGGCCAGGGTCCGCACGAACGCCCGCTGCTCGGCCGGGCGGGTGCCGAGGCCGTAGCCGGTGGTGAGCAGCAGCTCCCCGCCCTTGAGCAGCGACGCGATGTTCGGCACCTCGCCCGCGTGCACCCAGCGCACGGCGCGGCCGAGCCGGTCCGCACCCGCGAGGATCTCCGGCAGCCCGCTGCGCAGTCCGGGCAGCTCCAGCGCCCGCTGCACGGTGATGCCGGCGCCCTGGGTGTCGAATCGGTGGTCCGTACGGCTGTCCATGCAGCGGACGCTACCGGTGCGCACGTTCCGGCGACATCTCCGCGTCGCGCACGACGGCGATCACCCGGCCCCCCGCGCGACACTGCGTCGCGCCTGACGCCGGATTACCCGACCGCCTGTCTGTTGTGGCGTACGTCACTCTCTCGGAACACTGTCGCATCCGCACAGGAATCCCCGTTTGATCTTCGGATTTCGTTGCACAGGACAAGAAGAGGGGCGGAAATGACAGAAAGACCCACGCGGGAAGTGCAGCGCCTCAAGGCGAATTCCGTCGGACTGGTGGGCGTGGTGTTCATGGCCGTGGCCACCGCCGCGCCGATCACCGCGATGACCGGCAACCTGCCGATCGCCGTCGGCTTCGGCAACGGGACCGGCGCCCCGGCCGGCTACCTCTTCGCGACGCTCGTGCTGACCGTCTTCTCCGTCGGCTACGTCGCCATGGCCCGCCGCATCACCGCGGCCGGCGCCTTCTACGGCTACATCTCGCACGGCCTGGGCCGCATCGCCGGAATGGCCTCCGGACTGCTCGCGGTGCTGGCGTACATCGTCTTCGAGGCGTCCATCGTCGGCGTCTTCGCCTACTTCGCGAGGACCACCGTCCACGACCAGCTCGGCGCCGACCTGCCGTGGATCCTGTACGCGGCGGCCATGCTGCTGGTCACCGGCGTACTGGCCCACTTCGACATCAACCTCACCGCGAAGGCCCTCGGCGTGATGCTGGTCGCGGAGATCGCCGTCCTCTTCGCGGTGGCCACCGCCGTCCTGCTGCACGGCGGCGGACCGGACGGCATCCCCCTCGAGCCCGTCAACCCCGAGAACGCCTTCACCGGCGCCTCCGCGGGCCTCGGCCTCTTCTTCGCCTTCTGGTCCTGGGTCGGCTTCGAGTCGACCGCCATGTACGGCGAGGAGTCCCGCGACCCCAAGCGGGTCATCCCGCGCGCCACCCTCGTCTCCGTGGTCGGCGTCGGCCTGTTCTACATCTACGTCTCCTGGATGACCATCGCCGGCAACGGCCTGAAGGGCTCGGTCGAGGTCTCCGCCGGCACCAGCCCGCTCGACCTGTTCTTCGACCCGGCGCGCAGCTTCATCGGGTCCTGGGCCGTGCACGCCTTCCAGTGGCTGCTCATCACCGGCTCCTTCGCCTGCGGCATGGCCTTCCACCAGTGCGCGGCCCGCTACCTGTACGCCATCGGCCGCGAGGGCTTCCTGCACCCGGCCCTCGGCCGCACCCACCCGCGGCACGGCTCGCCCCACCTCGCGTCCGTCGTGCAGTCCGCCATCGCCGTCCTCCTCGTGGGCGCCTTCTGGGCGACCGGCCAGGACCCCTACATCCACCTCTACACGCTGCTGGCGATCCTCGGCACGATGGCGATCCTCATCGTGCAGACGCTGTGCTCGTTCGCCGTCATCGGCTACTTCCGCACCCACCACCCCGAGGACCGGCACTGGTTCCGCACCTTCACCGCCCCGCTGCTCGGCGGGATCGGCATGACCGCCGTGGTGGTGCTGCTGGTCGTCAACATGGACACCGCGGCCGGTACGGCGGCCGGCTCGCTCTTCTTCGAGGCCATCCCGTGGGTCGTCGGGCTGGTCTTCTTCGGCGGCCTCGGCCTCGGCCTCTACCTGAGGTCCCGGCGACCGGAACGCTACGAGATCATCGGCCGGATCGTCCTGGAGGACGCGGCCGAGCGCACGGACGACGTCGAGGAATCCCCCGCCCACGCCTGAGGAGCCGCACCGTGTCCCGTACCCAGCTGATGCACGCCCTGCGTACCCTCACGGCCGACCACACCGCCGCCCGGCGACTCGGCCTGCCCGTCGCCGAGGCCCGCCGGGTCCGCCGCCGCAGCGTCCTCAAGGGCGCCCTCGCCACCGCCGCGGCGACCGCCGCCACCGCCCCGGCGCCGGCCGCCGCCGCGACCGCCCCCGCGCGGACCGCCGCCGCGACCGCGCCCCGGATCGCCGTCGTCGGCGCCGGGATCGCCGGGCTCACCGCCGCGCTCACCCTGCACGACGCCGGTTACGCCTGCACGCTCTACGAGGCCCACCCGGACCGGGTCGGGGGACGGATGTACTCCCAGCGCGACCACTGGGCCTGGGGGCAGATCTCGGAGATCGGCGGTGAGCTGATCGACACCGGTCACAAGAAGATGCAGGAGCTGTGCCGCCGCTTCTCCCTGCCCCTGGAGGACTTCCTCGGCGGCGGTCCCAACGGGGCCGAGGAGGTCTTCTGGTTCGACGGCGGCTACTACCCGCGCGAGCAGGCCGACGAGGACTTCAAGGCCGTCTACCAGGCCCTGCACGGCGATCTCCAGGCGGCCGGCGAGGTCAGGTGGAACCGCACCACCCCGGCCGGCACCGCCCTGGACGACATGTCCCTGTACGACTGGATCGAGACCCGGGTGCCCGGCGGCCACACCTCCCGGCTGGGCCGGCTCTTCGACGTCGCCTACAACGTCGAGTACGGCGCCGACACCACCGACCAGTCCTCGCTCGCCCTGGTGCTGCTGATGGGCTACCAGACCAATCCCGGCGACTTCAACATCTGGGGCCTGTCCAACGAGCGCTACCACGTCGTCGGCGGCAACGACCGGCTCCCGCACGCCATCGCGGACTTTCTGCCCGGCGGAACGATCCGGCACGGCTGGTCGCTGCAGGCGGTGCGGGCCAACGCCGACGGCACGCAGACCCTGACCTTCGGCGAGGGCGGCAGCACCCGGACCGTCACCGCCGACCACACCGTCCTGTGCGTCCCGCTGCCGGTCCTCCAGCGGCTCGACCTGAGCCGGGCCGGGTTCGACAGCCGCATGACCAGCCTGCTGCGCGACGCCCGCATGGGGTACTGCACCAAGCTCAACATGCAGTTCACCAGCCGGCCCTGGCGCGGCACCGGCGCCTGGCCGGGCGTCTCGGCGGGCGACTGCTTCACCGACGCCGAGGTCCAGCAGACCTGGGACACCACCAAGGTCCAGCCGGGCACGGGCGGCATCCTCATCCAGTACGGCGGCGGCAGCCGGGCGAAGTCGCTGACCCCGGCGGGCCCCTTCTCCGACGAGACCGACCCCTACGTGCGCGACCTCGCCGGCCGGTACCTCAAGGGCATCGACGCCTTCTTCCCCGGCACGTCGGCGGCCTTCACCGGCCGCGCCCAGCTCTCCGCCTGGCACCTCAACCCCTACGCCCTGGGCGCCTACTCCTACTGGCCGGTGGGCTACCTGCACCGCTACGCGGGCTACGAGGGCACCGCCCAGGGCAACGTCCACATCGGCGGGGAGCACTGCTCCTACGACTTCCAGGGGTTCATGGAGGGCGGCGCGACCGAGGGCGAGCGGGCGGCGAAGGAGGTGATCGCGAAGCTGCGCTGACCGCCGGGGTCAGACGGGCCTGATGTTGTGGTTGAAGCGGAAGACGTTGTCGGGGTCGTACCGCCGCTTCACCTTCTCCAGGCGCAGGGTGTTCCCGGCGCCCAGGCCCGCCCGGACCCGCTCGGGGCCCTCGTCGCCGATGAGGTTCAGACAGACGGCACCCGAGCTCCACGGCCGCAGACCGGCGCGCACGCCCCGCACCCAGTCGACCGTCCGCTCGTCGCCGGCCGGGTCCGCCCAGATCCCGAACGGGTGCACGGCCCAGGGGGCGTCCCGGTACGCCACCGGGTACGCGTGCGGGCCGGCGGCGACCGCCCCGCCCTGCGGGACCAGGAGGCACCGTGTGCCGGCCGGCACCGGCATGCCGCCCGCGCGGGCGCAGAAGACGTCCACCGACTCGTCCGGCAGCCCGGTCAGACACTCCGCCGACCAGTGGTTCCGCAGCCCGGGCGGGACGTCGAACATGCACTGCGCGTCGGCGTACGGGATGTCACCGGCCAGCTCCACCTCGTGCGGCAGCGCGAGCAGCGGCGCCGCCAGCTCGCGCAGACCGTCCTCGCCGCCCACGTACGTCAGCAGCACCGCGCACAGCAGCGTGCCCACCAGCGCATCCGGTACGAACCGCGCCGGCGGACCGGTCAGGTACAGCACCGCGCCGCCCAGCTCGTCGGGCCCGCCGCCGACGACCTCGCGGAAGACGCGGACCGCGGCGGGGCCGGACTCCGGCGGGAACAGCAGCAGCACGACGGAGAACTCCGGCAGCGCGTGCAGCCGCAGGGTGAGGGAGGTCGCGATGCCGAAGTTGCCGCCGCCGCCGTGCAGCGCCCAGAACAGCTCCGGGTTCTCCTCGGCGCTCGCCCGCACCCGCTCGGCGTCCGCCGTCACCAGCTCGACGCCCAGGAGATTGTCGACGGCGAGGCCGAAGGCCCGGTCAAGCCAGCCGGTGCCGCCGCCGAGGACGAAGCCGCCCACGCCGGCGGTGGAGGCCCGCCCGCCGGTCGTCGCCAGCCCGTACGGCTGGGTGGCCCGGTCGAGCCGGCCCGCCGTGGCACCGCCCTCCACCCGGACCGCCTCGGCCACCGGGTCCACCGTCACCCGGTGCATCCGGCGCAGGTCCACCACGAGCGCCCCGTCGCCCAGCGCCGTACCGGCCACGCCGTGACCGCCGCCGCGCACCGCGATGTGCAGGTCCAGCTCCCTGCCGAAACGCACGGCCCGCACCACGTCGGTCGCGTCCGCGCACTGGGCGATCACCGCCGGCCGCCTGTCGATCATCGCGTTGAAGACCGTACGGGCTTCGTCGTACCCCTCGTCCCCCGGGGCGTGGACCGCGCCGACCAGGTCCTCGCGCAGCGCGGCGAGGGCCGCGCCCGCCTTGGATCGGGAAGCCATGCCGCCCCCTTCCGTACAGGGGCATCCGTCCGTCTTCAGCCTAGAGCGGATCCGCGCCCCCGCCGAGGGGCGCGGATCCGCGGGCGGACGGAGCGGCTATCCCCCGTAGGCGCCCGACGCCGTCAGCCGCAGGGCGGTGTCGATCAGCGGGACGTGGCTGAACGCCTGGGGGAAGTTGCCCACCTGGCGCTTGAGCCGCGGGTCCCATTCCTCGGCCAGCAGACCGAGGTCGTTGCGCAGCCCGAGGAGCTTCTCGAACAGCTTCCGGGCCTCGTCCACCCGGCCGATCATCGCCAGGTCGTCGGCCATCCAGAACGAGCAGGCCAGGAAGGCGCCCTCGTCACCCGGCAGGCCGTCGACGCCCGCGTCCTGGCCCTCCGTCGGATAACGCAGGATGAACCCGTCCGGGGTGGACAGCTCGCGCTGGATCGCCTCGATCGTGCCGATCACCCGCTTGTCGTCCGGCGGCAGGAAGCCCATCTGCGGGATGAGCAGCAGGGAGGCGTCCAGCTCCTGCGAGCCGTAGGACTGGGTGAAGGTGTTGCGCTCCTTGTCGTAGCCCTTCTCGCACACGTCCCGGTGGATGTCGTCCCGCAGCTCGCGCCAGCGCTCCAGCGGGCCGTCGGCGTCACCGGACTCGATCAGCTTGATCGTGCGGTCCACGGCGACCCAGGCCATGACCTTGGAGTGCACGAAGTGCCGGCGCGGGCCGCGCACCTCCCAGATTCCCTCGTCCGGCTCCTGCCAGTGGTCCTCCAGGTAGCGGATCAGCTTCAGCTGGAGCAGCGAGGCGTAGTCGTTGCGGGCCAGGCCGGTCATGTGACCCAGGTGCAGCGCCTCGGTGACCTCGCCGTAGACGTCCAGCTGGAGCTGGTGCGCGGCGCCGTTGCCGACCCGGACCGGGGCGGAGTTCTCGTAGCCGGGCAGCCAGTCCAGTTCCGCCTCGCCCAGCTCCCGCTCGCCGGCGATGCCGTACATGATCTGGAGGTTCTCCGGGTCGCCGGCCACCGCCCGCAGCAGCCACTCGCGCCAGGCACGGGCCTCCTCGCGGTACCCCGTGCGCAGCAGCGAGGACAGGGTGATCGCCGCGTCCCGCAGCCAGGTGTAGCGGTAGTCCCAGTTGCGCACGCCCCCGATGTCCTCCGGCAGGGAGGTGGTGGGCGCGGCGACGATGCCGCCCGTGGGGGCGTACGTCAGCGCCTTCAGGGTGATCAGGGAGCGGACCACCGCCTCGCGGTACGGCCCGTGGTACGTACAGTGCTCGACCCACTCGCGCCAGAAGTCCTCCGTGGCCTCCAGCGAGGTCTCCGGCTCCGGCAGCGGCGGCGGCTCCTTGTGCGAGGGCTGCCAGGAGATGGTGAAGACGATCCGCTCGCCCGGGGAGACGGTGAAGTCGGCGTACGTCGTGAGCGCCTTGCCGTAGGTCTCCGCCTCGGTGTCGAACCACACCGAGTCCGGCCCGGCCACGGCCACCGTGCGGCCCTCGTGCTTGTGCACCCACGGCACCACCCGGCCGTAGGAGAACCGCATCCGCAGGGCGGAGCGCATGGGGACCCGGCCGGTGACGCCCTCCACGATCCGGATCAGCTGCGGGGCACCGTCACGCGGCGGCATGAAATCGGTCACGCGCACGGTGCCGCGCGGGGTGTCCCACTCCGACTCCAGGATCAGCGAGTCGCCGCGGTAGCTGCGCCGGGCGGCCACGGGCGGCTTCACGTCGGCGGCGTGCGCCGGGCCGAGCCGCCAGAACCCGTGTTCCTCGGTGCCCAGCAGGCCGGCGAAGATGGCGTGCGAGTCGAAGCGGGGCAGGCACAGCCAGTCCACCGTGCCGTCCCGGCAGACCAGCGCCGCGGTCTGCATGTCTCCGATGAGTGCGTAGTCTTCGATGCGCCCGGCCACGTGCAACTCCAGTCGAACGGCCACGTCACACCCCCGCGCAGGGGGCTGTCGCTTAGTGCGGTCAAGGGATCGTTGTTGTGCGTCGTTGAGCGGTGAAGCAAAGCAGCCCGCCGAGCCCTGAGGCAAAACGACAGTCCTTGCTCAACGAACTGCCGCGCTCTCGTTGTTCCGGGTGATGCAGCGGGGGTGTGCCGTCGTTCCGGCCGGGCTCGGCAGCGAGTGTCCGAGCAGGATACGACGCACGTAGATGATGTGCGTGCCGCTCCGGACAACCGGTGTGGGCCGAACGAGTGAGCGCCGGGTGAGAGCCGGGTGAGAGCCGTGTGTCCCGGTGGTGCCGGATGTGACGTGAGTGACCGCAGTGGAGTCCGGCTGTGCCCGGCCGAGCGCGGAGCGTGGCCGGAAGCCATCCCGTCCAGGCGCTGATACCCTGGTAGCCCGTGGACCGGTGGGAGTCACCCCGACAGGGAAAACCGACAGGGGCCCCCCGAACCGCAGCGACGGCACCCCCGGAAAGCCTCCGGGACGGCAGCCGCCCCGCATCACAGACAGCGACCACGGGAGCCCCCTCTTGGCCATGCCGACCACGGCTTTTCGAAGCAACACAGCCACGACGACCAAGCACATCTTCGTCACCGGGGGTGTCGCCTCCTCGCTCGGCAAGGGTCTGACCGCCTCCAGCCTGGGCATGCTGCTCAAGGCGCGGGGCCTGCGTGTCGTGATGCAGAAGCTCGACCCGTACCTGAACGTCGACCCGGGCACGATGAACCCCTTCCAGCACGGTGAGGTGTTCGTCACCAACGACGGCGCCGAGACCGACCTGGACATCGGCCACTACGAGCGCTTCCTCGACCGCGACCTGGACGGCACCGCCAACGTCACCACCGGTCAGGTGTACTCCACCGTGATCGCCAAGGAGCGGCGCGGCGAGTACCTGGGCGACACCGTGCAGGTCATCCCGCACATCACCAACGAGATCAAGCACCGCATCCGGCGCATGGCCACCGACGAGGTGGACGTGGTGATCACCGAGGTCGGCGGCACGGTCGGCGACATCGAGTCGCTGCCGTTCCTGGAGACCGTCCGCCAGGTGCGGCACGAGGTCGGCCGGGACAACGTCTTCGTCGTCCACATCTCGCTGCTGCCCTACATCGGCCCGTCGGGCGAGCTGAAGACCAAGCCGACCCAGCACTCGGTGGCCGCGCTGCGCAACATCGGCATCCAGCCCGACGCGATCGTGCTGCGCTGCGACCGGGAGGTCCCCACCGCGATCAAGCGGAAGATCTCGCTGATGTGCGACGTGGACGAGGCGGCCGTGGTGGCCTGCCCCGACGCCCGCTCGATCTACGACATCCCCAAGGTCGTGCACGCCGAGGGCCTGGACGCCTACGTGGTGCGCAAGCTCGACCTGCCGTTCCGCGACGTGGACTGGACGACCTGGGACGACCTGCTGGACCGGGTGCACAACCCCGACCACGAGATCACCCTGGCGCTGGTGGGCAAGTACATCGACCTGCCCGACGCCTACCTGTCGGTCACCGAGGCGCTGCGCGCCGGCGGCTTCGCCAACCGCGCCCGGGTGAAGATCAAGTGGGTGACCTCCGACGACTGCAAGACGCCGGCCGGGGCCAAGGCCCAGCTGTCGGACGTGGACGGCATCTGCATCCCCGGCGGTTTCGGTGACCGCGGGGTGCTGGGCAAGGTCGGCGCGATCCGCTACGCCCGGGAGAACAAGATCCCGCTGCTCGGCCTGTGCCTGGGCCTGCAGTGCATCGTGATCGAGGCCGCCCGCAACCTGGCCGACATCCCCGACGCCAACTCCACCGAGTTCGACCCGGCCACCGCCCACCCGGTGATCTCCACCATGGCCGAGCAGCTCGACATCGTGGCCGGCGAGGGCGACATGGGCGGAACGATGCGTCTGGGCATGTACCCGGCCAAGCTCGCCGAGGGCTCCATCGTCCGCGAGGTCTACGACGGCAAGGAGTACGTCGAGGAGCGCCACCGCCACCGCTACGAGGTCAACAACGCCTACCGCGCGGAACTGGAGAAGAAGGCCGGCATCGTCTTCTCCGGCACCTCCCCGGACGGCAAGCTCGTCGAGTACGTGGAGTACCCGCGCGACGTCCACCCGTACCTGGTCGCGACCCAGGCGCACCCCGAGCTGCGCTCCCGGCCGACCCGTGCCAACCCGCTCTTCGCCGGCCTGGTGAAGGCCGCCGTCGAGCGGAAGAACGGCAAGTAACACACCGGTTGTACGGTGGCCGGGGTGCATACCTTCACAGGTGGGCACCCCGGTTTTCTTGTGACCGGTCTCCGGTACGGCGTGTGGAAGGACAGGGCATGACGATCAAGGACACCCCCGAGGAGTGGGAGATCCGGGCGACGGACACCCCCTTCGTGGGCAACAAGACCTCCGTGCGCACGGACGACGTGGTCATGCCCGACGGCTCGGTGGTCCGCCGCGACTACCAGGTCCACCCCGGCTCGGTCGCCGTCCTCGCGCTGGACGAGGAGGACCGGGTCCTGCTGATCAACCAGTACCGGCACCCGGTGCGGCACAAGCTGTGGGAGATCCCGGCCGGCCTGCTCGACGTGCCCGGCGAGAACCCGCTGCACGCCGCCCAGCGGGAGCTGTACGAGGAGGCGCACGTCAAGGCCGAGGACTGGCGGGTGCTGACCGACGTGTACACCACCCCCGGCGGCTGCGACGAGGCCGTACGGATCTTCCTCGCCCGGGGCCTGTCCGACGCCGAGGGGGAGCGCTTCGCGGCGGAGCACGAGGAGACCGACATGCAGCTCGCGCGCGTGCCGGTGGAGGAGCTGGTGCGCCGGGTCCTGGCCGGAGACGTGCACAACAACTGCCTGGTGGTCGGTGTGCTCTCGCTGGCGGCGGCCCGCAGCGGGGACGGACTCGACGCCCTGCGGCCCGCCGACGCCCCCTGGCCGGCGCGTCCCTTCGCGTCCTGACCCACCCGTCCGGCGTACTGGTGTGACCATCGCCTGATCCGATCGGGCGATGCGTGCGCCGCGCTCCTCCGGGAACGTCGCAGAGCGTCAACTAGGCTCTTCACGCCCGTACGGAAGACACCGGCGGGCTTGCGCGTGCGGTGGGACGGGAGTGTGGCCCGTGACGGATCAGGCGGTGGACACAGACGGTGCGGAGCTGTCCGCGCGGCCGGCCACGGAGGACCGTTTCCTGGGCCGTACCCGGGAGCTGAAGGAACTGCGCGCCGACATCGAGCGCGCCGGCCTGGACACCCTCTCCGGCCGCAAGGCCCCCCGCGCGCGCGTGCTCCTGATCGCGGGCCGCCCCGGGTCCGGCCGGACCCGGCTCGCCGAGGAGCTCGTCCGGCAGGTCGCCGGGCGCTACCCGGGCGGAGTGCTGCGGGCCCGGCTCGGCGAGCCCGACGGCACGCCGGTGCCCGTCGCCCGGGCCGCCGGCGAGCTGCTGGCCGCCCTGGGGCTGCCCGCACCCGCCGGAGCCGCCGAGGACGACCTCACCGCGGCCCTGCGCACCGCCCTCGCCGGCCGCCGCGCACTGCTCCTGCTGGACGACGCGGCCGGTGCCGAGCAGGTCGACGCGCTGCTCCCGGACGACCCCGACTGCCTGGTGGTGGCGGTCTCCTCGGGCCCGCTCACCGGCATCGCGGACGTCAGGCCCTGCACGCTGGGCGGCCTGGACACCAAGTCCGCGGTGGAGCTGCTCACCGGCTACACCGGCTCGGTCCGGATCACCGTCGACCCGCGCTCCGCGGAGAGCCTGGTGGAGGCCTGCCAGGGGCACCCGGCCGCGCTGGCGCTGGCCGGCGGCTGGCTCGCCGCCCGCCCCCAGACCGCCGTCTCCGACCTCGCCAGGCGGATGCACGCCCACACCGCGGACGGCGCGGACGGCGCGGACGGCGCCGACGGCACTCCGCTGGCCCGTGTCTTCCGCCTCGTCTACGACCAGCTGCCCGCCCCGTCCGCCCGGATACTGCGACTGCTCAGCCTCGCGCCGGCCGGCCTGGCCGACCCGCACACCGCCTCGGCGCTGGCCGGCTGCTCGGTCGACGCCGCCCGCACCACCCTGGACGGCCTCGTCGCCCTCGGCCTGCTGCGCGCGCTGGACTCCCCGCTGCCCCAGTACGAGGTGCCCGGCTGCCTGTACCCGCTGCTGCGCGCCGCCGCCGAGAGGCAGGAGCGGGCCGCCGAGCTCCAGCTCGCCCGGGCCCGGATGCTGGAGCGGACGGTACGGCTGCTCCAGTCCTGCCGGGCGATCACCGAGACGGACAGCCCGCAGGCCCGGGAGAAGCTGAACGGCATGCCCCGCGCGCTGCGCTTCCCCAGCCCGCGCGCCGCCGCCGACTGGCTGCGCATCCGGCGGCCCGCCCTGCTGGCCTCGGCACGGCTCGCGGTGGCCGACGGGGAGCTGGACACCCTCGCCCGCCGCCTGATGTCCCAGTTGGTCAGGGCCCTGGCGGCGCACGTCGGCACCCAGGCCGCCGCCCCCGACCTGTACGGCGTGCACCGCCTGGTCCTGGACGTCGCCGAGCGGCGCGGCCTGGCCCGGGAGAAGGCCGCGGCCCTTCTGAACCTGGGTGATCTCGACGCGCAGACCGGTCGCACCCGGGAGGCGCTGGCCCGCTACCGGGCCGCGCTGGAGGCCGGACGCGAGGCGAACGACCCGTATGCGACCGGCCGCGCGATGGAATCCGTAGGCGGCGCCCACCAGGAGCTGGGCGATCACGACCGGGCCGCCGACTGGTTCGGCAGGGCGCTGGCCGAACGGCTGGCCAGGGGCGAGCACCCGGAGGCCGCGCGTCTGTACGGCCGGATCGCCACGGCGCACACCTACGCCGGCCGGTACGGCGAGGCGCTCAGGAACTGGCGGGCCGCGCTCGCCGGCTACCGCCGCGCCGGCGATGTCACCGCCAGCGCACGGGCGTTGAGCGAGATCGCCCGGGTGCAGGAGTACGCGGGGCGGCCCGAGGAGTCGCTGCGCACCTGCCAGGAGGCCGTGGAGTGGGCGCGGCGGGCCGAGGACGTCCGGCTCCAGGCCGCCCTCCAGCTGCGGCTCGCCGACACCCTGGACCGCCTCGGCGACCCGGCGGCGGCCGCCCTGCACCGCGCCGCGGCCGAGCGCATGCTGGGTGAGGAAGCACCGGAGGGCGAGGAAAGACCGGTAGAGGACGCGGAAGCCTGCGAAATCCGTACTGCATCCGACGAAGATTGATGCAATGAAAGGCTAGACAGCCGGAACACCTTCATTAAACTGGCTCTGCCGCACGTTCTCTGCGGTGTCTCCCGGTATGCCCTCGCATGTCTGGGTACGTCTGTAATGCACCCCCATACCCTCTGAGCCAAGGACCGTGATCGACGTGAAGGTCGGCATCCCCCGCGAGGTCAAGAACAACGAGTTCCGGGTGGCCATCACCCCCGCCGGTGTGCACGAGCTGGTGCGCAACGGGCACCAGGTCGTCGTCGAGCGGGGCGCCGGCCTCGGTTCCTCGATCACGGACGAGGAGTACGTCTCCGCCGGTGCCGCGATCCTCGACACCGCCGACGAGGTGTGGGCCACCGCCGACCTGCTGCTGAAGGTCAAGGAGCCCATCGCGGAGGAGTACCACCGCCTCCGCAAGGACCAGATCCTCTTCACCTACCTGCACCTGGCCGCCTCCAAGGAGTGCACGGACGCCCTCATCGAGTCCGGCACCACGGCCATCGCCTACGAGACCGTCGAGCTGCCGAACCGCGCCCTGCCGCTGCTCGCCCCGATGTCCGAGGTCGCGGGCCGGCTGGCCCCGCAGGTCGGCGCCTACCACCTGATGCGCGCGGCCGGTGGCCGCGGCGTGCTGCCCGGCGGTGTCCCGGGTGTGACCCCGGCCAAGGCCGTGGTGATCGGCGGCGGTGTCTCCGGCTGGAACGCCACCCAGGTCGCCGTCGGCATGGGCTTCGACGTGACCCTGCTGGACCGCGACATCAACAAGCTGCGCGAGGCCGACAAGATCTTCGGTACGAAGGTCAAGGCGATCATGTCCAACTCCTTCGAGCTGGAGAAGGCCGTCCTCGACGCCGACCTCGTCATCGGCGCGGTCCTCATCCCGGGTGCCAAGGCCCCGAAGCTGGTCACCAACGAGCTGGTGTCCCGCATGAAGCCGGGAAGTGTCCTTGTCGACATCGCGATCGACCAGGGCGGCTGCTTCGAGGACTCCCGTCCCACCACGCACGCCGAGCCGACCTTCCGGGTCCACAACTCGGTCTTCTACTGCGTCGCCAACATGCCGGGCGCGGTGCCGAACACCTCCACCAACGCGCTCACCAACGCGACCATGCCGTACATCGTCTCCCTCGCCAACAACGGCTGGGTGGAGGCGCTGCGCCGCGACCCCGCGCTCGCCAAGGGCCTCAACACCCATGACGGCAAGGTCGTTTACAAGGAGGTCGCCGAGGCCCACGGCCTGGAGCACATCGAGCTGGAGTCCCTGCTCGGCTGACCCCGCCCCCAGGTGACGAGCAGGTGAGTCACCAAGTCACCACCAGCCAAAAGGCGATTCGTCAACACGACTCGTCAACCGCGCGCGCCCGGCCGGACCTTGCCCGACAAGGTCCGGCCGGATGTGTGTATGGTCACTTTGCGACTCTCGGTCAACTCGCCTCGAACGTAACCGTTCGACCGATTCGCACACCGGTGAAACCTGCTGTGCGACGGCCGTACGCCCTTGACAGCGGGATGTTTCATTGCCGACACATCCAGCCGGGTCCGGCGGATTGTGTTGCTGCGGACCGCCGACACGCCATAGAGTCGCCAACCGTCGGCATGGTGCCACGCTGACCTTGTCTAGAAGTTTCCTGGTCACCAAGGAGGTAAGACGACTTGTGAATGAGTCGACATTTTCTCCCGGAGGTGGTCGACCAGGGATGCCCGCACGGGGCCAGGGCCCCGAGGGATTCGAGGCTGTCGGCTCCGTAGCTGTGCGCACCTTCGCAGCCCACCAGAGTCCGGTTCCGCAGGCGGCCCGGACAGCACACCAGAGCATGGATGGCCATCACGTGAACGCCATGGCCGGCGACGGAAGTGGCGCGCCCCACAACCACTTCGCCGACTACGACGAACTGCCCGAGGGGCACTTCTACGACCCCGACGCCGAGTACGAGCCGGATCCGGAGTACGCGGCCACGCTCGCGCCCGACGCGGCCCGCCAGCGCCGTGAGCGCATCGGTCCGACCGGACGCCCGCTGCCGTACTTCCCGATCCCGGGCCCGCTGACCGACCACGGCCCCGCGAAGATCATCGCGATGTGCAACCAGAAGGGCGGCGTCGGCAAGACGACGTCGACCATCAACCTGGGTGCCGCGCTCGCGGAGTACGGCCGGCGCGTGCTGCTCGTGGACTTCGACCCGCAGGGCGCGCTGTCGGTGGGTCTCGGCGTCAACCCGATGGAACTCGACCTCACGGTCTACAACCTGCTCATGGAGCGGGGCATGTCCGCGGACGAGGTCCTGCTGAAGACGGCGGTCCCGAACATGGACCTGCTGCCCTCCAACATCGACCTGTCGGCCGCCGAGGTCCAGCTGGTCTCCGAGGTCGCGCGCGAGTCGACGCTCCAGCGGGCGCTGAAGCCGCTGATGGACGACTACGACTACATCGTGATCGACTGCCAGCCCTCGCTCGGCCTGCTCACCGTCAACGCCCTGACGGCCGCTCACAAGGTGATCGTGCCGCTGGAGTGCGAGTTCTTCGCCCTGCGCGGCGTGGCCCTGCTGACCGAGACCATCGAGAAGGTCCAGGAGCGGCTCAACCCCGAGCTCGAACTGGACGGCATCCTCGCCACCATGTACGACTCGCGCACGGTGCACAGCCGCGAGGTGCTGGCCCGCGTGGTCGAGGCGTTCGACGACCACGTCTACCACACGGTCATCGGCCGCACGGTCCGCTTCCCCGAGACCACGGTGGCCGGCGAGCCGATCACCACGTACGCCTCCAACTCCGTGGGTGCCGCCGCCTACCGCCAGCTCGCCAGGGAGGTGCTCGCCCGGTGTCACGCCGAGTGAGTCTGCCGGGGGCCGACGAACTCTTCCGTACGACAGGGGGGATGGCGCTCCAGCCGTCGACTCCCCGGCGCGCGGCGGGCGGTGAGGCCCGGGTGCCGGCTCCCGCGGGGGAGAGCGACGAGACGGCCGCCGCCGAGGACGCACCGCAGTCGGTGCCCGTGCAGGGCGGCGACGGAGAAGGCGCCGAGCACGTGGCCGCGGAGGCCGACCCGGCCGGGGCGGGCGAGTCCCGCAGCCGCCCGGCGCGCCGGCAGCCGGCGCAGGAAGGTTCTGCCGCCGCGCCGTCGCGCAAGCGCGGGCGGGCGGCGGCCCGGCGGCCCAGCGGGCGGGAACGGCACGACGAGAAGATCACCGTGTACGTCTCGGCCGAGGAGCTGATGGACCTGGAGCACGCGCGTCTCGTGCTCCGCGGCGAGCACGGTCTCGCCGTCGACCGCGGCCGGATCGTCCGCGAGGCGGTGGCCGTGGTCCTGGCCGACCTGGAGTCCCGCGGGGACGCGAGCATCCTCGTACGACGGCTGCGGGGGCGGTAGGGGTAGCCTGCGGGGGCTATGACCTCGTCTGACGTCCCCCTCCCCGGCGCCGGTGCCGGTCGTCGGCGTGCGCTGGGGCGGGGACCGGGCGCCGTGCGGCCCGAGCCGGAGACCGAGCCGGAGACCGAGCCGCGGACCGCGGCCGCGGATCCGGCCGAGAGCGCGGATCCGGCCGAGAACCCGGGACAGGCCGACAGCGTGAGCCCGGCCGACAGCGTGAGCCCGGCCGACAGCGTGAGCCCGGCCGAGGGCATGGATCCGGCCGAGGGCATGGATCCGGTCGAGAGCACGGGTCCGGCCGAGGGCGCGCGCCCGGCCGAGGGCCCGCATCCGGTCGAGGACGCACGTCCGGCCGAGAGCGTGCGCCCGGAGCCGGACAGACCCGCCGACGGTGTCTTCACGGTCCGCCTCGCCAACTTCGAGGGGCCCTTCGACCTCCTCCTCCAGCTGATCTCCAAGCACAAGCTGGACGTCACCGAGGTCGCCCTGTCGAAGGTCACCGACGAGTTCATGGCGCACATCCGGGCCATGGGACCGGACTGGGACCTCGACCGGACCACGGAGTTCCTCGTCGTGGCCGCCACCCTGCTCGACCTGAAGGCCGCCCGGCTGCTGCCCGCGGCCGAGGTCGAGGACGAGGCCGACCTCGCCCTGCTGGAGGCCCGGGACCTGCTGTTCGCGCGGCTGCTCCAGTACCGCGCGTACAAGCGGATCGCGGACATCTTCAACGCGCGCCTGGACGAGGAGGACCTGCGCCGGCCCCGTACCGTGGGCCTCGAACCGCACCACGCCGAGCTGCTGCCCGAGGTCGTCATCAGCATCGGCGCCGAGGGCTTCGCCAGGCTCGCGGTGAAGGCGATGCAGCCCAAGCCCCGGCCGCAGGTCTACGTCGACCACATCCACGCCCCGCTGGTCAGCGTGCAGGAGCAGGCGCGGGTCGTGGTCGCGCGCCTCCGGGAACTCGGCGAGGCGGATTTCCGGGCGCTGATCGAGGACACCGACGACACGCTCACCGTCGTGGCCCGGTTCCTGGCCCTGCTGGAGCTGTACCGGGAGAAGGCCGTCGCCCTGGAGCAGGAGGCCGCGCTCGGGCGGCTGACCGTGCGCTGGACCGGCGGGGACACCGATGCGGCGCCCATGGTCACGGACGAGTTCGACCGGCCGCCCGAGAGGCCCCGGGACGGCGGGAAGCCCGAGGAGGGGAGGAAGGCGTGAGCGAGGAGAGCGCGCAGGTCCCGGCCGGGCCGCGGAGTGCGGCCGACCTCGACCTGAAGCCCGCCCTGGAGGCGATGCTGATGGTCGTCGACGAGCCGGCGACCGAGGAGCACCTGGCCAGGCTCCTGGAGCGGCCGAAGCGGCGGATCGCCGACGCGCTGCGCGAGCTGGCCGACGAGTACACCGTGCAGGGCCGCGGTTTCGAGCTGCGGTTCGTCGCCGGCGGCTGGCGTTTCTACACCCGTGCCGCCTACGCGCCCGCCGTCGAACGGCTCGTCCTGGACGGCCAGACCGCCCGGCTCACCCAGGCGGCGCTGGAGACGCTGGCGGTCGTCGCCTACCGCCAGCCGGTCAGCCGCAGCCGGGTCTCCGCCGTGCGCGGGGTGAACTGCGACGGCGTGATGCGCACCCTCCTCCAGCGCGGTCTGGTCGAGGAGGCGGGCACGGAACCCGAAACAGGTGCGATCCTGTACAGGACGACGAACTACTTCCTGGAGCGGATGGGCCTGCGCGGCCTGGACGAGCTTCCGGAGCTCGCGCCCTTCCTCCCCGAGGCGGAGGCGATCGAGGCCGAGACCCAGGAGGGGGTCCCGTCGTTCGACCCGGACGCGCCCGACGCGCCCGGCGGTCAGGACGCAGACGACTAAGACGGAAACCTTGATGCGAAGCAGCGGCAGCGGCAAGAGCGGCGGGCGCGGTAACTACCGCGGTGCCGGCAACGACAGGGACCAGAAGCAGGGGCAGGGTCGTCCCCGCAAGCCCCGCCCCGAGGAGCGCCGCTACGACGTGGGCCCCGGGGCCACCAAGGACGGCCCCAAGGCCGGACGCGGCGGGGCGGCCCGCGGCGGCGCCAAGGGCGGCCCGAAGCGGCCCCAGCAGGACGGCCGTACGGCCCCGGCGCGCTCACGCGAGTACGAGACGCGGGTCGAGGAGCGCAACCGGGAGCGGTACGCGGGCAAGAAGGACGTCAAGCTGCCCAAGACCTTCCCGGGCGCCGAGCAGGAGGGCGAGCGGCTCCAGAAGGTGCTCGCGCGCGCGGGCTACGGCTCCCGGCGGGCCTGCGAGGAGCTGATCGAGCAGGCCAGGGTCGAGGTGAACGGCGAGATCGTCCTGGAGCAGGGCCGCCGGGTCGACCCGGAGAAGGACGAGGTCAAGGTCGACGGTCTGACCGTCGCGACCCAGTCGTACCAGTTCTTCTCGCTGAACAAGCCCGCCGGTGTCGTCTCCACCATGGAGGACCCGGAGGGCCGGCAGTGCCTCGGTGACTACGTCACCAACCGCGAGACCCGGCTCTTCCACGTCGGCCGGCTGGACACCGAGACCGAGGGTGTCATCCTGCTCACCAACCACGGCGAGCTGGCGCACCGCCTCACGCACCCGAAGTACGGCGTGAAGAAGACCTATCTCGCCGCCATCGTCGGCCCGATCCCGCGCGACCTCGGCAAGCGCCTGAAGGACGGCATCCAGCTGGAGGACGGCTACGCGCGCGCGGACCACTTCCGGGTGGTGGAGCAGACCGGCAAGAACTACCTGGTCGAGGTGACCCTGCACGAGGGCCGCAAGCACATCGTGCGCCGCATGCTGGCGGAGGCGGGCTTCCCCGTCGAGAAGCTGGTGCGCACCTCCTTCGGCCCGATCACTCTCGGCGACCAGAAGTCCGGCTGGCTGCGCCGGCTGTCGAACACCGAGGTGGGCATGCTGATGAAGGAAGTCGACCTCTAGAGCGCGGCTTGCGCCTGATCACCGTCCCCCTTTATTGTCACGGTGACGATAAAGGGGGACGATCCGTATGCCGAAGCAGCCGGCGACCGGCGCGCTCATGGGCCTGGCCCTCGGGGACGCGCTCGGCTACCCGACCGAGTTCAAGACCGTGCCGCTGATCCACACGATGTTCGGGCCCTGGCGGGAGATGCGGCTGCCCGAGCGCGCCCGCGTCTCCGACGACACCCAGATGACCCTCGCCCTCGGGCGGGCCCTGCGAACCGCCATGGAGCGCGGCGGCCTCACGCCGGCCCGGCTGGAGCCGCCGCTGCGCGCGGAGTTCGTGGACTGGTACCGCTCGCCGGAGAACAACCGGGCCCCGGGCGCCACCTGCCTGACCGCGTGCGAGCTGCTGCGGGACGCCGGGCGCGCCTGGCAGGACGCGAGCCAGGTCGGCTCCAAGGGCTGCGGGGCCAACATGCGGGTCGCCCCCATCGGTCTCGCGCCGGGACTGAACGACGAACAGCGCGCCGGCGCCGCACAGTTGCAGTCCGCGCTCACCCACGGCCACCCCACCGCGCTGGCCGCCTCCGACCTCACCGCCCGCGCCGTCCACCTGCTCGCCCAGGGCACCGAACCGGCCGCACTCCTCGGACGGCTGCGCTCGTACGCGCTGGACAACCGCACCCGCTACGACCACACCTGGCTCGGCGACCTGTGGACCCGCTCCCAGGACCCGGACCCCGAGCACTTCATCGCGCGCGGCTGGGACGAGTGCCTGGCGGTCCTCGACCGGGTCGAGGAGGCCGCACGGACCGTCTCCCCGGAGGCCGACCCGTGCCTGGCCACCGGAGAGGGCTGGATCGCCGAGGAGGCCCTCGCCACCGCACTGCTGTGCTTCCTGCTCTTCCCCGGGGAGCCGGTCACCGCACTGCGCCGGGCCGCCTGCACCGCCGGCGACTCCGACTCCATCGCCTGCCTCACCGGCGCCTTCGCGGGCGCCTGGCTCGGCGCGGACGCCTGGCCCGCCGACTGGACCGAGCGGATCGAGTACCGGGAGGACCTGTCGGCCCTCGGCTCGCTCTGGGACGCTTAGCCCATGATCGACGACCTCGACATAGACCTCGCCCCGGTGGTCGCGGAACAGCCCGACCCGCTGCTGTTCGCCACCGTCTCCGGAGCCCACCTGTACGGCTTCCCCTCGCAGGACTCCGACGTCGACCTGCGCGGCGTCCACCTGCTCCCCGCCGCCGACCTCGTCGGACTGCGCGAGCCGGAGGAGACCCGCTCGCGGACCTGGGTCCGGTACGGCGTCGAGCTGGACCTGGTCACCCACGACCTGCGCAAGTTCGTACGGCTGATGCTCCGCCGCAACGGCTACGTGCTGGAGCAGCTGCTCTCGCCCCTGGTGGTGCACACCTCCGACGCCCACCGGGAGCTGGCCGCCCTGGCCCCCGGCGTCCTCACCAGCCACCACGCCCACCACTACCGCGGATTCGCGGTGACCCAGTGGCGGCTGTTCGAGAAGACCGGCGAGCTCAAGCCGCTGCTCTACACCTTCCGGGCGCTGCTCACCGGGATCCACCTCATGCGCAGCGGCGAGGTGCAGCCCCACCTGCCCACGCTGCTCGACCAGGTCGACGCGCCCGGCTACCTGCCCGAGCTGATCGCCGCCAAGCGGGAGCGGGAGCACGGCACGGCCGACGTCGACGACACGCGCGTGGAGGCCGACGTGGAGCGGCTGCACACCGCGCTCGACGCGGCGCAGGCCGGCTCAGTGCTGCCCGAGGCCGCCGGGGCCCACGACGCCCTGCACGACCTGGTGGTCCGGCTCCGCCTCGAAGGCTGAGGCCCGGCGCACCCGGTGCAGGAACGCGGCCACGCGCGCGTGGTCCGGCTCCGGCGGCAGCGGGCTGCCCCCGAGGGCCTCCTCGGCCTCGGCCGCCAGCCGGACCATCCGCGCCTCGACCTCCGCCCACGGCACCTCGCCCCGCTTGACCGCCAACAGGGGCTCGCGCTGCGCGCCGACGTCGATCCGCAGCTCGCCGGTGCGCAGCAGGTCCCGGGCGCTGGTGAGCAGACGCAGCAGGTGCATGGCGTGCTTCCAGCGCGGGGCGCCCGTCGCGCGGACGTCGGCGTCGAGCTTCCTGCGCTGCCCGAGGGCGTAACGGGTGAAGGTGCCGTACGCCTGCCGGGACAGGAAGGCGTCGCGCAGGGCGAGCAGCTCGCGGCCGGTGTCGTCCACGTGCTCCACCAACGGGGAGTGCAGGCACTCCAGGACGTTCGGGTTGCCGCGCAGGGCCAGCTCGCAGAACCGCTCCAGCTCCCAGGAGAACCGCTCCTCGCCCGGCCCCTCCACGTGCGTGGGCGGCTTCTCGAACCGCCAGAACAGCGGGGTGGGGGCGAGGAACACCCCGCGCCGGTCGGTGTCGCTGCCGGCCGTGGCCAGGCCGAAGGCCCGGGAACCCATGACACAGGCGTAGATCGTGTGGTCGCGTACGAGGTCCTGCGGCTGCATCCCCGGAGCGTACGCGAGCCCCTCAGGCGAGGCGGATCGAATCCCCCTCCACCGTGATCGGCCTCTCGGCCAGCGGCCTGGTCGCGGGACCGCGGGCCACCGAACCGTCGGCGATGCGGAAGCCGCTGCCGTGGCACGCGCAGAGGATGGTGCCGTCCGCCACCTCGCTCACCGCGCAGCCCTGGTGCGGGCAGATCGACGAGAACGCCCTGAAGTCGCCCTTCGCCGGCTGGACGACCACGACCTGCTGCTCGTCGAAGACCGTGCCGCCGCCCTCCGGGATGTCGCTCGTGCGCGCCAGCGCCCCGCCGGGCGCCGCCTTCCCGGCGGAGGACGCCGGCGCGGCCGTGGCCGTGGCACCGCCGTCCTTCTCGCCGCCGCACCCCACGCACCCCAGGGCGAGCGCACCGGCGCTCGTGGCGAGAACCGCGCGCCGCGTCGCGGGCTGGGTCATGTCACGCCTCCGTACAGACGTCGAAATCGGTGGAAACCGGAACGGTCGCATCGTCTCAGCGGGCGAGCGGCGTGCGCCGGTCCCGCGCGGGCTGACTACGCTGGACGGACCAACAACGGAACACGCATGTCAGCGAGGAGCAGCGTCGTGGCGGTACGAGCGGTCCGGGGGGCCGTCCAGCTGGAACGGGACGAGGCCGGTCACATGGGCGAGCGGGTCGGGGCCCTGCTCACCGCCCTGCTGGAGCGCAACGGCCTGACCGCCGACGACCTGATCAGCATCTGGTTCACGGCCACCCCGGACCTGCACAGCGACTTCCCGGCCGTCGCGGCGCGCGCCCTGGGCCTCGTGGACGTCCCGCTGATCTGCGCCCAGGAACTGGACATCGAGGGCGCCATGCCCCGGGTCGTGCGGATCCTCGCGCACATCGAGTCGGACAAGCCCCGCGCCGACATCCACCACGTCTACCTCGGCGCCGCCGCGGCCCTGCGCAAGGACATCGCCCAGTGAGAACCGCACTCGTCATCGGAACGGGCCTGATCGGCACCTCCGCCGCCCTGGCCCTGGCCCAGCGCGGGGTCACCGTCCACCTCGCCGACCACGACCCCGGGCAGGCCCGCACCGCCGCCGCGCTCGGCGCCGGCACCGACGAGGCCCCCGAGGGCCCGGTCGACCTGGCGATCGTGGCCGCCCCGCCCGCCCACGTGGCCCGGGTGCTCGCCGACGCCATGCGCCGCGGCGCGGCCCGCGGCTACCTGGACGTCGCCAGCGTCAAGGGCGGCCCGCGCCGCGAGCTGGAGGCGTTCGGCCTCGACCTCACCGCGTACATCGGCACCCACCCCATGTCGGGCCGGGAGAAGTCCGGCCCGCTGGCCGCGACCGGCGACCTCTTCGAGGGCCGCCCCTGGGTGCTCACCCCGACCCGGGACACCGACACCGAGGTGCTGAACCTCGCCCTGGAACTGGTCTCGCACTGCCGGGCCGTCCCGGTGGTCATGGACGCCGACGCCCACGACCGCGCCGTCGCCCTCGTCTCCCACATGCCCCACCTGGTGTCCAGCCTGGTCGCCGCCCGCCTGGAGCACGCCGAGGAGGCCGCCGTACGGCTGTGCGGCCAGGGCATCCGCGACGTGACCCGGATCGCCGCCTCCGACCCGCGCATGTGGATCGACATCCTGTCCGCCAACCCCGGCCCGGTCGCCGACCTGCTCTCCGACGTCGCCGCCGACCTCGACGAGACGGTCCGGGCACTGCGCGCCCTCCAGTCCGGCGACGAGGCCGAGCGGAGCGAGGGCACCGCCGGCGTCGAGGACGTGCTGCGCCGCGGGAACGCGGGCCAGGTGCGGGTACCCGGCAAGCACGGCACCGCCCCGCGCGTGTACGAGACCGTCATCGTCCTCATCGACGACCAGCCCGGGCAGCTGGCCCGCATCTTCGCGGACGCGGACCGGGCCGGGGTCAACATCGAGGACGTCCGGATCGAGCACGCGACGGGCCGGCAGGCCGGCCTGGTGCAGCTCTCGGTCGAACCGAAGGCGGCGGCCGGTCTGCGGGGAGCGCTGCGCGAGCGAGGGTGGGCCCTGCGGCAGTAGAGCCCGGCGGCGGGTCCCCGTGCGTCCGGACGAGTGACCCGTACCCAGTAACCTTGTGCGGGGCGCTCTCGCTCCCCGCACCCCGCCCGCACCGCACCAGGAAGGTGTCCCCCCGTGGAAAACGGCGCCGCCCCGACCCCCAAGCCCGTGATCGTCGCGATCGACGGTCCCTCCGGCACGGGCAAGTCGAGCACGTCGAAGGCCGTGGCCGCGCAGCTCGGCCTGAGCTACCTGGACACCGGTGCCCAGTACCGGGCCATCACCTGGTGGATGGTGAGCAACGGCATCGACCTGGAGGACCCGACCGCGATCGCCGCCGTCGCCGGCAAGCCGGAGATCGTCTCCGGCACCGACCCGGCGAACCCGACCATCACGGTCGACGGCGTCGACGTGGCCGGCCCGATCCGCACCCAGGAGGTCACCTCCAAGGTGAGCGCGGTCAGCGCGGTGCCCGAGGTGCGCTCGCGGATCACCGAGCTCCAGCGCTCGCTGGCCGCCGGCGCCGAGCACGGCATCGTGGTGGAGGGCCGGGACATCGGGACGACCGTCCTGCCCGACGCCGACCTGAAGATCTTCCTCACCGCCTCCCCGGAGGCCCGCGCGGCCCGCCGCAGCGGCGAGCTGAAGGGCGCCGACGTCCACGCCACCCGCGAGGCCCTGATCAAGCGGGACGCGGCCGACTCCAGCCGCAAGACCTCGCCGCTCGCCAAGGCCGGCGACGCGGTCGAGGTGGACACCACCGAGCTCACCCTCGCCCAGGTCATCGAGTGCGTCGTCACCCTGGTCGAGGAGAAGCGGGCCGGGAAGTGAACCTCCCGTCCGAGCGGGGCGCCGAGGTGGGCCGGCGCATCGGCGTCGGCCTGATGTACGGCCTGTGGCGGCCGCGCGTGCTCGGCGCCTGGAAGGTGCCGGCCACCGGCCCGGTGATCTTCGCGGTGAACCACGCGCACAACATCGACGGCCCGATGGTGATGGGCGTGGCGCCCCGGCCCACCCACTTCCTGATCAAGAAGGAAGCCTTCATCGGCCCGCTGGACCCCTTCCTGACCGGCATCGGCCAGCTGAAGGTGGACCGTGCGTCCGCCGACCGCACCGCGATCACCCAGGCCCTCGGCGTGCTGGCGGCCGGGGGAGTGCTCGGCATCTTCCCGGAGGGCACCCGGGGCGAGGGCGACTTCGCCGCGCTGCGCGCCGGGCTCGCCTACTTCGCGGTCCGCAGCGGAGCGCCGGTCGTCCCGGTGGCCGTCCTGGGAAGCTCCGAGCGGCCCGGACGGTTGATACCGGCGCTGCCCCCGCTGCGCTCCCGCGTCGACGTCGTCTTCGGCGACCCGTTCGAGGCGGGTGACGGCACCGGGCGGCGCACGCGCGCCGCGCTGGACGAGGCGACCGAACGCATCCGCAAGCAGCTCACCGGCCACCTGGAAAACGCCAGGCGCCTGACCGGGCGCTAGGCGACACTTGAGTAGTGGATCAGCCCACCGGGGTCACTCCACCGATCACCACGAATGAACGACGAGGTACGGACTTCATGAACGACCAGAACCAGCCCGGCGACTCGGCTGAGCACGAGTACGACCACGGGGCTCTCGGCGACGCCGAGTACGCGGAGTTCATGGAGCTCGCCGCGGAAGAGGGCTTCGACATCGAGGACGTCGAGGGCGCCATCGAGGCGGCGGGCCACGGCCCGCTGCCCGTGCTCGCCGTCGTCGGCCGCCCGAACGTCGGCAAGTCGACCCTGGTGAACCGGATGATCGGCCGCCGTGAGGCGGTCGTGGAGGACCGGCCGGGCGTCACCCGCGACCGCGTCACCTACGAGGCCGAGTGGGCCGGCCGCCGCTTCAAGGTCGTCGACACCGGCGGCTGGGAGCAGGACGTCCTCGGCATCGACGCCTCCGTGGCCGCGCAGGCCGAGTACGCGATCGAGGCGGCCGACGCGGTCGTCTTCGTCGTCGACGCCAAGGTCGGCGCGACCGACACCGACGAGGCGGTCGTACGGCTGCTGCGCAAGGCCGGCAAGCCGGTCGTGCTCTGCGCCAACAAGGTCGACGGCCCGAGCGGCGAGGCCGACGCGGCCTACCTGTGGAACCTGGGCCTCGGCGAGCCCCACCCGGTCTCCGCCCTGCACGGCCGCGGCACCGGCGACATGCTCGACGCCGTCCTGGAGGTCCTGCCGGACGCGCCCGAGCAGTCCTTCGGCACCGGCGTCGGCGGCCCGCGCCGCATCGCCCTGATCGGCCGCCCGAACGTCGGCAAGTCCTCGCTGCTGAACAAGGTCGCCGGCGAGGAGCGGGTCGTCGTCAACGAGCTGGCGGGCACCACCCGCGACCCGGTGGACGAGATCATCGAACTCGGCGGCAAGACCTGGAAGTTCGTGGACACCGCGGGCATCCGCAAGCGTGTCCACCTCCAGCAGGGCGCCGACTACTACGCCTCCCTGCGCACGGCCGCCGCCGTGGAGAAGGCCGAGGTCGCGGTCGTCCTGATCGACGCTTCCGAGAACATCTCCGTGCAGGACCAGCGCATCGTCACCATGGCCGTCGAGGCGGGCCGCGCGATGGTCGTCGCCTTCAACAAGTGGGACACCCTCGACGAGGAGCGCCGCTACTACCTGGAGCGCGAGATCGAGACCGAGCTGGCCCAGGTCGCCTGGGCGCCCCGGGTGAACGTCTCGGCGCGCACCGGCCGCCACATGGAGAAGCTGGTCCCGGCGATCGAGACCGCGCTCGCCGGCTGGGAGACCCGCGTGCCCACCGGCCGCCTCAACGCCTTCCTCGGCGAGCTGGTCTCGGCCCACCCGCACCCCGTCCGGGGCGGCAAGCAGCCGCGCATCCTGTTCGGCACCCAGGCGGGCACCAAGCCGCCGCGGTTCGTGCTCTTCGCCTCCGGCTTCATCGAGGCCGGCTACCGGCGCTTCATCGAGCGCCGCCTGCGCGAGGAGTTCGGCTTCGACGGCACCCCGATCCACATCTCGGTGCGGGTCCGCGAGAAGCGCGGCGCGAAGAAGAAGTGACACCGCCACGACACCCGAAGGCGGCCCCCGGCTCTCCGGGGGCCGCCTTCGGCGTTCGTGCGTCCGTCACGCGCCCCGGCGCGGCCCCGGGGGCAGCGCGGCGGCCGGGACGTACTGCACGCCGCTGTCCTGATGCCGTCCGAGCGTGCCCACCCGCTGCCACTGCGACTGCTGCCGGGCGCTGTAGGCCCCCGCGCTGTAGGCGCTGTAGGAGCTGCTGAACGACCCTGCCCGGTGGCCGCCGTACGTGCCCGTGCCGTCGGGGAAGTCGCCGAACGCGCTGAATCCCAGCTCCTCCTCGCCACTGCGGTCGCCCGGCAGCGTGCGGAAGGTCTTGACCCACTCCGCGTAGAGCGTGTCGTAGATGGGCGTGGCCGACGGCCCGCCGGACGGCTCGTGCGCCGCCCGCGCGGACGGGACGGAGGAGAAGGACGACCGGCGGGGAGAAGTGTCGTATGCGTGCACGTATGTCCAAACGACCGGAACCCCGAAGAGATGCGGCCGGAGTCGTCAGCCCGGGCTCACGTGCCGGCGAGGGGCAGCGCGGCGGCGACCAGCTGGCCGTTGGCCGCGGCCTTGTCCAGCGCGTCCCGCAGCAGGTCCTCCCGGGGCTGGCGCCCGATCGACCCCACCGGCGCCGCGAACATGAGCACCTGCTGGTGCTTGTTGGCGGCGGCCCGCCAGCTGTCGGTCACCTGGAGCGGCTGGTGCGCCTGCCACCAGGCCACCGGCTGGCCCCCGGCCGCCGACGGCTGGAGCACCGCGTGCAGCTGGCCCACGGCCAGCAGGACCGACCAGCCGTGCAGGACCGGCGGGACCGACGCCAGCTCGGTCACCGGCATGAAGCCCTGCTCGATGAGGAGCGGGAGGAAGTCGTCACCGGTCCCGGTGGTGCCCGGGCGGACGATCGCCGAGGTCGGTTCCACGACGAGCGCGGGGTGCAACTCGCCGTCGATCAGGACGAGTCCGCTGGTCACACCGAGCACCGCCTGCTCGGGCACGCTCTTCTGGGGCTCACCGGCCGCGGCCAGGTCACCGCCGGCGGCGCCGATGGACCGGACGGCGCCCTGCAGCTGCTCCTCGGTGACCTGGACGACCTGCGAGGGCAGGCAGCTGGCGTGGGCGAAGGCGAGGACGGCGGTCTCGTCGCCGACGAACAGAACGGTGCTGGTGCGCTCCTGCTCGGAGTCGCCCGGGGTGCGGCAGGACGTGCAGTCGTAACTGCCCGGGGCGTTCTCTCCGGCGAGCAGCCGGTCGGCTTCTTCGTCGCCGATCTCGGCGCGTACGGCGTCGCTGACGTCGAGCATGCGCGGCACGGGTGGCTCCCTCGGGATGCGGTGCTGGGGGTCGGCCGGGTGGCTCCCGGCCGATGAGCCCCGGGGTTCCGGGCTCATGAAGAAGACAACGGGCGTCCTGTGGTGGGGGTCACGCCCCGAGGCGGACCGGTTCGCACCTTCCGCCGCACAGGGTGACCTGGGGTGCGGAATCGGACACTCACCGTCAACTGCGGGAAAGGTCAGGGCACTTGAATGGGTGAGGTGGGTCACACGGCACGGCGATGGGTGGTCGAAAAATCGGGAAATCGGGCTATGTAGTGGGTGTCCGAAAATCGCCGATACCTGCGGTAACGGGCAACTGGCCTGGACGGACGGCCGGTTGGTTGATTCCCGCCGCACGCCCTCCTTACATTCCTCCGCCGTGTGCAACGAGCACCGCTCGGGTACGTCCGCCGGCCGGCACCAGGCAGAGCACGATCGCCGCCACCGGTCACGGCGGACGGGGCGGACGCGAACGACCGCGCCACGCGGTCCGGACGCGTTCCGCCTTGGGGGAGCCCGGGTTCGTGGAGAGGGAACCACATGTCCGAGTGTGCCGATACCACCCGCAACACCGACCGTCCCGACAGCACCCGCCCCGACGGGGCCCGCAGGGCCCGTACGGCGGCCGCGCTCGCCGGAGCCGCCCTGCTGGCCCCGCTGGGACTGCTGGCCGCGACCGGCGACGCCGCCGCGGCGGACAACGGGGTGTGGGACCGCATCGCCCAGTGCGAGAGCGGCGGCAACTGGCACATCAACACCGGCAACGGCTACTACGGCGGACTCCAGTTCTCCGCCTCGACCTGGCGCGCGTACGGCGGCACCGCCTACGCCCCGACGGCCGACCAGGCCTCCAGGAGTGCGCAGATCGCCGTCGCGACCAAGGTCCAGCAGTCCCAGGGCTGGGGCGCCTGGCCGGTCTGCTCGGCCCGGGCCGGAGCCTCGGGCGCCGCCCCCGCGGCGGCCCGCACCGGCTCCTCCGGCACGGCGGCGACGCAGGACGGCGCGACGACGAGGTCGGCCCCGGCCGAGTCCGCCCCGGCCCAGGCCCCGGACCGCCCGGCCGCCACCACCCACCGCGGCGGGTCCCACGGGACCTACACCGTCCGCGAGGGTGACACCCTGAGCAGCATCGCCGCCCGGCACGGCACCACCTGGCAGCGGATCCACGCCGCCAACAAGGCCGTCATCGGCGACGACCCCGACCTGATCGTGCCCGGCCAGCGCCTCGCGCTCTGACCACCGGTCACCCCGGCCGACGGCCGCCGCCCCGAGGAGGACGGCGGCTGTCCGCGTCCCCTGCCGGACCCGGACCCGCGCCGGGGTCCCCGACAACGCCCGCCGCGCCCGGTCAGGAGGACCGGTCACCGGCCTGATGCCGTTTCGGCTCGGGCTGCGGCGTCTGGGCCGCGTACTGCGGGTGGTGCAGGTCGAAGGCCGGGGACTCCGAACGGATCCGGGGCAGGGTGACGAAGTTGTGCCGGGGCGGCGGGCAGGACGTCGCCCACTCCAGGGAGCGGCCGTAGCCCCACGGGTCGTCGGTCCCGACCTTCTCGCCGTACCGGGCGGTCCGCCAGACGTTGAGGAGGAACGGCAGTGTCGACAGGCCGAGCAGGAAGGAGCCGATCGTGGAGACCGTGTTCAGCGCGGTGAAGCCGTCGGCCGCCAGGTAGTCGGCGTACCGGCGGGGCATGCCCTCGGCGCCCAGCCAGTGCTGCACCAGGAAGGTGGTGTGGAAGCCCGTGAACAGGGTCCAGAACTGGATCTTCCCGAGCCGCTCGTCCAGCATCCGGCCGGTGAACTTCGGCCACCAGAAGAAGAAGCCGGCGAAGACCGCGAAGACGACCGTGCCGAAGACCACGTAGTGGAAGTGCGCGACGACGAAGTAGGAGTCCGTGACGTGGAAGTCCATCGGCGGTGACGCCAGGATCACCCCGGTCAGGCCGCCGAAGAGGAACGTCACCAGGAAGCCCAGCGCCCACAGCATCGGCGTCTCGAACGACAGCGAGCCCTTGATCATCGTGCCGGTCCAGTTGAAGAACTTCACGCCCGTCGGCACCGCGATCAGGAACGACATGAAGGAGAAGAACGGCAGCAGCACCGCCCCGGTGGCGAACATGTGGTGCGCCCACACCACCATCGACAGCCCGGTGATCGCCATCGTCGCGCCGACCAGCGTCAGATAGCCGAAGATCGGCTTGCGGCTGAACACCGGGATGATCTCCGTGATGATCCCGAAGAACGGCAGCGCGATGATGTAGACCTCGGGGTGTCCGAAGAACCAGAACAGGTGCTGCCACAGCAGCGCCCCGCCGTTCGCCGCCTGGAACACCTGCGAGCCGAACCGCCGGTCCGACTCCAGCACCAGCAGCGCCGCCGCCAGCACCGGGAAGGCCATCAGGATCAGGATCGACGTGAACAGCGTGTTCCAGGTGAAGATCGGCATCCGGAACATCGTCATGCCCGGTGCGCGCATCCCGATGATGGTGGCGATGAAGTTGACCGCGCCGAGGATCGTCCCGAAGCCGGACAGTGCCAGGCCCATGATCCACAGGTCCGAGCCGATGCCGGGGGAGTGCGCGAGGTCGTTGAGCGGCGCGTAGGCGAACCAGCCGAAGGCGGCCGGCCCGGTGGGCACCAGCAGCGATCCCAGCACGATCAGCCCGCCGAAGGTGAACAGCCAGTACGAGAGCATGTTCAGCCGGGGGAAGGCGACGTCCGGCGAGCCGATCTGCAAGGGCATCAGTTCGTTGGCGAAGCCCGCGAAGCTCGGGGTCGCGAACAGCAGCAGCATGATCGTGCCGTGCAGCGTGAACAGCTGGTTGTACTGGTTGTTGTCCAGGAGCTGGAGGCCCGGCCGGGCGAGCTCCGCGCGCATCAGCAGTGCCATGACCCCGCTGGCCAGGAAGAACCCGAACGCCGTGATCAGGTACAGGTGACCGATCTTCTTGTGGTCGGTGGTGGTGAGCCAGTCCACGACCAGCCGGCCGCCGCGCGGCCTGTCGCGCACCGGCCCTGCCGTCGCCCCTGCGGTCTCGGTCCCCATCGCTCGCTCGCCCCTTCGCGTCCCTCGCGCCCGGGCCCCGCGACCCGCGGCACGCGTACCCGCGAGCCGTCGTCACGATGCTCGCCGGGGGGCGTGTGCTCCGTCAGGGGGCGTCCGGCGGTTGTGTGCTGAAAACGTGAAATTCCCATGCGGTGTCAGCTGCCGTGGCACCGCACCGGATTGCGCGGGGAATCGCGCCCCGGGCCCGCCCCGATCCCCACTGCGGCACTTTCCGCCGGGGAATTGGAAGCGGCCCTCCGACACGCGTGAATTCTGTTCGATTACCCCGGTGGGCGGAACGGAAACGCCCGTACGTGTGACGGCCCGTCGCCGCGGCGGACGATGCCGGCGGGGCGAAACGGGACCGGGGGAGCTGTGACAGAAGTGTGACGGGAGACGGATACGGCTCTTACCGTCCTGTGCCCGGCTTCCGTCACCGCCGGTTGCGGCCTAGCGTGATCGCATGGCACAGATTCCCACTCCGCCGGCGGAGCCCCAGGACAGTCCGGACGGGTACGTCGGCCTCGACGCCGGGGACGCCGAGCGGCTCGCCCGGCAGCGCGGCTGGTCGACCGTGCGGTCGTTGCCGCCCGGCACGGTCATCACCATGGAGTACCGCGCCGGACGGCTGAACTTCGAGGTGCGCGGCGGCCGGGTGGCCCGCGCCTGGAAGGGCTGACCACCGCCAGCCGCCAGCCGCCAGCCGCCAGCCGCCCGCCCGCGTCCGCGTATGGGGAAGGCCCCGCTCCCTCGTCGGGAGCGGGGCCTTCCTCGGGCGCGGGGGTCGGTCGTGCGTACCGGGGTCCCGCCCTCTCCCCGCCGTCAGCCGCCGGTCAGGGGGCGGGCCGGCTGGGAGGCGCCGCGCGGGAGGCGGTCGGCGTGCGGCGGCCGGCGGCTGCCCACGGGAGTGACCGGGGTGCGCTCCGAACGGGCCGTGTGCGGTCCCGGCGCCAGGTGCGCCGGACCCCGGGAGGCCCGGGTCGAGGAGACCGGCTCGCGGGCCGGCGCCGGCGGCTCCGCCGCGATGCCGCGGGAGGCGAGCACCACCGGCGTGACCGGGACGGCGGCCGGCTCGGGCGCGGGCAGGCCGCGGCGGGAGCGCCAGCGGTCGCGCAGGTCGAACAGCGCCAGCTCGGTCCTGGCGATCAGCGGTTCGAACCAGGGCAGGGCGAGCAGGATCAGCAGTCCCGCGGCCCAGCCCAGCAGCACGTCGCTCAGCCAGTGCGTACCGAGGTAGACGGTGGTGAGGCCGACGCCCAGGGAGGTGACCGCGGAGAGCGCCGACAGCCAGCGGCGCGCTCTCGGGGTGGAGGCCAGGTACGCCAGGATGCCCCAGGTCACCACCGCGTTGGCGGTGTGGCCGCTGGGAAATATATCGCCGCCCAGGCCCATCTCGTTGGAGCCGATGACGGTCGCGTAGTGCGGACCGAGCCGCCCCATGCCGATCTTGGCGGCGCCGACCGTGATGTTCAGCAGGAGCAGCGAGGTGGCCAGGGTGAGCAGCGGGCGGACGGTGTGCTGCCGCCAGGAGCGCCAGCCGAGCCAGGCCGCGACCATCACGGCGGTCGGACCGCGCTGGCCGAGCACCACGTAGTAGTCGAGGAACGCGTGGATCCGCGGCCACTGCTGGTACGGCCGGAAGAACATGACCTGCCAGTCCAGCCGGACGAGCCAGGAGGTGGTCACCACGGCCCACACGATCGCCAGGTAGAAAGCCAGGGTCGCCGAGAACAGGACGACCCGGTGCCGGCTCATCCTCGGCACATCGATGTGGGCCGGTCGTTCCGGCTCACGGTCCAGTCTGGCGAACACCCGGTCCAGACGCCGGGTGAGGTTTCGTTCGGTACGCACCCAATCGACGTTACAGCGAGTGAGCTCTGTTCCCGGTCGAAACAGGGGCTTTGTGATGACGATGTGATGTGGGAAACCTCTCAAGGGCGCCCAGAATTCCCGGGATTCCGCAATCGGGGGAGGCCGTTCAGGTCAATTCCTTTGATCATGCCGGGTGTTGTTTATATGGCGCTTATGAATGCGTTAACCCGGTCCTGGTGCGGAATTCTCCCGGGTGTCACCGGGCGAGAAGTCGATCATGGCGGACCGGAACCGTTCAGCCAGAAGGCCCCATAGACCGCCGCCACCACCGCCAGGCCCGCCGTGACCAGGGCCGATCGGGAGGGGCGCGGCCGGGCCAGGGCGACGGCGAGCGGCAGCAGCACCGGGAAGGCCGGCATCAGCAGCCGGGGCTTGGAGCCGAAGTAGCTCGACGCGCACAGGGCCAGCGCCAGGACGACCCCTGTGTACACGAGGAGTTCGACCGGCTGCCGCCCGCGGACCCCGGTGACGTACAGCCAGATGAGCAGCGCGACGGCGGCGACCAGGCCGAGACCGGCGAGGGCGGACGGGAATGACGTGAACTTGTCGGCCACGAAGCGGGCGAAGGCGTAACCGCCGTCGAACCCGTTGCGCCAGCCGGCCTGCACGTCCAGGTAGCCGAGCGGGCCCCCGCCGGTGTGCCGCCCGACCCACAGGACGTACCCGGCGGCGCCGAGCGGGGCGAGCAGCATGCCGAGCGCGCGGCGCCAGGCGGGGGCGCGTGGGGCGGAGGAGGGCGCGCGGTCAGGGGTGGCTCCGCCGGGAGCGGGCGCGGGGGCGTGGGAGTCGATGTGCGCGCCCGGCGTGTGCCTCGCGCCGCGCTCTCGCCCGAACGAGATCACGCCCGCCACCCACACCGCCGCGACCACCGCCGCCCCCACCGGCCGGGTCAGCCCGGCCAGCGCGGCCAGGACGCCGGCGCTCAGCCACCGCCCGGTCATCACCGCGTAGAGCGACCAGGCCGCCAGCGCCGTGAACAGTGACTCGCTGTACGCCATCGACTGCACGATCCCGACCGGCAGCACCGCCCACAGCAGTACGGCGGTGAGTCCCACCCGGGGCCCGTACACCCGGTCGGCCACCGCGAAGATCCCGGCTGCCGCGGCGAGCGAGGCCAGCAGGCTCACCACGAAGCCGGCGTCCGCGTACGACAGCGGGGTGACCGCGTGCAGCAGCCGCTCCAGCCAGGGCAGCAGGGGGAAGAACGCCAGGTTGGAGTGGACGTCCCCGTTCGGCAGCCGCACCTCGTAGCCGTAGCCCAGCTCGGCGACCCGCGTGTACCACAGCGAGTCCCAGCGCGCGGTCAGCAAGGTGTACGCGCTGGTGCCGCGGGCGGTGCTCCACACCGCCAGGACGGCCAGGCCCAGAGCGCGCACCGCGGCGTAGCCCAGGACGGCCGGCACCGCCCGCCGCAGCAGGGGGGTGTCCGGCGCGGTCACGCGCGTGTCGAGTTCGGTCACGGGCTCGATTATCGAGGGCCCGCCGAACGGGACCGCCGGCCGGGGCCTGGTCAAGAGGGGGCGACGTGGCGTACGCCACACGGGTTCCCTCGTGCGTGTGAGAGGTCCGCCACGTGACCGTGCGGTGAACTCGCGTACGCTGACGAGTCACCCGAGTGGGTTCGCGCGGGCCGGAGACACCGCTCCTCTCCGGCCGTACGACAGGGAGTCCCCGCCCCGTCGGTCCGCCCCACGCGAGGGATCATCTGGGAGGTACGTACATGTCCGGGACGACCACGGCTGCCGTACGGCCGCGCCGTCGGGAGCCCGGGGCGGGTGCCCACCGCTGGGTCGTCCTCGTCGTGCTCTGCGTCAGCCTGCTGCTCGTCGCGGTCGATGCGACCGTGCTGCACGTGGCCGTTCCCGCGGTCACCGAGGACCTCAAGCCCGGCGCCATAGAACTGCTCTGGATCGTCGACGTCTATCCGCTGGTCTGCGCCTCGCTGCTGATCCTCTTCGGCACGCTCGGCGACCGGGTCGGCCGCAGACGCGTCCTGCTGCTCGGCTACGGCCTGTTCGGGGTCGCCTCCGCCGTGGCCGCCTTCGCGCAGACCGCCGAGACGCTCATCCTCGCCCGCGCGCTGCTCGGCGTCGGCGGCGCGATGATCATGCCCGCCACCCTGTCCATCCTGCGCCAGGTCTTCCCCGACCGGCGCGAGCGCGCCCTCGCCATCGGCGTCTGGAGCGCGGTGGCCGCGGTCGGCGCCGCGGTCGGCCCGCTGCTCGGCGGCTTCCTGCTGGAGCACTTCTGGTGGGGCGCGGTCTTCCTGGTCAACATCCCCCTGATGCTGGTCAGCCTCCCGGTGGGCAGGGCCCTGCTGCCCGAGTCCCGGGGCGCGGGCCAGGGACCCTGGGACGTGGCCGGTGCGCTGATGGCGGCGGCCGGGCTCTTCGGTGCCGTCCTCGGTGTGAAGCGGCTCGGCGGCGGCGAGGCGGCCGCGAGCCCCTTCACCCTGCTGCCCCTGCTGGGCGGCGCCGCTCTCCTCTTCTTCTTCGTACGGCGCCAGCGGCGGCTGCCGCACCCCCTGGTGGATCTCGGGATGTTCCGCCGGCCGGCGTTCAGCACCTCGGTGGGCTGCATCGTGCTGGCGATGCTGGCGCTGGTCGGCCTGGAGCTGATCGCCGCCCAGTACCTCCAGCTGGTGCTCGGCCTGTCCCCGCTGGAGACCGGCCTCAGACTGCTGCCGCTGACCGTCGCGGCGATGGCGGCCGGCCTCGCGGGCGCGCGGATGCTGCGCCGCTTCGGGCCGCGCCGGATGGTGAGCCTCGGCTTCTGC
The DNA here is from genome assembly GCF_040632975.1 of Streptomyces sp. NPDC013455. Lineage (NCBI taxonomy): Bacteria > Bacillati > Actinomycetota > Actinomycetes > Kitasatosporales > Streptomycetaceae > Streptomyces > Streptomyces sp. NPDC013455. Next base: position 123,414 of record NZ_JBEYCX010000016.1, on the reverse strand, counting down.
CTGACGGCGGCCGCGGTGCTGACCCTGACGGCGATGGGCGGCAGCGACAACACGACGCTGCTGCTGGCCGGCTTCGTCCTGCTGGGCTTCGGTCTGGAGACCACGCTCTTCGGCGCCTACGAGTCGATGCTCAGCGAGGCGCCGGCCGACCAGGCCGGCGGCGCGGCGGCGATCGGCGAGACGTCGTACCAGCTGGGGGCCGGTATCGGCATCGCGCTGCTGGGCAGCGTGATGAACGCGGCCTACGCGCCGGGGCTGCGCTCGGTGCCCGGCGTTCCGCGGCAGGCGTCGGACGCGGCGGGCCACTCGCTCGGCGAGGCCTACGAGGTCGCCGGCCGGCTCGGCGGGTCCGCCGGGACGGCGCTGCGCCGGGCGGCGCGGGACTCCTTCGTGCACGGCCTGCACGTGACCCTGCTGGTGAGCGCGGGGCTGCTGCTGCTCGGCGCGGTGATGGCGCTGCGCCTGCCGCGGATCATGCAGTGCGGCGCGGAACCGGCCGGGGCCGAGGTGGAGCTGCCGGCACCGCGGGAGGCGGAGCCCGCCCCCGGCAAGCCGCGGGTCACCGCCTGACCTCCTCTGGACGTGCGGGACACTGCCCCGTAACGTCGGCCGGAGAGCCGTAACTAGCGCTGCTAGTTTTGCTGAGTCCCGGAGGGTGTTCCATGTCCGCGTCCGCGAAGCTGCCCCCGTTCGATGCCGCCGACCCGCTCGGGATCGACGACCTGCTGGAGCCGGAGGACCTGGCCGTCCGGGACACCGTCCGCAGCTGGGCGGCCGACCGCGTCCTGCCGTACGTCGCCGACTGGTACGAGAAGGGCGAGCTGCCCGGCATCCGGGACCTGGCCCGTGAACTCGGCTCCATCGGCGCCCTCGGCATGTCCCTCACCGGCTACGGCTGCGCGGGCGCGACCGCCGTGCAGTACGGACTGGCCTGCCTGGAACTGGAGGCGGCCGACTCGGGCATCCGCTCGCTGGTCTCCGTGCAGGGCTCCCTCGCGATGTACGCCCTGCACCGGTTCGGCAGCGAGGAGCAGAAGCGGGAGTGGCTGCCGCGGATGGCCGCCGGCGAGGTGATCGGCTGCTTCGGGCTGACCGAGCCCGACCACGGCTCCGACCCCGCCTCGATGCGCACCCACGCCAAGCGGGACGGCGACGACTGGGTGCTCAACGGCCGCAAGATGTGGATCACGAACGGCTCGGTCGCCGGGGTGGCCGTCGTCTGGGCGCAGACCGAGGAGGGCATCCGCGGCTTCGTGGTGCCGGCCGGCAGCCCCGGTTTCTCGGCACCGGAGATCAAGCACAAGTGGTCCCTGCGCGCCTCCGTCACCAGCGAGCTCGTCCTCGACGACGTGCGGCTGCCCGCCACCGCCGTACTGCCCGGGGTCACCGGACTGCGCGGACCGCTCAGCTGTCTGTCGCACGCCCGCTACGGCATCGTCTGGGGTTCCATGGGCGCCGCGCGCAGCAGCTTCGAGGCGGCCGTCGACTACGCGAAGTCGCGCGAGCAGTTCGGGCGGCCCATCGGTGGCTTCCAGCTCACCCAGGCCAAGCTCGCCGACATGGCGGTGGAGCTGCACAAGGGGATCCTGCTCGCCCACCATCTGGGGCGGCGGATGGACGCCGGCCGCCTGCGTCCCGAGCAGGTCAGCTTCGGCAAGCTCAACAACGTCCGCGAGGCCATCGAGATCTGCCGTACGGCGCGGACGATCCTCGGTGCCAACGGGATCTCCCTGGAGTACCCGGTGATGCGGCACGCGACCAACCTGGAATCGGTGCTCACCTACGAGGGCACCGTCGAGATGCACCAGCTCGTGCTGGGCAAGGCGCTCACCGGGCTCGACGCCTTCCGGTGAGCCCCGTCGGGGCAGGGCCGGGTGAGCGGCCCTGCCTCAGCTCTGGTTGAAGAAGCCGTCCGAGCGGTGCGCGGACGCCTCACCGCTGATGATCTCCGTGTCGGCGGGGGTCAGCAGGAACACGCGGTTGGACACCCGGTCGATCGAGCCGCGCAGACCGAAGATGAGCCCCGCCGCGAAGTCCACGACCCGCTTGGCGTCGCCGGGCTCCATGTTGGTGAGGTTCATGATGACCGGGACGCCGTCCCGGAACAGCTCGCCGATGGCGCGGGCGTCCCGGAAGCTGTCCGGGGTGACCGTGCCGATCCGGCGGCCCTTCTCCTCGGCCGTGTCCGTGGCCACCTTCACCCGCGGGTCGGTGACCCAGGCGTCCCCGGACTCGGTGCCCTCGGAGTAGTCGTCGTCGTAGTAGCGCTCGTCATCGTTGTCGTCGACGAGGCCGAGCCACGCACTCGCCTTGCGTACCGATCCCATGGACGCCTCCTCTCACAGCGGTCTTTCTTGCTTTCCGCATCCCTATGGTCATCCATGATGCGGACGCCTCGCCAAGTGGATAGACGCCGCGCGGGGGGTTTGTGACGGTACTGGTGCACAGCGGATCCGTCGAGAGTCCTTGTGCCCCAAGGGCGCCGACTCATACGGCTGCTGACTGAGAGTGAAATATGATTGTTCGCGGCGGACGGGTGATGCGCGGTGCGTACGGGTGAACGTCCACGCCGTATCAACGTCGTATCACAGTACGGGGGATGTCGTGTTCGGAATCGTCAGGCCCTGCTCGCACCGGCTCGGGGAGGGCCTCAAGGCCGAGTGGATGGCGCACTTGTGCGGGCTCTGCCTCGCCCTGCGCCGCGACCACGGCCAGTTCGCGCGGATCGTGACGAACTACGACGGGCTTCTCATATCGGTTCTGACAGAGGCTCAGACCGGGGCGGTGAGCGGCGCCCGGCGCACGGCCGGGCCGTGCGCGCTGCGCGGCATGCGGACCGCCTCCGTCGCCCAGGGGGAGGGGGCGCGGCTCGCCGCCGCCGTCTCGCTGGTGCTCGCCTCCGCCAAGGTGCGCGACCACGTCGCCGACCGCGACGGAGCGCTGGCCCGCAGGCCGCTCGCCGCCGCCGCGCGCCGGGTCGCGGCGAGCTGGGGCCGGGCCGGGGAGCACGGCGGCGCGGCGGTCGGTTTCGACACCGGCGTCCTGGTCGACGCCGTCGACCGGCAGCTCGGCCTGGAGTCCCTGGCCGGGCCCGGCACCCCGGTCCTGACGGTCACCGAGCCGACCGAGACCGCGACCGCGGCGGCCTTCGCGCACACCGCGGTGCTGGCCGGGCGGCCGGGCAACGCCGAGCCGCTGGCGGAGGCCGGGCGGCTGTTCGGACGGCTCGCGCACCTGCTGGACGCCGTGGAGGACCGGGGGTCTGACGCCCTGTCGGGTGCCTGGAACCCGCTCACCGCCACCGGCACGTCCCTCGCCGAGGCCCGCCGGCTCGCCGACGACGCCCTGCACGGCATCCGGCTCGCCCTGCGGGAGGCCGAGTTCACCGACGGCAGGCTCGTCCACCTCCTCCTCGTCCACGAGCTGCGGCGCTCGGTGGACCGGGCGTTCGGCACAGCACCGGTGTGCGCGGCACACCGGCCGGGACCCTCGCCGGAAGGCCACGGCGCCGGAACGCCGCAGGGGCCGTACGGCGGGAACCCGTACGGCGGGAATCCCTACGGCGGGAACCCGTGCGGCGGGAATCCCTACGGCGGGAACCCGTACGGCGGGAACCCGTATGGCTCCGGTGCCCCTCATTCCGGCGGCCACCCCCAGGCCGGAGGCGCCTACCCCGCGGGCGGTCATCCGTATACGGGCGGTCATCCCCACGGGGGTGGCGGTCACTACGGCGGGAACGACGGCTTCGGCGGGGGCGGCGGCTTCGGCGGCGGTGGCTTCGGCGGGGACGGCGGCGGTTTCGGGGGTGGTCCCGGGTCCGGGCCCGCCAAGGGCCGGCGCGGTTTCTGGGCGGGCTGCGGGATGTTCCTCACCCTGTTCTGCACGTGCAGAATGTGCTGCGCCGAGGAATACGAGGGCCCGTGGTCCCGGAAGAAGCGCAGTGGCTGCTGCCAGTGGTGCGACTGTTCCTGCCCCGGCGGCTGTGACTGCTGCTGCCCGTGCGACGGCTGTTGAGAAACCCCCTAGTTCTTCAGTTCCGGCGGGCTGATCCGCGAGGTGCTGATCGCCGAGCCCGACGTTCCCCACTTCTTGAGAATCCGGTCGTAGGTGCCGTCGGAAAGCAGCTTGTTCACCGCCGCCTGGAAGGCGGGCGCCAGTTTCGTGCCCTTCTTGAAGGCGAAGCCGACGTCCAGGCGGTGGAATTCGTTGAGGAACTTCAGGCCCTGCTGGTGCGCGACGGCGTAGCGCAGGCCGTTGATCGTGGACATCACGATGTCGCTGCGGCCCTGCTGGAGCGAGGACCAGATCGCGCTCGACTCGGAGTACGTCTGGACCTGGTACGCCTTCTTCCCGGCGTCGGCGCACACGTGCTTGTTCGCCTCCAGCGTGGCCTCGAAGGTCGTGCCGGCGGCGGTCGCGACGTCGAAGCCGCACAGCTGCCTCAGGTCGGTGATCTTCGACAGCTCGCTGTCCGCACGGGTGGCGAAGCCCTGGCCGTCGTTGATGTAGGTGACGAAGTCGATGGTCTCGCGGCGCTCGTCCGTGACGCCGAAGTTGCTCGCGCCGAAGTCGTACTTGCCGCTGTCCAGGGCCGGCAGGATCGCCTCGAAGCTCGCCTGCTCCACCTTCAGCCTGATGCCGAGCACCCGGGCGACCGCCTTGGTGAAATCGACGTCCTGGCCGGTCAGCGTCGTGCCGTCGTCGAGGTAGGTGGTGCCGGGCGGGGTGCCGCCGACGCTGACCGCGACGGTCAGGCTCGTGGTGCCGGCGGGCAGCAGCCTCGCGACGGCGTCGTCCTTCCGCACGGCCGAGACCACGTCCGTGGTGGGCACCTCACCGGACCTGGCCGCCACCCGGGAGGCGTCCGTGCCGACCGCGCCACCGTCCCCGGAGCCGCAGGCGGTGAGCAGCAGTGCGGCCGAGCTGATGGCAATAAAGGGAATGAAATGGCGAAAAAAGGGTGTACGCATCGGACGGCGGTCTCCTGAGACGGAAGGGTGTGCGAGAACGCGAGGGGAGGGGCGCGTGTGAAGGCCGAGAGAACAAGAGAACGCGAGGACGCCCGCCCCGGGGGCAGGCGTGCGCAGGGGGTCAGCTCAACACGAACAGGACCACACGCGACCGAAGTCGATGTGGGAGCGGGTGACCAGCCACTGCTGCGGATGCATGGGCCAAGTGGAACAGGCATCCGGTTCCGCGTCAACTGCCGTGAGATGTACGGCTCACAGTCCGGACAGCCTTGACAGCGCAGGGAAACGCCCCCGTACTCTCGGTGCACGGCCCTGCTGAGGGGCTCGGCCGTGTCCGCGCCGCTTCCGGCGCTGCCCGTGTGAAGGCGACACCCCGTCTCTGACGACGCTCCCCCGCTTCCGGCTGCACCCGGGGCGGGAGGGCCCCCACGTCACGGAGCCTTCACATGTCATCCGACACCCTCGCCAAGATCCCCGCCGCGTCGCAGGCCCCGGAGCCCGCGGACGCCCCGCGGATCGTCCCGCGACGCCGGTACGGGCAGTGGGCGGCAGCCGCCGCCGTCCTGGTCCTGCTCGGGCTCGCCGTCAACTCCGTCGTCCACAACGAGGCGTTCCAATGGGACGTCGTCGGCGACTACTTCACCTCGGACTCCGTCCTGCGCGGACTGTGGCTCACGCTGTGGCTGACCGCGGTGGTGATGGTCCTCGGCTTCGCCCTCGGCACCCTGCTGGCCGCGTTCCGGCTGTCCGCCAACCCGGTGCTCCGGGCCGTCGGTTGGGGGTACGTCTGGCTGTTCCGGTCCATCCCGATCCTGGTCCAGCTGCTGCTGTGGTTCAACATCGGGGCGCTGTACCCGCAGGTGTTCGGGGTGAAGACCGTCGACCTGCTCAGCCCGGTCGCCGTCGCCGTCATCGGACTCACCCTGCACGAGGCCGCCTACGCCGCCGAGGTCGTCCGGGGCGGCATTCTCTCCGTCGACCGCGGGCAGATCGAGGCCGCCCAGGCACTCGGTCTGAGCCGGTGGCGGCGCTGGTGGCGGATCGTGCTGCCGCAGGCCATGCGCTCCATCGTGCCGCCCGCCGGCAACATGCTGATCGGCACCCTCAAGGGCACCTCGATCGTCAGCGTCATCGCCGTCAACGACCTGCTCTTCTCCGCCCAGTTGATCTACCACCGCACCTACCAGGTGATCCCCCTGCTGATGGTCGCCACCCTCTGGTACGCCGTGGTCACCTCCCTGCTCGGCATCGGCCAGACCTTCGTCGAGCGGCACTACGCGCGCGGCACGGAGAGCGCCCGATGAGGCAGCAGTTGGTCATCGTGGGAGCCGGGCCGCGGGGGACCGGCATCCTCGAACGCATCGCCGCCAACGCACCCGAGCTGTACGCCGGCGGTCCCGGCCTCGACATCCACCTGGTCGACCCGCACCCGCCGGGCGGCGGGCGCATCTGGCGGCAGGCGCAGTCGCCGCTGCTGTGGATGAACTCGCACGCCGAGGACGTCACCATGTTCACCGACGAGACGGTGACGATGGCCGGCCCGGTGCGCGAGGGCCCCACCCTGCACGAGTGGGCCGGCCTGGACGGCCGCACCTTCGCCGACCGCCGGCTCCAGGGCCGCTACCTGCGCTGGGTGTACGAACGGATCCTCGCCGACCTGCCCCCGCACGTCACCGTCCACCACCACCCGCGGCGCGCCCTCCGGCTCGCCGGGCCCCGCGACGGCCGCCAGCAGGTGTGGCTCGAGGGCCGCTCCCGCCCGCTCCCGGCCGACGCGGTGATCCTCGCCCTCGGCCACCTGGACGCCGAACCCGACGCGGAGCAGACGCGGCTGGCCGAGTACGCCCGGCGGCACGGCCTCGTGCACCTGCCGCCCGACTTCACCGCCGACAGCGACCTCTCGGCGCTGCCGCCCGGCGCACCCGTCCTGGTACGCGGCTTCGGACTGGCCTTCGTCGACCTGATGGTGCTGCTCACCGAGGGACGCGGCGGACGGTACGAGGGGGACGCGTACCACCCCTCGGGGCGCGAGCCGGTGCTGTACGTCGGCTCGCGGCGCGGTGTGCCGTACCACTCGAAGATCGGCTACGACTGGACCGGCGAGCGGCCCCCGCTGCCCCGCTTCCTGGGCCCGGCCGAGGTGGACGAACTGCTCGCCCGGCCCGGCGGCTACGACTTCCGGCGCGATGTGTGGCCCCTGATCGAGAAGGAGCTGGGCTTCGCCCACTACCACCGGCTGTTCACCGCGCACCCCGGCCGCACCGCGATGGCCTGGGCCGACTTCGAGGAGAAGTACGCGGCGGCGGGCGGCCCGGCCGAGACCGGGGCGCTGGTCGCCGCCGCCGTGCCGGACCCGGCCGACCGGCTCGACCTCGCCGCGCTCGACCACCCGCTGGACGGCGTGCGGTACGCCTCCCACGAGGACTTCCAGGCCGGGCTCAGGGACCGCATCGAGGCCGACCTGACCCGCCGTCACGACCCCGCGCACAGCACCGACCTCGCCGTCTTCCTGGGACTTCTCTCCGTCTACGGGCAGCTGGTGCGGCTCGGGGACGTCACGTCCTGGTGGCACGGGTTCTTCAGCTTCCTGGCGTCCGGGCCGCCCGGACCCCGGCTGCGGCAGATGCTCGCGCTGTCCCGGGCCGGACTGCTCAGGTTCGTCGGGGCCGGCATGACCGTCACCGCCGAGCGCGGGGTGTTCCGGGCCACGAGCCCCACCGTGCCGGGCTTCGCCGTGGAGGCGCGGGCCCTGGTGGAGGCCCGCCTGCCCGAGCCCACCGTCGGGCGCGCCCGCGACAGCCTGCTGCGCGCCCTGCACGCCGACGGTGCCGCCGAGACCTCCGACGGACTGCTCCGGGTCGACCCCGGCGACGGCCGGATCCTCGACGCCGCCGGGCGTCCGCACCCCCGGCGCTTCGCGCTCGGCCCGTCCACCGAGACCCGTACCGCCGGCGCGTTCACCCGCCCCCGCACCGGCGGACCCGCCTTCCGGCAGAACGACGCCACCGCCCGGGCGGTGCTGTCCTTCCTGACCACCTCACTTGTAAAGGAACCCGTGCGATGAGCGTCATGGTCGACATCAGGTCGGTGCACAAGAGCTTCGGCTCCCTCGACGTGCTCAAGGGCATCGATCTCCAGGTGCGCGCCGGCGAGGTCACCGCCGTGCTCGGCCCCTCCGGCTCCGGCAAGTCCACGCTGCTGCGCACCATCAACCACCTGGAGAAGGTGGACCGGGGTGCGATCAGCGTCGACGGCTCGCTGATCGGGTACCGGCGGGTCGGTGACAAGCTGTACGAACTGCCCGAGCGGGAGGTGCTGAAACAGCGCACCCGGATCGGGTTCGTCTTCCAGAACTTCCACCTCTTCCCGCACCTCACCGTGCTGGACAACGTCGTGGAGGCGCCGGTGCACGCGCTGAAGCGGCCCCGGGACGCGGCCCGCGAGAGCGCCCGCCGGCTGCTGGATCGGGTGGGGCTCGGCGACAAGGCCGACGCCTATCCGCGGCAGCTGTCCGGCGGGCAGCAGCAGCGGGTCGCCATCGCGCGGGCGCTCGCCCTGGAGCCGAGACTGCTGCTCTTCGACGAGCCGACGTCGGCGCTCGATCCCGAGCTGGTGGGCGAAGTGCTGGACGTGATCCGGGACCTGGCGGCCCAGGGGACGACGATGATCGTCGTCACGCACGAGATCGCGTTCGCCCGGGAGGTCGCCGACACGGTGGTGTTCATGGCCGACGGGCGGATCGTGGAGCAGGGGCCGCCGGAGCAGGTACTGGGTGCCCCGCGACAGGAGCGGACCCGGGCGTTCCTGGCGAAGGTGCTGTGAGGGTGGGGACCGTGACCGTGGGCAGCGGCGAACCGGGCACCTCCCCGACGGCCCGAGCGGCGGGTCAGGGGCCCCCGGGGCGCCGTGGGTGCCCGCCGGCCGGGCGGGGACAGGGGTCCGGGAGGCGCCGGGTATGAGCAGCCTGCTGCACCTGGCCGCCGCCGTCGATCCGTCGGGGGGCCTGGACGCCGGCTCCCCGGTCGAACTGGCCCGGCTCGCCGAGCGGGGCGGGCTGGACTTCGTGACGCTGGACGACTCCCACGACCGCTCCGCGCCCGACGGGCTCGGGACCCTGTGCCGGATGGCGTCCGCGACCCGGCGGATCGGGCTGGTGCCGACGGTCGCCGCCACTCACGCCGAGCCCTTCCGGGCGCCGGCCGCCGTGGCCGCCCTGGACCGGCTCAGCCGCGGGCGGGCCGGCTGGCGGATCGACGCGTTACCGGGCCCGGGCCCGTGGACCGTGCCCCGGCCGCCGCACGGCCACCCCGTCCGCGTGACCGATGCCACCGACGGCCACACCCGCACGGCCGCCGCCCGGTACGCGGACGTCGTCCTGCTGCGGGCCGCGTCCCCCGCCCAGGCGGCCGGCGCGCGCGACGAGCTGCGCGAGCTGGCACGCTCGTTCGGGCGGAGACCGGACGCGCTGCTGGTCCTGGTGAGCCTGCTGGTCGACCTCGGCGACGGCGAGTACGCGGCGGAGGCCGGACACGGCGGTGGCGGGCCCCGGCCCACCGTGCGGGGCCCGCTGTACCGGGGCGGCCCGGTCGACCTCGCGGAGCTGATGGCCGGCTGGCACGCCGACGGTGTCACCGACGGTTTCCACCTCGTCCCCGTCGTACCGCGCCGTGATCTGGAGCGGCTGGTCAACGGCACGGTGGCGCTGCTCCAGCACCGCGGACTGTTCCGCACCTTCTACCCGGGCAGCACCCTGCGCGAGCACCTGGGCCTGACTCGCCCCGCCGACCAGTACGCATGAGCGAGAACCGGAGGGCGGGGCGGACCCCGGAAGAGCGCGTCCGGTATGGGAAGGTTGGCCGCTGATGAAGGGATCCGACGGCATGGCGCTGGACGCACCCGAGGTCTGCGAACGGTGGCAGGAGAAGCGCACGGGGCGGCCCCGGCGCCCCCCGGACCGCTCGCGCCGACCGTGACGCACCGGCTCGGGAGCTATCCGGAAGGGCGACTTCCGGACATTTCCGGGGTCTCGCGCCGCGGGAGCCGGCGGCGCGGACGGCCGCGCGCGGGTTCGACCCCACCGGTGAACCCACCCCCGTCGACATGCCGGAGGCGGCGGTCGAGGCGGGGCCGCACCACCTGAGCCGGCCCGGGGTCCACCGGGCCGGTACGGGCGGTTCCAAGGCGTTCGGGCCGTTCCGGGCCGACGGCCGAAAGGCCCCCTTGTGCCGACCGGCCGTTCGGCCGAATACTCCCCCTCAGCGCTTGTCAGGGGCATGCGTATTCGGATCCGGTCGGGCCCCTGACTGCGACTCACGGGCCCCAACCCCACGCGGGCCCCCGACTTCCCTTGGAGGGAAAGCCAAGTGAGGATCAAGCGCACAACTCCCCGCACCGGCACGGCGAGACGGACCCGGCTGACCGCCGTGGCCACCGGCTTCCTGGCCGCAGCAGCGTTCGCCGCCCCCACCGCGAACGCCAGCGACGTCCACACGTTCAGCGCCGCGCAGCTGACCAAGGCGAGCGACTCCGTCCTCAAGGCCGACATCCCCGGTACGGCCTGGGCGGTGGACGGCAAGACCAACCGCGTCCTCGTCACCGTCGACAGCACGGTGTCCGAGGCCGAGATCGCCGCGATCAAGAAGCAGGCCGGCGCCGACGCGGGCGCGCTCACGATCAAGCGCACCCCCGGCACGTTCAACAAGCTGATCTCCGGCGGCGACGCCATCTACGCGAGCAGCTGGCGCTGCTCCCTGGGCTTCAACGTCCAGGACAACAGCGGCAACTACTACTTCCTGACCGCCGGGCACTGCACCGACGGCGCGGGCACCTGGTGGTCGAACTCGTCCCACACCACCACCCTCGGCACCACCAGCGGCTCCAGCTTCCCCGGCAACGACTACGGCATCGTGCGCTACACCAACAGCTCGGTGACCAAGTCGGGTGCCGTGGGCAGCCAGGACATCACCAGCGCGGCCACGCCCTCCGTGGGCACGACCGTCTACCGCCGCGGCTCCACGACCGGTACGCACAGCGGCCGGGTCACCGCGCTCAACGCCACGGTCAACTACGGCGGCGGCGACATCGTCTCCGGCCTGATCCAGACCACCGTCTGCGCCGAGCCCGGCGACTCCGGCGGCCCGCTGTACGGCGGCACCACGGCCTACGGTCTGACCTCGGGCGGCAGCGGCAACTGCTCCTCCGGCGGTACGACGTTCTTCCAGCCGGTCACCGAGGCGCTGAGCGCCTACGGGGTGCACGTCTACTGACGGGCACCGTTCCCTGACGGGCCACGACGGCCGACGGCCCGGATCTCCCGGCGAGCCCCCGCACGCGGACTGCGTGCGGGGGCTTCCTCGTGGCGGCCGCGAGCCGGGCGGCCGACGGACGGGGGCGGTCGCGGCGGTCCGGCCCGCGGCGGTGCGCCGGGTGCTGCCGGAGGGTCCCCGGTGGCCGTTTGCGCAGGTCGGAGGCGGCCGAACAGGTGTCGTACACATGTTCGGAAATGGGGGTATGGTGGAGGTGAGGATGTTGGAACTGATGTTCGAGAGTCGTTCGAAGGCTCACGAGTGCGGGAGGTGTGTGTGCCGGGCTTCGCGCATCTGCACACCGTCTCCGGGTTCTCCCTGAGGTACGGGGCCTCCCATCCGGAGCGGCTGGCCGAGCGTGCCTCGGAGCGGGGCGTGGACGCCCTCGCCCTGACCGACCGCGACACCCTCGCCGGGACGGTCCGCTTCGCCAAGGCCTGCGCCGGCGCCGGCGTCCGTCCGCTGTTCGGGGTGAACCTGGCGGTGGCGGCGCGGGAGGCCGTACGACGGGAGCGGCGGCGCACCCCGGTGCGCGGGGGTGCCTTCCTGGACGAGTCGGCTCCCCGGGTGACCTTCCTCGCCCGGGACGGCGCCCGGGGCTGGGCCGAGCTGTGCCGGCTGGTCACGGCGGCGCACGCGGACGAGGGGGCCCCGCTGCTCCCCTGGGCCGGCCACCGCGGCGACGGCCTGGTGGTGCTGCTCGGCCCGGAGTCGGACGTGGGGCGCGCGCTGGCCGCCGGGCGCCCCGACCGGGCCGCGGAGCTGCTCGCCGCCTGGCACGAGGTCTACGGCGACGCGCTGCGGCTCGAGGCCGTCTGGCACGGCCGGACGGGTACCGGCGCGGGCTCCCTGCGGCTGGCCGCCCGTACCGTCGGCCTCGCCGCCGAGCGGGGGGTGCGGCCGGTGCTCAGCAACGCCGTCCGGTACGCCGACCCCGGCCAGGGGCCGGTCGCCGACGTGCTGGACGCCGCCCGGCGCCTGGTGCCGATCGACCCGCGCGGGGAGCTGGACTCCGGCGCGGCCTGGCTGAAGGGCGCCCAGGACATGCGGGAGGCCGCCGAGCGGATCGTGGAGGCCGCCGGGTACCGGCGGGACACCGCCCACCGGCTGCTGGAGCAGACCCGGGCCACGGCCGCCGAGTGCCGGGTCGACCCCGAGGACGACCTGGGCATGGGGAGCGTGCACTTCCCCGAGGCGCACCTCGTCGGCGCCGGCCGGCGCACCGCGCAGCGGGCGCTCGCCTCCCGGGCGACCGCCGGGATGCTGCGGCTCGGCTACGGCGGCCGGCGCGCGTACTGGGAGCGGATGCACCACGAGCTGGACATCATCGCCCACCACGGCTTCGCCTCCTACTTCCTGACCGTGGCCCAGGTGGTGGACGACGTGCGGGGGATGGGCATCCGGGTGGCCGCGCGCGGCTCCGGTGCCGGGTCGCTCGTCAACCACCTGCTCGGAATCGCGCACGCCGACCCGGTCGAGCACGGGCTGCTGATGGAGCGCTTCCTGTCCAAGGAGCGCCTCGTGCTGCCCGACATCGACATCGACGTGGAGTCCGCGCGGCGGCTGGAGGTCTACCGGGCGATCATCGGGCGGTTCGGCGGCGAGCGGGTCGCCACCGTCGCCATGCCGGAGACGTACCGGGTCCGGCACGCCATCCGGGACGTGGGCGCCGCGCTGTCCATGGACCCGGCCGAGATCGACCGGGTCGCCAAGTCCTTTCCGCACATCCGGGCCAGGGACGCCCGCGCCGCACTGGAGGAGCTGCCCGAGCTGAAGCGGCTGGCGGGGGAGAAGGAACGGTTCGGCAGGCTGTGGGAGCTGGTGGAGGCGCTCGACGCGCTGCCGCGCGGGGTGGCCATGCACCCGTGCGGCGTGCTCCTGTCCGACGCCTCCCTGCTCGCCCGGACGCCGGTGGTGCCGACCAGCGGCGAGGGGCTGCCCATGTCCCAGTTCGACAAGGAGGACGTGGAGGACCTCGGACTGCTCAAGCTGGACGTGCTGGGCGTGCGGATGCAGTCGGCGATGGCGCACGCGGTCGCCGAGGTGGAGCGGGCGACCGGGGAGCGGATCGAACTGGACGCGGTGCCGCCGGGGGACCCGGAGACCTACCGGCTGATCCGGTCCACCGAGACGCTCGGCTGCTTCCAGATCGAGTCGCCGGGCCAGCGGGACCTGGTGGGGCGGCTCCAGCCCGCCACCTTCCACGATCTGGTCGTGGACATCTCGCTGTTCCGGCCGGGCCCGGTCGCCGCCGACATGGTGCGGCCCTTCATCGAGGCGCGGCACGGGCGGGCGCCGGTGCGCTATCCGCACCCGGACCTGGAGGAGGCGCTGCGGGGGACGTACGGCGTCGTCGTCTTCCACGAGCAGGTCATCGACATCGTCTCCGTCCTGACCGGCTGCGGCCGGGGCGAGGCCGACCGGGTGCGGCGCGGGCTGTCCGACCCGGAGTCGCAGGAGCGGATCAAGGTGTGGTTCGCCCAGCAGGCGGCGGCCAGGGGGTACGACGCGGAAACGATCCAGCGGACCTGGGAGATCGTGGCGGCCTTCGGGTCGTACGGCTTCTGCAAGGCGCACGCCGTCGCGTTCGCCGTGCCCACCTACCAGTCGGCGTGGCTGAAGGCGCACCACCCGGCCGCCTTCTACGCCGGGCTGCTCACGCACGACCCCGGGATGTATCCGAAGCGGCTGCTGCTGGCCGATGCCCGGCGGCGCGGGGTGCCGATCCTGCCGTTGGACGTGAACGTCTCCGGGGTCGCACACCGGATCGAACTGGTGTCTGAATCGCCGGAGGCGTGGGGGCTGCGGCTCGCCCTCTCCGACGTGCACGGCATCAGCGAGACCGAGGCGCGGCGGATCGCGGACGGGCAGCCGTACGCCTCCCTGCTGGACTTCTGGGAACGGGCCCGGCCCAGCAGGCCGCTGGCCCAGCGGCTGGCGCAGGTGGGCGCGCTGGACGCGTTCGGCGCCAACCGGCGCGACCTCCAGCTGCACCTGACCGAGCTGCACCGTGGCGCCCGGGGCGGCGGCGGAGGCCAGCTCCCACTCGCCGGAGGGCGCAAGACCGCACCCGCCGGCCTGCCGGATCTGACCGAGGAGGAGAAGCTCAGCGCCGAGCTGGGCGTGCTGTCCATGGACGCCTCGCGCAATCTGATGGACGACCACCGGGAGTTCCTCGCGGAACTGGGCGTGGTCTCCGCGCGCCGGCTGCGCGAGGCCCGGCACGGCGAGACCGTGCTGGTCGCGGGCGCCAAGGCGGCCACCCAGACCCCGCCGGTCCGCTCCGGCAGGCGGGTCATCTTCTCCACCCTGGACGACGGCACCGGCCTGGTCGACCTCGCGTTCTTCGACGACTCGCACGACGCCTGCGCCCACACCGTCTTCCACTCCTGGCTGCTGCTGGTGCGCGGAGTGGTGCAGCGGCGCGGCTCGCGCAGTCTGAGCGTGGTCGGCTCCGCCGCCTGGAACCTCGCCGACCTGGCGGAGGCACGGCGCGAGGAGGGGCTCGACGGGGTCGCGGCCCGGCTGGCCGGACCGTCCGGCGCGGACGGGGGAGCGGCGGAGGGCGGGGACGGTCCGTTCCGGGCCCGGGTCGCCGGCTCCGACGGGCTGCCCGCGCCGGCCGGCTCAGCGGCCCGTGACCCGATGGCGGACCGGACGATCCGCATGCCCACGGGGTACGAGATGCACCCCTGGGCCGATCTGCGCCCCGCGGGTGAGGACGCCGCGCAAGTACCCGCGGCGATACGGAAGTTGTGGCACCAGAGCCCGGGGAGTGCGGGATGACCATCCTCTGCGTACGTTTCCAGCTGCCGCCGATGTACGAGGCGGCCCTGCCGGGACTGCTGGGGCTGCTGGAGGACTTCACCCCGGTCGTGGAGGCGCTGCCGCCGGACGGAGCGCTGGCCGATCTGCGCGGCGCCGAGCGGTACTTCGGGCGCAGCGCGGTGGAGCTGGCCTCGGTGATCCGGGTGCGGGCCCTCGCGCGCCATGGCGTCGACTGTGCGATCGGCGCCGGCCCCGGGCCGATGCTGGCCCGCGTGGCGCTGCGCGACGCCCGGCCCGGGGTGACCTGCGCGGTGCCCGAGGACGCCGTCGCCGAGTATCTCGCCGGCAAGCCGGTCGCCGCGCTGCCCGGCGTCGGCGCGGCGACCGCCCGCACCCTGGGCGAGTACGGCCTGGACACCCTGGGCCGGGTCGCCGCCGCGCCGCTGTCCACGCTCCAG
This sequence comes from Streptomyces sp. NPDC013455, assembly GCF_040632975.1. Taxonomy (NCBI): domain Bacteria; kingdom Bacillati; phylum Actinomycetota; class Actinomycetes; order Kitasatosporales; family Streptomycetaceae; genus Streptomyces; species Streptomyces sp. NPDC013455. Next base: position 107,913 of record NZ_JBEYCX010000016.1, on the reverse strand, counting down.
CGGCTGATCGGCGCGAAGGCGGGCCGCGAGCTGCGCGAGAGGGCGAACGGCGTCGACCGCGGCCGGGTCGTCCCGAACGCCGTTTCGCGCTCGCTGATGACGGAACGCACCTTCGACGTCGACGAGTTGGCCCCGGACCGGCACCGCAGGGCACTGCTGTCGGCCGCCGAGGAGATCGGTGCCCGGCTGCGCGCGGTGGACAAGGTGTGCCGCACCCTGACCCTCACCGTGCGCTACGCCGACCGTTCCTCGACCACCCGCAGCCGCACCCTGGAGGAGCCGACCGCGCACTCGGCGGCCCTGACCCGGGCGGCCTACGGGATGTACGAGGCGCTCGGTCTCCAGCGCGCCCGGGTCCGTGCGCTCCTTCTGCGCGCCGAGGGCCTGACGCCTGCCGACCAGGCCGCCCACCAGCTCACCTTCGACCCCGTGGACGAGAGGGTCCGCCGCATCGAGGAGGTCGCGGACCGCGCGCGGGCGAGGTTCGGGCCGCGTGCGGTGATGCCGGGCACGCTGGCGGCGTGACCGGCGCCGGCCCGGGGCGGAGTGGCGCGGGGGCCGGCGGCCGGGGGTGGGATCCGCGCGGTGCGGGGCCGTTCGGTACGGATTGCGCATGGTGATCCGATCCGGCCGGCCGGGTGACGCCCCGGCAGGCTGCACGTGTCACTCGTGAGCACCGGCAGTTTTTACTGACGCGTAACTTCACACTTGCACTACTCGCCCGTAACTTGACGAGTGAACAGCATCCCGTGATCCGGATCACAGGGTTGGCCGTGCACCTCCCCTTGAGCCGCAAGGAGATCACACGATGCTGCCCTGGAAACGCGTCCTCAGACCCCTGGCCGCGCTGCTCCTCACCGCCGCCGTCGCCGTCGTACCCGCCGCCACCGCCAGCGCCTCCGACGCCCCCCACTCCGGCTGGAACGACTACTCCTGCCAGCCCTCCGCCGCCCACCCCCGCCCCGTCGTCCTCGTCCACGGCACCCTGGGCAACTCGGTCGACAACTGGCTCGGCCTCGCCCCCTACCTCACGAGCCGCGGCTACTGCGTCTACTCCCTCGACTACGGGCGGCTGCCCGGCGTCCCCCTCTTCCACGGCCTGGGCCCCATCGACGCGTCGGCCGAGCAGCTGTCCGACTTCGTCGACCAGGTGCTCGCCGCGACCGGAGCCGCCGAGGCCGACCTGGTCGGCCACTCCCAGGGCGGGATGATGCCCCGCTACTACCTGAGGTTCCTCGGCGGAGCCGCCAAGGTGAACGCCCTCGTCGGCATCGCCCCCGACAACCACGGCGCCACCCTGAGCGGCCTCACCAACCTGCTGCCGTACTTCCCCGGCGCGGAGGACCTCATCAACGCCACCACCCCCGGCCTCGCCGACCAGATCCCCGGCTCCGCCTTCCTCACCAAGCTCAACGCGGACGGCGACACCGTCCCCGGAGTGCGGTACACCGTCATCGCCACCAAGTACGACGAGGTGGCCACCCCCTGGCGCAGCCAGTACCTGAGCGGCTCCGGCGTCCGCAACGTCCTGCTCCAGGACCTGTGCCCGCTCGACCTCTCCGAGCACCTCGCGATCGCCCTGTTCGACCGCATCGCCTTCCACGAGGTGGCCAACGCGCTCGACCCGGCGCACGCCACCGCCACCAGCTGCGCCTCGGCCTTCAGCTGACCCGCCGGGGCCTGTCCCGCCTGAGCCGCCGGACAGGCCCCGGAACCCTCCCCGGAACCCTTACGGGGCCGGAACCCTTACGGGGCCGGATCCCTTACGGGGCCGGATCCCTTACGGGGCCGGAACCCTCACGGGGGCCGGAAGCCCTCACCGGCGGTGGCCGCCACCCGCTGCGCGCCGCCGCACCGACAGGAACAGCACCGCCGAGCCCAGCGCCAGTGCCGCGGCGCCGCCGATCGCCACGGTGGAGGTGCCGGCGGACGCCCCCGTCTCGGCGAGACCGGCCGCGGCCCCGGCCGCCCTGGGCCCGCCGGCCCGGGTGGCGGCGGACTTCACCGCGGCGGCGGCCGGCTCCGCCGAGGTGCTCGCGTCGTCGTCCCCGTGCCCGTGGTGCTCGATCGTCGACTTGTCGCCACCGGCCGCGATCTGCTCGTCGGAGGGCGCGGAGGCCGACGGCACCGGCGCGGAGCCGGCCGGCGTGGGCCGGGCGTCCCCCGCACCGCCCGCGTCCCCCGCACCGCCCGCGCCGCCCGCGCCGCCTGAGCCGGGCGTGCCGCTCGTACCCCCCGTGCCGCCGGCGCCGCCGAAGTCGACGTCCGAGCAGGAGTAGAACGCCTCCGGACTGTCCGAGCGCTGCCACACCGCGTACAGCAGCTGCCTGCCGGACCGCTCGGGCAGCCTCCCGGAGAACGTGTAGAAACCGCCCGACGGGACCGGGTCGGTGGCCCTGGCCACCGGGTGCTCCAGATCCAGGTCGGACCAGGCCAGCGGCTTCGCCGGGTCGTAACCGGGCCGGGTGAGGTAGACGGTGAAGGTGCCCTTGTGCGGAGCGGTCACCCGGTACCTGAAGGTGTACGACCCGCCGCGCACGCTCGTCGCCGGCCAGTCGGCGCGGGCCAGGTCGAGCCCCTTGAACTCCTCGCCGGCCGCGCTGCACAGCTTGCCGTCCGGGATCAGCTGCCGGTGCCGCCCGGCCGCGTCCCCGATCCGGATGCCGTTCCAGTCGTAGAGGGCCTGGGCGCCGCCGGCCGCCACGGCGGCCTTGCAGGCGGCCGTCCTCGGGCTCTCCGGCCCCTCCGCGTAACACTGCGCGACGCGGCTGACCGGGTCGCCCATCGAGCCGTGGGCGGCCGCGGGGGCGGCGGCGAGCGCGGTCAGCGCGAGCGGTGCCAGGCCGAGTGCGGCGAGGACGGACGCCTTGGCCTTACAGCTGGTGGGCATGCGGAACTCCTCCGAACGGTCCGTGGGGCGGGCCGCGTCCGACGGGCTGATGCCGTGGCCCGGATCCCGTGGGGTGATCCGAAGCTAGCCCCGGAGGAGCGCGGAATCGGCTGCCGGGAGCGGGCGGAGGAGATCTTTATGGTGCGCTTAAGGGACTGCTCAGGCTGCGCTCAGATACCAGGGGGTGTCTAGCATGCGCTCATGATCGAACAGGACCCGGAACGGATCCGGACGGCCGTCGTGGCGGACGTGCCGGCCGTGCGTGCGGTGACCGACGCGGCCTACCACCCCTACATCGCGCGCATCGGTGTGGTGCCACAGCCCATGGAGGCGGACCACATGGCGAACGTGGTCGCCGGCAAGGTGTTCGTCACGGGGGCGCCCGTCACCGGGCTCGTGGTGCTGGAGGCGTTCGCCGACCACCTCTTCCTGGACAGCATCGCCGTCCGCCCCGAGGCGCACGGCACGGGCGTCGGGCGGCGGCTGCTGCGGTTCGCCGAGGCGCACGCGCGTGCGCTGGGCCTCGACGAGATCAGGCTCTACACGAACGCGATGATGTGGGAGAACCAGGAGATCTACCCGAAGTACGGCTACGAGGTCGTGGAGCGCCGTGTCGACGGCCCCTACGACCGCATCCACTACCGCAAGCGGCTGAGCTGAGGCTGCCCGGCGTCAGGCCTCGGGCCACCAGGTCCGCGCGATGTCCTTGCGCACCTCCGGGCGCCCCGCCGGGCGCTCGTCCGCCTCGTCGCGGATCCGGCGGCTGTCCGCCTTCTTCAGGGGCTTGTGCAGGGTCACGCGGCGCATGGCTGCCTCCTTCAGTGCCCACCGGGTTCCGCGGTGTCACGGAGGCGGACGCTTTTGGGGACTGTTACTCATCGGTGCCGGTATGTCAGTGGCGGCGGTCACGCCGGCGCCGTCGGTGGCGTGTGTCACTCTCCGGGGGTGACGAGGGGGAGCACGCTCACGGTTGCGGTTGCCCCGGAAGTGGCCGGTGATGCACGGGCCGTACCACCGGTCCGTGCACCCGTACGCAGCGCGATCATTCGGTGACGTACTGTCAGTGGAGCGGTGCGGGTCAGGCCAGCAGTTCCCCGAAGCCGCCGGCCCCGCGTGCCAGCGCCTCCAGGGTGTCGAGCGCCGCCAGCGCGGCGGCCGCGGCCGGCGGGTCCGTCTCCGCGAGCCCGCTCGCGGCGAACTCGTCCTCGTCCAGCCGCCGCACCTCCCGGCCGTCCGCGGAGCGCCACAGGTCCAGGTCGAGGTCCTCCACGACCAGCTCCGCGCCGACGGGGGTCCCCCCGTCCGAGCCGGTCCGGGCGGGGACGAGGACCGCGGGGCGGGTGATGTCGCAGTACCAGCCCTTCACGGAGCCGTCCGCGGCGCGGACCTCCTTCACCGAGTACCACCGGTCGCGCCAGTAGTACTCGGTGAACACGTCACCCGGCTCGAAGCGCACGAACCCGAAGTCGCGGACACCGGAACCCGCCCACAGGGCGCGTACCGCGATCCGGGTGCCGTCGTCCCGGAGCAGCTCGGCCGGATAACGGATCTTGATGCGGCCCGCCTTGACCAGGACGACCTCCAACCGGGCGAGCGGCTCAGCCGAGTTCGCGGACATAGCGCACCTCCGTCGCGCACCTCTCGTACCCGAGCCACTCGTTGACGGCGATCATGGGGGCGTTGCCGGTGTCGTTGCCGGTGAACGCCTCGGTGACGCCGGCGGCGCGGGCCCGGTGCAGCGCGTGGGCCTTGGCGAGCTTGGCCAGGCCGCGGCCCCGGTGGGCGCGGGCGGTCCCCGTCATGGCCGTGGAGTACCGGCCGGCGCCGTCGGTGTAGGCCACGGTGAAGGCCACCGGGCGGCCGCCGGCACAGACGACCGTGGTCAGCTCCCGGTCCAGCAGCGGATGGTTCCAGGTCTCCTCGATCCAGGCGTCGTAGTCCGTGAACTCCGTCGCCACGTCGCCCGGTTCGTCCAGCACCGTCTCCGCGTCCAGGTCGAACAGCGGCCGGGGATCGTCCGCGAAGGCGGCGGCCGTGCGCAGTTCGACTCCGGCCGGGACCTCCGGCAGCGGCGGCAGGGAGGCGTGCGCCAGGTCGAGCCGGAGGAAGTGGGCGCTGCGGCCCCGCCGGTAGCCGCGCCGCTCGGCGAAGGCCCGGTTGGCCGGCTCGTCCAGCGCCCAGGCGAACAGCCTGTTCGCCCCCAGGGACGCCAGGTACTCCTCGGCGGCCCGCACCAGCAGCCGGCCGGCCCCGCGGTGGGTGCGGTCCGGGCGGACGTAGACGTTCAGGCAGCCCTGGCCCGGATCGGGGCTGTCGTGGACCAGGTGGACCTGGGCCGTGCCGATCACCTCGCCGTCCTCCTCCGCGACGAGCGGACGGTAGCGGGCGTCGGGGTGGAGGTGGGCGGCCGTGTGCCGGACCGAGTCCGGGGTGAAGAGGATGTACGGCAGGGCGAGGCGGCGGACCAGGGCGAAGCCCTCCGCGTCGGACGGGACGTCGGGACGGAGGTCGCGTACGAGGACTGTCACGAGCACGCACCGTACGGGGAGGGGAGGCGGGGGTGCCTCTCATTTTCCGGCGGATGCGGGACAATCGGCTGGTGAGCCTCAAGATCCGCATCGACGACAGCGCGCCCCCGTACGAGCAGGTGCGGGCGCAGATCTCCGAGCAGGCGCGCTCCGGCGTGCTCCCGGTGGGGTACCGGCTGCCGACCGTGCGCGGGCTGGCCGAGTCCCTGGGGCTCGCGGTGAACACGGTGGCCAAGGCGTACCGGGCGCTGGAGGGCGACGGGGTGATCGAGACGCGCGGGCGCAACGGCACGTTCGTGGCCGCCGCCGGCTCCGCCGCGGTACGTGAGGCCGCCGCGGCCGCGCAGACCTACGCCGACCGGGTCCGGCGGCTCGGGCTGGACGAGGAAGCGGCGCTCGCCGCGGTCCGCGACGCCCTGCGGGCGGCTTACCGGGAAGGGTGAGCGGCAGGGCCGGGTCCGTGCCGGGCAGGCGGATGGGGCTGGACGAGGAAGCGGCGCTCGCCGCGGTACGCGACGCCCTGCGCGCGGCTTACCGGGAAGGGTGAGCGGCAGGGCCGGGTCCGTGCCGGGCAGGCGGATGGGCGGGCGAACGGGTCAGGCCGGTCTCGCCGGTTTCACCGCTTCCGGTGTGCGGGTCACCGTGCGTCCGGCCCGCCGTGCCGCCCTGCCGAACGCCACCGCGTCCCGCACCGCCGCACCCCCGGGATCGTTGTTGAAGTACGCGTACACGTCCGCCCCGTCCGGCCAGGTCGTCGCGACGCGGTCCACCCAGGTCTCCAGCGACCGGCGGCCGTAGCGCGGCCACGGCCGGGCGCGCCCCTGGTGGAAGCGGACGTAGCCCCAGTCGGCGGTGCGCCACAGCGGGGTGACCGGGCGGGCCAGCACGTCCGCCCAGCACAGGGCCGCGCCACGGGACTCCAGCAGCCGCCGCAGCTCCGGCGTCCACCAGGAGTCGTGCCGGGGTTCCACGGCCACCCTCGTACCGGCCGGGAAACAGGCCAGGCAGGCGTCCAGCAGGGGCGGGTCGGCGCGCAGTGTGGGCGGCAGCTGGAGGAGGACCGGACCCAGCCGGTCGCCGAGGCCCGCCGCGTGGGACATCAGGCGGTGCACCGGCTCCTCGGGCTCCTTGAGCCGCTTGATGTGGGTGAGGTACCGGCTGGCCTTGACCGCGACCACGAAATCCGGCGGGACGCGGCCCCGCCAGGCGGCGAAGGTGTCGTACGTCGGCAGGCGGTAGAACGCGTTGTTGATCTCCACGGTCCCGAAGAGCCGGGTGTACTCCTCGAGCCACAGCCGCGCCGGGACCCCGGCCGGATAGACGAGGTCCCGCCAGTCCTTGTACTGCCACCCCGACGTGCCGACGAACAAGGTCATACCCTCATGGAAGCACTACAGGTAGAGCCCCGCGTCCGCGCCTTCCCGGGCCCCCGGCACCGACGTCGGCGCGGTGCCCCGGCGCAGCGCGTACAGCTCGGCCAGCGTCGCCCCCTCACGGCCGACGCCCTCCTCGGTGCCGAGCCAGTGCACCGCCTCCGTGCGGGTCAGCGGGCCCACCTCGATCCGGGCGAGGCAGCGGCCGGGACGGACCACGGCCGGGTGCAGGCGCTCCAGATCCTCGTTGGTGGTGACCCCGACCAGGACGTTGCGGCCCTGGCCGAGCAGACCGTCGGTGAGGTTCAGCAGCCGGGACAGCGCCTGCCCCGCAGTGTGCCGGGCCTCGCCGCGGATCAGCTCGTCGCAGTCCTCCAGCAGCAGCAGGCGCCAGCGGCCCTTGCCCGCTCCGTCGTCCTCGCCGATCGCGATGTCCATCAGGTAACCCACGTCGGAGAAGAGCCGCTCGGGGTCCAGCACGCAGTCCACCTGACACCACTCCCGCCAGGAGCGGGCCAGGGTGCGCAGGGCGGAGGTCTTGCCGGTGCCCGGCGGGCCGTGCAGCAGCAGCAGCCGGCCGGCGATGTCCTCGGGGGTGGTCTTCATCAGGCGGTCCATCGCGTCCGCCACCGGGGCCGTGTAGTTGGGCCGGACCTCCTCCCAGGTGCCGGCGGAGATCTGACGGGTCGTCCGGTGCGGGCCGCGCCGCGGGGAGACGTACCAGAACCCCATCGTCACGTTCTCCGGCTGCGGTTCCGGCTCGTCGACCGCGCCGTCCGTGGCCTGGGAGAGGATCCGCTCGGCCAGCTCGGCGCTGGTCGCGGTGACCGTGACGTCGGCGCCCCGGTTCCAGCGGGAGACCAGCAGGGTCCAGCCGTCCCCCTCGGCGAGGGTCGCGCTGCGGTCGTCGTCCCGGGCGACCCGCAGCACGCGGGCGCCCTCCGGCAGCAGGGTCGCGCCCGAGCGCACGCGGTCGATGTTCGCCGCGTGCGAGTACGGCTGCTCGCCCGTCGCGAAGCGGCCGAGGAACAGCGCGTCGACGACGTCGGACGGCGAGTCGGAGTCGTCGACGTGGAGCCGGATCGGCAGAGCGTCGTGTGGGTTCGCAGACATGCCGCCATGATCCGGCACGGATGCCCTCCGCGCACGGCATTTCCACCCCGACGCTGCGCCGGGGGAGCGGTCCGCGACCCGCGGCCGCCGTGGCCGGTTCCCCGCCGTTCCCGGTGTTCCCGACCGCTGTCCCCGCCGTGAGTACCGCCGTTACCGTTGTCCTCGATGGGCGGTCGTGGGTGGGATGCGCGGAATCGGCGGTGGCGCCTCGCCGCCCTGCTCGGCGTGGCGGGGACCGTGCTGGCCCTGGTCGTGACGCTGCTGAGCACGCCGCCCGGCGAGCGGGGCACCGCCGGCGCCACCCGGGACGGCGACACCGCCGACGGCGGCCCGGCCGACCCGCCCGGACGGCCGGCAGCCTCCGTCGGCTGGGGCTTCACCCACACCCAGTACAGCGCCGACCACGGCGCCCCGGACGCCACGGCACGCGTGGAGCGACGCCTCGCACGCACCGCCGGGCTGCCCCAGGACCAGGCGATCATGGGCTGGGGCGCGGACAACCCCGAACCGGTGAAGGGGCGTTGGGACTTCGGCGCGCTGGACCGCCGTGTCGACTTCGTCCGCGCCTCCGGCGGCACGCCCGTGATCACGCTGTGCTGCGCGCCGGACTGGATGAAGGGCGGCCGCGCCGGCGGCACCGACTGGAGCCGGGCCGCCCTGGAGACGGCGCCCACCCCCGACCACTACCAGGACTTCGCCGACCTCGCCGCGACCGTCGCCAGGCGCTACCCCGACGTACGTCACTTCCTCGTCTGGAACGAGTTCAAGGGCTTCTGGAACGACGCCCGGGGCCGCTGGGACCACGAGGGGTACACGACGATGTACAACCTGGTCTACCGGGCGCTGAAGAAGGTCGACCGCGACATCCTGGTCGGCGGCCCGTACCTGGGCATGGACAGCGTCGACCCGCGGGACGAGAAGGCCTCCGACGCGCTGAAGGGCCCCTGGGGCGCCGTGGACCGGCGGGTCCTGGACGCCTTCGCGTACTGGAACAGGAACAAGGCCGGGGCCGACTTCGTGGTCGTCGACGGATCCAGTTACACCGAGGACGGCGAGCCGGTGCCGGACGAGTTCGCGGCCACCGGCAAGTTCACCGCGGTGAGCGAGTGGCTGCGGCGGCAGACCCGCGACCTCCCGCTGTGGTGGGCGGAGTACTACGTCGAGCCCGCCGACGGCGACGACGAACGCGACGACTGGTCCGAGGCCCACCGCCGCGCCGTCCACGCCGCCGGACTGATCGCCCTGGCCAGGGGCGGCGCCGACTCCGGCTTCTACTGGAACCCGCAGAAGCGGACGGGCCGCTGCCCCGGCTGCCTCTGGTCCCCGACGGACACCGGCGGCGGGGGCCGGGAACTGCCCATGTACGGCCTGCTGTCCAGGTTCGCCGCGGCGTTCCCGCCGGGCACCCGGTACGCGACCGTGACCGTCGCCGCGGACGACGCGCCCCGTGTCCGCGTCCTGGCCACCGGCCGGACCGTTCTCGTCGTCAACACCCTCGACCGGCCGGTCGGCGCCCGGATCGACGGCAAGCGCCTCGCCATGGCCGCGTACGACGTGCAGTGGCTCGACCGCCGGACCGGCCGCACCCTCACTTCAGGGTCACGAACCGCTGCACCAGCGAGGCCAGCACCACCGCCAGCAGCGGCAGCGAGAACCAGAAACTCCCCTGGACCAGCCGCAGCCGGCGCACGCCCGGCCGGGCCGCCACCCGCACCAGTTCCCGGGCGGCCAGCAGCACGACCAGGGCCACGGCGGCCGGCGCGCCGACCACCGACCACGGCGTCCAGGTCACCTGCGGGCCGATCGGCCCGGGATCCGGCCGTGGCACCGGGCCCGCCGGCCGCGCACGCGGCGCGTACACCGTGACGTCCTCGTTCGCCAGGACCCTCGTCAGCTCCGGCCGGCCGTCCAGGTGGGTGATCAGCCGGGGCGCCCAGTCCGCCGGGAAGCCCGCGTCCAGCTCCAGGTAGGTCAGCTGACCCCGGTTGACCATCAGGTAGGAGTTCGGGCCCGCCTCCCGGAGCGCCTCGACCAGGCCCGACACCGCCGCCGGGTCGGCCGGTGCCGCGGTCGGCACATAGGTCACCCGCTCCATGTCCCGCGCGCCCCAGGGCAGCGCCGGCGTCACGTCGGCGACCGGGTCCGGGGACAGCCACAGCAGCCGGACCGTCGGCCTGTCGTGGGCATACACCCAGTCCATGGCCGCCACCTCGCCGGGCCGGGTCCGCTCGAACGGCTCGTTGCCCCAGCGGGCCACCAGGAAACCGCCCATCAGCAGCAGCCCGGTGAGCAGTGCGGCCACCGGGGCGAGCAGCGGCCGGCGCTCCCGCCCGGCGCCGCCGGTGCGCGGGAAGAGCGCGAGCCCGCCGAGCAGGGCCGCGCCCGGCACCGCGAACATGAAGACCCGCAGCGCCATCTCACCGCCGTAGGACTGCATGCCGAAGCCCAGGAACGGCACGAAGGCCAGGATGGGCAGGGACCGTTCGCGGAAGAGGTGACGACGGCGCCGCCACCAGCCCCAGCAGGCCAGCGCCAGGACCGAGCCGGCCAGCAGTACCCGGGCGTACAGCACCAGCTTGTGGGCCGGGCTCCCGCCCTCGATGCGGCCGGAGACCGAGGTGGACACATTGCCGCCGACCCCGCCGACCCCGCCGAAGAGCTCGTCGAAGTGCCCGGACCAGTACGGCTCGGCCAGGAAGCCGATCCACACCGCGACCAGCACCGCGAACAGCAGCGGCAGGCCGCGCAGTTCGGACCGGCCGGCCAGGACGAGGGCGGTGAGCACGCCCAGCATCACGAACGGGGTGAGCTGGTGTGCCGGCACGGTGGCGGCGTACAGACCGATCAGCAGCAGGAGCAGAGCGGCCCGTCCGCGCCGGTCGACGGGCTCCACCTCGGCCTCGCCGGGACGCAGCCGCCTCCAGATCACCCGCGGCGGACGGAACCAGACCAGCAGGACCGCCACGAACACCAGGTAGAGCAGATAGGTGAAGCCCTGGGGGGAGAAGTAGTCCTGGCCGACCCAGCCGCTCAGGGCGAAGATCCACACGCCGGTCCACTTCGCCCGCCAGCTCGCCCGCAGCGCACGGGTGAGCAGGAACAGCGGCGGCAGGTAAGCGAGTTGCAGCACCGTCGGCCACCAGCGGATGACCTCGGTGAAGTCGCCGACCCCGCACGCCCGGCCGACGAACGCGGCCACCGCGAAGAAGCCGGGCCAGCTCCAGCGGGCGTCCAGGTCCGGGACGGCGGAGCCGGTGCGGTCGATGTGGTCGAGGAACCCCAGGTGCTGCCAGGCCGTGGGGAACCGCGGCTCGGTCTCGATCACCGCGGGCAGGGCGTGCAGCGACACCACGGTCGCCACCAGTGTGACCAGCAGCAGCGCCCGGTGCTCGCGGCGCCGTCCGAGCAGCGCGCCGAAGACGGCGATCATCAGGGCCGCCCCGGCCGGTGTCGGCGGCGGCAGCACGGACACCAGCCCGAGCCCGCCCATCCGGTCGAGGTCCGCCTCGTCCAGCCGCAGCGCGGGCACCCAGTACAGCACCAGCGCGGCCACCAGCAGACAGCCGAGGACGACCCCGGTCCGGGTGGGGCAGAGCGGACGGCCGCGGACAGGCGCCACCGGCTCCCCCGGCCCGGCGTGCTCGGGTACGGCGTGCTCGGGTACGGCGTCCTCGGGCCCGGCGTGCTCGGGCCCGGCGTGCGCGGGTACGGCGTCCTCGGGCCCGGCGTGCGCGAATACGGCGTGCGCGGGCCCGGCGTGCGCGGGTACGGCGTCGGCGGCCGGGGTGTCCGGGCCCGGGCGGACGTCCGGCCGGCGCTCCCCGTGGTCGAAGTCCACGGGGAGCCCGAGGGACAGGGTGTCGGAGTCCGGCGCCCAGGCGGGGCCCGGCCGCCGCGCCGGGAGACCGGCGGGGACCTCGGGGGTCCCGAGGTCGGCGAGGTCCCCGTCCGGTGCCGCCGTCACCGGCGGCGCGGCGGGCGCGGACCGTACCGTCCGCCACAGCTTCGGCGCGGCGATCGCCACGATCACCGCGAGGCTGGAGACCTCGGCGACACCCGCGCCGGTGAGCCCCATCCGTGGCAGGAGCAGCAGCGTCAGGCCCAGCACCAGCACGCACAGCAGGCCCTGCAGCCAGGCGAGTCCGGCGGTGCGGCTCTGCGCGCGCAGCACCGCGAAGTGGGTCTCCATCACCGTCCGCAGCACCGCGCCGACCGCGAACAGGCGCAGCAGCGACGTCGCCGCGTCCGCGTAGCCCGCCCCGAACACGCCGAGGATCCAGGGCGCGCCGAGGAAGAGCAGACCGGCGACCGGCAGCATGATCCGGGCCATCCGCGCGAGCGCCGCCCGGGTGTTGGCGGCCAGCCGGGCCGGGTCGTGCGCGCCCTCGACGGTGAGGGAGGCGCCCATGTTGACGGCGAGCAGGTTCGTCGTACCGCCTATGGTGGCGGCGATGTAGAAGTACGCGTTCTCCTCGGCGCCGACCCGCGCGGCGACGAGCACCGGCACGAGGTGGACCACGGCGAGGGAGAACAGCGAGCCGGTGTAGTCCCCGGCCAGGAATCTGCCGATCTCCCCCGGAGTCGGCGGCTCGGCGTGGTCCCCGGTCGCCTCCTCGTGCCGGGGCACCAGCCGCCGGAACACCAGCCAGCCCAGCGGCAGCACCGAGGTGGCGATGGCGGCCACCCAGGACACGAAGACCCCGGTGGTCGGGAGGGCGACGGCGAACGCGGCCAGCAGGGCCAGCTTCACGGCCGAGAACACGGTGTTGCCCACCGCCACCCAGGGCGCGCTGCGCAGCCCGGTCAGCACCCCGTCCTGGAGCGTGAGCACGTTCCAGGCGGCGACGGCCGCGATGAACCCGAGCCCGCCCAGCGTCCCGTGCAGGAAGCGGTACGACGGCCCCCACACGTCCAGCGTCAGCAGGAAGGCGCCCGCGGCCAGCGCCACGATCAGGGAACTGCCCGCGTACATGCGGCGGACGAGCCGCCCGGTGCGGTCGCCGGAGACCGCGATGAAGCGGGCCAGGGCACCGGTCAGGGTGACCGCGGTGAGCCCGGCGAGGAACTTCATCGCGGCGATGGCGGCCGATCCCTGGCCGACCGCGGACTCGGAGTAGTAGCGCGCCGCGGCCAGCCAGAAGCCGAGGCCGAGGACGGCGGAGATGCCGGTGTTGAACATCAGCGCGTAGGCGTTGCGGAACAGGGGACTGCCGCCGGAGCGGCCCGTTGCGGGCAGCCGCAGCCGGCGCCCGGACTTCGCGGGCGCCGCCGCGCCGGGCGTCCCGGCATCGGTCGTGGTGGTCGTTTCAGACACGGGAGGAGATGGCCTTCCGGCGGACCTGGCGGGCTCTGCGGACGAGGGCGTACCCCTGCGTGAGGGCACGCTCCCGGGCGAAGGTGCGGGCGACGGCGCGGCCGAGGAGCAGCCGTTCGAACTCCTCGGCCCCGGTGCCGCGGCGGACCGTGACCCGCCGCAGCGCGTAGGGCCCCTGGCCGCGACGGGCGAGGGCGTTGCCGACGGCGAGCGCCTGGGCGTACCCGGCCGCGCGCACCGCCTGGCGGACCCGGCGGCTGGAGTAGCCGTACGGATAGGCGAACGACACCGGGCGGGTGCCCAGCTCGCCGGCGAGGATCCGCGTGCAGCGGAGCAGCTCCGCGCGCAGCTCGGCGTCGGACAGCTGGTCGAGCTGGGGGTGGGTGTGGCTGTGCCCGCCGATCTCCACTCCGGCGGCGGCCAGTTCGCGCACCTGCCGCCAGTCGAGCATGGTGTCCGGGCCGCCCCCGGTGTCGTGGGTGCCGCGCAGCCAGCCGGTGGAGACGAACAGGGTCGCCGGGAAGCCGTGCCGGGCGAGCACGGGCAGGGCGTGCCGGTGGACGCCCTCGTAGCCGTCGTCGAAGGTGATCACCACCGGCCGGGCGGGCAGCGGCCGGCCGCCGCGCCAGCCGGCCGCGAGGTCGGCGGTGGTGACCGGGGTCAGCCCCAGGCCGCCGATGAGTTCCATCTGCTCGGCGAACGCCTCCGGTACGACCGACAGGGCACGGGTGGCGGCGTTGGGGGCGGTCGCCACGGCGTGGTACATGAGGACGGGCACCGGGACGTCACTCATGGCCCGCCCCCTCGACGCGCACCGCGGCGAACGCCGGGCCGGCCCACCGCGCCCGCACACGGCCCACCGCGTAACCGCCGGCGGCGCTCAGCAGCCCGGCGACGATCGCGCCGGCGCGCCCCGCCCCGCCCGGCCGGCCCAGCAGCGCGTCCCGCAGGCCACGGGCCACCCCGGCCGGCAACACCCGGGTGGCGTACCGGCGTTCGGACTCCAGTCCCTTGTCCGCCCCGACGCTGCGCGCCACCAGGGCCTTGGACAGGCCCTCGGCCCAGGTGCGGGTGCGGAAGTAGGCGAAGCGCTCGCGGGGCGCGGGCACCCGGTGGTGGATCACCGCCCGGTCGTCGACGAGCAGGACGGCGTCGGGACGGGCGCGGGTGAGGCGGATGCACAGCTCCGTCTCCTCGCCGCCCAGCGGGCGGCGGCCGCCGTCCCGGCCGATACCGGTGGCGAAGCCGCCCGCGGCCTCGAACGCCGTACGCCGGAAGGAGGCGTTGCCGCCGAGGACGTTGCGGACCCGGATCCGGCCGGGCGGCAGTCCCTTGTAGGTGCAGCCGACGACCCAGTCGAACTCCTCCGGGAACCAGGCGGGCCGCCGGCCCGAGGCCCAGCTGGGCACCGTACGGCCGCCGACCGCCAGCACACGCGGGTCGGCGTAGCCCGCGGCGAAGTGGCGCAGCCAGTCCCGCTCGGCCACCGCGTCGTCGTCGAGGAAGGCGATCACCTCGCCCCGGGAGGCGGCGATGCCGGTGTTGCGTCCGGCGGACAGGCCGCGCGGTCCCGCGTTGGGCAGCACCCGCACGCCGTCGGTCCCCTCGAACGCGCGGGCCAGCCGGTCCCTCAGGGCCGGGTTGTGGTCCACGACCAGCAGTGTCTCCAGCGCCGGGTAGGACTGCGCGCGGACGGAGGAGACCGCCGCGAGGATGTCCTCCCAGCGGTCCTCGGTGTACACGCAGATCACGACGGAGATGCCGGGACCCGTCAAGAGACCTCTCCCCGGCCGGCGCGCAGCAGCGGGGAGTGACGGGTGCGGCGGCGCAGGTCCCGCCGGTTGGACCGCTCCCTCAGGATCACGTGCAGCACCCGTAACCCGTCCCGGACGGCCCGGAGATTGCTGGTGCCGTGGATGCGGAGGTACTCGTGGCTGGGTATCTCCTGCACCTTCAGCCCCGCCTTGACCACTCTGATGTTCATCAGCGTCTCGACCTCGAAGCCGGTGCAGTCGAGTTCGATCTTGTCCAGGCAGTGCCGCCAGAACGCGTTGTATCCGTAGCACAGGTCGGTGTACCGGGCTCCGAACTTGTGGTTGACGACCGCGCACAGCGCCCGGTTGCCGAGTCTGCGGATGAGGGTCATGTCGTCCGTGCCGCCGCCGTTGGCGAACCGCGAGCCCTTGGCGAAGTCGGCGCCGGAGACCAGGGCGGAGACGTAACTGACGATCTCGCCGCCGTCGGCCGAGCCGTCCGCGTCGACCATCACGATGATGTCGCCGGTGCTCGCCTCGAACCCGGTGATCAGGGCGTCCCCCTTGCCCTTGCCGCGCTGCTCGACGACCTTGACGGCCGGCCAGAGGGAGCGTGCCACCTCGACGGTGCCGTCGGTGGAGTTGCCGTCCACCAGCACCACTTCGTGTATCCAGTGCGGCAGGGACTTGAAGACGTAGGGCAGGTTCTCCGCCTCGTTCATGGCGGGGATCACCACGCTCACCGGCGGGGTGATCGCCAGGTGGGAGGAGATGGGCCGGTAGTCGGCGGACGTCGACGGGTCTTCACCCGAACCAGGCGGGCGCAGGACGGAACTCATGGATTCTCTTCCCTCTCGTCCGGTGGACCGCCCGCCCCTGGGCGGCCCGGCTTGGTGTCCGGTTCGAAAGGGGGGCTCTCGTCCCCGGCACGGCGGACCGGCCACCGGGCGGACGCCCGTGGCGGCCTCCGCCCCCGCTGACGAGGTGGCACAGCCGGCCGGTCCCGGGAAGGCCGGCGGCCGGTCGCGCCGCACGACCCGGTCACCGCTGCGGTCACCGAGCACGGCACCCCCCCACCGCGCCCTGCCCCGGAAGCGCCGTGGCCCTGAGCCCTCCCCTGGAACCATGTGCCGGCGTGTCGGTGCGGGCGAGATGTACGACGGTTTGGACGTGTGCACCTTAGGGGCCGGACCCGGAAGGCTGCCCCGTTTTCCTGTTGATTCGGCTACTGAACAACCTTCGCCCATCTTCGTCAGGTTTGTGGGTGTTTTCCGGGAATCCGCTCCCGGAGCAGGGTCGACAGCAGGACCAGCACGCTCAGTACGGTCACGGCGACCACCCCGCCACGGGCCGACCAGCGGTGCACGGCCAGCATCCCCTGTGCGACCAGCATGTTGACGACGACCGCCCCCGAGAGGGCGGTCAGCACCCGGCCGAAGGGGTCCAGCCCGCGCAGCGCCGCGGCGATCGCCGCGGCCGGTGCCAGGAGCAGGAAGAGGAACGTCGAGGGAGCCCGCAGCGGTGTACCGGCGTCGAGGAGCGCGAGCACCGCACCGGTCGCCGCGACGGCGGTCGCCGCCCCCGCGAGCAGCGGCGTGAGGCTCCTCGCCGGCCCCGGCCGCGCCCGCTCGGTGTCCGCCGGTCCGCCGTCCGGTGAAGGTGTCCTGATGCCGAAGGTCTGCATGGGCGACTTTGCCCCCCGACGCGCCGGATACCGGGCTTCAATGTGGCGCAGCCGCGCGGAGGCCGTCAAGACGACGACCCTCCGACCCCGGTGCGCTGCTGACGGTCAGTCAACAGCAAGGGTGTGGATGCGTGCGGTACGAGCGGTGAACGTCTCGGGTCGATCCTGTTGATACGGCAATAGTTTTGGCATGGACACTTCCTGTCAACACGCGTAGCTGGTACGACAGTCCAGGCAGAGATCCTGCTAAAGGGAGGTTCCATGAGACGTTCCCGAATTACCGGATTCGTTACCTCGCTCCTCCTCGCCGTCGGCCTCGGTCTCACCGGGGCCGCTTCGGCGCAGGCGTCCTCGACCGCCGCGGCCGGCGGATACGTGGCGCTCGGCGACTCCTACTCCTCCGGAGTGGGCGCCGGCAGCTACATCAGCTCAAGCGGCGACTGCAACCGCAGCACCAAGGCCTTCCCGTACCTGTGGAACGCCGCCCACGGCCCGTCCTCGTTCACCTTCGCCGCCTGCTCCGGCGCGACCACCGACGACGTGCTCTCGACCCAGCTCGGCTCGCTCGACTCCTCCACCTCACTGGTGTCCCTCACCGTCGGCGGCAACGACGCCGGTTTCGCCGACGTCATGACGACCTGCGTGCTCCAGTCCGACAGCTCCTGCCTCTCCCGGATCAACACCGCCAAGGCGTACGTCGCCAACACGCTCCCCGGCAAGCTCGACACCGTCTACAACGCGATCAGCGCCAAGGCCCCGTACGCCCGGGTCGTCGTCATCGGCTACCCCCGCTTCTACCTGCTCGGCCAGTCCTGCCTCGGCCTCTCCGAGACCAAGCGGTCCGCGATCAACGGCGCCGCCGACTACATCGACGACACCATCAAGGCGCGTGCCACCGCCCACAACTTCGTCTTCGGCGACGTCCGCGGCACGTTCACCGGACACGAGATCTGCTCCGGCAACTCCTGGCTGCACAGCGTCAACTGGCTCAGCATCGGTGAGTCGTACCACCCGACCGCGGCCGGCCAGTCCGGCGGCTACCTGCCGGCGTTCACGGGCGCCGCGTAACCCGTACGGGCTCGCCCGGCAGGGTGGAATTCACCGGCCGCCGCTCAGGGCGAACCAGACGGTGAGGCGGAGACCCCGTCCGACGGGGTCTCCGCCGGTGTCGTACACGTCACCGAGAACGCCACCGTGTTCGACGTGGCCCGCACCGGGCCGCGCACCTCCACGCCGACCTCGCCCCCGACCGTCCCGCCAGGGGTCTCGGGGTGGGCCGTCACCGTCACCTGCCGCTGCCGGGTACGCGGTCCGTCCGCCGGGAACGCCAGTGTGTGCCACCCGGGGTCCGGCGGGGAACCGTGGGAAAGGACCCACCGGTACTCCACCTGCGCGGGCAGCCGCCCCACCGTGAAACGCGCCGTGAGCGAGGGCGCCTGCCCGGCCGGCGGCGGGCAGCTCCCCGAGTACTCCGTGTGCGCGCCGGTCAGCATGACGTGCACCGACTGGGCCGGCCGGCTGCTCGCCGAGGCACTGCCGCGGGGCGGCGCGGGCGCCTCGGTGCCGGCCTCCGCACTCCCGCTGGGCGAGGGCGAGGAGCCGCCGCTCACCGGGCCGGTGCTCACGGTGCCGCCGCCCCGCTCCTTCCCGTCGTCACGGCCGACCAGCGCGTACGTCAGCCCCGCCAGCGCCGCCGCCAGCGCGAGCACCCCCGCCACCAGGACGGCGCCGGTACGGCGCTCGCGCCGCGGGTGCGGCACCCGCCCGGCCGCCGTGGTGCCGGGGTCCGGGTACCCGGTGGGCAGCGGCGCCGGCGGAGTGCGCGACGGCTCCGGGGACCGGGCCGGAGCCGCGGACGGGTACGGCGACGGCGCGGGCGCGGTGTCCGCCCCGGGCGTCCCGCCGGCCGCGACCAGCCGCAGCTCCCGCTCCGCCCGTTCCGCCGGCAGCCGCTCGGCGGGGTCCTTGCGCAGCAGCCCCCTGATCACGGGCGCGAGCGGCCCGGCCCAGCGCGGCGGCGGCAACTCCTCGTCCACCACCGCCCGCAGCGTGCTCAGCGGTGTGTCCTGCCGGAACGGGGAAATGCCCTCGACGGCCGCGTACAGCAGCACGCCCAGCGACCACAGGTCCGACTCCGGACCCGGCGTCCGCCCCAGCGCGCGCTCCGGCGCGAGGAATTCGGGCGAGCCGATCACCTCGCCCGTCATCGTCAGCGCCGAACTGCCCTCCACGGTCGCGATCCCGAAGTCGCCGAGGACCACCCGGCCGTCGTTCGCCAGCAGGACGTTGGCCGGCTTCACGTCCCGGTGCAGCACCCCCGCGGCGTGCGCGGCGCGCAGCGCGGACAGCACCTCGGCGCCGATGTGCGCGGCCCGCTGCGGCGGCAGCGAGCCGTCCGCCTCCAGCTGGTCGGCGAGCGACAGCCCGCGCACCAGTTCCATGACGATCCAGGGCCGGCCGCCCTCCATGGCCACGTCGTACACCGTGATCACGTTGCGGTTCGCGACCCGCGCCGCCGCCCACGCCTCGCGCTCCAGGCGCGCGTACATCCGCTCGACGTCCGCGGCCGGCAGTCCGGCCGGGGCCCGCACCTCCTTGACGGCCACCTCGCGGTGCAGCACCTCGTCCCGGGCGCGCCACACCGTGCCCATGCCACCCTCGCCCAGCGGGGACAGCAGACGGTAGCGGCCCGCGATCACACGTTCAGGGCCCGGCGTTCCTGACACGGGCGCCCCCCAAGGCATCTCGCGCGAATCCTCCACAAAAGTAGCTCAGCCCAGCGCGGATGCGGCCCCCTTGAGCACCAGTCCCGTGCCGAGCGCGACCACGACCAGCGCGGACGCGAGCGGCAGGGTCCGGCGCACGAGGGCGGTCAGGGGGTGCACGGTCCAGCGTGCGCGCCGGTCCAGTACCCGGGCCGCCCCCGCACCCAGCCGTACGACGGCGAACCCGGCCGCCGACAGGGTCAGCGCGAGTCCGGCCCCGTACGCCACCACGAGCAGCAGTCCGAACCACGCCTTGCCGAGCGCGGCGGCGCCGACCAGCACGACCACGGCGGACGGGCTGGGCACCAGCCCACCGGCGAAGCCGAGCAGGATCGTGCCGCGGAGGGTGGGAGCGGTGGGGTGCGTGTGCGTGTGCCCGCCGTGGGTGTGCGTGTGCCCGCCGTGGGTGTGCGTGTGCCCGCCGTGGGAGTGGCTGTGGGCGTGACTGTGACTGTGGCCGCTATGGCTGTGGCTGTGGTTGTGGCCGCTGTGCGTGTGGGTGTGGTCCACGTGGGTGTGGCCCCCGTGGGCGTGCTTCACGTGGGTCTGGTCTACGTGGGTCTGGTCTACGTGGGCGGGCGGGTGGCTGTGTGTGTGGTCGCCATGGGTGTGTGCCACACCGTCGTGGGGGTGCGAATGGTGGGCGGCTCCGTGGCCGGTGCCGTCCGCGCCGACCACCGCCAACTCCCGCCGCTCGACGTCCGCCCGGCTCTCCCCGGCCTCCCGGTCCTCTCCGCCCTCCCCGGCCTCCCGGTCCTCACCGGCCCTCCCGCTCTCCTCCTCCACCCCGGTTTCCCCGTCCGCCCCGGCCTCTTGAGCGCGCGCCCGCGCGGCAGCGGTTCCCCGCGCCCGGTCGCGCCAGGCCCGGCGTACGAGGGTGACGCCCGCCGCCAGTACGAGGGCGCCGCTGGCGATCCCCAGCCAGGAGATCACCGCGGGCGCGGCGGCGGAGCCGGCCGTGACCAGCAGGCCGAGCGCGACCACACCGAGGGTGTGGGTCACGGTGACCGACGCGGCCAGCGGCAGCACGTCCCGCAGCCGTGCCCGGCCCCCGCGCGCCGCCGCCGTCGCGGCCATCAGCGTCTTGCCGTGGCCCGGTGCGAGGGCGTGCAGGGCGCCCAGGGCGACCGCGATGAGCAGCGCCAGCCCGGCGAAGCCGACGGTCAGGTGGTCGCGGGCCACGAGGTCGTCCAGGGCCCGGGTCCAGCGGTCGGCGCCCCGGGGCAGCACCCCGGCGCCCGGGGCCGCCTGCCGCCGTGCGTCCGCCCCGAGCGCCGGACCGCCCGGCCGCACCCGCAGCGAGGCCGCACCGGTGCCGGCGGGCGAGGACAGCAAGTCCTGCGGGTAGGAGGTCAGTTCCCGCGAGACCGACGTTCCCGGCACGTCCGTCGCGGTGAGCGTCATACGGTCGCCCCGCGCGGTGATCTCCCGCCAGCCGGGCCCGTCGGCGGCACCCGCGCTGCGGAAGCCCAGCAGGACGGCGCGGCCGCGGGGCAGCGGGGCGGTCAGCCGGCATTCCACGCGCACGGTGTCGAGACCGGCCTGGCCGGGGCGCAGCCGCGCGGTGCCGCGGACGGCCGTCAGCGTGGCCGTGCGGCCGTCGACGGTGAGCCCGCTGCCGGCGGCGGCCCGCGCGCACCGCTGCCGGGCCCACGCGCCGAGTCCCAGCCGCTCGATCGCGGGCCTTGCCTGGGTCGCCGGGATCTCGGCGAGGTCTTCCACGTGGTCGACGCGCAGCTGCCCGGGAGCGGCGACAAGCCCGTCGTAGCGGTTCACGGTGAAGTTGCCGAGGGGATGCGCGGCCGCGGTACCGGCCGGCAGGAGTGCGAGGGCGGCCACGGCGAGGAGGACGCACAGCAGACGCGGCTTCACTCGGCCCCCTCCAGCGCCTCGCGCGCCCGCGCCGCCCCCAGCGGGGAGAACCCGGGGTTCAGTTCCAGGGCGGAGGCGAGCGAGGCACGGCCGGCCGCCCGGTGGCCCGTGGCCAGTTCGATCACGCCGCGGTGGTAGCGGAAGGCGGCGTTGCGGTAGCCGGTGGCCGTGGCCCGGCGGGCGTACGGCAGGGCCTCGGCGTCACGGCCGTTGACGTGCAGCGCCCAGGCGAGGGCGTCCGCGGTGTGCACGGTGTGCCGGCGGTCCCATTCGGCGCGGGCCGCGCGCAGGGCGGCGGCCTTGTCGCCGTGGTCGGCGGCGGCCAGCGCGGTGTCCAGGTCGGCGTTGACGCCGTTGGCGCGGGCCAGCGCGGTCCAGGCGTCGACCAGCGCGTACTGCCGCCGGGCCCGCGCCCGGTCGCCGGCCGCGCCGCGCGCCTCGTACAGCTCACCCAGCGCGACCAGCGGGCCGGGCAGCGGGGAGCGGGCGACCACCGCCTCCATGTCCTCGATGGCCGCGGCGCGGTCACCGCGCGCCGCCCGCGCGCGGGCCCGGCCCTCCAGCGCCGGGAGGTAGCCGTCGTCGGCGGCCAGGGCGCGGGCGTAGTAGGTGAGCGCCGCCCGGTGGTCGCCCTCGTTCCAGGCGAGTTGGCCGAGCTGGGTGGCCACGTACGCCGTGTCACCGGGCGAGGCGGCGGCGGACAGCGCCTGCTGCAGGACGCGGCGCGCGGTGGCCACGTCCCCGCTCAGCTCGTGCACATAGGCGTACCGGGTGAAGACCGGCACGCCCGGCCGGCGCGCGTCCGCGGTCCGTGCGGCCTTCGCCGCGTCGGGGTACCGGCCGAGCTCGACCAGCGCGTCGACGCGGGAGGCCAGCGCGCGTTCGCTGTACGGGTTGCGCCGGAGAGCCGCGTCCGCGAAGGCCAGGGCGCCGGCGAAGTCGTGCCGGGCGGCGGCGAGGGCGGCGCGGCCGGCCAGGGCCGGGTCGTTGCCCGGCGCCAGGGACAGGGACCGCCGCAGCGCCTGGTCCGCCTGCGGGTACCGGGAGGGGTCGCCTCCGGTCCGCGCCTGCTCGACGTAGGCCAGGCCGAGGGCGGCCCAGCCGCCGGAATCCCCCGGCTGGGCCCGCAGGTGCGCCTGGAGCGAGGCGACGCTCGCGTCGAGGTTGCCGCCGCCCGGCACGCCCGGGTCCGTGACGTCGGCGACGAGCGGCGCGGACACCGGCGCCCGGTCCGCGCCCAGCGCGATCGCACCGCCGGTCATGGCGACCGCCAGCAGGGCCGCGGCGCACGCGAGTCGCAGGGTCCGCAGCCGCCGGCCCCCGACACTCCCGCCCCGCCGCACGCCACCGCCCCACACGTCACCGACCGCCCCGCCAGCGGTGGTGGCTTTCCCGTCCGCGGTGGTGGCTTTCCCGTCCGCGCCGGCGGCCTCCCCGTCCAGGGCGATGGTCTTCCCGTCCGCGCCGGCGGCCGGACGGCCCTCGGCGTGCCGGTCCGCACCGGGGGCGGCGGCGGCCGTCCCCGCCTTCGGCTCAGGTGGCGCGGGCAGGCCGTCCCGGCTCTCGTGCGCCCTCTGCCCGGCCTTCTCGTCGTCGTGCCCGCGCGGGCCCATGCCGTGTCCTCCATGGGGTGTAGGGAAGGCGCGGCCCGCCGTGGGGGGAGGGGAATACGGGCCGCGCCGGTCTGGGTGGGTGCGGGGATCAGTACGCGCGCTGCACGCGCCGGCGCCACCACGCGAAGGCGGTGCCGATCAGCAGGATCCCGGCCGCGCCCGAGGCCGCCGAGGCGGCGATCAGCATGGTGTCGCCGGAGCCGCCGGAGGAGGAACCGGCCGGCTGGAGGGCGTCCCCGAGCTGGCTGCGCACGTCCGCGCCCGCCGTCGTGCCCTTGGCGAGCCGGCCGCGCGAACCGGCCGTGGGCTCGGCGACGTACGGGAAGTACTTCTCGAACTGCTTGTCGTTCTTGTCGACGGCGTCACCCAGGTCGTTCTTGGCGCCGACCAGTTCGCCCTCCACGACCTGGAGCGCCTCGTCGATCACGTCGTCGGTGAGCCGGCGGCCGTTGGGGAAGCCCGCGTTGTCGCCGTCGAGGACGCCGAGCCGCTTGGGGTGCATGGTGGGCTTGACCGAGGTGTTCAGCCGCAGCTGCTCCGAAGGCTTCACGTGCGGCTGTTGGTTGAGGCCCTTGACGCCCTTGAGGAAGACGTCGACCAGGTCGTTGCGCGGCTCGGCGGGAGCCTTGATCTTGTAGATCGACTCGATGAGCTTCGGCAGCTCGGGGTTGGTGACGTTCTTCAGGAACTGGGCGTCGTACGCGGGCTGGGACGCGTTGAACCTGTCCTTGTCCTTCTGCGGGTTGACGACCTCGTTGACCAGCGGGTTGCCGAGGCGCGAGACCTGGCTCCAGTAACCCTGCGCGTTACGGCGCTGGGTGGTCGACCAGATCCCGACGACCGGCTGGTGGGACGACTCGCGGATCAGGTCGTTGGGCACCTGGAGCGCGATGGAGTTGACGTTGTAGCCCTTGAGGGTGTCCCGGCCGACCTCGGTGAGGTTGCCGCCGTAGAGCAGGTCGAAGACGCGCAGGTCCAGGAAGAAGGGGTCGTCCGCCTGGCCGGCGAAGGTCGCGGCGCCGCCCGCCGCCTTGTGCACCGCCTGCGCGCGCAGCTTGCCGTAATCCGGCATCGACGCCTTGCCGACGTTCGACGGGGCCACCGGTACGTCGTCCGCGACCTTCGTCCGCGACATCACGTGCTGGTTCTTCAGCCGCAGCAGCTCGACGTCGTACGTCTGCGTGATGTTGAGGTCGGGGTCGTCCAGGCTGGTGACCGGACCGGTGTTGTAGAGGAACGTGTTGCCGTTCTTCGTGTGGGTCCGGAAGGTGTAGCGGAAGATCAGCTCTTCCTGCGCGTCGCCGTCGTTGTCGATGTGGAGGTCGTACCGGGCGTCGTCGGCGAACGTGTAGAAGTTCGGTCCGCCGGCCGGTTCCTCGAACGGGATCCAGTTCGCCACGATCGTCGTCGTGTCGGGCTTGTCCGGGCTGACGAACGCGTACAGGTCCGTGTTGTCGTACTGCGGGGTGCCCGAGATCAGCGGGGCCTCGCGGTGCGAGGAGGCGGAGGCCGCCCCGGGTGCCAGCGTGGCCACGCCGGCGGCCGTGAGCCCTCCGGCGGCCAGTGCGCCGCAGATGAGCGTGGCCAGGCCCGCGCGTCCCGCGCCGCTCCCGGAGAACACGCTCCGGGAGAGGGCGTCCCTGGAGAAAACAGGTGTCATGCCGTCCGTCCTCAGTGCCGACTTGCCTTTGACGGACGGGTATACGGAGCGGAACCGCCGATCGGATGGGTCGGCCGGGGAAAAACTTTTTCCCGGCTCGCGACCCGCGTTTCCGGCCCGCTGATCCGTATCACCTCGGGGAGGTGTGTCTCGGTGCGGATGCGCGGTGCGCGAGGAAGACCCGGCTGCGGCCACGGAGAGGGGGCCCGCATGCAGGCGGAGGAACTGCTGGTGCTCGTGGCCGGCGGTGACCAGAGGGCGTTCGAGGACCTGTACGCACTGGTGTCGGGGCCGGTGTACGGGCTGGTGCGCCGGGTGGTCCGCGACCCCGCGCAGTCCGAGGAGGTCGCCCAGGAGGTGCTGCTGGAACTGTGGCGCTCCGCCGCCCGGTTCGACCCGGGCCGGGGCAGCGCCCTGTCGTGGATCCTCACCCTCGCCCACCGCCGCGCCGTCGACCGGGTGCGCAGCGCCCGCGCGGCCGGGGAACGCGAGCAGCGCGAGGCCCTGCGTGCCGGGGAACCGGCGTTCGACCAGGTCGCCGAGGAGGTCGAGGCCGGCCTGGAACGCGAGTGGGTGCGCCGCTGCCTGAACCGGCTCACGGCCCTCCAGCGCCAGTCGGTGACCCTGGCCTACTACGACGGCTACACCTACCGTGAGGTGGCCGAGCGGCTCTCGCTGCCGCTCGGCACGGTCAAGACGCGGATGCGCGACGGACTCAGCCGGCTGCGCGAGTGCCTGGGAGGCGCCGCATGAGTATCGTCGGCAGGCTGCTGGGCCGCGGGAACCCGCATTCGCTCGCCGCGCCCTACGCGCTCGACGCCCTGGAACCGGGCGAGCGGCGCCGCTTCGAGAAGCATCTGGCGGGCTGCGACCGCTGTGCCGGCGAGGTGCGGGAGCTGGCCGAGGACGCGGTCCGCCTCGCCTGGTCCACCGCCGCCCCCGCGCCGGCCGCCCTGCGCGACCGGGTGCTGGCCGCCGTGCGCACCACCCCGCAGGAGCAGGCGCCGCCGGCCGCCCGGGAGCGCGCGCCGCAGCTGCCGCCGCACGTCTGGGGCGCCCAGCCGCCGCCGTCGCGCGCCCGCACCCGCCGCGCGCGTCCCCTCTTCGCCTCCTTCGCGCCCTTCGCCACGGCGACCGCCGCGGCGGCCCTCGTCGTCGCCTCCCTCTTCGCGGTCCAGGCGCACCGCACCGAGGACCGGCTCGCCGCCGAGCAGGACCGGGCACGTGAGATCGCCCACGTTCTGGCCGCTCCCGACGCCCGCGCGGCGAGCGGCGAGGACGCGCGGGGCCGCAGTATCGGAGTGATCGCTTCCGTATCTGAGCGGGAGGCCGTCGTCACCCTCAGCGGATACGGCACCCCGGCCGGCGGACGCGTCCACCAGCTCTGGCTCATGCGCCCCCGCGCGCAACCGCGCTCCCTGGGGCTCCTCGGCGGCGACACGCCCTTGGTCGCCAAGGGTCTCGACCCCTCGTCGACGTCACTCGCCGTAACCGTCGAGCCTGACGGTGGATCAGCTCACCCCACCAGCCAGCCCATTGTCCAACTCACCCTGAAATCGGTTGGATTCGGAGAGTAGTCGAAGAGGGATGGTCAACCCCCTTACGGGGAAGGTGAATCCTGTGGCCGAGATACCCGCGTGCCCCACTGGGACGATAGGGTTAGCCTGCCCGGGCCGGGTGGACTCGTACGGGTGGGGAGTGACATGGAGCAGATAACAGTGCGCAGCAGGGCCAGGGTCCCTGCGATCACCTGCGGGAGCAGCGCGACCAGTTCGCGCCTCGACCGCCATCTGTCGGTACTGGCGGGTCCCGCCATACCGCAGCGGGAGACGGTCGAGGCGACCTCGCTGATGCGTGAGCTGACGGCGCGTGACTCCGCGCACAGGCGCAGCGACCGGGGTACGCGGGTCAGTCGCGTCTCCCTCTTCGCGCCGCTGCGCCGGCTGCGCCGCTCGCTGTTCGGCGGCCACTGACCCCAGCCTGCCGCGGCTGCGCCGGCCGCGGCGGCGGCCCACCGACCGGCCACCGGAACGGCCCGCGACCGGCCACCGGCGCGGTCCACCGCACGGGGACACCCGCGCTCAGGCCACCACACCGTCCCGGCGCAGCGCTGCGATCTCGCCGTCCGTCATCCCCACGGCGCGCAGCAGCGCCCCGGTGTGCTGCCCGAGGGCGGGTACGTCCCCCATCCGTGCCTCGTCCCCGCCCGGCAGCGTGATGGGGGGCAGCAGCGCCTTCAGCGGCCCGACCGGCGACCCCACCTGACGCCACCGCTCCCGGGCCGCCAGCTGCGGGTGCTCCGCCAGCTCGCGCACGTCCCTCAGCCGGGCGCAGGCGATGCCCGCCTTCTCCAGCCGGGCCAGCGCCTCCTCACCGTCCAGCGCCACCAGCGCCCCCGCGACCAGCGCATCGGTCCGCTCCCGGTGCGCGACCCGCGCGGCGTTCGTCGCGTAGGTGGGGTCCGTGCCCAGTTCCGGGCGGCCGATGACCTGTTCGGCCAGCCGCCGCCACTCCCGGTCGTTCTGCACCGACAGCAGCACCCGCCCGCCGTCCGCCGTCGGGTAGGCGTCGTACGGCGCGATGACGGCGTGCGCGAGCCCGGTGCGGGCCGGCGGCTCGCCACCGTGCATCGCGTGGTGCAGCGGGTGGCCCAGCCACTCGGCGAGCGCCTCCAGCATGGAGATCTCCACCGGACCGCCCCGCCCGGTCGTCCCGCGCCGCACGAGCGCGGCCAGCACACCCGAGAACGCGTACATCGCCGCCGCGATGTCGGCCGCCGGGACCCCCGCCTTCACCGGCTGCTCGGGCGTCCCGGTCACCGACACCAAGCCCGCCTCGCACTGCACGAGCATGTCGTAGGCCCGCTTGTCCGCGTACGGCCCCGAGCCGCCGTAGCCCGAGATGTCCACGGCGATCAGCCGCGGGTGCGCGGCGCACAGGGTGGCCGCGTCCAGGCCGAGCCGGGCCGCCGCGCCGTGCGCGAGGTTCTGCACGAACACGTCCGCGTCCGCGACCAGCCGCCGTACGACGTCCAGGCCGCGCGGGTCCTTGAGGTCCAGCGCGATGGACTCCTTGCCGCGGTTGCACCACACGAAGTGTGAGGCGAGGCCGCCGGCCGCCGTGTCGTAGCCCCGCGCGAAGTCGCCGCCGTCGACGCGCTCCACCTTGACCACCCGGGCGCCGAGGTCGGCGAGCTGACGGGTCGCGAAGGGCGCGGACACGGCCTGTTCGACGGCGACGACGGTGATCCCCTCCAGAGGGAGGGGCTGGGGGCGCACGGGCTGGTCCATCGGCTCATCCATGCCCGGATCATCACCCCTGGGCGGCGCCTTTGTCAGCAGTGCGGTCGAGCGGGCCGGACGGTTCCCCGTCGTGCCAGACGAGGGCGAACTGGCCCTCCGGTCCCTCCTCGTGGTGGTCCAGCACCGAGGCGGGGCGGCGGGCGGACTCCGGTGGCGGCAGGACGCCCGCCTGCCGCAGGTCGCTCGCCGTGACCGGGGACGTCACCGCCAGGGCGGCCCGGCGCGGCCGCAGGTCCGCCAGCAGGGCCAGCACTGTGATCAGCTCCAGCAGCTCCGACGTCCAGGCCTGCGGCCAGGCCGCCGGGCGGATCGCGGCGAGCGTGCCCGGTTCGGCCGGGCCGGTGCGGGCCGCGAACCAGGACTCCAGGACCCGGACTCCGGCCACCTCGTACTCCCAGGCCTCGGGCGGTACGGGGGAGACGCGGCCCTCGTCCAGGTGCAGGGTCTCCTCGTCGGCGTCGTAGCGCAGGGTCAGCGGGAGGCGCGGCAGGGGGGCGCGGACGTACGGGCGGCGGCCGCCCGGCAGCTTGGGGCGTTCGCCGTCGCGGCGCATCAGCCAGAGCACGCGGCGGCCCAG
The DNA here is from genome assembly GCF_040632975.1 of Streptomyces sp. NPDC013455. Classification (NCBI taxonomy): domain Bacteria; kingdom Bacillati; phylum Actinomycetota; class Actinomycetes; order Kitasatosporales; family Streptomycetaceae; genus Streptomyces; species Streptomyces sp. NPDC013455. Next base: position 79,468 of record NZ_JBEYCX010000016.1, on the reverse strand, counting down.
CTCCACACCGGACGCCCACACGTCCGGGTCGCCGGTGAGCGGCACGGTGAGCCCGGGGCGGACCGCCGCCAGGATCCAGGCCAGCACGTCCGGCGCGGTGGGGCGGGTGCCCAGGCGGGCCGTGAGGTGGTCCAGCAGACCGGGCGCCAGGTTGGGCTCCGCGCCGCCGGGACGGCGGTGAAGGGGGCGGATCCGGCCGGTGCGCAGCGTGGGCAGGAGCGCGGTCGCCAGCAGCGGGGTGCCCGGGTCGCCCGTCTCGGCCGTGAAGACCTGGTGGGCGTCCGCCACCCGCCACAGCTCGGGGCGGGCCGTGTCGATCAGCCGGTGGTCCGGGATCAGCCACTGCTCGTCGAAGGGGGCGGTCAGCACCCGCACCGGTTCCCCGCAGGGGCCCCCGGCGCGCGCGAGCCGTTCGGTGCCGCCGGACCCGCCGGGCAGCCGGCTCACCGCCGAGAAGAGCGTACGGGCGCGGGTCGGTTGGAACAGGGCCTCCCGGTCCGGCCCCGCGGCCTTCACCAGGGCGTCCCAACGGGCCCTCAGGGAGGCCGGATCGGGCGCCGTCGGCCAGGCGCGGCCCGGCCGCAGGGGTGCGACGGACCACGGCATGAGGTCCGCCAGCAGCGGAGCGTCGTCGTGCGTCACGCCCGGCATGGTACGGCCTCACGCACCCCGCGGATCAGGTGGCGTCCAGCGTGACGGTGAACGAGAACCGGTCGCCCCGGTAGTGGATGACCGCCACGTCCAGCACCCGGCCACCGGTGTCGTACGTCACACCCGTGTAGTGCAGGATCGGGCTGAGCAGCGGGACTTCGAGCAGCCGTGCCGTCTCCGGGTCGGCGAGCCGGGCCTCCACGGTGTCGGTGATCCGGCTGATGTCGGCCTTGACCACGTCCCGCAGCACCTTCGTCATCGGCCAGCGGACCAGGTCGTCCGGGTCGATGCGGTCGGCCAGTTCGGGACGGACGTGGTTGACGGCGTGGTTGGTCGGCTCGCCGGTCTTCTCGTCCCCGCGCAGACGGTGGTACGCCGCCACCTCCGCCAGGTCCGGGAAGTACTCGGCGAGCCCGGCCGGAACCGGCACCCGGCCCTGGTCCAGCAGCTCGGTCGTCATCCCGGACTGCTGGGCCACGATCGCGTCCACCGAGCCCAGCAGCCGCACCGGCGCCCCGCGCCGGACCCCGGGCTCGATGAACGTGCCGCGCCGCCGGTGCCGGCTGATCAGCCCCTCGTCCTCCAGCTCCTTCAGCGCCTGCCGCATGGTCAGCACGCTCACCCCGTAGTGCTCCGCCAGCTGCTCCTCGGTGGGCAGGCGCAGCGGGTCCTCGGCGGAGCGGCCCAGTATCGAGGCGCGCAGCGACTGCGACACCTGGTACCACAGCGGCAGCTTGCGGTTCAGGACGATCGAATCCGGAGCGAAGGAGGTCACGGGGCTATCCGTACCTGTCGGAGAACGTTCGGCGCAATGGCGGCCTCACCCCCGGAAGTGGCGCTGGAGTCCCCGCCACACATCGTCGTAGCGCTGCTGGAGGTGCTCCGCGCCGGCCGCCTGCGGGGTGAGGGTCACCGGCCAGCGGGTCTCGAACATGAAGGCCAGACCGTCGTCGATCTTCTGCGGCCGCAGCTCGGCCGCGCTCGCCCGGTCGAACGTCTCCCGGTCCGGGCCGTGCGCCGACATCATGTTGTGCAGCGAGCCGCCGCCCGGCACGAAGCCCTCCGCCTTGGCGTCGTACGCGCCCTCGATCAGGCCCATGTACTCGCTCATCACGTTCCGGTGGAAGTACGGCGGCCGGAAGGTGTCCTCGCCCACCAGCCAGCGCGGCGCGAACACGACGAAGTCGACGCCGGCCAGGCCGGGGGTGTCCGACGGGGAGGTGAGGACCGTGAAGATCGACGGATCGGGGTGGTCGTAGGAGATGGTCCCGATCACATTGAAAGTGCGCAGGTCATAGACGTACGGCACATAGTTGCCATGCCAGGCGACCACGTCCAGGGGGCTGTGGTCGTAGGTCGCCGTCCAGAGGTTGCCGCAGAACTTGTTCACCACCTCCACCGGACCCTCGACGTCCTCGTAGGCGGCGACCGGGGCACGGAAGTCCCGCGGGTTGGCCAGCCCGTTGGCGCCGATCGGCCCGAGGTCGGGCAGCCGGAACGGCGCCCCGTAGTTCTCGCACACATAACCGCGGGCGGACTCGTCCAGCAGCTCCACACGGAAGCGCACCCCACGCGGGACCAACGCCACCTCGGCCGGCTCCACATGCAGGCGCCCGAACTCCGTGTGCAGCAGCAGCCCGCCCCGCTCCGGCACGATCAGCAGCTCCCCGTCGGCGTCCGAGAAGACCCGCTCCATCGAGGCGTTGGCGTGGTAGAGGTGCACGGCCATGCCCGCGCGCTGCGCCGCGTCGCCGTTCCCGCCCAGCGTCCACAGACCGCCGAGGAAGTCGGTGCCCGCCGGGGGCTCCGGCAGCGGGTTCCAGCGCAGCCGGTTGGGGTCGGCCGCAGTCTCGGTGAAGGGGGCCGTGCCGAGTGCGCCGTTGTCGGTGCGGGTGAACGCCGGGTGCTGGGCCGAGGGGCGGATGCGGTAGAGCCAGGAGCGCCGGTTGTGCGCCCGCGGCTCGGTGAACGCCGTACCGCTCAGCTGCTCCGCGTAGAGGCCGAGCGGCGCGCGCTGCGGCGAGTTGCGGCCCTCGGGCAGGGCGCCCGGCACCGCCTCCGAGGCGTGTTCGTTGCCGAACCCGGTCAGATAGGACAGCCCCTCGGCGGTCTTCCGTGCGTCCCCGCTCATGTTCGCTCCCTCGCACTTCTCGATTCCTATGCATCACCGTAGGAATGAGTGCGCGCCCGCGCAAGAGGGGTCCGGGTCATCCCAGTGGGGTACGGCCGGAACCAGACCTGAGGGGGATCCTGGGCGGCGGGCCGCTGTTCTACGCTCCCGGTCATGTCATGGACGAAGTGGACGCGCGGACCCCTCGCCGCGCTCGCGGTGTGCGTCCTGCTGCCGTGGGGAGCGGCGGCCTGCACCACCGGCGAGGCGCACGGCGGCACGGTCTCGCCCTCACCGGTGGGGAAGGTCCTGGACGACACCGACGAGACCGGCCGGCACCTGCGCGAGGTGCCCGGGAAGAACGCGCCCGAGGTCGGCGTCGAAGTGACCCCGGACCCGGCCGGCGGCTGGGACGTCCGGCTCACCCTGCGCCGCTTCCGCTGGTCCGCGCCCGGCGCGGAGCCGGCGGCGGTCACCGGTCGCGGGCTCGCCCACCTCTTCGTGGACGGCCGCCGGGTCGCCCGGCTGCGCACGGCCACCCACCACCTGGCCGCCGGCCTGCCGCACGGCACCCACCAGGTCACCGCGCGCCTGTACGCCGACGACGGCACGGTGTGGGCGGTCCACGGCAAGCCCGTGCAGAGCACCGCCGACATAACGGTGTCGGGTGCGGAGACGGGTGCGGGAGCTGATACGGGTGCGGGTGCGCGAACGGGTGCCGGGGTGGACGCGGGGACGGGCGCGGGGGTGGAGACCGGCGCGGGTGCGGACGCGGCGGGCGGGCGGGCCGGGGCCGGGTACGCCGTCGGCGAATGAGCGCGTTGATGCATGCGGGCGTGGGCGCGGGTGGGAGCGTGGGTGCGGTGGCGGGCGGCAGCGTGGGTGCGGGTGCGGTCGCGGGCGGGTGCCGCCGGCGTGTGAGTGTGGGGGCCACCCTTCTCCGTACTGTGGGGCGAGGTTCACCGGACCCCGGCGGAAAGGCATCATGAAGCCCGTGCCCCACGCGACATCGCTCCGCCGCGCGCCGGTCCAGCGGCGCAGTGCCGAACGGCTGACCAGGATCCTGGACGCCTGCGCCGAACTCCTCGACGAGGTCGGCTACGACGCCCTGAGCACCCGCGCGGTCGCCCAGCGCGCCGGGGTCCCCATCGGCTCGGTCTACCGCTTCTTCGGCAACAAGCGGCAGATGGCCGACGCCCTCGCCCAGCGCAACCTGGAGCGGTACATCGAGCGCGTCACCGAACGGCTGCGGGCGGCGTCCGCCGCTGCCGCCCCCGGGCCGGACGGATCCGGGCGGCCGGAGGCTCCCGCGCGCACCGTGCCGGCCGCGCGCGGGGCGGACGCCGAGCGCGGCGGGGTGTCCGAGCGGGCGCTGCCCGCGGAACGCGGCGCGCCGACCGAGCGCACGGCGCCCGCCGGCGCCGCACCGGAGCGCACCGCGCCCCCCGGCGCGGCACCGGAGCGATCGGCCGCACCGGAGCGATCGGCCGCACCGGAGCGATCGGCGGCGCAGGACCGAACCGCGGCACCCGAGCGAACGGCGCCCGCCGAGTGCACGGCGTCCTCCGCCCGGCCGGCCGACTGGCGGCTGGCGATGGACGCCGTTCTGGACGAGTACCTCGCCATGAAGCGCACCGAGCCCGGCTTCTCCCTGGTCGACTTCGGCAACCAGATCCCGGTCGGCTCCCGCAACGCCGAGCCCAACACCCGGGTCGCCGACCGGCTGACCGAACTCCTCGCCGGCTATCTCTCCCGCACCCCGGACACGGACCTGCGGCGGGTCTTCCTGGTCGCCGTCGAGAGCGCCGACACCCTCGTCCAGCTGGCCTTCCGGATCGATCCGCAGGGCGACGAGGCGATCATCGCCGAGACCCGGGACCTGCTGCGGGCGTACCTCGCGCGCGTGCTCGACTGACCGGTCCCGCGCCCGGACTCCCCGCCGCGCCGGCGGAACGGCCCCGCCGCGCCGGCGGAACGGCCCCGCCGCGCCGGCGGAACGGCCCCGCGCCAGGACTCCCCCCTGTCCATACCGGTCGGTATGCTCGCCCCGGGCCCGCCCGTGTCCTGGCCGGCCCGCCGTCGACCCTCCGGGAGGACCCGTGTCCCGCACCGCCCTGCGAATCTGCCCCCTGTGCGAGGCCACCTGCGGGCTGACCCTCACCATCGAGGGCACCCGCGTCACCGGCGCCCGCGGGGACCGGGAGGACGTGTTCAGCAAGGGGTTCATCTGCCCCAAGGGCGCCTCCTTCGGTGCCGTCGACGGCGACCCCGACCGGCTGCGCACCCCGCTCGTCCGCAAGGACGGCGTCCTGTCCGAGGCCACCTGGGAGGAAGCGTTCGACGCGGTCGCCGCGGGCCTGCGCCCGGTCGTGGAGCGCTACGGCCCCGACGCCGTCGGCGTGGTCCTCGGCAACCCCAACGTGCACACCGTGGCCGGCGCCCTCTACCCGCCGGTGCTGCTCGGCGCGCTCCGCACCCGCAGCCTGTTCACCGCCTCCACGGTCGACCAGATGCCCAAGCACGTCTCCAGCGGCCTGCTGTTCGGTGATCCCCACGCCATCCCGGTGCCGGACCTCGACCACACCGACCACCTGCTGCTGATCGGCGCCAACCCGCTGGAATCCAACGGCAGTCTGTGCACCGCCCCCGACTTCCCCGGCAGGCTCAAGGCCCTCAAGGCCCGCGGCGGCCGGCTCACGGTCGTGGACCCGCGCCGCACCCGCACCGCGCGGCTCGCCGACCGGCACCTGGCGATACGCCCCGGCACCGACGCCCTGCTGCTCGCCGCGATGGCACACACCCTCTTCGCGGAGAAACTGGTCGACCTCGGGCACCTGGCCCCGCACGTCCAGGGCCTCGACGAACTCCCGGACGCACTCGGCGAGTTCACCCCGGAGGCCGTGGCACCCGCCTGCGACCTCGACGCCGGTGACATCCGCGACCTCGCGCGCGACCTCGCCGCCGCCCCCACCGCCGCCGTCTACGCCCGCATCGGCAGCTGCACCGTCCCGCACGGCACCCTGGCCAGCTGGCTGGTCGACGTACTCAACATCCTCACCGGCAACCTGGACCGTCCCGGCGGCGCCCTCTTCCCGCAGGCCGCCACCGCCCGGGCACCCCGCCCGGCCGGCCCCGGCCGCGGCTTCGCGCTCGGCCGCTGGCACTCCCGGGTGCGCCGGCACCCCGAGGCCAAGGGCGAGTTGCCGCTCTCCGCGCTCGCCGAGGAGATCGACACACCGACCGACGAGGGGACCCCGGTCCGCGCCCTGATCGCCGTCGCGGCCAACCCGGTGCTCTCCGCGCCCGACGGCCGCCGGCTCGACAAGGCGCTGGCCTCCCTGGACTTCATGGTCAGCGTCGACCCGTACCTGAACGAGACCTCGCGCCACGCCCACGTCGTGCTGCCGCCGCCCCCGCCCGCCCAGAGCCCGCACCACGACTTCGCCTTCAACACCCTCGCGGTGCGCAACCAGGTCCGCTACACCCGCGCGGCCGTCCCGCTGGAGCCGGGCCGCATGGCGGAGAGCGAGATCCTCGCCCGGCTCGTCCTCGCGGCCACGGGGATGCACGGCGCCGACCCGGCCGCCGTGGACGCGATGGTCGTCGAGCAGACCCTCGGCAAGGCCGTCCGGGACGAGCACTCGCCGGTGCACGGCCGCGACCCACGCGACCTCGCGGCCCGGCTCACCGGCGACAACGGCCCCGAACGGCGGCTCGACATGATGCTGCGCCTCGGCCCCTACGGCGACGGCTTCGGCGCCCGGCCCGAGGGGCTGACCCTGGAGCGGCTGCTCGCCCACCCGCACGGCATCGACCTCGGCCCGCTGCGCCCGCGCCTGCCGCAGCCGCTCAGGACCCGCAGCGGCAGGATCGAGCTGCTGCCCGGACCGATCGCCGGCGACCTGCCCAGGCTCCGCGCGGCCCTGCGCGAACGCCCCGCGGGTCTGGTCCTCGTCGGCCGCCGCCACCTGCGCTCGAACAACAGCTGGATGCACAACGTGCCCGCGCTCACCGGCGGCAGCAACCGCTGCACCGTGCACGTCCACCCGGAGGACGCCGCCCGCCTCGGCGTCCGCGACGGCGCGGAGGTACGCCTCAAGGGCGCCGGGGGAGAGGTGGTGGTCCCCGCGGAGGTCACCGACGGCGTCCGGCCGGGGGTGGTGAGCCTGCCGCACGGCTGGGGCCACGACCGGCCCGGCACCCGGCTCAGCCATGCCGCCACCGACCCCGGAGTCAACGTCAACCAGCTGCTCGACGGCAGCCTGCTCGACCCGCTGTCGGGCAACGCGGTGCTCAACGGCGTCCCCGTCGAGCTCACCGCGCTCACCGCACTCCCGTGACCTGGAGTTTTGCGCGTATTGCTCGCGCGTCAACGTCTTGTTAACGCCGTTTGGACGGACCTAACGTCATCGCACCGCCGACCCCCAGGTGGGATGTTCAAGGGCGAACGTTAGGTATCCATTCATGCTGACCATCCTCGGCTTCGCCATGATCGCGACCTTCCTGGTCCTGATCATGCTGAAGAAGCTGTCGCCGATCGCGGCGCTCGTGCTCGTACCCGCGCTCTTCTGCGTGTTCGTGGGCAAGGGCGCCAAGCTCGGCGACTACGTCATCGACGGCGTCACCGGCCTCGCCCCCACCGCGGCGATGCTCATGTTCGCGATCGTCTACTTCGGTGTGATGATCGACGTCGGCCTCTTCGACCCGGTCGTACGGGCCATCCTGAAGTTCTGCAAGGCCGACCCGCTGCGCATCGTCGTCGGTACGGCGGTTCTCGCCGCGATCGTCTCCCTGGACGGCGACGGCTCCACCACCTTCATGATCACCGTCTCGGCGATGTACCCGCTGTACAAGCGCCTGAAGATGTCCCTGGTCGTGATGACCGGCGTCGCCGCCATGGCCAACGGCGTGATGAACACGCTGCCCTGGGGCGGTCCCACCGCCCGGGCCGCCACCGCCCTGAAGCTCGACGCGAGCGACATCTTCGTGCCGATGATCCCCGCCCTCGCCATGGGCCTGGTGTTCGTCCTCGCCCTCGCCTACGTCCTCGGCCGCCGCGAGCGGAGCCGGCTCGGCGTGCTCACGCTGGACGAGGCCCTGGCCGAGGAGCCGGAGACGGTCCTGGTCGCCGCCGGCTCCGACACCGTGGCGGCGAAGGCCGGCGGTGCCGGTGCGGGCCTCCCGGAGGAGCCCGAGGAGGAGGGCCTGCAGGGGCTGGACCCCGACCGCCCCACCCTGCGCCCCAGGCTGTACTGGTTCAACGCACTGCTCACGGTCGCCCTGCTCACCGCCATGATCATGGAGTGGCTGCCGATCCCGGTGCTGTTCCTGCTCGGCGCGGCCCTCGCCCTGACCGTCAACTTCCCGCACATGCCGGACCAGAAGGCCCGCATCGCCGCCCACGCGGAGAACGTCCTCAACGTCTCCGGCATGGTGTTCGCCGCCGCCGTCTTCACCGGCGTCCTCCAGGGCACCGGCATGGTGGACCACATGGCCACCTGGCTGGTGGACAACATCCCCGACGGCATGGGCCCGCACATGGCCTTCGTCACCGGCGTGCTGAGCATCCCGCTGACCTACTTCATGTCCAACGACGGCTTCTACTTCGGCGTCCTGCCGGTGCTCGCCGAGGCGGGCCAGGCGCACGGCGTCTCCTCGCTGGAGATCGCCCGCGCCTCCCTGGTCGGCCAGCCCCTGCACATGTCCAGCCCGCTCGTCCCCGCTGTGTACGTCCTGGTCGGCATGGCCAAGGTCGAGTTCGGCGACCACACCCGGTTCGTGGTCAAGTGGGCCGCCCTCACCTCGCTGGTGGTCCTGGGCGCGGGAATCCTGTTCGGCATCATCTGATCACCTGGGAGGACGTTCCATGGCGCCCGGCGGGAACCGCGGCTGGCTGCTCCGCCTCGTCATCGCCTTCGGCTGCGCGCAGGGGGCGGTGTCGATGGCCCGGCCGGCCGTCTCCTACCGGGCCCTCGCGCTGGGCGCCGACGAACGGGCGGTCGGTGTCATCGCCGGTGTGTACGCCCTGCTGCCGCTGTTCGCCGCCGTACCGCTCGGCCGCCGCACCGACCACGGCCGCTGCGCACCCCTGCTGCCGGCGGGCGTGGTCCTCATCGCCGGCGGCTGCGCGCTCGGCGGAGTCGCGGACTCGCTGTGGGCGATGGCCCTGTGGAGCGGGGTGATGGGCCTCGGCCACCTGTGTTTCGTGATCGGCGCCCAGTCGCTGGTCGCCCGCCAGTCCGCGCCGCACGAACAGGACCGCAACTTCGGGCACTTCACCATCGGGGCCTCCCTCGGCCAGCTCGCCGGACCGGTGGCCGCGGGCGCCCTCATCGGCGGCCCCGACATGGCGCGCAGCAGCGCGCTCGCCCTCGTCGTGGCGGGCGCGGGCGCGGCGGTGGCGTTCACCTCCCTGTGGCGCATCGAGGACCGTACGGCAGCCGGCTCCCGACCGGCACCCGGCGGGCGGGTGCCGGTCGCCGGCATCCTGCGCGCCCGGGGCGTGCCCGCGGGCATGCTGATCAGCCTGTCGGTGCTGTCCGCGACCGACATCCTCACCGCCTACCTCCCGGTGGTCGGCGAGCACCGGGGCATCGCCCCCTCGGTGATCGGCGTCCTGCTCGGTCTGCGGGCCGGCGCCACCATCGCCTGCCGGCTCGTCCTGACCCCGCTGCTGAGGCTGCTCGGCCGGTCGGCCCTGCTCACCGTGACCTGTCTGCTGGCCGCGCTGCTGTGCGCGGGGATCGCGCTGCCGGTGCCGGTGTGGGGGCTCGGCGTGATGCTCACGGTCCTCGGCTTCTGCCTGGGCGTGGGCCAGCCGCTGTCGATGACGACGGTGGTGCAGGCGGCGCCCGCCCGGGCCCGCTCCACCGCACTCGCCCTGCGCCTGACCGGCAACCGGCTCGGCCAGGTCGCGGCACCCGCCGCGGCGGGCCTGGTCGCCGGTCTGGCGGGGGTGGCGGCGCCGTTCGTGCTGCTGGGCGCGCTGCTGCTGCTGTCGTCGGGGGTGGCGTTGCGTTCCCCCGGACGGCCCGGGGGCGAAGACGGCCGGCGGGCGGACCGGGAGGGGCCGAAGCGGCCGGGATTGCGCCGCACGAGCGATCTCTGACGGCGCGTCGGGCGTCGCTCCCGGCGGCCACGGGGGGTATGACGCAGAGTCCGAGGCGAAAGAGCGATTTGTATGAAAATCGTCTGAACTCGGAGGATTGCGCATGCCCACCCTGACACTCCCACGTGCCGTCGGCTCCCGCGCGGGCGCCACAGTCGTCCTCACCGCCCTCGCCGCGGCGGGTGCGTCATGGGTGGCGGCGCCGAGCGCGGTGGCCCAGGGGGAGAACGGCGACATCCGGATCCACGACGAGCGGCACCTGCACGGAACGCTCGTGGGGTCGGCCAAGGACGATCCCGTGGTCTGCCGGTTCTATCTGGAGGCCGTCAACTTCGACACCCTGCCCGCCATCGCCTACACCATCACCGCGCAGCCTCCGCTGGCCACCGCGGCCATCGTCACCGGTACCATCCAGCTCGCCGGGGGTGCCGGGCACACCGACCCGCTGGGGCTCGCGGACGGGCAGTACAAGATCAGCTGGACCGTGGGCACACCCCCCGCGCTGAAGGAGAAGGTCTTCCGCGTCAACTGCCACGACAACCAGCACGACGGGAACAAGGGGCCGGGCGGGCAGATCGCGGACCACCAGCAGAACGACACCTCCTGGGGCCAGGGCGGCGACCACAACGGGCCGAAGGGCGGTGTGCACGCGGGCGGCGGCGGCCTGATCGACACGGCCGCCGCGTACTCGCCGGTGGCCGCCGCGGCCGCCGTGGGCCTGGTCGGTGTCGGTGCCGTCGTGTACTACCGGCGCAACCGCCGGCGGCCCCATGGTGTCGCGTAGGCACCGACGCAGGCCCTGGCACCGGACCCGCGCCTACCGTCTGGCCAGGACGGCCCTGCTCGTGGTCGTCCTGGTGTCGGTGGTGCGCTGCGGGGGCGACGGCAGGCCGGCCGAGCCTCCGGCGGCCGGGGACCGGACGTCCGACCGGGCCGACGGGCGCGGCGCCGGCCGGGAAGGGGCCGACTCCCCGCCCGCACCCCCGCCCCGCCCGCTGCCCCGGTCCCGCCCGACCACCCTGCGCGTGCCCTCGCTGGGCGTCGACGCCCCGGTCATCCCGCTCCGGCTCGACCGCAACCGGGAGCTGGAGACCCCGCCCGTCGACCGGCCCAAGCTGGTCGGCTGGTACCAGGGCGGCCCCACGCCCGGCGAGCCCGGCACCGCGATCGCCGTCGGCCACCGCGACACCAGGACCGGGCCGGCCGTGTTCGCCGGGCTCGCGCAGGTGCGGCGCGGCAGGCGCATCGAGGTTGCGCGGGCGGACGGGCGCACCGCCGTCTACTCCGTGGACCGGGTCAAGGTCTACGACAAGGCCGGCTTCCCGGACAAGGAGGTCTACGGCCCGACCGGGCGCCCGGAGCTGCGGGTCCTCACCTGCGGCGGCCTCTTCAGCCGGCGGACCGGCTACACCAGCAACGTGGTGGTCTTCGCCCATCTGACCGCGACCAGGTGACCGGTGGACCGGCCGGTGCGGACGCGCTGTCCGCGCCGGCCGGTCCGTTCGTCATGATGGCCCGGTACGTCTGTGACCACAGGGTGTCTGGCGCCCGAAAACTAACACCGCTAGTTTGTGTGCCGGACGACGCGGACCCGCCGGGAGGAAGAGCATGAAGGCACACGACGGCCTGTACATCGACGGCGCTTGGCGCCCCGCCGACAGCAGGGACGTGATCGAGGTCGTCAACCCCGCCGACGAGCAGGTCGTCGGCCGGGTCCCGGCCGGCGGCGCGCTGGACGTCGACACGGCCGTACGCGCCGCGCGCGCCGCCCTGCCCGGCTGGGCCGCCACGCCCCCGGCCGAGCGCGCCGCACGCCTGGCCGCGCTGCGGGACGCGCTGGAGGCCCGCCGGGCCGAGATCGCCGAGACGGTCACCGCGGAACTGGGCGCGCCGCCGAAGTTCGCCGACTCCGTGCACGTCGGCTCGCCCCTCGCGGTCGCCGCCGCCTTCGCCGAACTCGCCGCCCGCCACCCCTTCGAGGAGCGGGTCGGCAACTCCACCGTGTTGCACGAGCCGGTCGGCGTGGTCGGCGCGATCACACCCTGGAACTACCCGCTGCACCAGATCGTCGCCAAGGTCGCCGCGGCCCTCGCCGCCGGCTGCACGGTCGTCCTCAAGCCCGCCGAGGACACCCCGCTCACCGCCCAGCGGTTCGCCGAGGCGGTGCACGAGGCGGGCGTACCCGCGGGCGTGTTCAACCTGGTCACCGGGTTGGGTCCGGTCGCCGGACAGGCGCTCGCCGAACACCCGGGCGTGGACCTGGTCTCCTTCACCGGCTCCACGGCGGTCGGCAGGCGGATCGGCGCCGTGGCCGGCGCGGCCGTCAAGAAGGTCGCCCTGGAGCTGGGCGGCAAGTCCGCCAACGTCATCCTGCCGAGCGCCGACCTGGCCAGGGCGGTCAACGTCGGCGTCGCCAACGTGATGGCCAACTCCGGCCAGACCTGCAGCGCCTGGACCCGCATGCTGGTCCACCGCGACCAGTACGCCGAGGCCGTCGAGCTGGCCCGGGTGGCCGCCGCGAAGTACGGCGACCGCATCGGCCCGGTGGTCAGCGCCAGCCAGCAGGCGCGGGTGCGCGGTTACATCGAGAAGGGCATCGCCGAGGGCGCCCGCCTGGTCGCCGGCGGCCCCGAAGCACCCCGCGACACGGGTTACTTCGTCAGCCCGACCGTCTTCGCGGACGTCACCCCGGAGATGACGATCGCCCAGGAGGAGATCTTCGGTCCGGTCCTGTCGATCCTGAGGTACGACGACGAGGAGGACGCCCTGCGCATCGCCAACGGCACGGTGTACGGCCTCGCGGGCGCCGTCTGGGCCGGCGACGAGGCCGAGGCGGTGGCCTTCGCGCGCCGTATGGACACCGGCCAGGTGGACATCAACGGCGGCCGGTTCAACCCCCTCGCGCCGTTCGGCGGTTACAAGCAGTCCGGAGTCGGCCGGGAACTCGGCAGCCACGGGCTCGCCGAGTTCCTCCAGACCAAGTCCCTCCAGTTCTAAGGGAGTCCTACGTCATGGCCGTACGAGCCGCCGTCCTGCCCGCCATCGGCGCCCCGCTGGAGATCACCCGGATCGAGCTGCCCGACCCCGGACCCGGCCAGGTCCGGGTCCGCCTCGCCGCCGCCGGCGTCTGCCACTCCGACCTGTCCCTGTCGAACGGCACCATGCGGGTGCCGGTCCCGGCCGTCCTCGGCCACGAGGGCGCCGGCACGGTCGTCGCCGTCGGGGAGGGCGTCACCCATCTCGCTCCCGGCGCGCCGGTGGTCCTCAACTGGGCGCCGTCCTGCGGCACCTGCCACGCCTGCACGCTCGGCGAGGTCTGGCTGTGCGCCCACGCGCTGAGCGGCGCCGCCGACGTCTACGCCCGCACCACCGACGGCACCGACCTGCACCCCGGCCTCAACGTCGCCGCGTTCGCCGAGGAGACGGTCGTCCCCGCCTCCTGCGCCCTTCCGGTCCCGGACGGCGTCCCGCTCGCCGACGCCGCTCTCCTGGGCTGCGCCGTCCTCACCGGCTACGGCGCCGTCCACCACTCCGCGCGGGTCCGGCCGGACGAGACGGTCGCCGTGTTCGGCGTCGGGGGAGTGGGCCTCGCCGCCCTCCAGGCGGCGCGGATCGCGGGCGCGTCGAAGATCGTCGCGGTCGACGTCACGCCGGAGAAGGAGGAGCTCGCGCGTACGGCCGGGGCCACCGACTACGTGGTCGCCTCCGAGCACACCGCCCGCGCGATCAGGGGCCTCACCGGCGGACAGGGCGTCGACGTGGCCGTCGAGTGCGTCGGCCGCGCCACCACGATCCGCACGGCCTGGGACTCCACCCGCCGCGGCGGCCGCACCACGGTCGTCGGCATCGGCGGCAAGGACCAGCAGGTCACCTTCAACGCCCTGGAGATCTTCCACTGGGGCAGGACCCTCTCCGGCTGCGTCTACGGCAACTCGGACCCGGCGAAGGACCTGCCGGTGCTTGCCGCCCACGTCCGGGAGGGCCGCCTCGACCTGGGCGCCCTGGTGACGGAGCGGATCGGTCTGGAAGGCATCCCGGCGGCCTTCGAGAACATGCTCGCGGGCAAGGGCGGCCGGGCGCTCGTACTGTTCTGACCAGCGGATCCGTGACGCCCGGGGGCAGCGGCCCCCGGGCGTCACGGATCTCCGTGCACACCCGTTGACCCCATACCGTCCAGTCAGTATGTTCCCCGGGAACGTCCCCACCGCACCCACCGGAGTGTGCACGCATGGACACGTTCCCCTCCGCTCACCCCGCTCCCGCCACGACCGCCGCGCCCACCGGCAACCGCCGCCGCGTCGCCACCGCCGCGGCCCTCGCCTCGGCCGTCGAGTGGTACGACTACTTCGTCTTCGGCATAGCCGCCGCCCTCGTCCTCGGCGACCTGTACTTCCCGGCCGGCAGCCCCACCGCCGGGGTCCTCGCCTCCTTCGCCACCTTCGCCGTGGGCTTCCTGGCCCGCCCGCTCGGCGGCATCGTGGCCGGACACCTCGGCGACAAGCGCGGCCGCAAGCCGATGCTGGTCCTCGCGCTCACCCTGATGGGCATCGCCACCACCGGCATCGGCCTGCTCCCGACGTACGACACGATCGGCGTCGCCGCGCCCGTCCTGCTGGTCGCCCTCCGTGTCGTGCAGGGCGTCGCGGTCGGCGCCCAGTGGGGCGGCGCGATGCTGCTGGCCACCGAGTACGCCCCCGAGGGCAGGCGCGGTGTCTACGGCAGTGTCGTCCAGCTCGGCGTGCCGATCGGCGTGGTGACGGCCAACTCGGTCTTCCTGCTGGCCGGAGCCTTCACCACCGACTCGGCCTTCGCCGCCTGGGGCTGGCGCGTGCCGTTCGTCGCGGGCCTGTTCGTCCTCGCACTCGCCTGGTACATCCACGCGCGCGTCGAGGAGACCCCCGCGTTCCGCGAGGCCGAGCGGGCGCTGGCCGAGAAGGAGAAGGCGGAGCAGCCCTCCCCGCTGCGCACGATCCTGCGCGGCCACCTCGGCACGGTCCTCCTCGCCGGCGGATCCTTCGCCGTCAACACCGCGACCTTCTACATCCTGATCACCGGCGTCCTCGACTACACCACCCGTGAACTCGGCATGAGCAAGAGCGCCGTCCTCACCGTCTCCCTGTGCGTCAGCCTCACCCAGCTGGTGCTGATCCCGGCCGCGGCCGCGCTCTCGGACCGGATCGGCCGCATCCGTGTCTACGCGTCCGGCGCGGCCGGCATCGCCCTGTGGGCCGTACCGCTGTTCCTGCTGATCGACACCGGCTCGCTGCTGTGGCTCGCCGTCGGCACCTTCGTCGCCAGCTGTTTCCTCAGCATCATGTACGGCCCCCAGGCCGCCCTGTTCGCCGAGCTGTTCACGCCCGGGATGCGCTACACCGGGGCCTCCCTCGGCTACCAGATCGCGGCCGTGCTCGGCGGCGGCCTGGCGCCCTTCGTGATGGTGCTGCTGCTGGAGGCGACGGGCACCTCGATGGCGGTGTCCGGCTACCTCGTCGCGCTGTCCGCGATCGCCCTCGTGTCCATCAGGATCCTCTCCGGCCGGGCGGGTTCACGCTGACTGCGCCGGTTCCGGCCGCCGGCCGCCCGCCCCGGCGGCCCGAACCGGCCTACGCGGTCGTCCGCACCTGCTCGTACTGCCCCGCCAGACCGTCCAGCAGCGCCGTCAGCCCCGTCTCGAAGGCCCGCTCGTCGATCTTCTCCTGCTGCTCGGCGAGCAGGTGGGCCTGGCCGAGGTGGGGGTAGTCCGCGGGGTCGTAGGCGCTCTCGTCGTCCACGAAGCCGCCGGCGAACGAGCCGAGCGCGGAACCCATGATGAAGTACCGCATCAGCGCGCCGATGGAGGTCGCCTGCGCGGGCGGCCAGCCGGCGTCGACCATCGCGCCGTAGACCGCGTCCGCGAGCTTCAGCCCGGCCGGGCGCCGCCCCGGGCCCGTGGCGAGGACCGGGACGATGTTCGGGTGGTCGCGCAGGGCCGCCCGGTAGGAGACCGCCCAGTCGTGCAGCGCGGTCCGCCAGTCCCGCCCGTCCTCGAACATCGACAGGTCGACCAGTGCGCTGACCGAGTCCGCCACCGCCTCCAGGATCTCGTCCTTGGTGCGGAAGTGGTTGTAGAGGGAGGGCCCGCTGACCCCCAGTTCGGCGGCGAGCCGGCGGGTGGAGACCGCCGCCAGGCCCTCCCGGTCCACGAGGTCCCGGGCCGTCGCGACGATCCGGTCGGTGCTGAGGAGGGGCTTGCGCGGTCGGGCCATGGCGCACATAGTAGGGCTGCGGATGGAAACTAGCAGTGCTAATTTAAATGTACGACTTTCAAGATCCGGTGACGGATCCGTTCGGTGTGGGGTGATCTCGTGGTGAACCTGGGGCTCAGCGAGGAGCAGACGGCCGTACGGCGGCTCGCGCGCGACTTCGTGGCGCGCGAGATCGCTCCCCACGTCGTCGCCTGGGACCGGGCCGAGGAGGTCGACCGGGGCATCGTGAAGAAGCTCGGCGAGGTCGGTTTCCTCGGTCTGACCATCGACGAGGAGTACGGCGGCTCCGGCGGCGACCACCTCGCCTACTGCCTGGTCACGGAGGAGCTGGGCCGCGGCGACTCCTCGGTGCGCGGCATCGTCTCCGTCTCCCTCGGGCTCGTCGCCAAGACGATCGCCGCCTGGGGCACGGAGGAGCAGAAGCGGCAGTGGCTGCCGGGGCTCACCGCGGGCGAGTACGTCGGCTGCTTCGGGCTCACCGAGCCCGGCACCGGCTCCGACGCGGGCAACCTCACCACCCGCGCCGTGCGCGACGGCGACGCCTACGTCGTCAACGGCACGAAGATGTTCATCACCAACGGCACCTGGGCCGACGTCGTCCTGCTCTTCGCCCGGTCCACCGACGCCCCCGGCCACAAGGGCGTGTCCGCCTTCCTGGTGCCCACCGACACCCCGGGCCTGACCCGCCGCCCCGTCCACGGCAAGCTCGGCCTGCGCGGCCAGGCCACCGCCGAACTCGTCCTGGAGGACGTGCGCGTGCCGGCCTCCGCGCTGCTCGGCGAGGAGGGCAAGGGGTTCTCGGTCGCGATGTCCGCGCTCGCCAAGGGCCGGATGTCGGTGGCCGCGGGCTGTGTCGGCATCGCGCAGGCCGCGCTGGACGCGGCCGTCGGGTACGCCGGCGAGCGGGAGCAGTTCGGCAAGCCCATCGCCCGCCACCAGCTCGTGCAGGAGCTGATCAGCGACATCGCCGTCGACGTGGACGCGGCCCGGCTGCTGACCTGGCGGGTCGCCGACCTCATCGACCGCGGCGAGCCGTTCGCCGTGGAGTCCTCCAAGGCCAAGCTGTTCGCCTCCGAGGCCGCCGTCCGCGCCGCCAACAACGCCCTCCAGGTCTTCGGCGGCTACGGCTACATCGACGAGTACCCGGCCGGCAAGCTGCTGCGCGACGCCCGCGTGATGACCCTCTACGAGGGCACCAGCCAGATACAGAAGCTGCTCATCGGGCGCGCCCTGACCGGCGTCTCGGCGTTCTGAGTACCTTCCTGAGTATCCCGGCGGATGCGGCGCGGGCCGCGTCCGCCGATGCTTCGTGCCATGAGTGAGACACCGGTCAAACAGCAGAGCACCTCCGCCTTCTACGGCCAGGCCGTCGCCTCCTTCGCGGTCGCGATGGCGGCCACCGCCATCGGCATCTTCCGGCTGGAGGCGAGCGCCTGGGTGCGCGGCTTCCTGGCGATCGCCGTGCTCTACCTCGTCACCTCCGCCTTCACTCTCGCCAAGGTGATCCGCGACCGGCAGGAGGCCGGGCAGATCGTCAGCCGCGTGGACCAGGCCCGCCTGGAGAAGCTGCTCGCCGAGCACGACCCCTTCGAGAAGATCTGACAGAATCCTCGACGCCCCGGGAAGCCGTGAGCGGCCGCGCACGGCCCGGCGTGGCTCCGGGCGGCTCCGCTAAGCGCTCGCTCACCATCGGCGGTATGGTGGTGCTCCTGTCACCGAGAGGGGCGAGCGAGCGATGAGTACGGCGCAGGAGACGACCGGCGGCGAAGTGGAGCCGTGGGAAGAGGTCACCCCTGACGCGGCCCGGCGGCTGCTCGTCGCCGCCGTGGAGGCCTTCGCCGAGCGTGGCTACCACGCGACGACGACCCGGGACATCGCGGGCCGTGCCGGCATGAGCCCGGCCGCGCTCTACATCCACTACAAGACCAAGGAAGAGCTGCTCCACCGGATCAGCCGGATCGGCCACGACAAGGCCCTCGACATCCTGCGCACGGCGGCCCGCCGCGAGGGCAGCGCCAGGGAGCGGCTGGCCGACGCGGTCGGCTCCTTCGTCCGCTGGCACGCGGGGCGGCGCACCACCGCGCGGGTCGTGCAGTACGAACTCGACGCCCTGGGCCCCGACGCCCGCGCCGAGATCGTCGCGCTGCGCCGGCAGGTGGACGCCGAGGTCCGCGGGATCATCGAGGACGGTGTCGCCTCGGGCGAGTTCGACGTGGCGGACGTCAAGGGCACCACGCTCGCCGTGCTGTCGCTCTGCATCGACGTCGCCCGCTGGTTCGACGTGAACGGCCCGCGCACCCCCGAGGAGGTCGGCGCGCTCTACGCCGACCTCGTGCTGCGCATGGTCGGGGCCGCGTAGCCCTACACGTAGTACCGGGACACCGACTCCGCCACGCACACCGGCTTGTCGCCGCCCTCGCGCTCCACGGTGAAGGCGACGCTCACCTGCACCCCTCCGGTGACGTCCTCGACGCCGGTGATCGTCGCGGTGGCGCGCAGCCGCGAGCCGACCGGCACCGGCGCGGGGAAGCGGACCTTGTTCGTGCCGTAGTTGACGCCCATCTTCACGCCCTCGACCCGGATGAGCTGGGGGGCGAAGAGCGGGAGCAGGGACAGGGTGAGGTAGCCGTGCGCGATGGTGGTCCCGAACGGACCCGCGGCGGCCTTCTCCTGGTCCACGTGGATCCACTGGTGGTCCCCGGTCGCGTCGGCGAACAGGTCGATCCGCTTCTGGTCGATCTCCACCCAGTCGGTGTGGCCCAGTTGCTCGCCCACGGCCGCCTTCAGCTCGTCGGGGGAGGTGAAGGTCCTCGGTTCTGCCATGTTCCCGGCCTCTCGCTCGCATGTCTAAGCAACTGCTTAGCATGGTCGGGTCGGGGGCCCCTGTCAACGGACCGCGACCGGCGCCGGGTCGGTAGTCTCTGAGGAGTGCCCCAGATTCCCGAGAAGGTCCACGAGCTGACCGTCGGCCAGCTGTCCGCGCGCAGCGGCGCCGCCGTCTCCGCCCTGCACTTCTACGAGGCCAAGGGCCTGATCTGCAGCCGGCGCACATCGGGCAACCAGCGCCGCTACACCCGCGACACGCTGCGCCGCGTCGCCTTCATCCGCGCGGCCCAGCGGGTCGGCATCCCGCTGGCCACGATCCGCGAGGCCCTGGCCGAACTGCCCGAGGAACGGACACCGACCAGGGAGGACTGGGCCCGGATGTCGGAGAAGTGGCGCACGGAGCTGGACGAGCGGATCCGGCAGCTGAACCGCCTGCGCGACCACCTCACCGACTGCATCGGCTGCGGGTGCCTGTCCATGGAGAACTGCGTGCTGTCCAATCCCGACGACGTGTTCGGCGAGCGGCTGACGGGGTCGCGGCTGCTGCCCGAGAGCCGCTGACGGACGGACCCGCGGCCTACTCGAACTCCGTCCCGCCCTTCCGGGTCAGGTATGCCGGGCTCACGGCCTTGGCGATCGCCCGGCCCCCCGTCACCGCGCTGTACCGCTCCACCGCGGGGCGTATCACGACGCCCTCCCGCAGGTGCAGTTCCCGCCCGGACACCGTCTCCCGTCCGCTCGCGCACTCCAGCACCCGCTCGATGTCGTACGGCCCGGCGTACAGCCGCGGCACCGACGGCAGCTCCCCGGCCAGCACCTCGGCCGGGTCGAGCCACCGCACGGTCCCGGCCACCTCGGCCGAGACGTCGAACGCCGCGTACCCGAGGGTGTCCCGCCGCCCGTCGGCCCCGTAGGCCAGGTCCTGCACCCCCGCGCCGTACACCTCGCCGAAGATGCCGACCCGCGTGGCGCCCAGCCGCTCGCACAGCCGTGCGGCCGCCTCGGCGACCCCGTGCCCGCGCACCGCGCGCCAGTACAGGTTGCGCGGGTCCTCCTTCAGCGCCAGCGACTTGGCCCCGAAACCCTTGGAGGAGACGTAGACCCGCCCCTGCTCGGCCACATACGTCAGCAGGCAGGCCGAACCGTGCAGCTTCTCCGTCAGCACCACCGGCTCGCCCGGCATGAAGATGTCCGGGTAGCGCTGGATGTTCTCGATGTCGACCCAAGGGAGCAGATCGGGCGCCGGCTCCACGTCCCCGTTCATCGTCGGCGGGACGGGCGGCACCCACTTGGTGATGCCCAGCCGCTCCGCGAAGTCCGTGCCCTCGGCCGCCGCCCGCGCCAGATCGACGTCCGCGAGCGCCTCCGGCCGGCACACGATGCCCTGCGACAGCTCACCGCGCAGCCGTACCGCCTTGACCCGGTTGGCCTGACCGCCCGCCAGCCGGCCGGTCAGGCCCAGCTCCGCCACCAGCCCGGCCGGCAGGACCGCCTGCTCGGGGATGTAGAGGGCGGCCTCGCCGGTGCGGTAGGCGCCCCTGGCGACGACGGCCCGGTACAGGCCCACCTGGGCCAACTCCAGTGCGTCGGCGTTCGGATGCTCGTGGACGGTCAGCACTTCGGCGGTGACGCGCAGCGTGGACATGGGACCCCCGGTTCATCGGTGTGGTTGCATCGCCTCCCACTCTGCGGACGTGAAAGCGGTGGAGCGACCGGATTTGAACCTGCTAGCGTCCGGTCCCGGCCGGCTCCGCCGTGTGCGCGCCCCGCCGGGCACGCTCCGCGGGAGGGGTGCGGCATCCCCTGCGCACCCCTTGCCCGGGGCCGCCCGCCGCTCGGGCCGCCCCCGGTGACACCGGCCGCTCAGGCCGACATCAGCAGGCGTTCCCGCCTGGCGTACCGAAGGGCCCGCTCGGTGAGGACGGGCCGCGGCACCAGGATCCCGCAGTCCGCGCAGACCGGGCCGGACGACGGCTCGTGGTCCAGGCCGTACTTCCAGACCAGCCGTTCGCCCTGGCACACCGGGCAGCAGGCGCCCGGCTCCCGCTCCAGCGCCGCGATCAGCCGGCGCAGCACCTCCGCCAGCGGCTCCCGCGGATGGACCCGCGGGTCGTCGCACCAGGCGACGCCGAACCCGCCCCAGGTCAGCCGGTGCCAGTCGTCCACGCTGCCCGGCCGGCGCAGCCCGTCGTGCTTCTCCTTCTTCCGGCGCTCGGTGAAGTCGGTCTCATAGGAGAGCCAGACGTCACGGGCCTCTTCCAGCTCCTCCAGCGCGGCCACGAGCCGCGCCGGGTCGGGGGAGCGGTCCTCCGGGCCGAAGCCCGCCCGGGAGCACAGGTGGTCCCAGGTCGCCCGATGCCCGTAAGGGGCGAACTTCTCGAGGCACTTGCGCAGCGAGTACCGCCGCAGTGCCAGATCACAGCCCGGATCGCGTACCTGTCTCGCCAGACTCCGGAAACCTGCCATCGCCCTGCACCTCCGTCACACCTGCACCTGTACTCCGGTCACTTCGGCGTCATCGCGCGGACGTCGCCGAATAGACGTATCGACAGGCGATTCGGCTCCATCTCTTCTCGGTATCTGCTCGCGCACTCCGAAAAGTGACGCATGTTCATCTTCGAACGGGGGGATACCGGCGGTAACGTTCGGCCACCCCTGTCATAGGAGCTGCCATGCCACGGCGAACCCCACGTACCGCCCTTGACAGACTGAGAACGTTCCGCCACCGTTCCGGGTTCCTGAAGACCGCGTCCGTATGCGTCCTCGTCGCCGGTCTCCTCACTCCCCTCACCGGAACGGCCGCGGCCGCCACCGACGCCACGGCGCCGAACGACTACTGCGGCGGCCGGTGTTCGGACATCCTTCCGCCCGGTGAGAACGGCAACGCGACACTCGCGCAGATCCTGCTCAACCAGGCATTCGGCACCCAGCCCGCGCACGCCGAGGACCAGCTCGGCCCGTACGCCGGCCTGGCCACCGGTTACCCCGGCCTGACCGACGCGAAAATCAACTCCTTCTTCAACGACGCCTCGTTCGGCGTCCCCGCCGACCAGGTCGCCTCCACCGAGAAGCCCGCCGGCCGGACCGACGTGACGATCGTCCGCGACAAGAAGACCGGTGTGCCGCACATCACGGGCACCACCCGGTACGGCACCGAGTTCGGCGCCGGATACGCGGCGGCCGAGGACCGGCTGTGGCTGATGGACGTCTTCCGGCACGTGGGCCGCGGGCAGCTGACCGCCTTCGCGGGCGGCGCCGCCGCCAACCAGGGCCTGGAGCAGCAGTTCTACCGCAGCGCGCCCTACACCGAGGCCGACCTCCAGGCCCAGATCGACGGCGCCGTGGCGCGCAACGGCACCCGCGGCCGGCAGGCCCTCGACGACGTGAGGGCCTACATCGACGGCGTCAACGCCTACATCGACGCCTCCGACAGCGGCCGTTACTTCCCCGGCGAGTACGTCCTGACCGGCCACAAGGACTCGATCACCAACGCCGGGACGATAGAACACTTCAAGGTCACCGACCTGGTGGCGCTCGCCTCCGTCATCGGCTCGCTGTTCGGCTCCGGCGGTGGCGGCGAGGTCACCAACGCCCTGTCCCTGCTCGCCGCCCAGGCCAGGTACGGCGTCGAGGAGGGCACCCGGGTCTGGGAGTCCTTCCGCGAACGCGACGACCCCGAGGCCGTCCTCACCGTCCACGACGGCCGGAGGTTCCCGTACGGCGCCAAGCCCGCCGACCCCCGGGGCGCGGCCCTGCCCGACCCCGGCTCGGTGACCCGGGAACCGCTCGTTCACGACCGCACGGGCAGCGCCGCCACCACGGCCGCGAAGACCTCCTCCGACACCGCCGCGAAGACGGCCCTGGGCTCGGCCCGGCGCGGGATGTCCAACGCCCTCGTCGTCAGCGGCGCACACACCGCGAGCGGCCACCCGATCGCCGTGTTCGGCCCGCAGACCGGCTACTTCGCCCCGCAGCTGCTCATGCTCCAGGAGATCCAGGGGCCGGGCATCAGCGCCCGCGGCGCCTCCTTCGCGGGCCTGAGCATGTACGTCGAACTGGGCCGCGGCCAGGACTACGCCTGGAGCGCCACCACCTCGGGCCAGGACATCATCGACACCTACGCGGTGGAGCTGTGCCAGGACGACCACCACTACCTGTTCCACGGCACCTGCACCGCCATGGAGAAGATCGAGCAGAAGAACGCCTGGAAACCGACCACGGCCGACGGCACCCCCGCGGGGTCGTACACCATGCGCGTGTGGCGGACGAAGTACGGTCCGGTGGAGTACCGGGCGACCGTCGGCGGCAAGAAGGTCGCCTACACCACCCTGCGCTCCTCCTACCTGCACGAGGCCGACTCGATCATCGGCTTCCAGATGCTCAACGACCCCGACCACGTCAAGGGACCGGAAACCTTCCAGAGCGCGGCCCAGCACATCAACTACACCTTCAACTGGTTCTACGCCGACTCCCGGCACACCGCCTACTACAACAGCGGTGACAACCCGGTCCGGGCGGGCGGTGTCGACTCCGAGTTCCCGGTCCGGGCGGAGCCGGCGTACGAGTGGCGGAGCTGGGACCCGGTCACCAACACGGCGGACTACACCCCGGCCGCCGAACACCCCAACTCCGTCGACCAGGACTACTACGTCTCCTGGAACAACAAGCAGGCCGAGGGCTACACGTCCGCGCCCTGGGGCGACGGCTCCGTGCACCGCGGCAACCTGCTGGACGACCGGGTCGGGAAGCTGGTCGCGGCCGGCGGGGTGACCCGGGCCAAGCTGGTGCAGGCCATGGCGGACGCGGGCCTGGCCGACCTGCGCGCCGAGGACGTGCTGCCCGGGCTGCTCAAGGTGGTCGGCTCCTCGCCGGTGACCGACTCCACGGCCGCCGCGGCGGTGGGCAGGCTCCAGACGTGGGTCACCGCGGGCGCCAGGCGCACCGAGACGTCGGCCGGTTCCAGGACGTACGCCCACGCGGACGCGATCCGCATCCTGGACGCCTGGTGGCCGCTGCTGGTCAAGGCGGAGTTCGAGCCGGGGCTCGGCAGCGACCTCTACACCGCGATCACCGCGAGCCTGCCGGTCGACGAGGCGCCGTCCGCCGGCCACGGCCCCACCGGCTCGCACGCCGGGAGCTCCTTCCAGTACGGCTGGTGGTCGTACGTCGACAAGGACATCCGGGCGGTGCTCGGGGAGCCCGTGCGGGGCCCTCTCGCGCGGACCTACTGCGGCGGCGGCGGTCTCGGCGCCTGCCGGGACGCGCTCATCGGCACGCTGAAGCAGGCGGCCGGCATGACGGCCGCCCAGGTCTACCCGGGCGACGACCAGTGCGCGGCGGGCGACCAGTGGTGCGCCGACTCGATAGCCCACCGCACCCTGGGCGGCATCAAGCACGGCAGGATCGGCTGGCAGAACCGGCCGACCTTCCAGCAGGTCGTGGAGTACACCGCGCACCGCTGAGGTGACGCGGGCGGCGGGGCGCAGAACCCCGCGCACCGCTGAGGTGACGCGGGCGGCGGGGCGCAGAACCCCGCGCACCGCTGAGGTGACGCGGGCGGCGGGGCGCAGAACCCCGCGCACCGCTGAGGTGACGCGGGCGGCGCGGGCGGCGGGTCAGGTGACGCGGTCCGCCGCCACGACGCGGCCGGCCACCAGCACCAGTCGCGCCAGTTCGGGGTGCACGATGTCGCTGTGCGCCCCGGACGGCGCGCCCCCGCGCCGGACCACCGCCGCCACGTCCACGTTCACGCACCCCGACGCAGGCAGCCGGCCGCCGAGGGCCGCCGCCAGGTCCAGCCGGACGGTGCCCGGTACCGCCTGCACACCGTCGTGCCCCATCGCGCCCCAGCGGGGCCCCAGCACGGCCGCGATCTCGTTGCCCGCACACGCGCGGTCGTCCCCGGCGAGCCGGGAGGCCAGCGGGTAGAAGGTGCCGAGGGCCGCGTCGAAGCGCGAGTGACAGCACACCAGCGGTCCGTCGACACGCCGCTGCCGGTCCTTCAGCGTCCCCGACCGGTCCGGCGCGTGCGGCAGCCGCGCCGCGAACGCGTAGTGCGAGAACGCCCCCTGGAGCAGGGTCACGGACTTCACCACGGCCACGCTCCCGGGCAGCCCGCGCAGCGCGAACGCCACCAGCCGGCCGCCGAAGCTGTGCCCGACCAGATGCACCCGCACGCCGGGCGCCGCGGCGGCCAGCCGGCCGAGCAGCGGCCCGAGTCCGCGCTCACCGACCGTCCCGGCCCGCCGCTTCATCCGGTGGTACGTCGCCTGCCGCAGCAGTTCCTTCGCGCCGTCCCAGGGATTCGGGAGGCGGAACGCGGCCGCGTCCGCGTCCGCCGGCGGGCCGAGCGCGGCCAGGGCGTCGGCGAACCGCTCGCACACCGTCACCGGGTCCCCGCCGAACACGGCCGGCTCGCCCGGCTCGTCCGTGTCGGCCACGCCCGGCCGCCGGTCCGCGTCCAGCAGCAGCCGGACCATCCGGCCGAACTCGGGCAGCCCCGCCTCGCCGTCCGGCCGTTCGTCCAGCATCCTGGCCAGCCGGTCCGTCACGGTCGCCCGGTCCGGGAAGGTCTCCACCAGCGCGCGCCGGGTCTCCTTGTCCAGCGCCGGGCGCGGCTCCCGCTCCGCCTCCACGGCCGCCGCGGACCTCGGGAAGTCGGGGATCGGCTCGTCGCTGAACCGCATCGACGGCCAGAAGACGCCGACGTATCCGAGCCGGGCCTTCGGCGCCAGCCCCGGGAACGGGGCGAAGAAACGGCGGTACAGCGCGGTCGCGCCCGAACGGTCGTTGTTCCAGCCGTGCGCGAAGACGACCAGGTCACGGACGCCGCGGTCCGCGACCTGTGTCAGCAGCCGGTCGCGGGCGGGGCCGTCCACGTCCCCGTCCGCGTCGAAGGTCAGCTCCCAGTAGGGAGTCACGCTCATCCCAGGATCCGCCATGCCAGACTCCCTCGTCCCCGAGACACGGTGCGTTGCGCACATATCGTCCTGCGAGGGAGCGGAGTTGGCCATATGGTGCGGGCTACTTGTAGAGGAGGTATTCCGTGCGAATCCGCCGGAACGCCGCCAGCTCCTCCTGCCAGGCTCCCGTCACCTCGTCGGTGTCCGCGCCCGCGTCGATCATCGTGCGCACCCGGGCGGACCCGGTGAGCTTGTCGATCCAGTTGTCGGACCGCCAGGCGAAGCCGCTCCACACCTCCTTCGCGGTCACCAGCAGCGCGATCCCCGTGCGCACCGGGTCGAAGGCGGCCCGGTCGGTCACGTGGATCTGCACCCCGCCGACCGTCTTGCCCTGGAACTTGGAGAACGTGGGCGTGAAGTACGCCTCCCGGAACCGCACGCCGGGCAGCCCGAGTCCGTTCGCCGCCGCGGCCCAGCGGCCGTCGACGCCCTCGGCGCCGAGCAGTTCGAACGGCCGGGTCGTGCCGCGCCCCTCGGAGAGGTTGGTGCCCTCGAACATGCAGGTCCCGGAGTACACCAACGCGGTGTCCGCCGTCGGCATGTTGGGGCTCGGCGGCACCCAGGGCAGACCGTAGTCGTCGTAGAACCGGCCGCGCTTCCAGCCCGTCATCCGCACCGTCTCCAGGGCCACGGGCTCGGGCAGGAACTCCCCGTTGAACAGTCCGGCCAGCTCCGCCACGGTCATGCCGTGCGCCTGCGCGATCGGCTGCCGGCCGACGAAGGTGGCGAACTCCTTGTGCAGCACCGGGCCCTCGGCCGTGCGGCCGGTCACCGGGTTCGGGCGGTCCAGGACGACGAAGCGCTTGCCGGCGAGCCGCGCCGCCTCCATGCAGTCGTACAGGGTCCAGATGTAGGTGTAGAAGCGGGCGCCCACGTCCTGGATGTCGAACACGACCGTGTCGACGCCGGACGCGGTGAACACGTCGGCGAGCGGCCGGCCGCTCTTCTGGTACGTGTCGTACACCGGGAGCCCGGTCGCCGGGTCGTCGTAGCGGCCCTCGGAGCCGCCCGCCTGGGCGGTGCCGCGGAAGCCGTGCTCGGGGCCGAAGACGGCCGTCAGCCTGACGCGGGGGTCCGCGTGCATCACGTCGACGATGTGCTCCGTGTCACCGGTGATGCCGGTGGGATTGGTTACGATGCCGACGCGCCGGCCCTCCAGCACCGAGTAACCATCGGCGGCGAGTCGCTCGAAGCCGGTGTGGAGATGCTCGCGGTGCCGGGGCGCGGCGGGCAGGGCCGTCGTCGTCGCCGATGCCAGAAGGGTCCGTCGGGACAGGTGCATGGGCGTGGGGTCCTTTCGGTGAGTGGTCGCGTGCAGGCCGTCCTGGGGTGCTCGCGCAGTTCCCCGCGCCCTGTGAGGTTGGTGCAGTCACCCTTCCTTTTACACATACCGACCGTTTAGTCTGGCGACCGCTGGGCCGAGCCGCACCGTGCCGAAGGAGACCGATGGTGGAAGGCGTGCAGGACGCGAGGGTGATCGTCACGGGGGCCGGCGGTGGGATCGGGGCCGCGCTGGCCCGGCGGTTCGCCGCCGAGGGGGCCCGGGTCGTGGTGAACGACCTGGACGGCGACAAGGCCCGGGCGGTGGCAGAGGAGATCGGCGGGACCGCCGTACCCGGCGACGCCTCCGCGGTCGTCGGTGCGGCCCGGGACGCGCTCGGCGGCACGGTGGACGTCTACTGCGCCAACGCGGGCGTCGCCTTCGAGGACGGCGACCTCGCGGGCACCCTGGACGAGGCGTCCTGGGCGGCCTCCTGGGACGTCAACCTGATGGCCCACGTCCGCGCGGCCCACGCGCTGCTGCCCGACTGGCTGGAACGGGGCGCCGGGCGGTTCGTCTCCACCGTCTCCGCCGCCGGGCTGCTGACCATGATCGGCGCGCCCTCCTACAGCGTCACCAAGCATGGCGCCTACGCCTTCGCCGAGTGGCTGTCGCTGACCTACCGCCACCGGGGCGTCAAGGTCCACGCCATCTGCCCGCAGGGCGTGCGCACCGACATGCTCGCCGCCACCGGCAGCGCGGGCGACCTGGTGCTCAGGCCGAACGCGATCGAGCCGGAAGCCGTGGCCGACGCACTGCTGAAGGGCATCGAGGAGGACCGCTTCCTGATCCTGCCGCACCCCGAGGTCGCCGGCTACTACCAGGTACGGGCCGGCGAACCCGAGCGCTGGCTGACGACCATGAACCACATCCAGCGCACCTGGGAGGCCGCCCGGTGACGGCCCGCCGGTACGCCGACCGGCCCTGGCTCGCCCTCCTGAACGAGGCCCAGCGCGCCCCGGTCGACCCCGCCGACTCACTCGTGCACGCCCTGCGCGCCGCCGTCGCCGAGGCCCCCGACCGCACGTTCCTCGCCTACTTCGACGCCCGGCTCGGCTACCGCGAGGTGGACGAGCTGACCGACGCGGTCGCCGCCCACCTCGCCGCGCGCGGACTGGAGTCAGGCGACCGGGTGGCCGTCGTGCTGCAGAACTCCCCGCACTTCGTGCTCGCCGTGCTCGGCGCCTGGAAGGCGGGCGCCACCGTCGTCCCGGTCAACCCCATGTACAAGTCGGCCGAGCTGGCGCACATCCTGCGGGACGCCGAGGTGACCGCGCTGGTCTGCTCGGACCGGGCGTGGGCGGCGTACCTGAGGGACACGGCGGCCGGCACACCGGTGCGGATCGTGCTCACCGCCTGCGAGCTGGACTTCCAGACCCGCGACGACCCGCGCGTGCTGGCCTTCGAACGGCTGCCGCAGGCGCCGGACGCCGACGACCTGGTGACCGTGGCCCGGCAGGGCGGCCGCCGCCCCGAGGGCCGGGCACCGGGCCCGCGGGACACCGCGCTGATCAGCTACACCTCCGGCACCAGCGGCACACCCAAGGGCGCCACCAACACGCACGGCAACCTCATGTACGGCGCCGAGCGGCAGCGGACGGGCCTCGCGCTGCCCGAGGCACCCGTCTACCACGCGCTCGCGCCCCTGTTCCACATCACCGGCATGGTCTGCCAGTTCGCCGCCTGCCTGAACAGCGCGGGCACCCTGGTGCTCGCCTACCGCTTCGACCCCGGGGTCGTCCTGGAGGCCTTCGCCGAGCACCGCCCGCACTACACGGTCGGCCCGTCCACCGCCTACATGGCGCTCGCCGCCCATCCGGACGCCACCCCCGGGCACTTCGCCTCCTTCCTCAACCTCTCCTCCGGAGGCGCGCCCGTGCCACCCGCCCTGGTGCGGGACTTCGCCCGGCGCTTCGGGCCGTACATCCGCGTCGGCTACGGCCTCACCGAGTGCAGCGGCGCCTGTGCCGCCGTTCCGCCCGGCCGGGAGGCGCCCGTGGACCCGGTCTCCGGGACGCTGTCCGTGGGCGTGCCGGGCGCCGACACGCTCGTCCGCATCCTGGACGAGCGGGGCGCGGAGGTGCCCTTCGGGACGCCGGGCGAGATCGTCGTCCGCGGCCCCCAGGTGGTGCCCGGCTACTGGCGCCGCCCGGAGGCCACCGCCGAGACCTTCCCGGACGGCGAACTGCGCACCGGCGACATCGGCTTCATGGACGAGCGGGGCTGGCTGTACGTCGTGGACCGCAAGAAGGACATGATCAACGCCTCCGGCTTCAAGGTGTGGCCGCGCGAGGTCGAGGACGTCCTGTACACCCATCCCGCGGTGCGCGAGGCGGCCGTCGTCGGCGTGCCCGACGGGTACCGTGGCGAGACCGTCAAGGCGTACGTCAGCCTCCGCCCGGGGGCCGCTGCGGACCCGGACGAACTCGCGGTGTACTGCAGGGAGAGACTGGCCGCCTACAAGTACCCGCGGCAGGTCGCGATCCTGCCCGACTTGCCGAAGACGACGAGTGGGAAGATCCTCCGGCGGGAACTGCGTTCCCGCACCGCACACGACCAGTAGCTCACGGAAAGGCAGGTGGCGGCAGTGCCCAGGACGACGGACGGGGACGGGACGCCCGTGCCGCAGCGGCTCCTCGCCGCCGCCACCCGGCTCTTCGCCGAGCAGGGATACGACCGCACCTCCGTGCAGGAGATCGTGGAGGCGGCCGGCGTCACCAAGGGGGCGCTGTACCACTACTTCGGCTCCAAGGACGACCTGCTCCAGGAGGTGTACGCGCGCGTGCTGCGCGTCCAGCAGGAGCGGCTGGACCACTTCGCCGAGATGGACGCGCCGGTGGACAAGCGGCTCAGGGACGCTGCGGCCGACGTGGTCGTCACGACCATCGAGAACCTCGACGACGCGATGATCTTCTTCCGGTCCATGCACCACCTGAGCCCGGAGCGCAACAAGCAGGTCCGCGCCGAGCGCCGGCGCTACCACGAGCGTTTCCGCGCGCTGGTGGAGGAGGGCCAGAAGGCGGGCGTCTTCTCCACCGCGACCCCCGCCGACCTGATCGTGGACTACCACTTCGGCTCCGTCCACCACCTGTCCACGTGGTACCGCCCCGACGGCCCCATGACACCCCAGCAGGTCGCCGACCACCTCGCCGACCTGCTGCTGCGGGCCCTGCGCCCGTAGGGGGTGAGACACCCCCCACGGGTGTCACCGACACCGCGTGCCCGGTGCCGGCCGCGGCAGCCGCCTAGTCGATGATCTCCCTGAAGAACAGCACGGCCGAGGCGGCCGTGCCGCAGCCCACGCTCACCGCCACCGGCCACACGTTGCCGGCCAGCGACGCCAGGACGGTGGCGCCGATGCCGGCCAGCGCGGCCAGCAGGAACACGATGGCGGCGCGCTGGGTGAGCAGCGGCTCGTTCCGCTCGGGGCCCTGCCGGCCGGACCGGGACACCCGGGCGTTCCTCACCGGTCGTCGCGGGCCCCGGCGGCCACCGGGTCCCGGTGACGGGCGCGCCCGCCGTCGTCCTGCGACCAGCCGTCCCGCTCCGTCAGCCGCCAGGGGTCCTGCGCGGGACGGAGGAGCGTGAACTCGACGCCGCCGTCCGCGCCGGTCCGGACCCCGTGCACGGCGGGCTCCGGCAGGCTGTTGTAGTGGAACGGCGTCGAGAAGTAGTAGGCGCCGGTGTCCGGGACCACCACGAGGTCGCCCGGTTCGAGCGGCGGCAGCGCACGGTCACGGGCGAGCAGGTCGCCGGCGAAGCAGGCGGGACCCGCGACGTCCTGGCGCACCGGCCGGCCCCGCTTGGCCGTCCCGTGCCGGTCGTAGGCCTCGATCCGCACGGGCCAGGCGTCCGGGGCGAACACGGTCCGGGTGGCGACCTGGACCCCGGCGTGGGTCACGGCGATCGGCCGGCCCCCCGCGCTCTTGGTGTACTCGACGTACGCCGCCAGGAAGCCGTTCTTCGCGAGGAGGGAGCGGCCGAACTCCGTGACGACCGCGTACCGGCCCTCGAACAGCCCCGGGGCGTGCGCCCTCAGCTGTTCGACGTACTCCGCGAACGTCGGCGCGACCTCGTCGTCGGCGAAGTTGACGGGGAGCCCGCCGCCCACGTCGATCCCCTCGACCCTGCCCTCCCCGAACGCCGCCGTCACCTGGTCGGCGAACTCCACCGCCTGGGCCACCCCGCGGGCCATCAGGTCCAGCGGACAGCCCTGCGAGCCGGTGTGGGTGTGCACCCAGGTCAGCCACGGGTACGTCGCGAACGCCCGCATCAGCCGCTCCCGGTTGCCCGGATCGGCCAGCGCGACACCGAACTTCGAGGTGTTCGTCGCGGTGCTCATCGCGGCGATGGCACCACCGCCGACCTGGCAGTTCAGCCGCACCCCGAGCCGTGAGGCCGAGGGCCGGTCCGCCAGCAGCCGGCCGATCCGCTCCAGCTCCTGGAAGCTGTCGGCGTTGACGGCCACCCCGAGGGCCAGCGCCCGCTCCAGGTCCGCCCGGGTCTTGGCGGGGGAGTCGTAGACGATCCGGTCGGCCGGGAAACCGGCCGCCAGCGCCCGGGCCAGCTCGCCCGGGGTGGCGACCTCGCAGCCCAGGCCGTGCCGGCCCAGCTCCCTCAGGACGGGCACGAGGCAGTTGGCCTTCGCGGCGAACGTGTGCAGCACGCCGCGCGTCCCGGGGGAGCCGGGAAAGGCGTCGTGCAGGTCCGAGGCCGTGGCCCGCACCGCGTCGAAGTCGACGAAGCCGGCCAGCAGCGACCGTTCCGGGTCCAGCAGCCCCTGCCGCACGGCCTGCTGCAGGACATGTTCGCGCCGCGCGGCGGCGAGGGGCACAGCGGTCATGGTGAACCTTCCGGTGTCGGTGCGGCGCGTCCGGGGCCGATTCCCCGGGCGCCGGTCCCAGGCTGCTCGCCGTGCACCGCCGCCGTCATCGTCGGTTCCGCAAAGCCGCACCCCCCGCGACGGCGGCCGGCCGGGCGGCCGGCGACCGCGGGCCCGTGCCGTTGTGCACGGCGACGGAAACGGCGCCCCGCCCTGGTGCGGGCGCACGAACCAGGCGGCCGGCGGGCCCGTCACCGTCCGGGGCCCGCGCCCCGTTCCGGGTGCGCTAGGCGCAGCTGGAGCTGCGCCAGCAGACGGGCGTCCGGGCTGCCGAGATCGAGGCCCGAGACCGCGGTGATCCGGCCGAGCCGGTAGCGCAGGCTGTTGGGGTGGACCGAGAGGCTGCGCGCGGCCGCGGACACGTCGCCGAAGTGGTCGAGATAGGCGCGCAGGGACTCCACGAGGCGGCCGCCGCCGTGCTCGGCGTCGGCCTCGGCCAGCCGCGCCACCGAGGTCCCCGGCGGCAGGCGCAGGTCGCGCAGGGCCTCCAGCACCTGGAGGACGCCGATCGTGTCGGCCACGTCCTCGACCCGCGCGACGGAGCGCTCCCGCCCGGTCCGCGCGAGCGCCCGCAGGGCCTGCTCGGCGGTGCGGCGCGACTCGGCGGCCGCCGCCAGCGCCGGGACCACCTCGCCCAGCCCCGCCCGCACGGGCACGCCCGTCGTGGCCGACAGGCGCGCGGTCAGCGACGTACCGAGCTTCGTCACCTGCTCCCGGGCCCGGTCCGGGTCCTGCTCCAGCGCGCTCACCAGCACCAGGGCCCGGCCGCCCGCCGGTACGACCACGATCCGGTGGCCCAGCGCCGCACAGTGCAGGGTGAGCAGGCCGTACAGCCTGGACGAGGCGTCGGACGGGACCTCCTCGGCCGCGCCCGCCGAGGTGCCGACCGCCAGCACCGCGCACGGCTCCCGCGCCGGCAGCGCCGCCCGCGCGGCCAGCACCTCGGCGGAACCGCGCTCGTCCAGCAGTGCCCGCGCCGCGTCCTCCACCAGCCGGCTGTCCGCGCCGCGCGTGCGGTGGTGCAGCAGGTGCGCGGCGGCCTCCCGGGACGCCGCGCGCAGGGCCTCGGACGCGTTCGGCGACAGCGGCCGGCCGCCGACCGAGGCCACCCAGACGGAGCCCAGCAGCTCGCCGCCGGCGCGGACGGCGCACACGAGGCGCTCCGGGTCCTCGCCCTGGGCCCGCCGGTGCAGCACGTCGTCCGCCGTCCACAGGGCGCGGAAGAACCCGGCCTCCCGCATGGCGGCCACCCGCCAGGGCGGCACGCGCCGCCCGAGGATGGTCAGCCGGCGCAGCTCGTCCACGTTCTCCTCGGTCGAGGAGTACGCCAGCACCCGGGACTCGGTGTCCTCGATGGTGACCGAACCGCCGACCAGGGCGGCCACCGCGTCGGCGAGCCCGTCCAGGTCTCCCAGGGCCGGCCCCCGCGCGGCCGGTAACGGTACGACGCCCGCCGCGGCCAGCCCGGCGCGCAGCACCACCACCAGCTCGTCCCACCGGTACCACGTGCGGAAGAGCACCGCCGTACCGGTCTCCCCGGCGGCCGCCCGCAGGGCACCGGCGGCCCCTCCGGGGCGTTCGGGACCGAAGACCACCCCGGCGGCCCGGGCCGCACCGGCCCGGCGCACGACGTCCACGGCCCGCGCCGACCCGGCGGTGACCCCGATCGCGAGCACCAGCTCCCCCGGCCGGATCCCGGGGTCCTGTTCGTCCAGCACGGTGACGCCGCCGACGGGCACCGCCAGCCCGCCGGGGGCCGTGTCCAGTTCGAGGGCCCCCGGGCCCACCACCGACAACAGGTGCTCCAGGGTCACCCTGGACTCCGGGGCCGGGCTCCACCCCGGCCGGTCCCGCGGATCGGTCACGCTTCCCCCCTCGACGCGCCGCCGGCCGCAGCGCCACGGCTTCCGGAAGAGGTACGACACCACAGACCGGGGCGTGCCCTCAACAGCCCCCGGCGCGCGGAGGGTTCGTGCTCAGAGGTACTTCTTCAGCTCCCGGCGGGCCAGCGACCGCTGGTGCACCTCGTCCGGGCCGTCGGCCAGCATCAGGGTGCGGGCGCTGGCGTACAGCTCGGCCAGCGGGAAGTCCTGGCTGACCCCGCCCGCCCCGTGCAGCTGGATCGCGCGGTCCAGGATGCCCACGACCGCGCGCGGCGTCGCGATCTTGATGGCCTGGATCTCCGTGTGGGCGCCCTTGTTGCCGACGGTGTCCATCAGCCAGGCCGTCTTCAGCACCAGCAGCCGCAGCTGCTCGACGGTGACCCGGGCGTCGGCGATCCAGTTCTGCACCACGCCCTGCTGGGCCAGCGCCTTGCCGAACGCGGTACGGCTCACCGCGCGCCGGCACATCAGCTCGATCGCCCGCTCGGCCATGCCGATCAGCCGCATGCAGTGGTGGATCCGGCCGGGGCCGAGCCGGGCCTGGGCGATGGCGAAGCCGCCGCCCTCCTCGCCGATCAGGTTCGACACCGGCACCCGCGCGTGGTCGAAGACCACCTCGGCGTGGCCGCCGTGGGAGTGGTCCTCGTAACCGAACACCTGCATGGCGCGCCGGACGGTGACGCCCGGGGTGTCGCGCGGGACCAGCACCATGGACTGCTGGCGGCGGATGTCCGGGCCGTCCGGGTCCGTCTTGCCCATCACGATGAAGACCGCGCAGTCGGGGTTCATCGCCCCGGAGATGTACCACTTGCGCCCGGTGATGACGTACTCGTCGCCGTCCCGCTCGATGTGCGTGGTGATGTTGGTGGCGTCGGAGGAGGCCACCTCCGGCTCGGTCATCGCGAACGCCGAGCGGATCTCGCCGGCCAGCAGCGGCTCCAGCCACTGCTTCTTCTGCTCCGCGGTGGCGAACTGCGCCAGCACCTCCATGTTCCCGGTGTCGGGCGCGGCACAGTTGGTCGCGGTGGGCGCGAGGTGTGGGGAGCGGCCGGTGATCTCGGCGAGCGGCGCGTACTGGAGGTTGGTCAGGCCGGCGCCGTACTCGGTGTCGGGCAGGAAGAGGTTCCACAGCCCCTGCCGGCGCGCTTCGGCCTTCAGCTCGACCACCACCGCCGGCGTGTCCCACGGGGAGGCCAGCCGGGCCCGCTGCTCCTCGGCGACCGCCTCGGCCGGGTAGACGTGCTCGTCCATGAAGGCGAGGAGCCTGGCGCGCAGCTCCTCGGTGCGCGCGTCGAACGCGAAGTCCATGCCGGTCAGCCTTCCTGGAGAGTGGTCAGTCCGTGGTGGATGAAGACGGGAACGAGGTCGCCGATGCGGTCGAAGCCGCGGCCGACCGTCTGGCCGAGCGTGTACCGGTAGTGGATGCCCTCCAGGATCACGGCGAGCTTGAACCAGGCGAACGCCGTGTACCAGGAGACGGCCGAGACGTCCCGCCCCGAGCGCTGCGCGTACCGTTCGATCAGCTCGTGCGGGGTCGGGTGTCCCGGGGCCTCGGCGGTGGTGGAGACCGGGGAGCCGGGCATGCCGAGCGGCCGGCTGTACATCACCAGCAGCCCCAGGTCGGTGAGCGGGTCGCCGAGCGTCGACATCTCCCAGTCCAAAACCGCCTTGATCCGGTCGTCGTCGCCGATCAGGACGTTGTCCAGCCGGTAGTCGCCGTGCACGACGGTGGGCGCGGGGGAGGCGGGCAGGGCCCTGCCGAGAGCCGCGTGCAGTTCCTCGATGCCGGGCAGTTCGCGGTTGCGGGAGGCGGCCAGCTGCTTGCCCCAGCGGCGCAGCTGCCGGTCCAGGAAGCCCTCCGGGCGGCCGAAGTCGGCGAGGCCCACCTCGGCAGGGTCCACCGCGTGCAGGTCGACCAGCGTGTCCACCAGGGACAGCACCGCGTCACGGGTGCGCTGCTCGCCCAGCGGGGCGAGCTGGTCCGCGGTGCGGTACGGCGTTCCCTCGACGAACTCCATGACGTAGAACGGCGCCCCCAGCACCTCCTCGTCCTCGCACAGCAGTACCGGGCGGGGGACGGGCACGTCGGTCGGGTGCAGCGCGCTGATCACCCGGTGCTCGCGCTTCATGTCGTGCGCGGTGGCCAGCACGTGGCCGAGCGGCGGCCGCCGCACCACCCACTTCGAGGTGCCGTCGGAGAGCGTGTACGTGAGGTTCGACCGGCCGCCCTCGATCAGCCGGCCGGTCAGGGGACCGTGCACCAGACCGGGGCGCTCGCGGTCCAGCAGGGCGCGCAGCCGGTCCAGGTCGAGGCCGGGCGGATGGTCGGCGCTCATACATCACTCCTACCAACGGGTGAATAACGACGGACTCATGATGCCGACCGGTCGGTATGTCGTCCAGTGGGTAGGCCGAGATCGCCCCGAACGTGACCGGAGCCACGATAGGCCGACGGCTCCCCGGTGCGCTGCCCGGTGAGCCGTCGGCTTGTCCTTCCGCAGGCCGTTGGCCGTGCGGGGCGGTGGTCGCGCGCGGTCAGTGGTCGTCCCAGTGGTCCCCGTGCTCGGCGTGCCGGTGGCCGCCGTGCAGATAGTCCACGTGGTCGCCGTGGGGCACCTGCGCGTGCCCGCACTCGTCGTGGTGGACGTGCTCGTGGCCCCGGTGGACGGCGTGGCCGGCCGGCTCGCACTCGTCCCAGTGCCCCGAGTGCTCCTTGTGCAGGTGGCCGTCGTGGACGTAGTCGAGGTGATCGCCGTGCGGCACGGCGTTGTGCCCGCAGCCCGGACCGTGGCGGTGCGTCCCGTGCTCTGCGTGTTCCTGGTGAAGGGTGGTCATGGTGCTCACCTTCGAGGCGTACGGGGGCTGACGACCGGCAGACTGCCACGCGGGGGCGGCAGGCCGGGCCATCCCGGTTGCGTGGCGCACGAGTACCCCGCGGGGCCGGGGGCATGAAGGGCGTCGGCCGAGCCGCGACGGCGGACGCGGGGTACCGGAGTACGGGGTACCGGAGTACGGCGCGCTCCGCGACCCGGAGACGGGCCCCGGCCGGGTACCCGGCGAGAACGCCGGCCGGACCGCGCCCGGCTAGATCACCAGCACGGTCGCGCACACCGCCAGGGCCACCGCGTACACCACCGCCGCCGTCGCCTGCCGGGCGGCGAGCGCGGGCGGGCGGGGCGTCGTGGCGAGGGCACGGATGCGCCGGTGGGCCACCCGCAGCAGGCCCAGCCACAGGCCGCAGCAGAGCGCGCCCGCGACGATCCCGGGGGCGGACGCGCCACCGTGCAGCGCCGCCTTCACCGCGAGGACGGCGGCCACGGCCGCGGACAGCGTCGTCCGCCGCCAGGCCAGCCGGGTCCGCTCGGGCTGCAACCCAGGATCCCGGCCTTGGTTTTCCCCGCCCTCCCGGCCCTGGTTTTTCCCGCCCTCCCGGCCCTGGTTTTCCCCGCCCTCCCGGCCCGGCTCCTCCTGCCCCGGCTCCTCCCGGCCCCGCTCCTCCCCGCCGTCCCCGCCGTGGTCCCGCGGATCCCCTTCCCTGCGGCCGCCGTCAGCGGAGGTCACTCCTCCCACCCGACCAGCACCACCACGACCATCGCCACGGCCACCACCGCCACGACCAGGCTGAGCAGCGCGGGGAACCGGGACGCGGGCAGGTCCTCGCCCCGCCGCATCGCCCGCTCGCAGCGCACCCAGTGGTTCACCGCGCGCAGGGAGCAGAGGACACCGGCGGCGAGCAGCGCGAGCGCGAGGCCGACCCGCCACGCCCAGCGCAGGTCCGGCAGGAACTGGTCCACCGCGAATCCGCCGCCGATCAGCGCGAGCGCGGTGCGCAGCCAGGCGAGGAACGTGCGCTCGTTGGCCAGGGAGAACCGGTAGTCGGGCGTGCCGCCCTCGTCCCGCACCCGCTCCGGCGCGAACCACAGCCGGATGTTCCGTACGAATTCGCTCACGCGGCCGACCCTACCCGGCGGTCAGCGGCCCGCCCGGAACGCCCGCAGCCGCTCGTACGCCGCCAGCCCGTCCGGTACCCACTCCCACGCGCCGAGCCGCCGCTCGACCTCCTCCTCGGGCAGGAAGGCGTGCCACTCGACCTCCTCGGCCTGCGGCCGTACGGGCAGCTCGCAGCGCACCTCGTACACCGCCGACCACCAGCTGTTCCCGGCGCCGTCGTCGTACAGGAACTTGAAGAGGTACTCCGGCCGGGGCAGCCCGCTCACGCCCAGCTCCTCCTCGGCCTCCCGCAGCGCCGCCGCGTCGTAGGACTCGCCGGATGCGACGACCCCGCCGACGAACATGTCGTACAGGGAGGGGTACACCAGCTTGGTCGCCGTACGCCGGTGCACGAAGAGCCGGCCGGCCGCGTCCCGGGCCTGGACGAAGACGCAGCGGTGGCGCAGCCCCCGGGCGTACGCCTCGCCACGCGGGTACCGGCCGACGACCCGGTCGTGCTCGTCGACGATGTCGAGTATCTCGTCCGCAGGGTTCATGCCCGTATTAAACAGAGGGCGCCACGCATCCCGGGGCGCGCGGCCCCGCATCCCGGGGCGCGCGGCCCGGCATCCCGGGGCGCACGGCCCGGAAAGCCGTGGCATAGGCCACGGGAAAATTCCGCCGACCGGGTCCGGCGCGGCCCGGCTCACCTGCGGCGAAGCCCGAAGTACCGTGCGGAGCCGGGAAGTTGAAGCCGGCAGCACCCATGTTCCGCTTGACGCGACCGTTGGCTGGGGGTTTGCTGTGCGTGATCGGTCGATGGCAGCCCGAGAACAGGAAGCCCAAGCGGTGCCCCCTTCCCCGCCCCTGCTCGGCGCTCGCCGGGCCCTCACGGACCCGTCCGGCGCGACCGCCCGGGACGACTCCGGTGCCTTCGACGCCGCCCTCGACGACGCGGAGCTGCGCACCGCCCGGGCCGCGCTGGCCCAGGGCCGCCGGCAGTCCGCCCGCTCCCTGCTGGTGCACACCGGAGACGACTGGGACCGTCGCGGCCACCGCCTCACCGTCCTCGCCCAGGACCCCTACGCCGCCGCCTGGGCGAACGACTGGCTGGCCGCCGAGCCCGGCTCCGCGGACGCCGCCGCGCTGTCGGCCCTGGCCCGGGTCCACCGCGCCCTGCGCGGCAAGGAGGACCCCGACCAGGCCCGCGAGGCATGCGACACGGCCGCCGCGCTCGCCCCGGGCGACCCCACCCCGTGGCTCGGCCGGCTGCTGCTCGCCCGCGCCCTCGGCCCGGAGCACGAGCTGCTCGGCGTCTTCGCCGAACTGCGCCACCGCCACCGCGAGCACCACCACGCCCACCACCTGCTGATCGCGCGACTCGCCGAACGGCCCGGGAGCGGCCGGGCCGAGGCCCACGAGGTGTACGACCTCGCCGAACTGGCCGCGGCCGAGGCCCCCGCCGACTCCCCGCTGGCCATCCTGCCGGTCGTCGCCTACGCCGAGCGCTACCGGGTCCTCGCCGCCACCGGTCCGGCCCCGGCCGACCCGGCCGCCTCCGGGCACTGGTCCGGCCCCCGCGCCCGGCGCATCCTGCGCGCCTGTTTCGACTGGTGGCTGGAGTGGGAGCACGACGAGCACCCGCGCCGCCACATCGACCTCAACCACCTCGCGTTCGCCCTGTCCTGCGCGGGCCGCCCGGCGGAGGCCGCCGCGCTGTTCCAGCGCATCGGCGCGCATCCCACCCCGGCCCCCTGGTGCCACGCGTACCGCGACCCCCTGGCGGCCTTCCACGCGGCCCGCGCCCGGGCGCTCGGACGGTGAGCGGTCCGGCGTCGGCGACGTACCCGGGAAGGCGGTCGTGACGGACCCCGGCCGCCGGCCCCGGACCCGGCGCGGAAGTCTTTTCGGACCCCGGCCGCCGGCCCCGGACCCGGCGCGGAAGTCCTTTCGTAACCCGCCGCCGGCTCCATACCCGGTGCGGAAGTCCTTACGGAACCCTGACCACCGACCCGGGGCCCTGGCCCCGCACGGCCCCGAGTGCTCGAATGAACGCGTGAACCCTGAACCATCCGAGGACCAGCGACCCGAGCCGGACGGCCGGCCGATCGGCCGCCGCGTCTTCCTCGGCACCCTCGGCCTGGGCGCCCTCGGGGTGGCCGCGGCGCCCGTGCTGCAGCGGGGCCTCGAAGGCTTCCTCGGCGGCGTCGCGGGCAAGGACCCGACCGGTCTGACCGGTCTGCTGCCGAACGGCGGCGGCTTCCGCTACTACTCCGTCGCCGCCTCGGTCCCGCACCGGACGGCCGCGGACTACCGCCTGACCGTCGACGGCCTGGTCGACCACCCGCGCGCCTACACCCTCGCCGAGCTGCGCGCCCTGCCGCAGACCCGGCTGGTCAGGGACGTCCAGTGCGTCACGGGCTGGCGGGTGCCCGGCACCCCCTTCGAGGGGGTACGCCTCTCCCGGCTGCTCGACGCGGCCGGTGTCCGCCCCTCCGCCAAGGCCCTCCGCTTCACCTGCTTCGACGGCACCTACACCGAGAGCCTCACCCTCGGCCAGGCCCGTCGCCCGGACGTCATGGTCGCCCTGCGGATGCAGGACGAGGACATCGGCCACGACCACGGCGGCCCGGCACGCCTCTACGTCGCCCCCATGTACTTCTACAAGTCGGCCAAGTGGCTCTCCGGCATCACGGTCACCGACCGGGTGGCACCCGGCTACTGGGAGGAGCGGGGATACGCCGTGGACGCCTGGGTCGGCCGCTCGAACGGACGGACCGATGACCCTACGAGCTGAGGCCCCCGCCCCGCCGAGCGCCCGCGTCCGGCGTTTCACCCGGGCCGAGCGCTGGGTGCACCGGGCGACGGCCGCGCTGATGGGCGTGTGCGTGGTGACCGCGGCCGTCCTCTACATCCCTCAGCTGGCTGTCCTGGCCGGCCGCCGGGCGCTGGTCGTCCGCGTCCACGAGTGCGCGGGCCTCCTCCTGCCGGTGCCGGTCCTGCTGGGCCTGGCCTCCCGCGCCTTCCGCGCCGACCTGCGCTTCCTCAACCGCTTCGGGCCGCACGACCGGGTCTGGCTGCGCGCGGCCCTGCGGCGCGACCGACGCCACGGCTCCCGCCCCGCCGGCAAGTTCAACGCCGGTCAGAAGATCTACGCCGCCTGGATCGCCGGGGCGGCCCTGGTCATGCTCGGCACGGGCCTGATGATGTGGTTCACCCACCTCACCCCGCTGATGTGGCGGACCTCGGCGACCTTCGTCCACGACTGGCTGTCCCTGACGATCGGCGTCGTCCTGGCGGGCCACATCGGCATGGCCCTGGGCGACCCGGAGGCCCGCAGGGGACTGCGCACGGGCCTGGTCGGCGAGGACTGGGCGGAACGGGAGCACCCCTTGTGGCGCCCCTGACGGGAGCACCCGCAATGGCGCCCCTGACGGGAGCACCCACAATGGCGCCCCTGACGGAAGTTGGCCCCCGCGCGGCCTGCCGTCCCGGGACCGGCGGGCCGACGACGCCGTGGAGGACGCCGACGCGGGGTACCCGGAAGTTACGCCCGCGCGGGAAAAAAGGGAAGACCCCCGGACGCGACGCCGGGGCCGGCCGCCGTCGGGTCCGTGACGGACCGTCGGGCGGCCGGCCCCGGCGCCGACCGGGCCGGACCCGCCGGCCAGGGCAGGCGTGGGCCGCCGGGGCCCGGTCGGCGGGTGACGCGTCCCCGTACCCCTAGATGATCAGGGAGAGCAGCAGGACCAGGCCGCCCGCGACCACCGAGATGATCGTCTCCATCACCGACCAGGTCTTCACGGTCTGCCCGACGCTCAGCCCGAAGTACTCCTTCACCAGCCAGAAACCGGCGTCGTTGACATGGCTGAAGAAGAGCGAGCCCGCGCCGATCGCGAGGACGAGGAGTGCCGCGTGCGTGGTCGACATGTCGGCCGCGAGCGGCGCGACCAGGCCGGCCGCCGAGACCGTCGCCACCGTCGCCGAACCGGTCGCCAGCCGGATCGCCACCGCGATCAGCCAGGCCAGCAGCAGCGCCGGGATCGACCAGTCCTTGGAGACGTCCAGGATCATCTGGCCCACACCGGAGTCGATCAGCGTCTGCTTGAAGCCGCCGCCCGCACCGACGATCAGCAGGATGCCGGCGATGGGCATGAGGCCCTTCTCGACGGTCTGCTGGAGACGGTCCCTGGTGAAGCCGGCGGGCCGGCCCAGCGTGAAGAAACCGACGAGCACGGCGGCGAGCAGCGCGATCAGCGGGGAGCCGACGACGTCGAAGACGCGCTGGGTGGTGTCCGCGGGGTCGTCGACGACGATCTCGACCAGCGCCTTGGCCAGCATCAGCACCACCGGCAGCAGCACCGTGGCGAGCGTCGCGCCGAAGCCCGGACGGCGCTCCAGCTCCTCCGAGGCGCGCTGCGGCAGCATCCGGTCGGGTGCCGGGACGTCCACCCAGCGGGCCGCGACCTTGGAGAACAGCGGGCCGGCGATGATCACCGTCGGTATGGCGACCAGGATGCCGAGCGCGAGGGTCACACCGAGGTTGGCCCCCACCGCGTCGATCGCGACCAGCGGGCCGGGGTGCGGCGGGATCAGGCCGTGCATCACGGACAGACCGGCGAGCGCCGGGACGCCGATGCGCATCAGGGAGTAGTTGCCGCGCTTGGCGACCATCAGGACGACCGGGATCAGCAGCACGATGCCGACCTCGAAGAACAGCGGCAGACCGATCACCGAGGCGATCAGCACCATCGCCCAGGGCATCGCCCGGCCGCCCGCCTTGGCCAGGATCGTGTCGACGATCTCGTCGGCGCCGCCGGAGTCGGCGAGCAGCTTGCCCAGGATCGCCCCGAGCGCGATCAGGACGCCGACGCCGGCCACGGTGGAACCGAGCCCGGTGGTGAAGCTGGTGATGGCCTTGTCCAGCGGTGCGCCGGCCACCGCCCCGAGCGCGAGCGACCCGATGGTCAGCGCCAGGAAGGCGTGGAGCTTGAACTTGGTGATGAGCAGGACGATGACGGCGATGCCCACCAGGACGGCGATGCCCAGCTGGGCGTGTCCGGCGGAGGTGATCGGCGGAGGTGCGTCCGCTGCCAGCATCTCGACGCTGAGTCTGGTCACGGGGGTTCCCTTGCGGTGACGGGGGACTGTTTCGGGGGTGCTACGCGGATGCGGTGGGAAGAGCGTCCAGCGCCTGCACGGCGCGCTCGGTGATCTCCTGGGGGCTGCCCGCGACGTCCACGGCCACACCCGCCTCGTCCGGCTCCAGCGGCTGGAGCGTGGCGAACTGGGAGTCCAGCAGCGCGGTCGGCATGAAATGACCCTGCCGCTGCGACATCCGGTCCTCGATCAACCGCCGGTCGCCCGTGAGGTGCAGGAACACGATCCCGGGGGCCACCGCCCGGAGCCGGTCGCGGTAGGACCGCTTCAGCGCCGAGCTGCTGACCACCCCGCCCAGTCCGGCCCGGCCGTGCGCCCAGTGCCCGATGGCTTCGAGCCACGGCCACCGGTCGGTGTCGTCGAGCGGGATCCCGGCCGACATCTTGTCGATGTTGGCCTGCGGGTGGAAGTCGTCGCCCTCGGCGTACGGGACGCCCAGCCGCGCGGCGAGCAGAGGACCGATCGTGGTCTTGCCCGTCCCCGCGACGCCCATCACGACGACGACCTGGGGGGTTCGCATCACTGCCTCGCTGTCTTCCTCGACATCCGACGCCACTTCGGCGTCGCCACACTGAAACCCATTAGGTACGACTAATTCAAGAGTCTGTGACATATAAGTCTGACTTTTTGGCTCTGTGATCCACGCCGTACGCTGAGTGCATGACCACACCGGGCCGGGGGCTGCACGGCCGTGTTCTGGACACCCTCGGCCCCGCGAT
Source organism: Streptomyces sp. NPDC013455 (assembly GCF_040632975.1). NCBI lineage: Bacteria > Bacillati > Actinomycetota > Actinomycetes > Kitasatosporales > Streptomycetaceae > Streptomyces > Streptomyces sp. NPDC013455. Next base: position 35,671 of record NZ_JBEYCX010000016.1, on the reverse strand, counting down.
CACAGCCGGCGAGTACCCGCCGGGCAGCGTTCTGCGGACGGACGAGCTCGCGCAGCACTTCGAGGTCTCGCGCTCCGTGATGCGCGAGGCGGTCCGGGTGCTGGAGTCCATGCACCTCGTCGAGTCCCGCCGCCGGGTGGGCGTCACCGTCCGCCCCAAGGCCGAGTGGAACGTCTACGACCCGCAGGTCATCCGCTGGCGCCTGGCCGGCGCCGACCGCCCGCACCAGCTGCGCTCGCTCACCGTGCTGCGCTCCGCGGTCGAACCCGTCGCGGCCGGCCTCGCCGCACAGCACGCCACGGCGGAGCAGTGCGCGGAACTCACCGAGTGCGCGCTCGGCATGGTGGCCAACTCACGCGGCCACCGGCTGGAGCAGTACCTGATCCACGACGTCGCCTTCCACCGGGTCGTCCTCACCGCCTCCGGCAACGAGATGTTCGCCCGCCTCGGCGACGTCGTCGCCGAGGTACTGGCCGGCCGCACCCACCACGAGGTCATGTTCGAGGACCCCGACCCCGCCGCCGTCACCCTGCATGTGCGGGTCGCCGAGGCCGTCCGCGCGGGCGACGCGGCCCGCGCGGAGGAACTGACCCGCGAGATCACCGTGGGCGCGCTGCGCGAGCTGGACGTCCTGGCGCCCTGACACTCCGGGCGCCGGACGGGCCGGGCGCCGGACGGGCCGGGCGCCGGACGGGCCGGGCGCCGGACGGGCCGGGCGCCAGGCGGGTCGGGCGTCAGGTGTCAGGCGGGTCGGGCGTCAACTGTCAGGCTCGTCGGGCGTCGGGTGTCAGTCCAGGAACTCCCCGTCCACGTACACCCACGCTCCCGCCACCCGCTCGAACCGGCTGCGCTCGTGCAGCGCACCGCCCCGGTAGGAGGCACGGAAGGTCACCGTCCCCGTGGTGTGGAAGGCCGACCCGTCGGTGGTGTCCAGGATCTCCAGTCCCGTCCACCTCATCCGCGGGTCGAGCTCCAGCCGCCCGGGCCGGGTCCCAGGGTGCCAGGTGCGCAGCAGGTACTCCGCGTCCCCCTTCACGAACGCGCTGTACCGCGAGCGCATCAGCAGCTCCGCGGTCGGCGCGCCCGCGGCGCCCGCGTGGAAACGGCCGCAGCAGGCGTCGTAGGGCCGGGGAAGTCCACAGGGGCAGGTACGCGAGGTCATGGCCCACATTCTGCCCGCACAGGGGAGGCGTCCGCCGGTGGCGGGGTGCACAGTGGAAGTGCCGGACCGGTGCACCGAGCCGGGCCCCGGCGCAGGGAGGCGAGACGGACGATGACCCGACCCGTGAGCAGCCGGCCTCCGGCCGTGAAGGAGTGGCGGCTGAACCTGTACCTGTCCGAGCACGATCCGGACACCACGGCCCGGATCATCCTGGACACCGGCGACAACGTCATGGAGAGCCACGCGGAGGCCCGCCGGAACCCCTACGACCGGGCCATGCCGGAGATCGGCGACGAACTCGCCGCCGGCCGCGCCCTCATCGCCATGGGCCGCATGCTGCTGCGCGCCGCCGACGGCGACATGAAGGCGACGGGGGCGGCCGACACCGACGGTCCGGCGCCGCTCTGGCTGCCCCGGGAATGACGGGGTGGCACCGTGCTCTTCAGCGACCGGACCGAAGCGGGACGCCGGCTGGGCGCCCGCCTGGAATACCTGCGCGGCCAGGACGTGGTGGTCCTCGGCCTGCCGCGCGGCGGAGTGCCCGTCGCCGTCGAGGTCGCCGAGGCGCTCGACGCCCCGCTCGACGTGTGCCTGGTACGCAAACTCGGCGTGCCGTACCAGCCGGAACTGGGCATGGGCGCGATCGGCGAGGACGGCGTACGCGTGATCAACGAGCAGGTGCTGCGGGGGACCGGCAGTACCGAGGCGGACCTCGCCCGGGTCGAGGAGCACGAGCGCCGGGTGCTCCAGGACCGGGCCGCCCGCTACCGCGGCGAGGCACCCCCCGTCTCCGTCGCCGGCCGGACCGCCCTGGTGGTGGACGACGGCGTGGCCACCGGCTCCACCGCGCGGGCCGCCTGCCGCATCGCCCGGGCCCGGGGCGCCGCCCGCATCGTGCTCGCGGTCCCCGTGGCACCGCGGGACTTCGCCCGGCGACTGGCCGGTGACGCCGACGACCTGGTCTGCCTGGACACCCCCTGGGCCTTCTCCGCCGTCGGCCAGTTCTACGCCGACTTCACCCAGGTCGGCGACGAGGAGGTCACCGCCTGCCTGCGCCGGGCCGCGAGCCACTACCGGCACACCGCCGGCGCCGCGGCCACCGACCGCGAGGTGACGGTGCCGGCCGGCACCGTACGGCTCGGCGGGCGGCTCACCCTGCCCGACGGCGCCACCGGCGTCGTCGCCTTCGCCCACGGCAGTGGCAGCGGCCGGCACAGCCCGCGCAACCGGATCGTGGCCGAGGGCCTGCACCGGGCCGGCCTCGGCACCCTGCTGTTCGACCTGCTCACCGACGAGGAGGAGCACGACCGGGAGAACGTCTTCGACATCGGCCTGCTGGCCGGCCGGCTGCTGGACGCCACCCGCTGGCTGCGCGACGAACCGGACGCCGAGGGGCTCGCCGTCGGCTACTTCGGCGCCAGCACCGGCGCGGCCGCCGCCCTGTGGGCCGCCGCCGACCCCGAGGCGCGGCCCGCCGCGATCGTCTCCCGCGGCGGTCGGCCCGACCTCGCCGGACCCCGGCTGCCCGCGGTGACCGCCCCCACCCTGCTCGTCGTGGGCGGCGCCGACCCGGTGGTCCTGGAGCTCAACCGGGAGGCACAGGCCCGCCTGCGGTGCGAGAGCCGGCTGGAGGTCGTCCCCGGTGCCACCCACCTCTTCGAGGAACCGGGCACGCTGGACCGGGTGACCGACGCGGCCCGCGACTGGTTCACGGACCACATGGCCCCCGCGCACGTCTAGGCACCGCCGTGGCCGGGGACACCGTCACCCTGTTCCTCGCCGGCGACGTCATGCTCGGCCGGGGCGTCGACCAGATCCTCCCGCACCCCGGGGACCCGGCCCTCCGGGAGGACTACGTGCACGACGCCCGGGACTACGTCGCCCTGGCCGAGGCCGCGAGCGGGCCGATACCCCGCCCCGTGCCCCCCGCCTGGCCCTGGGGCGAGGCACTGCCCGTCCTGGACCGGGCCGCGCCGGACGTGCGGGTGATCAACCTGGAGACCACCGTCACCGGGGACGGCGACTTCGCCCCCGGCAAGGGCGTCCACTACCGCATGCACCCCGCCAACCTGCCCTGCCTCACCGCAGCCCGCCCCGACGTCTGCGTCCTCGCCAACAACCACGTGCTCGACTTCGGCCCGCTCGGCCTCCTGGAGACGCTGGACCACCTCGCCGCGGCCGCGCTGCGCACCGCCGGAGCGGGCCGCGACGCGGTCACCGCCTGGCGCCCGGCCACCGTCCGACTGCCGCGCGGCGGCCGCCTCCTGGTCTTCGCCTTCGGCATGCCGTCCAGCGGCATCCCGCACAGCTGGGCCGGCACCGCCGGACGGCCCGGCGTGGCCCTCGTCCCCGCCCCGACCGAGGCCGCCGCGCGGGACTTCGCCGACCGCCTGCGGCAGCTGGAGCGGCCGGGAGACCTCGTCGTCGCCTCCGTCCACTGGGGCCCCAACTGGGGCTACACCGTCACGCGCGGCGAGGTCCGCTTCGCCCACGCCCTCGTCGACGCGGGCGTCGACGTCGTCCACGGCCACTCCTCGCACCATCCGCGCCCGCCGGAGGTCTACCGGGACCGACTCGTGCTGTACGGCTGCGGCGACCTCGTCGACGACTACGAGGGCATCGGCGGCTACGAGCGCTACCGCGACGACCTGCGGCTGCTGTACCTGGCCTCCCTGGAGCGCGGCACCGGCCGGCTGACCGGCCTGCGCATGGTCCCCCTCCGGGCGCGCCGGATGCGCCTGGAGCGCGCGTCGGAGGCGGACACCGCCTGGCTGCGCACCATCCTGGACGGGCACGCCCGCGCCTTCGGCACCCGGGTCGAGCACGCGGACGACGGCACCCTCACGGCCCGCCCACTGCGCACCGGCGCGCCCCGGTGAGCACGCGCCCCGGTGCGCACGTGCCGCGCCCCGGTGCGCACGCGCCCTCGTCCGGTGAGGACACGGCAGGATCCGTGGGGTACGCGGCGCGCTCGGCGGGCGCGCGCAGCGACCCGGCGGGCACGCGGCGCGGTCCGTGGGCACGCGGCGCGGTCCGGTGGGCACGCGGCGCGGTCCGGTGGGCACGAGCGGCGGCCCGGTGAGCGCGCGGTCTCAGCCCCGGCCGCCCTTGCGCAGGAACCGGCGCAGCCGGGTGAGCGGCCACGTGTTGATCACATCGTCCCGGGTGAGCCAGCCGCGCTGCGCGGTCCCGACCCCGTAGCGCAGCACGCCCAGGTGCGGCACGGAGTGCGCGTCGCTGTTCACGGCGAACCGCACCCCGTGCTCCCTGGCCCGCAGGATGTCCTCGTCGCACAGGTCCAGCCGGTCCGGCTGGGCGTTGACCTCCAACGCGGTGCCGGTGCGCGCGCACGCCGCGAACACCTCGTCCCAGTCCGCGTCCACCCCCGGCCGCCTGCCGATCAGCCGGGCCGTCGGGTGCCCGATGATGTTGACGTACGGATGCTCGCAGGCCCGGACCAGCCGGCGCGTCATCGCCGCCCGGCCCAGGTCGAAGTGGGAGTGCAGCGAGGCCACGCACAGGTCGAAGCCGGCCAGGAACTCCTCGGGCCAGTCGACCCCGCCGTCCGGCCCGATGTTCAGCTCCGTGCCGTGCAGCAGCCGCATCCGGCCCCGGGCGCCGTCCAGCTCCCGCAGCCGCTCCCGCTGGGCGAGCATCTTCTCGTCCGTCATGCGCTGCATGTACAGGTCGGGCGCGTGGTCGGTGACCGCGTAGTACGCGTAACCGCGCCCGGCGGCCGCCTCCACCATCGTCTCCAGCGGGGCCAGACCGTCCGTGAGGTCGGTGTGCGTGTGCAGATCGCCGCGGATGTCCCGCTCGGTCACCACCCGGGGCAGCTCCCCGTGCAGCGCCGCCTCGATCTCCCCGCGGTCCTCGCGCAGCGCCGGCGGTATCCACGGCAGGCCCAGCCGCGCGTACACCTCCTCCTCGGTGCGGGACGCGACCGACTCCCCGCTCCCGGTGTCGAACACGCCGTACTCCGAGAGCTTCAGCCCCAGGTGCACGGCGATGGTCCGGGTACGGATGTTGTGCGCCTTGGAGCCGGTGAAGTACTGCATCGCCGCACCCCACGACCGCGGCGGCACCACCCGCAGGTCGACCTGGAGCCCCCTGGCCGTGCGCACCGACGTCTTCTTCGCGCCCCGCGCGATCACCTCCGCGGTGACCGGCAGCCCGCACAGCGCGTCCATGAACGGTTCCGAGTGCTCCGCCGCGACCAGCACGTCCAGATCCCCGACGGTCTCCCGCATGCGGCGCAGCGAACCGGCGTACGCGCAGCGCGTGCCGCCCCTCACCCCGGACAGCTCGGCGACGATCCCCTCGGCGGTGTCCAGCGCCGTCGACAGCGGTACCCGGGTGCCCGCCCGCCGGAGCAGCTCGATGCCGTGCCGGATGTTCTCCTGCGTCTTCTCGCCGAAGCCCTTCAGATCGGCCAGCGCGTCCGCCTCGATGGCCGCGGCCAGCTCGCCCACCGACGAGATGTGCAGGTCCTCGTAGAGCCGCAGGGCCTTCTTCGGGCCCAGGGTCGGGATGGTGATCAGCTCGCGCACCCCGGCGGGGATCTTCGCGCGGCGCTCCTCGACCACCGCCATCTTCCCCGTGCGCAGGTACTCGGCCACCTTCTCGGCGATCGACCGGCCCACGTTCGGGATCTCCCGCAACCCCTCCGGGCCGAGCGTGGAGACGTCGGCCGGGTACCCGCCGATCGCCCGCGCCGCCTTCTCGTAGGCGCGCGCCTTGAAGGCGTCGCCTCCGGTGATCGCGATGAGGTCGGCGTACTCCTGGAGGAGCGCCTCGACCTCGTCGTTGGGCCGGGCCACCCGTCAAGTCTAGGAAGCCGCGCGGAGGCACGCGAAAGGCCCCTGCTGAGCGCAGGGGCCTTGCTGGTGTCCGAGGGGGGACTTGAACCCCCACGCCCGATAAAGGGCACTAGCACCTCAAGCTAGCGCGTCTGCCATTCCGCCACCCGGACCAGGTGTCTGTCGTGCGGGGTTTCCCTTTCGGCGGGGTTTCCCTCGCGGCGACGAAGGAAACATTACCAGGCTTTCCGGGGTGGCCGATCACCCCCCGTCCCGGGGCCGGCCCGGCGTGAACGGCGTGTGTCGGGCCGGTACCGCCCTTGGGCCCCGGGCCGGGCCGGGGAGAGGATGAGGGGAACCACCAGCAGTGACAGCGGGAGGAAGCAGCGTGAGCGAGACGGGCACGGCCGGGAGCGTCACCGGCGAGGACGAGGTCGTGGACCTCTGCCGCGAGCTGATCCGGTTCGACACCAGCAACTACGGCGACCACTCAGGGCCCGGCGAGCGCAAGGCCGCCGAGTGGGTCGCCGAAAAGCTCGCCGAGGTCGGGCTGGAACCGAAGATCTACGAGTCGCATCCGGGCCGCGCCTCCACGGTCGCCCGGATCGCGGGCGAGGACCCGTCCCGGCCCGCCCTGCTGATCCACGGCCACCTCGACGTCGTACCGGCCAACGCCGTCGACTGGACCCACCACCCCTTCTCCGGCGAGATCGCCGACGGGTGCGTGTGGGGGCGCGGAGCCGTCGACATGAAGGACATGGACGCGATGACCCTCGCGGTCGTCCGCGACCGGCTGCGCAGCGGACGCCGGCCGCCGCGCGACATCGTGGTCGCCTTCCTCGCCGACGAGGAGGCGGGCGGCACCTACGGCGCCCGCCACCTGGTCGACAACCACCCCGAGCTGTTCGAGGGCGTCACCGAGGCGATCAGCGAGGTCGGCGGCTTCTCCTTCACCGTCGACGAGCAGCGGCGGCTCTACCTCATCCAGACGGCCGAGAAGGGCATGCACTGGATGAAGCTGACCGTGGCCGGGACCGCCGGGCACGGCTCGATGATCCACCGCGACAACGCCATCACCGAGCTGTCCGAGGCCGTCGCCCGGGTGGGGCGGCACAAATTCCCGGTGCGGGTCACCAAGACCACCCGGGCCTTCCTCGACGAACTGGGCGACGCGCTCGGCACCGAGCTGGACCCGGAGGACATGGAGTCCACCCTCGCCAAGCTCGGCGGCATCGCCAAGCTGATCGGCGCGACTCTCAGCAACACCGCCAACCCCACGCAGCTGAACGCCGGCTACAAGGTCAACGTCATTCCCGGCGAGGCCACCGCCCACATCGACGGGCGGTTCCTGCCCGGTCACGAGGAGGAGTTCCTCGCCGACCTCGACCGGCTCCTCGGCCCGCGGGTCCGCCGCGAGGACGTCCACTCCGACAAGGCGCTGGAGACCGGCTTCGACGGACCCCTGGTGCAGGCCATGCAGTCCGCGCTGCTCGCCGAGGACCCGACCGCCAAGGCGATCCCGTACATGCTCTCCGGCGGCACCGACGCCAAGTCCTTCGACGACCTCGGCATCCGCGGCTTCGGCTTCGCCCCGCTGAAGCTGCCGCCGGAGCTGGACTTCGCCGGCATGTTCCACGGCGTGGACGAGCGGGTGCCGGTGGACGGGCTCCAGTTCGGCGTCCGGGTGCTGGACCGCTTCATCGACGCGTCCTGACGCCGTGTTCTCAGCCGATCGGTAGCTAATCGGTGTGTTCTCAGCCGATCGGTAGCTAATCGGTCGGTCGTACGAGATCAACTGAGAAGGGTGAATCCGACCATAAGCTCGTAGCTCCATTACTCCCTCCTCGTTACAGGTGATGCGATCCCGCACCTTGGGACCGCATTGCCAACAAGGAGGAAGAATGATCAAGAAGGTCGTCGCTGCCGCAGTCGCCACCGGTGGACTGGTTCTCGCGGGCGCGGGTCTTGCCGTCGCCGACGCCGGTGCCCAGGGTGCCGCCGTGGGCTCCCCGGGTGTCGTCTCCGGCAACGTCGTCCAGGTGCCCGTGCACGTTCCGGTGAACGTCTGCGGCAACACCATCAACGTGATCGGGCTCCTGAACCCCGCCTTCGGCAACGCCTGCATCAACAAGTGACGCCGGCTCCCCTAGGGGGGCGTCTTTTTGCGAGCCGTCGGCCCCGGGGCGCGCGCCATGCGCTCCGGGGCCGACCGGCCTCTCGGGAAACGAAGGCATGGAAGGCAGGGGGGAATCAGCATGCGACAGGGCACCCGTAAGGGCCTGATGACCATGGCCGCGGCGACCGGCGTGATCGCCGCCGCGGGCGGCTACGCACACGCCGACGCGGGCGCGGCCGGTGCCGCCGGCGGCTCACCCGGCGTACTGTCCGGCAACACGGTGCAGGCACCGGTGCACGCGCCGGTCAACATCTGCGGCAACACCGTGAACGTCGTCGGGCTCCTCAACCCGTCGGTGGGCAACAAATGCGCCAATCACGGGGGCGCTCCCGGCGGCCACTCCGGCTCCGGCGGCTCGCACGCGGGCGGCCACACCGGAGGCTCGCCGGGCGTCGGCTCCGGCAACACCGTGCAGGTGCCGGTCGACGTCCCGGTGAACGTGTGCGGGAACAGCGTCGACGTCCTCGGGGCCGGCAACGCCACCACGGGCAACGACTGCGCCAACGGCGGCGGGCACCACGGCCGGCCGCCGGGCGGCGACCACGGCAACCCGCCCGGGAAGCCGAGCCACCCCGGCAAGCCGGGCGACCCCGGGCACCCGGGTCACCCCGGGAAGCCTGGCCACCCGGGCGAGCCCGGGCACCCGGGCCACCCCGGTGGGGACGGTCGGCCCGATCACTCCGGTCACGGCCGCGCGGGGGAGCCCGGCCGCACCGGTACGGGCACCCCGGGCACCGGGACCGGCGCGGCGGACCACGGCGCGTCCCAGGTCAGGGCCCAGGCGGGCCGCTCCGCCCAGCCTCCGGCCGGCGCCCAGCTCGCGCACACGGGAAGTGAGATGCCGCTCGGCATCGCGCTGCCGGTCGGCGCGGGCGCGCTGCTCGCCGGCACGGTGCTCTACCGCAAGGCGCGGGCCGCGGCCTGACGCCGGCGAGTGCGGCTGCCGTACCCGCCCCGGGAGGGGAGTGCGGCTGCCGTACCCGCTCGGGGACGGGAGTACGGCGGCCGTACCCGCCCCGGGACGGGAGTGCGGCCGCCGCACCGCCGGAAACGGTGGGGACGGCCGCCGTTGCCGCCCGGAAAACGGGGCGGGCCCTGCCATGCCGGCGGGGCCCGCTCCGTTCAGTCGTCCTGCGTCACCACGTGGCTCGTACCTGGCGGATGATCCGCCGGCGCAACCGCACCTTGCGGCTGCCGTCGCGCAGCAGGCTCAGTCGGTCCAACTCCCAGTGTCCGTACTCGGCATGGTCCGTCAGCAGACGTGTGGCGTCCTTGCGGGAGACCCCGCGAGGTACGTACACGTCGACAAATTCGTATTCCGGCATCGCATCTATTGTGCGGGCTGGTGCCCGGTACGGATAGCGTCTGCACTATGTCTGATGCTGCGCAGCCCACCGCTGCCGAGGTACGCGCCGCCGCCGAGGCGGTCAAGACCGCGCTCGACCGTCATCTGGCCGCGGTCGAACGCAGGTCGGGGGAGGACGACCCGGCCGTATCCGAGGCGTTCAACCAGCTGGCCGCGGCCGCCGAGGCGTACGACGAGCTGCTCTACGACCGCCATGACGAGGTCACCCCCTTCGAGATCCCCGCCGCGCCGGACGCCCTGCCGCCGTACGGGGGCCCGGAGGAACCGAACGCCATCAGTGTGCTGATCCGCCGCGACTACACCGTGGCGGAGCCCCAGCGGCTGCTGGCCCAGGCCCGGCGGGTCGAGGCGGCGGAGTACGACGACGGCGCGGACGACGAGGATGCCGCCGGGACGGTCCCGCAGGCGCTGGGCATCCTCTTCGGCGAGTTCGAACCGGACGAGATCGCCTCCCGGCACAAGGAGTTCGGCCTGGAGGAGGGCGATTCCACGCTGTGGGTCACCGCGGCGGAGGAGCCGCCCGAGGCCGGGGAGTGGCTGGAGGCGCCGTTCGAGCACATCGATCCGCAAGGGGTGGTGTGCCGGTTCGACGTGAGCGCGCTCTTCGACGACGACGTCTCCGACGGTGCGGACGGGGACGAGGAGGACCTCGAGTTCGTCGAGGACGACGAGGAGGAACTGGAGCCGCTCGACGCCGAGAAGTGACGGGCGGCGGTGCCGCAGGGGCCTGGGGCCGCTACGGCACCGCCGCGGGAGCTGCCGCCGCGGGGGTCAGACCTCCTGTGTGCGCAGCAGCGTCCGCAGGCGGGTCGTGCGGGGCTTGGCCGGCACCTCCGCGACCGCCTTCGGCAGCGCCTGCTCCACGCCGTGCACCACGGACAGGTGCCGTTCCGCCCGGCCGAACGCCGTGTACACCCAGGGGCGGCTGAGGGTCTGCGCGGCGTCGCCGGGCAGCACCACGACCGCCGCCGGCCAGCGGGCGCCCACCGCCTGGTGCGCGGTCAGCGCCCAGCCGTGCCGGACGCAGCTCTCCACCCGCTCGCGCGGTACGACGACGGCGGCGCCCGCGCAGGTCAGGTGCAGCCCTTCGGCGTCGGCGTCCACCACCACGCCCGGGACCGTGCGGCCCGGCGCGGGGGAGTAGGCGATCCGGTCGCCGGGGTCGAAGCCGCCGAACCGGCCGGGACCGGGGTTGAGGCGCTCCTTCAGGGCGGAGTTGAGGGCGCGGGTGCCCGCGGAGCCGCCGTGGCCCGGGGTGATCACCACGGTCTGGTCGGCCGGCACGCCGATCGCCCGCGGTACCGAGTCGGCGACCAGCTGCACCGTCCGGTGCACGGCCTCGCCCGCGTCCCGCACCGGCACGATCACCACCTCCTTGCCGGGCGCCGCGACCTGGTTCAGCTCACCGATGCCGACACCGGAGACCAGCTCGCCGATCGGGCCCGGGTCCGGGACGCGGGAGGCGGTCACCGGGCAGACGCCGGCCGCCAGCAGATCGGCGAAGACCCGGCCTGGACCGGCCGACCCCAGCACCGCCGGATCTCCGCTGAGCACCAGCCGGGCGCCGTCCGGCAGCGACTCCACCAGCATCGCCGCGCTCTCCACGTCGAGTTGGGGGGCGTCCAGCACGATCAGCAGGTCCAGCGCCAGGGCGCCCTCCGCGTCCCGGCCCGGGCCCTCGGCACCGGACAGCAGACCGGCGACCGTGCCCACCCCCGGCTCCCCGGGCGCCGTGCCCAGCAGCGCGGCCAGGCGCCGGCGCCCGTCCGGCGTGTGGCAGGCGGCGAAGGCCCGCAGCCCGGCGGCGCGGGCGGCACCGAGCAGCGCGGCCGGTTCGGCGCGGGCCGCCTCCGCGCCGGTGTGCAGCACCAGGCCGTGCCCGGCGACCGCGCGGGCCAGCTCGGCCGCACCGCCGGACACCCCGGCCGCGACGGCCTCCCAGCGCCGGCCGTCCTCCTGCGACGGCGAGCCGACCAGCCGGGCCAGGCCGTCGGCGAGGCTCTCCTCGGCCAGCGCGTACCGCTCCAGGCCGACGAGCACCCGCACCAGCCGCTCCGGCTCCTCGTCGGTGTCCTGGGGCGCGGGGGCGCCGGGCTCCTCCAGGGCGTCCTGGAAGACCAGCGCCTCACCCTCGGCGAGCGCGTCCTGCACCGCCGCGTCCGGGTCCGGCACGCCCTGCCGGCCCAGCGCCGCGGTGAGCGCGGACAGCTCCAGCGCGGTGTGCCCGGCCACGGCGGCCTGCTCCAGCAGCCAGCCGGTCACCGCGCGGCCCCGCCGCTCGTCGTCCGGCCGGCAGCCGGCGCCCAGCAGCGCCCGCGCGAAGCCGTCGGCCTGCTCCGGCCGCACGCCGCCGACCCGCAGCAGCTGCCAGGGGTCCTCCCGCAGCGCGGTACCGGCGTTCTCACCGAGGACCGCGGCCACCTGCGGGGCCAGGGCCGCGGGCGCGCCGCCCTCGGCCAGCACGCCGCGCACCGCGTCGACGGCCCGGGGCGCGGGGGCGGCGGGCGCGGCCGGGGCGGCCGGGGCCGGCCGGGGCCTGCGCACCGGCTCCGGGGCGGGGCGGCGCGGTGCCGGTGCGGGCTCGGCGAACACCGGGGTCACCGGCTTCTCGCCGCTCTCGACGGCCCGGACCGCCGCGAGCAGGTCGGCCGCCTTGCCGCTGAGCTTGGCGCCGCTGTCGATCGGGCCCTTCCGTACGGCCTTGCGCCGCTCGATCCGCTCCCGCTCGATCCGCTGCGCGACCAACTCGGCCTCCGCCTCGGACACCCCGGCCGTACCACCACCCGCGTCGCCGCCCGCGGCCTCGCCGGTGTCCCCTTCGTCACCCGTGCCCTCGGCCTCGCCGGTGTCCCCTTCGTCACCCGTGCCCGTGGCCTCGCCGGTGTCCCCTTCGTCACCCGTGCCCTCGGCCTCGCCGGTGTCCCCTTCGTCACCGGTGCCCGTGCCCTCGCTCTCGCCCGTGCCCCCCGCGTCACCGGCGCTCCGGGCATCCCCGGCACCGCCCGCGTCGCGCTCGTCGGCGGGCCCTGTGTCGCCGGTGCGCTCCATGCCGTCGCGGCGGTCGGTGGCGTCCGTGTCACCGGCGCCGTCCGTGTCGCCGGTGCCGTCCTCCTCCGGGGCAGCGCCGTCCGCCGGACCGCCGCCCTGCGCACGGCCCGCCTCCGATGCCGCAGCCCTCTCCGCGGCCTGCGGTGCGTCCGGCGTCCCCGGCCCGGGTGTGTCCGGCGTCCCCGGCCCGGCTTCCTCCGTGGTCTCCGGCTCCGTGCTCACAGCGTGCTCCAGTCGTGATCGGGATAGCGGTGCACGGGCGCCGACACATCGTCCAGCGCCCGGCAGATCTCCTCAGGAAGACTAAGGGCCTCCACTGACAACGCCGCCGTGAGCTGCTGCGCGGTGCGCGCGCCGACGATCGGGGCGGCCACCCCGGGCCGGTCCCGGACCCAGGCGAGCGCCACCTGCAGCGGGGTGACCGCGAGCCCGTCGGCGGCCGTCGTCACCGCGTCCACGATCCGGGTCGCCGTGTCGTCCAGGTACGGCTCGACGAACGGCGCGAGATGCTCGGAGGCCCCGCGCGAGTCCGGGGGAGTGGTGTGCCGGTACTTGCCCGTGAGGACGCCCCGGCCGAGCGGGGAGGACGGCAGCAGTCCCACGCCGAGGTCGAGCGCGGCCGGCAGCACCTCGCGCTCCACGCCCCGCTGGAGCAGCGAGTACTCCATCTGCGTACTGGCCAGCCGGGTGCGCGTGCCCGGCGCCGCGAGCTGCCAGGTGGCCGCCTTCGCCAGCTGCCAGCCGCAGAAGTTGGACACCCCGGCGTACCGGGCGCGGCCACTGCTCACCGCGAGGTCGAGGGCCTGGAGCGTCTCCTCCAGCGGGGTGCCGGGGTCGAAGGCGTGGACGTGCCACAGGTCGACGTACTCCGTGTCCAGCCGGGCCAGGGAGGCGTCGAGCGCGGCGAGCAGATGGCCGCGCGAGCCGTCGAAGCGGCGGTCGGGGTCCGGGACGCTGCCCGCCTTGGTCGAGACGATCAGGTCCCGGCGCGGCACCAGGCCGTCCATGAGCCGCCCGAGCAGATACTCCGCCTCCCCGTCGCCGTACACGTCCGCCGTGTCGACGAGGGTGCCGCCGGCCTCCCAGAACGCCTTCAGCATGTCCGCGGCGTCGTGCTCGTCGGTGTCCCGTCCCCAGGTGAGGGTGCCGAGTCCGATCCGGGACACACGCAGGCCGGTACGGCCGAGATGCCTCTGCTCCATGCCGCGAGATTACTGGCCAGAACCGGTGCGGCGGGTTGCCTGTGGACAACTCGGCCGGCCCCGCGCGGCCGTGTGATTCCGCCCCGTCCGGGGCCGCGCCCTGCCCCCGGCGCTCCCCCCGCGCTAAGGTCTGCGCCACAGGCACGTTACTCATGGGTAAGGGGATCGGCCATGCAGCTCGGGATCAACCTCGGCTACTGGGGTGCCGGAATGGACGGCGACAACCTGGCCGTGGCGCAGGAGGCCGACCGGCTCGGCTATGCGGTGTGCTGGGCCGCCGAGGCGTACGGCTCCGACGCGGCCACGGTGCTCAGCTGGGTCGCGGCGCAGACCGAGCGGATCGACGTCGGATCGGCCATCTTCCAGATCCCGGCCCGGCAGCCCGCGATGACCGCGATGACCGCCGCCACGCTCGACTCGCTGTCCGGCGGCCGGTTCCGCCTCGGCCTCGGCGTCTCCGGCCCGCAGGTCTCCGAGGGCTGGTACGGCGTCAGGTTCGACAAGCCGCTGGCCCGCACCCGCGAGTACGTGGAGATCGTCCGCAGGGCGATGAGCCGGGAGCGGCTGACGTACGAGGGCGAGCACTGGACGCTGCCGCTGCCCGGCGGCCCCGGCAAGCCGATCAAGCTCACCGTGCACCCGCAGCGCGAGCACATCCCGCTCTACATCGCCGCGATCGGCCCGAAGAACCTGGAGCAGACCGGCGAGATCGCCGACGGCGCACTGCTGATCTTCCCCTCCGCCGAGCACCTGGAGGAGACCACGATCACGCACCTGCGCGCCGGCCGGGAGAAGGCGGGCCTGACGCTGGACGGCTTCGACGTCTGCCCGAGCCTGCCGCTCGCGGTCGGCGACGACAAGGACCTGACCCGGCTCGCGGACACCTTCCGGCCGTACACCGCGCTCTACGTCGGCGGCATGGGCAGCGCCAAGCAGAACTTCTACAACAAGCTCGCGCAGCGCATGGGGTACGAGAAGGAGGCCGCCGACATCCAGCGCAGGTACCTGTCCGGGGACAAGCAGGGAGCCGCGGCCGCGGTTCCGCACGACCTCATCGACAAGACCACGCTGCTGGGTTCGGTCGACCGCATCGCCGACCGGATGAAGGCCTACGCCGCCGCCGGGGTCACCACCCTCAGCCTGGCCCCGGCCGGCTTCACGCTGGAGGAGCGGATCGCCTCCCTGCGGGCCGGCAGCGAGGCCCTGGAGCGCGCCGGGCTCGCCTGAACCGGAAGTCTCAGCGGCCGTGGTGGGGGCTCGGGGGTCTTCCCCGCCACGGCCGTCACCGGGAACAACGCGCCCGGCGCCGCACGGTTACGACCCCCGCGGCCCTTCTTTCCCGGCGCCCGCCGTCCGCCGTTCGGCCGAGCCCGCCCGCACCCCTGTTGCGGCTCCCTTCTATCCGCATTTGACTCGTTATTCGACCTGTCTGTGCGGGATCCCGCGGAGCTGGGAGAGGTGCCTGCGATGCTTTCGGCCAAGAGTCTGTTCCAGGAGATCCTCGACAACGACGAGTCGTTCCGGCTCTTCTGCTCCATCGCCGCCAGCGGGGAGTCCCAGGGCGGCTGGGAGAACGGCCGGATCGCCGCGCTGGTCCCGCCGGGCGAGCGCGCGCTCGCCCCGAAGATCACCCGCCACGGCGCCGACGAGGACAAGCACGGGCGCATCTTCCACGCGCTGCTGACCAAGCGCGGACTCACCCCCGTCCCCGTCCCGCCCGAGACCGACTACACGATGCTCCTGGAACGGCGGGGCATCGGCCTCGCCCACGACAAGCTCCGCCGGGACGAACCCCTCACCGTGCGCGACCTCATCGTCTACCTCGCGCACAGCCGCGTCACCGAACAGCGCGCCGCCGAGCAGATGCGGCTGCTCCGCGGGCTCTTCGCCGGCCACCCCCACATCGGCAAGGCCGTCCGCATGATCTCGGACGACGAGGACAACCACCTCGCCTACACCCACGAGGAACTGCTGCGCTTCGCCGCCGCCGGGCACGGCCGGCTGATCCAGCGCACCCTGCGCGAGTGCGCGCTCGCCGAGATCGCCGTCCACCGGGACGTCAGCCTCGCCGTCATGGCCCGCATGGGCCGCATCCTCGGCTGGCCGAAGGCCAAGTCCGCACTGCTCGCCGCCGGCATCCACGCGGTGTACGCCTACGAACGCCTCGCCGGCTGGCACCGGATGGTCAGCCTCACGCCGCCCGCCCGCCGCAACGCCCTCGGCGGCCCCGCGGCGCCCGCCCCCGGGTACGCCTGAGCCGTGCTCACAGCCAGCCGCGCCGCTTGAACAGCCGGTACAGCGACGCCACAAGTGCGGCCATCAGCGCGATCACCGCGGGGTAGGCCCACACCCAGTGCAGTTCGGGCATGTGGTCGAAGTTCATGCCGTAGATGCCCGCGATCATCGTCGGGACCGCGGCCATCGCCGCCCAGGCGGAGATCTTCCGCATGTCGTCGTTCTGCCGCACGCTCATCTGCGCCAGGTGCGCCGAGAGGATGTCCGACACCAGCCGGTCCAGGGCCTCCACGGACTCGTTCACGCGCGTCAGGTGGTCGCCCACGTCACGGAAGAAGGGCCGCGCCTTGTCGTGCACGAACGGCACCCCGTTGCCGAGCGGGCCGCCGCCGGCCAGCCGGGACAGCGGCAGCGCCAGCGGCCCGGTGGCCCGCCGGAACTCCAGGATCTGCCGCTTGAAGGTGTAGATCCGCGACGCGGTGTTGCGCGAACCGCCCACCTCCGGCCGGAACACCTCCGTCTCCAGCTCGTCCAGGTCGGTCTGGAGCTCCGTCGCCACCTCCAGGTAGTGGTCGACGGTGGCGTCGGCGATCGCGTACAGCACGGCGGTGGGGCCCCTGTCGAGCATCTCCGGCTCCTCCTCCAGCCGCCGCCGCACGGCCGCCAGCGGCGAGCACTCGCCGTGGCGGACGGTCACCACGAAACCGTCCCCGACGAAGACCATCACCTCGCCGGCCGAGACGGTGTCGTTCTCGGGCTCGTACACGACCGGTTTCAGCACCATGAACAGCGAGTCGTCGTACACCTCCAGCTTGGGCCGCTGATGCGCCTTGAGCGCGTCCTCCACGGCCAGCGGGTGCAACCCGAACTCCTCGGTGACCAGGTCGAACTCCCGCTCGGACGGCTCATGCAGCCCGATCCACACGAAGCCGCCCACCGCCCGCGCAGCGGCGAGCGCGTCGGACAGGTCCTCCGGTCCCTCGGTGCGGTGCCCGTGGCGGTAGACCGCGCAGTCGACGATCACGGAGCGCATTCTCCCTTCGTCCGTCCGTCGGCGCACTTCACGATGCGCCTACCCTGTCCGCATGCCCACGCTGATCCTCGTAAGGCACGGACGTTCCACCGCCAACACCTCCGGCGTGCTCGCCGGGCGGACGCCGGGCGTCGCCCTGGACGAGCGCGGCGCCGCCCAGGCCGCCGCCCTGCCCGCCCGCCTCGCCGGCCTGCCGGTGTCGGAAGTGGTCACCAGCCCGCTGGAGCGCTGCCAGGAGACCGTACGGCCGCTGCTCGACTCCCGCCCCGGGCTGCGCGCGCACACCGACGAGCGGATCGGCGAGTGCGACTACGGCGACTGGTCCGGCCGCAAGCTCGCCGAACTGAAGGACGAGCCGCTGATGGAGGTCGTCCAGGCCCACCCGTCCGCCGCCGCCTTCCCCGGCGGCGAGTCCATGCGGGCCATGCAGACCCGCGCCGCCGAGGCCGTCCGCGAGTGGAACGCGCGCGTGGAGCGCGAGCACGGCTCCGACGCCGTCTACCTCATGTGCTCCCACGGTGACATCATCAAGTCGCTCGTCGCCGACGCCCTCGGCCTGCACCTCGACCTCTTCCAGCGGATCTCCGTCGAGCCGTGCTCCGTCACCGTGATCCGCTACACCCGCCTCAGGCCCTTCCTGGTCCGCCTCGGCGACACCGGGGACTTCGCTTCGCTCGCCCCGCGCGAGGAACCCGGCGAGGGCGACGCACCGGTCGGGGGCGGTGCGGGCGCACCGTGATCGTCGGCCGCAGTAGGGTGAAGCGATTAAACGCAGTCGCGCATCCGCATGGCCCGCACCGCCGAAACCTCGAACTCAATGGAGACAGGACGTGTCCCGTCAGGTGTTCCTCTACGACCAGCCGGACCGCTTCGTGGCCGGCACGGTCGGACTGCCCGGGCGCCGTACGTTCTTCCTCCAGGCCACCGCCGGCTCCCGGGTGACCAGCGTGGTCCTGGAGAAGACTCAGGTCGCCGCGCTCGCCGAGCGCATGGACGAGCTGCTGGACGAGGTCGTACGGCGCAGTGGCGGCAGCGCGGCCGTCCCCGCCGTGGCGCCCACCGAGATCTCCGACACCGCCCCGCTGGACACCCCCATCGAGGAGGAGTTCCGCGTCGGCACCATGGCACTGGCCTGGGACGGCGAGGAACAGCGCATGATCGTCGAGGCCCAGGCGCTGGTGGAGCTGGACGCCGACACCGAGGAGGACCTCGCCGAGGCCGAGGAACGACTCCTCCAGGACGAGGAGAACGGGCCCCCGATGCTGCGGGTCCGGCTGACCGGCGCGCAGGCCCGGGCCTTCGCCAAGCGCGCCCTCGACGTCGTCAACGCCGGGCGGCCACCGTGCCCGCTGTGCAGCCTCCCGCTCGATCCGGAAGGACACGTATGTCCGCGCCAGAACGGATACCGCCGCGGAGCGTGACGGCCGATCCGAACCCCGCCGAGCTCCTCGCGCGGGGTGAGCTGACCGTGCGCGGCCGGATCCGCGAGGCGTCCAACGCGGCCCTGTTCTGCACGGTCGCCCTCGACGGCCGGGAAGCGTCCTGCATATACAAGCCGGTGGCCGGCGAGCGTCCCCTGTGGGACTTCCCGGACGGCACACTCGCGGGCCGCGAGGTGGCCGCCTACGAGCTCTCCGAGGCCACCGGCTGGGGGCTCGTCCCGCCGACCGTGCTGCGCGACGGACCCTACGGCGAAGGCATGTGCCAACTGTGGGTCGACGTCCACGCCGAGGCCGAGCTGCTCGCCCTGGTCGACGCCGAGGAGCCGGAGCCGGGCTGGAAGGCCATCGGCTTCGCCGAGGTCGGCGAGGGCCGCACCGCGCTCCTCGTGCACGCCGACGACGAGCGGCTGCGCCGGCTCGCCGTCCTGGACGCCGTGCTCAACAACGCCGACCGCAAGGGCGGCCACCTGCTGCCCACCGCCGACGGCCGGCTCTACGGCATCGACCACGGCGTCACCTTCAACGTCGAGAACAAACTGCGCACGCTGCTGTGGGGCTGGGCCGGGGAACCCCTGACCGCGGAGGCCGTCGACGTCCTCACGTCACTGCGCGACGCCCTGGACGGAGAGCTGGGCGGGCGGCTGGCCGGACTGATCACCGCGGCCGAGACCGACGCCACGCGCGCCCGGGTCGACGCGCTGCTCACCTCCGGGCGGCACCCGGAGCCGAGCGGCGAGTGGCCCGCCATCCCCTGGCCCCCCGTGTAAGCACATCCGGCGCCGAGGTACAAGAACGCAGAACCGGCCATCCGGACCGATCCCATTCGTATACGCGGCTGGGCGCCGGTTAGGCTCATGTACATGCATGCCTGGCCCGCTTCCGAGGTCCCCGCCCTGCCTGGTCAGGGCCGCGACCTGAGGATCCACGACACCGCGACCGGCGGCCTGGTCACCCTCGACCCCGGTCCCGTCGCCCGTATCTACGTCTGCGGCATCACGCCGTACGACGCGACCCACATGGGTCACGCGGCGACCTACAACGCGTTCGACCTCGTCCAGCGCGTGTGGCTCGACACCAAGCGGCAGGTCCACTACGTCCAGAACGTCACCGACGTCGACGATCCGCTGCTGCAGCGCGCGGACCGGGACGGCGTCGACTGGGTCGCCCTCGCCGAGAAGGAGACGGCCCTCTTCCGCGAGGACATGACCGCCCTGCGGATGCTCCCGCCGAAGCACTACATAGGCGCCGTCGAGGCCATACCCGGCATCGTCCCGCTCGTGGAGCGGCTGCGCGAACTCGGCGCGGCCTACGAGCTGGAAGGCGACATCTACTTCTCCGTCGAGTCCGACCCGCACTTCGGGAAGGTCTCCAACCTGGACGCCGCCGCCATGCGGCTGCTGTCCGCCGAGCGCGGCGGCGACCCGGACCGCCCCGGCAAGAAGAACCCGCTCGACCCGATGCTGTGGATGGCGGCCCGGCCCGGCGAGCCCAGCTGGGACGGCGCCTCCCTCGGCCGCGGCCGGCCCGGCTGGCACATCGAGTGCGTGGCCATCGCCCTCGACCACTTCGGCATGGGCTTCGACGTCCAGGGCGGCGGCTCCGACCTCGCCTTCCCGCACCACGAGATGGGCGCCTCGCACGCCCAGGTGCTCACCGGCGACTTCCCGATGGCCAAGGCGTACGTGCACGCCGGCATGGTCGCCCTGAACGGCGAGAAGATGTCCAAGTCCAAGGGCAACCTGGTCTTCGTCTCGCGGCTGCGCCGGGACGGCGTCGACCCCGCCGCCATCCGCCTGGCCCTGCTGTCCCACCACTACCGCGCCGACTGGGAGTGGACCGACCAGGTCCTCAAGGACGCCGTCGACCGCCTCGGCCACTGGCGCGCGGCCGTCTCCCGGCCCGACGGCCCGTCCGCCGACGCGCTGGTGGAGGAGGTCCGCGAGGCCCTCGCGAACGACCTGGACGCCCCCACCGCGCTCGCCGCGGTGGACCGCTGGGTGGCACGGCAAGACTCCGAGGGCGGCACGGACACCGGCGCGCCGGGCCTGGTCAGCCGGGCAGTGGACGCGCTCCTGGGCGTGGCGCTGTAACCACCCCTGAGGCTGAGGGGAGCGCCCCGCAAGGGGCGCGGGGACCGCGCGACTGGCCGCGACGGCGCGGCGGACGACGACGACCCACCACGGCAGTCGCTCAGGCGGAAAGGAAAGGGGCGGTTCCCGAAGAGGAACCGCCCCTTTTCCCTGCCTCAGTCCTCCGGACCTTCCTCGTCATCCTTGGAACCGCCGGAGGAAGGACGCGGCTTCCCGCCCGGAGGGCCCACGTCCCGGCGCCGCAGGTACCGCTCGAACTCGCGGGCGATCGCCTCGCCGGACGCCTCCGGCAGCTCGGCGGTGTCCCGGGCCTCCTCCAGCGTCTGGACGTACTCGGCGACCTCGCTGTCCTCGGCGGCCAGCTGGTCCACGCCCACCTGCCAGGCCCGCGCGTCCTCGGGCAGCTCGCCCTGCGGGATGCGCAGGTCCAGCAGGTCCTCCAGGCGGTTCAGCAGCGCCAGCGTGGCCTTCGGATTGGGCGGCTGGGAGACGTAGTGCGGTACGGCCGCCCACAGCGACACCGCCGGCACGCCCGCGTGCGTGCACGCCTCCTGGAGGACGCCGACGATGCCCGTCGGGCCCTCGTACTTGGTCTCCTCCAGGTCCATCCGGCGGGCCAGGTCCGGATCGGACGTGACCCCGCTGACCGGCACCGGACGCGTGTGCGGGGTGTCTCCGAGCAGAGCGCCCAGGATGACCACCAGCTCCACGCCCAGCTCGTGCGCGAAGCCGAGCAGTTCGTTGCAGAACGAACGCCAGCGCATGGACGGCTCGATGCCCCGGACCAGCACCAGGTCGCGCGGCTTCTCGCCGCCGACCCGCACCACCGACAACCTTGTCGTCGGCCAAGTGATCTTCCGCACACCGCCGTCCATGAACACCGTGGGGCGGTTCACCTGGAAGTCGTAGTAGTCCTCGGCGTCCAGCGCCGCGAACACTTCGCCCTTCCACTCGCGTTCCAGGTGCGCGACCGCCGTGGAGGCGGCGTCGCCGGCATCGTTCCAGCCCTCGAACGCGGCCACCATGACTGGGTCGATCAGCTCGGGAACCCCCTCCAGCTCGATCACCCAGTGCCTCCTTCCGACGTGCCCTCGCTTGACCCACCAACCTTACGGCGTCCGGCGGGGGCGCCCGCAGCCCCCTTGCACGGGGGAGTGAACGGATCACTGCCCCGTTCGCCGCCGGGGAACACGCGCGGACGGCCGAACTCACGGAGCGGACCGCGGCCCCCGCTCCACGCCCGCGCCGCGACGGCCCGCGAGGGGGGCCGGCCCGTCCCGCGGCGGGACGCGTGTCCGGGCTGCCGCTCCGGCAAGCGGGAAGGGGCGGCTCCATCGGCGTGGAGCCGCCCCTTCCCGTGGTCCGGACCCGGTGCGGCGGGGTCCGGAGCCTCGGCGGCGGCCGGCCGGGTCAGGGCAGAGGCCGGCCGCCACCGGGTCCTACTTCTTGTCCAGCAGGTCCTGGACCTTCGCGCGGACCTCGTCCGTGGCCAGGCCGCGGATGGTCAGCGTGGTCCGGCGGCGCAGCACGTCGTCCGGGGTCTCGGCCCACTCGTGGTCCCGGGCCCAGACCACCTGCGCCCAGATCTCCGGGGCGTCGGGGTGGACGCGCTGGGCCAGCTCCGGGTTGTCGTTGGCGAGCCGGGCGATGTCGAACGCCAGGGAGCCGTAGTGCGTGGCCAGGTGCTTGGCGGTGTCGGCGGCCATGCGCGGGCCGGGCGCCGGGTTGTCGACCAGCAGGCGGTGCGCGACCGCGCGCGGGTTGGCGACACCGGGCAGCGGCAGCTTCTTCGGCAGCGAGGAGATCGGCTCGAAGTCGTCGCCGAGCGGGTGGCCCGGCAGCGCCTCCAGCTTCTGCATGATCGTGCGGCCGATGTGGCGGAACGTCGTCCACTTGCCGCCCGCGACGGACAGCATGCCGGCCTTGCCCTCGGTCACCACGGTCTCGCGCTTGGCCTTGGCCGTGTCACCGGGCCCGCCCGGCAGCACCCGCAGACCGGCGAAGGCGTAGGTGATCAGCTCGCGCCGCAGCTGCTGGTCCCGGACGGAGAACGCGGCCTCGTCCAGAATCTGGGCTATGTCCTTCTCGGTGACGGACACGTCCGCCGGGTCGCCCTCGAACTCCTCGTCGGTGGTGCCCAGCAGCAGCATGTCCTCCCAGGGGAGGGCGAAGGTGATGCGGTACTTGTCGATGGGGGTCGCGAGCGCGGCCTTCCAGGGGGAGGTGCGCTTGAGGACCAGGTGCGCGCCCTTGGACAGGCGGATGGACGGCGCCGCGCCCGGGTCCTCCATCCGGCGCAGGTGGTCGACCCACGGGCCGGTCGCGTTCAGCACCAGCCGGGCGTTGACGCCGAACTCCTCGCCGGACAGCCGGTCCTTGAGGTCGGCGCCGGTGACCCGGCCGTTCGTGAAGCGCAGCCCCGTGACCTCGGCGTGGTTCAGCACGACCGCGCCCGCCTCGACGGCCGCGCGGACCGTCATCAGCGCCATGCGCGCGTCGTTCATCTGGTCGTCGCCGTAGACGGCCACGGCCTTCAGGTTCTCGGTGCGGAGCTCGGGCACGTCCTGCGCCGCCTTGGCGGGCGAGAGCAGGTGGCCCACGCCGTCACCGAACGCGGAGAGCGCGGAGTAGGCGAAGACGCCCGCCCCGAGCTTCGCCGCGCCGTGCGGCCCGCCCTTGTACACGGGGAGGTAGAAGGTGAGCGGGTTCGCCAGGTGGGGGGCCACCTGGCGGGAGACCGCACGGCGCTCGAAGTGGTTCTCCGCCACCAGCTTCACCGCGCCGGTCTGCAGGTAGCGCAGACCGCCGTGGAGCAGCTTGGAGGAGGCGGAGGAGGTGGCGCCGGCGAAGTCGCCGGCGTCGACCAGCGCCACCCTGAGCCCGGACTGCGCGGCGTGCCAGGCGGTGGAGATGCCCAGGATGCCGCCGCCGATCACCAGAAGGTCGTACGACGCCTTGGAGAGCTGCTCCCTGGTCTCGGCCCGGCTCGGGTTGGAGCCGGAGGCCGGGTGCGTCCCCAGGGCAGGCACGGAACTCAGGGTGGACTGACTGGTCATAACGGGTACTTACTCCTCGTCAGAGATGGCCGGGCGGGGCGAGCCGCTCAGCTCTCGTCCTCGATCCAGCCCATGGTCCGGTCGACGGCCTTGAGCCAGTTCTTGTACTCACGGTCGCGGGTCTCCGCGTCCATGCGGGGGGTCCACTCGGCGGCGCGGCGCCAGTTGGCGCGCAGTTCGTCGGTGCTGGACCAGAAGCCGACGGCGAGGCCGGCGGCGTAGGCGGCGCCCAGGCAGGTGGTCTCGGCGACCATCGGGCGCACCACGGGCGCGTCCAGGACGTCGGCGAGCGTCTGCATCAGGAGGTTGTTGGCGGTCATGCCACCGTCGACCTTCAGTGCCACCAGCTCGTCGCCGGAGTCCTTGACCATGGCGTCGGCGATCTCCCGCGTCTGCCAGGCGGTGGCCTCCAGGACGGCGCGCGCGAGGTGCGCCTTGGTCACGTACCGGGTCAGGCCGGCGATCACACCGCGGGCGTCGGAGCGCCAGTGCGGGGCGAACAGACCGGAGAAGGCCGGCACGAAGTAGGCGCCGCCGTTGTCCTCGACCGAGAGCGCGAGCGTCTCGATCTCGGCGGCGGTGGAGATGAGGCCCATCTGGTCGCGCATCCACTGCACCAGCGAGCCGGTGACGGCGATCGAGCCCTCCAGGGCGTAGACCGTCGGCTGGTCGCCGATCTTGTAACCGACCGTGGTCAGCAGACCGGCGTAGGAGTTGATGATCTTGTCACCGGTGTTCATCACCATGAAGGTGCCGGTGCCGTAGGTGGACTTGGTCTCACCCTCGGAGAAGCAGGTCTGGCCGAACAGGGCCGCCTGCTGGTCGCCGAGCGCGGAGGCGACGGGGATGCCGCCGATCAGGTCGCCGAGCTTGCCGCCGGTGACCTCGCCGTAGACCTCGGCGGAGGAGCGGATCTCGGGCAGGATCCGGAGCGGCACGCCGATGGACTCGGCGATCTTCTCGTCCCACTGCATCGTGTGCAGGTTCATCAGCAGGGTACGGGAGGCGTTGGTGACGTCGGTGACGTGCTTGCCGCCGTCGACACCGCCGGTCAGGTTCCAGATGACCCAGGTGTCCATGGTGCCGAAGAGGATGTCGCCCGCCTCGGCGCGCTCCTTCAGGCCCTCGATGTTGTCGAGCAGCCAGCGGGCCTTGGGACCGGCGAAGTACGAGGCCAGCGGGAGGCCGGTCTCCCGGCGGAAGCGGTCCTGGCCGACGTTGCGGCCCAGCTCCCGGCAGAGGGCGTCGGTGCGGGTGTCCTGCCAGACGATGGCGTTGTACACCGGCTCACCGGTGTTCTTGTCCCACAGCACGGTGGTCTCGCGCTGGTTGGTGATGCCGATGGCCTTGATGTCGTCGCGGGTGATGCCCGCCTTCTGGATGGCTCCGGCGACGACTTCCTGGACGTTGGTCCAGATCTCGTTGGCGTCGTGCTCGACCCAGCCCGGCTTCGGGAAGATCTGCTCGTGCTCCTTCTGGTCGACGGAGACGATACGGCCGTCCCGGTCGAAGATGATGCAGCGCGAGGAAGTCGTGCCCTGGTCGATCGCCGCGATGAAGGGGCCTGCGGTGTGGGCGTCGGTCACTGTGTGCTCCTGGGAAGATCCGTGGTGATGGGGCTGTACGTACGGCGCATGCTTCGAAGTGATGTCTAAGCGAAGGCGACGTTGTATATGCCTGCCGCGATGGCGGCGCCGATCAGCGGCCCGACCACCGGGATCCAGGCGTAGCTCCAGTCGGAGCCGCCCTTGTTGGGCAGCGGC
Source organism: Streptomyces sp. NPDC013455 (assembly GCF_040632975.1). Taxonomy (NCBI): domain Bacteria; kingdom Bacillati; phylum Actinomycetota; class Actinomycetes; order Kitasatosporales; family Streptomycetaceae; genus Streptomyces; species Streptomyces sp. NPDC013455. The sequence goes on along the minus strand of NZ_JBEYCX010000016.1, from coordinate 10,299 downwards.
AGCAGGGCGTGCACGATGCGCGGGCCCAGGTCGCGGGCCGGGTTGATCGCGTAGCCCGTCGGGCCGCCGAGCGACAGACCGATCGACACCACCACGAACGACGTGATCAGACCGCCGAGGATGCCGAGGCCGTTGCCCGCGTCGTTCAGTCCCTGGGTGAGCACTGCGAGGATCAGCACGATCGTGCCGATGATCTCCGTGGTGAGGTTCTGCACCACGTTCCGGATCTCCGGACCGGTGGAGAAGACGCCGAGGACCGGGCCGGCCCCCTTCTCCTGCGCCTCGACCGCCTTGGCCGAGGTGGCCTGCGCGCCCGGACCGCCGACGATCTCCTTGTCGGTCAGGTGGGCGTGGAACTGGCCGTAGTAGGTGACCCACACGAGCGCCGCGCCGATCATCGCGCCGAGCAGCTGGCCGGCGAAGTAGGTCGGAACATTGCTCCAGTCGCCGTCCTTGATGGCCAGGGCGACGGTGACGGCCGGGTTGAGGTGGGCACCGGACAGCGGTCCGGAGATGTAGACGGCCGTCATGACGGCGAAGCCCCACCCGAAGGCGATGGCGAGCCAACCGGCGTTACGGGCCTTGGAGGCCTTCAGCGTGACGGCGGCGCAGACGCCACCGCCGAGCAGGATGAGTATGGCGGTACCGATGGTCTCGCCGATGAAGATGTCGGAGCTGGACACCCGCGACTCCTTTGTCCTTCGTCCAGGGGCCGAACCCCGGGTCCCGCCGGGATTCAGGCGCCCTCGGGGGTGAGAGCGATGCCGGCCCTTGGCGTTGTCACACTCTAGCGCGTATTGCCGGTAGGTGTTCGACAATGCCGACCGATGGACGGGAGTCTTGTTCGGCACTACGCGTGCGTCAAGAGTTCTGTTATCGAAAACAGGATCGTTATTGATCGCTGCAAGTTATCGAGGTTCGTGCGCCGACAGCACGATCTACCCCAATTTGTCCATTTCAGGGTAGGCCGAGGGCCGGAACGCCGCCTGGCGTCCCGGTCGTTTCCCCATGTGGGAGCGGTGCCGGGTCAGAACCGCCCGGCGCCGAGGTCCCGGGAGACCGCCCGGGCGCAGTCGCGCACCGCCGCGATCAGCTCGGAGCGCAGCTCCCCGTCCGGGCGCAGCCGTTCCACGGCACCGGTGATGCCGACCGCGCCCACGGGCATCCGGCGCCGGTCGTGGATCGGCGCGGCGATCGACGCCACGCCCTCCCAGGTCTCCTCCACGTCGGCCGCGTACCCACGCGCGCGCGTGACGTCCAGGAGGCGCTCGAAGTCGCCCTCCTCGCACACCGTGCGGTCCGTGAACGCCTTCCGCTCGGACTCCAGCGCCTCGCTGTGCGCCACCGGGTCGTAGGCGGAGAGCACCTTTCCCAGCGCCGTGGAGTGCAACGGCTGCATCGCCCCGATCTCCAGCACCTGCCGGCTGTCGTCCGGTCGGAAGACGTGGTGCACGATCAGCACGCCCTGCTGGTGCAGGACCCCGAGGTAGACGCTCTCCCCGCTGGAGCGGGCCAGGTCGTCGGTCCACACCAGCGCCCGCGCCCGCAACTCGTGCACGTCGAGGTAGGTGGTGCCCAGGCGCAGCAGCTCCGCGCCCAGCTGGTAGCGGCCGGAGGCCTCGTCCTGCTCCACGAACCCCTCCTGCTGGAGGGTGCGCAGGATGCCGTGGGCGGTGCCCTTGGCGAGACCCAGTGACGAGGCGATGTCCGAGAGGCCGAGCCGCCGCTCGCCGCCCGCGAGCAGCCGCAGCATCGCCGCCGCCCGTTCGAGCGACTGGATGTTCCGTGCCATCGCCGTCCTGCCTCCGTCCCCTTCGACTGCCCACGGCGCAACAACCACACCGTTCGGCAATGTCGAACACTACCGGTCCATGCCGACCTCCCGCTAATAGGCGGACGACACCTGTTACATCTCACGTGGCCTGCGCGTGGCACGGGGGCCACGCGCGTCCGTCTCGTGGACGCCGCTGCCCATCCAAGCCCACTCCCGGTTACTCTGACGCCGTGCGGCACCCCGGCTTGCCCGGGAAACCGCATAGCCGACAGCCGTCGCACCACAGGGAGCCCCTACATGGCCTCGTCGCCAACGTCCCCCTCCGCCGACACCCGGACCCGCGTGTCCGCGCTCCGCGAGGCGCTCGCCACCCGTGTGGTGGTCGCCGACGGAGCCATGGGCACCATGCTCCAGGCGCAGGACCCCACCCTCGAGGACTTCGAGCAGCTCGAAGGCTGCAACGAGATCCTCAACATCACCCGGCCCGACATCGTCCGCTCCGTCCACGAGGCGTACTTCGCCGTGGGCGTCGACTGCGTCGAGACCAACACCTTCGGGGCCAACCACTCCGCGCTCGGCGAGTACGACATCCCCGAGCGCGTGCACGAGCTGTCCGAGGCCGGCGCCCGGGTGGCCCGGGAGACCGCCGACGCGTTCACCGCCCGGGACGGCCGGCCCCGCTGGGTGCTCGGCTCGATGGGCCCCGGCACCAAGCTGCCCACCCTCGGCCACGCCCCCTACACCACCCTGCGCGACGCCTACCAGCGCAACGCCGAAGGCCTCGTCACCGGCGGCGCCGACGCCCTGCTGGTGGAGACCACCCAGGACCTGCTGCAGACCAAGGCGGCCGTCCTCGGCGCCCGACGTGCCCTGGAAGCCCTCGGCCTGGACCTGCCGGTGATCGTCTCCGTCACCGTCGAGACCACCGGCACCATGCTGCTCGGCTCCGAGATCGGCGCGGCCCTGACCGCGCTGGAACCGCTCGGCATCGACATGATCGGCCTGAACTGCGCCACCGGCCCGGCCGAGATGAGCGAACACCTGCGCTACCTCGCCCGCACCGCCCGCATCCCGCTGTCCTGCATGCCCAACGCGGGCCTGCCGGTCCTCGGCAAGGACGGCGCCCACTACCCGCTGACCGCGCCGGAGCTCGCCGACGCCCAGGAGACCTTCGTCCGCGAGTACGGCCTCTCGCTCGTCGGCGGCTGCTGCGGCACCACCCCCGAGCACCTGCGCCAGGTCGTGCAGCGCGTCCAGGGCCTCACCCCGCCCGCGCGCGAACCGCGCCCCGAGCCGGGCGCCGCCTCCCTGTACCAGTCGGTGCCGTTCCGCCAGGACACCTCCTACCTGGCCATCGGCGAGCGCACCAACGCCAACGGCTCCAAGAAGTTCCGCGAGGCCATGCTCGACGGCCGCTGGGACGACTGCGTGGAGATGGCGCGCGAGCAGATCCGCGAGGGCGCGCACATGCTCGACCTCTGCGTGGACTACGTCGGCCGCGACGGCGTCGCCGACATGGAGGAGCTCGCCGGCCGCTTCGCCACCGCCTCCACCCTGCCGATCGTCCTGGACTCCACCGAGGTCGACGTCCTCCAGGCGGGCCTGGAGAAGCTCGGCGGCCGCGCGGTGATCAACTCCGTGAACTACGAGGACGGCGACGGCCCCGACTCCCGCTTCGCCAAGGTCACCCGGCTGGCGCGGGAGCACGGCGCCGCGCTGATCGCCCTCACCATCGACGAGGAGGGCCAGGCCCGCACCCCGGAGAAGAAGGTCGAGATCGCCGAACGGCTGATCGCCGACCTGACCGGGAACTGGGGCATCCGCGAGGACGACATCCTCATCGACACCCTGACCTTCACCATCTGCACCGGCCAGGAGGAGTCCCGCAAGGACGGCATCGCCACCATCGAGGCGATCCGCGAGCTGAAGAAGCGGCACCCGGCCGTGCAGACCACGCTGGGCCTGTCGAACATCTCCTTCGGCCTCAACCCGGCCGCCCGCATCCTGCTGAACTCCGTCTTCCTCGACGAGTGCGTCAAGGCCGGACTGGACTCGGCGATCGTCCACGCCTCCAAGATCCTGCCGATCGCCCGCTTCGACGAGGAGCAGGTCGGCACGGCACTCGACCTGATCTACGACCGCCGCAGCGAGGGCTACGACCCCCTCCAGAAGCTCATGCAGCTCTTCGAGGGCGCCACGGCCAAGTCCCTCAAGGCAGGCAAGGCCGAGGAACTGGCCGCGCTGCCGCTGGAGGAGCGGCTCAAGCGCCGCATCATCGACGGCGAGCGCAACGGCCTGGAGGAGGACCTGGACGCCGCCCTCCAGGACCGGCCGGCCCTCGACATCGTCAACGACACCCTGCTGGACGGCATGAAGGTCGTCGGCGACCTGTTCGGCTCCGGCCAGATGCAGCTGCCGTTCGTCCTCCAGTCCGCCGAGGTCATGAAGAACGCCGTCGCCTACCTCGAACCGCACATGGAGAAGTCGGACGCCGAGGGCAAGGGCACCATCGTCCTCGCGACCGTCCGCGGCGACGTGCACGACATCGGCAAGAACCTGGTCGACATCATCCTGTCCAACAACGGCTACAACGTCGTGAACCTGGGCATCAAGCAGCCGGTCTCCGCGATCCTGGAGGCGGCCGAGGAGCACCGGGCCGACGTGATCGGCATGTCCGGCCTCCTGGTCAAATCCACGGTGATCATGAAGGAGAACCTGGAGGAGCTGAACCAGCGCGGCCTCGCCGCCCGCTTCCCGGTCATCCTCGGCGGCGCCGCCCTCACCCGGGCCTACGTCGAGCAGGACCTGCACGAGATCTACGAGGGCGAAGTCCGCTACGCCCGCGACGCCTTCGAGGGCCTGCGCCTGATGGACGCCCTGATCGGCGTCAAGCGCGGCGTGCCCGGGGCGAAACTGCCCGAGCTGAGGCAGCGCCGGGTCCGCGCGGCCGCCGCCGTCGAGGTGACCGAGCACCCGCAGGAGGGCCACGTCCGCTCCGACGTCGCCACCGACAACCCCGTGCCCACCCCGCCGTTCTGGGACACCCGGATCGTCAAGGGCATCCAGCTCAAGGAGTACGCCAGCTGGCTGGACGAGGGCGCGCTGTTCAAGGGCCAGTGGGGGCTGAAGCAGGCCCGCACCGGCGAGGGGCCCACGTACGAGGAGCTCGCCGAGACCGAGGGCCGGCCCCGGCTGCGCGGCCTGCTCGACCGGCTCCAGACCGACAACCTCCTCGAAGCGGCCGTCGTCTACGGCTACTTCCGCTGCGTGTCCAAGGACGACGACCTGATCATCCTGGACGAGCGGGGCAACGAGCGCACCCGCTTCACCTTCCCGCGCCAGCGCCGCGGACGGCGCCTGTGCCTGGCCGACTTCTTCCGCCCGGAGGAGTCGGGCGAGACGGACGTGGTCGGCCTCCAGGTCGTCACCGTCGGCTCGCGCATCGGCGAGGAGACCGCCAAGCTCTTCGAGGCCAACGCCTACCGCGACTACCTCGAGCTGCACGGCCTGTCCGTGCAGTTGGCCGAGGCGCTCGCCGAGTACTGGCACGCCCGGGTGCGCGCCGAACTCGGCTTCGGCGGCGAGGACCCGGCCGACATCGAGGACATGTTCGCCCTGAAGTACCGCGGCGCCCGCTTCTCCCTCGGCTACGGCGCCTGCCCGGACCTGGAGGACCGCGCCAAGATCGCCGAGCTCCTGCAGCCGGAGCGGATCGGGGTCCACCTGTCCGAGGAGTTCCAGCTGCACCCCGAGCAGTCCACGGACGCGATCGTGATCCACCACCCCGAGGCCAAGTACTTCAACGCACGGTGACGCGTGTCTCATCCAGCGCGCTGATCGGATAAGCCGTACACTGGTCGGTCCACTGAGGCCGGTTCCCTGCCGGGGAGCCGGCCTGGTCGTCCCTCGAGGAGGTGCGCCCGGATGACCAGTACGGTCCCCGCGCTAGGAACCCAGACAGCCGAAGGCTCCGCCCTGCAAGCGGTGCTCCTCGACATGGACGGCACCCTGGTGGACACCGAGGGTTTCTGGTGGGACGTCGAGGTGGAGGTCTTCGCCTCCCTCGGTCACACCCTGGACGACACCTGGCGCCATGTCGTCGTCGGCGGCCCCATGACCCGCAGCGCGGGGTTCCTGATCGAGGCCACCGGCGCGGACATCACCCTCGCCGAGCTGACGGTACTGCTCAACGAAGGGTTCGAGGCCCGTATCGGACGCGCCCTGCCGCTGATGCCGGGCGCCGCCCGGCTGCTCGCCGAGCTCTCCGCGCACGAGATCCCGACCGCCCTGGTCTCCGCCTCCCACCGGCGCATCATCGACCGCGTGCTGTCCGTGCTGGGCCCGCACCACTTCGCCCTGTCCATCGCCGGCGACGAGGTCTCCCGTACCAAGCCCTTCCCGGACCCCTACCTGCTCGCCGCCGCGGGGCTCGGCGCGGATCCGTCCAGATGCGCCGTGGTCGAGGACACCGCGACCGGCGTGGCGGCCGCCGAGGCCGCCGGCTGCCGCGTGGTCGCCGTACCCTCCGTCGCGCCCATCGGCCCCGCCGAGGGCCGCACCGTCGTCTCCTCCCTGGAAGAGGTCGACCTGGCATTCCTCCGCGGCCTCATGACGGCAATGCGTTAGCCGGTCACCGGCGGTGCCCGCGGCCCGAAAGCCGGGGGAGTGGCAGCACCAATGGCCGGGAAGCAAGTCCGCCGGCCGGGCCGGACACATTTCCGGGGAAGTACACCGACGTGCAATTCCGGCCAGGCCGCGCGGCCGAATGCTGCTGACCGGCCGCACAGTTGTCGATGTGACGTTCGCCACGCCGAAGGGTCTCGACAACGTTGCCCCAGTGTGCTGACGGACCCCGTAAAGGGAGAAAAGGCGGAACCTTGTGTCCCGATTGGTGGGATGCTGCACTAATCCTGCCACTGTCGGGTTTTCGGTCTGTCCGCGACCGGTTCCACTGCGTGATGAGGGGTCAGCTCACGCGGCTGTGAACCCCGCTGCGGGCGCGGACTAATCTCGTCGCGAGAACATCGCCGAGTACCCCCGTGATCCGCCGCACCACCCATGCGTGCCGGATACACGGACCCGAAACAGTCCTGGAGAAACTCCCGCATGAACCGCAAGACTCTGGTGCTGCCGGCGGTGGCCGGCCTGCTCACCCCGGTTCTCGCCGCGTGCGGCGGATCCGACAGCGGGAGCAAGAGCGGCGACGCCATCGTCGTCGGCACCACGGACCGGTTCACCGCCACGAAGGACGCCCCGGCGCCCCTCGACCCGGCCTACGCCTACGACGTGGGCACCTGGAACATCCTGCGCCAGTCCGTGCAGACCCTGATGGCGCAGCCCAAGGGCGAGGGAGACCCCGTACCGGACGCCGCCGAGAGCTGCTCCTTCACCGACAGCGGCAGCGAGCGCTACGCCTGCAAGCTGCGCGAGGGACTGAAGTTCGCGAGCGGCGACGCGGTGACCGCCGACGCCGTCAAGTACTCCATCGAGCGCGCGCTGCGCATCGACGCCGACAGCGGTGTCTCCGCCCTGCTGAACACCATCGACACCATCGAGACGCAGGGCGACCGCGAGGTCATCTTCCACCTGAAGACGGCCGACGCCACCTTCCCCTACAAGCTGTCCACTCCGGTCGCGGGCATCGTCAACCCCAAGGACTACGAGAAGGACAAGCTCCGCGAGGGCTTCGAGGTCGACGGCTCCGGCCCCTACACCTTCGCGGCCGACGTCGAGAACAACGCCATCGTCAGCGCCACCTTCAGCGAGAACCCCTCCTACAAGGGCGCCGTCGAGGTCAACAACAGCAAGGTGGAACTGCGCGCCTTCGCCGACGCCGACGCCATGGGCGCCGCGATCGACAAGGGCGACATCGACGTGATGACCCGCACCATGTCGCCCGCCCTGATCCAGAAGCTGGACGCCGGCGGCGACGAGAACGTCGACCTGGTCGACATGCCGGGCCTGGAAATCCGCTACCTCGCCTTCAACACCACCGCCTCCAGCGTCAAGTCCAAGGCCGTACGCCAGGCCATGGCCCAGCTGATCAACCGCGGCGAGCTGGTCTCCAAGGTCTACGGCACCCAGGCCGAGCCGCTGTACTCGCTGGTCCCGGCCACCGTCACCGGCCACTCCAACTCCTTCTTCAACAAGTACGGCAACCCCAGCGCCGCCAAGGCCAAGGAACTGCTGTCCAAGGCCGGCATCACCACCCCGGTGAAGCTCACCCTGCACTACACGACCGACCACTACGGCTCGGCCACCAAGCAGGAGTTCCAGATCCTGCAGAAGCAGCTCAACGACAGCGGCCTGTTCGACGCCTCCATCCAGGGCCACCCCTGGGAGACCTTCCGGCCCGCCGAGCGCAAGGGCGAGTACGACGTCTACGGCATGGGCTGGTTCCCGGACTTCCCCGACGCCGACAACTTCCTCGCGCCCTTCCTCGACAAGGACAACTTCCTCGGCTCGCCCTACTCCAACAGCACCATCCAGCGCTCGCTGATCCCGCAGTCCCGCCGCGAGGCGGACCGGCTCGGCGCCTCCAAGAGCCTGACGGCGATCCAGGACACCGTCGCCGAGGACGTCCCCGTCCTGCCGCTGTGGCAGGGCAAGCAGTACGTCGCCGCACGGGACGACATCACGGGCGTGGCCTACGCCCTCAACTCCTCCTCGACGCTCCAGCTGTGGGAGCTCGGCCGCGGTGTGAGCGGCTGACGGCTCTCCCCACCCGGGGCCGAGACCAGCGGCCCCCGGGGCCCGGGGCCAGGGACGGCGGCCCCGGGCTGACAACCGACGACAAGGCACAATTCAAGTGAACATGCGCAACCAGTGGCCAGTCCTGCCCATCGTGGCGGGGCTGGCCTCCGGCCTGCTGACCGGCTGCGGCTCGGACACCGGTGACTCCGGGGGCACCGGCTCCTCCGTGGTGATGGGGATGTCCGACGACGTCCTCGCCACGGACCCGGCATCCGGATACGACCCCGGCTCCTGGCTGTTGTTCAACAACGTCTTCCAGTCGCTGCTCAGCTTCCCCAAGGGCGCGACCGAACCCCAGCCCGACCTGGCGAAGAACTGCACCTTCACCGACACCCGGGCCATGGTCTACAAGTGCGAGCTGAAGGACGGCCTGAAGTTCAGCAACGGTGACCCGCTCACCTCCGAGGACGTCAAGTTCTCCTTCGACCGCATGCTGAAGATCGACGACCCCGCCGGTCCCGCGATCATCTTCCCCATGCTCGACAAGGTCGAGACCCCCGACGCGAAGACGGCCGTCTTCCACCTGAAGGTGCCCGACGCCACCTTCCCCAGCAAGATCGCCTCCGGCGCCGGCTCCATCGTCAACCACCGCCAGTACGACGCGGACGGCCTGCGCACCGACCACAAGGCCGTCGGCTCCGGCCCCTACAAGCTGGAATCCTTCGACAAGGACCAGGCGGTCTTCTCCGTCAACGGCAACTACCAGGGCGCCGCCGAGGCCAAGAACTCGGGCATCACCCTGAAGTTCTTCCACGGCGACCGCACCGCCCTCAAGCAGGCCCTCCTCGACGGCGACATCGACATCGCCTACCGAGGCCTGACCGCCGCCGACATCGCCGACCTCGAGCAGCAGGCCGACAACAAGGGCGTCGACGTCACCGAGGGCAGCAGCGCCGAAGTGCAGCACCTGGTCTTCAACATGAAGCACCCGGTCGCCGGCAAGCTCGGCGTCCGCAAGGCCATGGCCTACCTCCTCGACCGCGACGCCCTCATCAAGGACGTGTACCAGGGCACCGCCACCCCCCTGTACTCGATCATCCCGGCGGGCATCGCGGGCCACAACACCGCCTACTTCGACACCTACGGCGCCCGCCCCTCCCGGGCCAAGGCCGCCGCCGCGCTGCGCGCCGACGGCATCGACGGCAAGGTCAAGCTCACCCTCTGGTCCACCCCCTCCCGCTACGGCCCCGCCACCGACGAGGAGCTGAAGGCCATCGCCGGCCAGCTCAACGCCAGCGGCCTGTTCGACGCCGACGTCAAGTCCGTCGCCTTCGACCAGTACGAGAAGGACATCGCCCAGGGCAAGTACGGCGTGTACGTGAAGGGCTGGGTGCCGGACTACCCGGACGCCGACAACTTCACGGCCCCCTTCTTCGGCAAGGGCAACGTCCTGGACAACAACTACGACAACCGCACCATCACCGGGTCCATCATCCCCGCCACCGCCGCGCAGAGCGACCGTTCGGCCACCGACAAGGACTTCGGCAGGCTCCAGAACATCGTCGCCGACGAACTGCCCGTCCTGCCGGTCTGGCAGGCCAAGCAGTACGCCGTCGCCCGCGACGGCGTCTACGGCCTGGAGTACTGCCTGGACGCCTCCACCGTGTTCCGGTTCTGGGAGCTCAGCAAGAGCTGACCCCCGGTCGTGGCGAAGGGCGCCCCTCCGTACGGAGAAGGATCGAGTTCGAGAACGACCCGCCCAAGGACCTTCCAGGGGGCGGCTCGTACCTGGTGGCCTGGTTCCGTGTCTACGCGTGCTCTTCACCGGCCCA